>NZ_AP022834.1:740902-1481805 GCF_013394385.1 Kocuria sp. TGY1127_2
GCCCGGCCAATGCACCCGCGATGAAATGAACGACCATAAGAACCAATAGGATCACGAGAACGAGCTCCCACCCGCCCAAGGCTTCGGCGAACCAACCTGCAAGCAACGGGCCGAGAGCGGCCATCAGATATCCCAAGCACTGGGCCATTCCGGAGAGTTTCATGGTCTGGGCGTAGCTGCTGGTCCGGAGACCGATCATGGCGAGGGACAGTGAGAAGCTGCCGCCGCAGCCGATGCCGATGAAGCTGGCCCACAAGGCTGCCGCTTGAGGAGCAACGAGTGCTCCCGCCAGGGCAACGATGAGGAATCCCGCGAGAACCATTGCGAGCCAGCTCTGGGACGCGCCGCGTTCGGCCAGGAAGCTCACGCTCAAATTGCCCAGGATTCCGAGGAGCTGCAGCAAGAAGAGGTGGAACCCCGCGGTGGCCGGGCCGATGCCGATCGTCGATTCGACCGTCGGGAGCCAATTCGCCGCGGTGTAGAAGATGAGCGACTGGAATCCCATGAACATCGTGACCTGCCACGCGATGGGAGACTTCCAGAGCGATACCTTTCTCGAAGCGTTGGGCTCGACTGCGGAAGGGACCGCGGGAATCGAGCCCGTGATCGCCTTCGCCAGTGAACCAGAGCGCTCGTATTCGCTCCTGCGAGCCTTGCGCGTCAGGTAGAACCACCATGCCGCACAGATTGCCGGAATGATAGCCCAGAGGGCCAAGGCCGAGCGCCACGAACCGGGAAGGCTGTGTGACAGGGGAGCGGTGATTCCCGAGGCCGTAGCAGCGCCCACCGACAGAACCGCCGTGTACAGCCCCGTCATCAGAGACACGTGCTTCGCAAAATCGCGCTTGACGATGACGGGCACCAGCACATTGCCTATGGCGATGCCGACGCCCACCAGCAGGGTTCCGACCCAGAGCCACGCGATACCGGGCGTTGACCGCAGAAGAATCCCCAAGCTCAGAACCACGAGGGCAACAAGAACGACCCTCTCAATGCCGACCCTTTGCGCCGGGATCGAGATGATGGGGGACAGAACCGCGAAGGCCAAGAGCGGAAGCGCACCGATGAGACCCAAACCGCCCGAGCCCAAGCCTGTGTCGTCGCCGATCTGCGTCAGAACCGGCCCTACCGTGGTCAGCGCGGGCCTCAAGCACGATGCGATCAGCAGGACGACGATGCACCACGCGGCCGTGACCCGGTGAGCACCCGGCATTCTCGCCGTGGCCCCGGATCCGGGCTGGTCGGCGCCGTCACTTGGTTCCGAAGAAGAATTCTCGGGAGTATTGGTCAATGAGTCAGGCTCCGATGATTGAAGCGACCAGGAGCAGAAGCGCGAAAAGCACGCTGAGCAAGCCAGTCTGCTTGAGGACAGGGATCAGTTTTCTCATGTCCGTCGCGGACAGAACGGTTCGCGTGGCGGGCAAGGCCAGGGGTATGGCCAGCAGAACCAAGAGGTTCCACGGGTTCTCAGGGACGGTGAAGAGCATCAGAGCAAAAGCCAAAGCGAGTTCGATCGCGTAGGCCAGCCGTGCCCGTGAATCGCCCAGTCGGACTGCAAGGGTGTGTTTTCCTGCCTCGGTGTCCGTGGGAATATCCCGAATATTGTTTGCCATCAGCAAACCGCACGCTATGAGACCCATGGAAACCGAGGCGACCACGGCCGTTATCGACAGTTGCGAAGCCTGCGCGAAGGTTGTTCCCATCGTCGCGACGAGCCCGAAATACAGGAAGACGAAAACATCGCCCAACCCCATATATCCGTACGGGTGTTTTCCTCCGGTATACCCCCACGCGGCAAAGACTGCCGAGAGGCCGATGAGCAGAAACCACCATTGACCCGTGATCACGACGAGGGCCAGCCCAGAAACCATGGCTGCGGCGAAACATCCGAAGGCCGCGAATTTGACGTGGTTGGCGGGGGCCGCGCCTGAACCGGTCAGGCGCATGGGCCCGACCCGTGAATCGTCGGTGCCCTTGATGCCGTCCGAATAATCATTGGCATAGTTGACGCCGACCTGCAGGAAGAAGGCCACGAGCAACGCCAAGACGGCACAGACCGGGCGGAATTCTCTCAGTTCGATCGCGGCTGCGGTCCCCGCGATTACGGGGGCGACGGCAAGGGGAAGTGTGCGCAGACGAGCGCCTTCGACCCATTGTGCAATGGTTGCCACGATGGTTCCTCTCGGACGAGCCGGGCACACGAGCGCCAGGCGAGATGCATGGAATGACAATTCATTGTCTCACTGAGGCGGGAACGCGCCAGTCGAGCGAGAATCGTTACTGGACGGAGGAGCCCTCCAGCAGCCGCCGGACCGCGGCTTGGTCAGGCTTTCCGGTACTGGCCTGCGGCAACTGGTCCAATACGACGATTTCCTTGGGCGCCGCCGCAGGCCCCAATCGTTGGCGTACGAGTTCGGTCAGAGCTTTGGCGTCGGGGTCACGCTCCGGCCTGCGGGAAACAGCGGCACGAATCTCCTGGCCCCATTGGGGGCTTTCCACCCCGACGACTATTGCTTCGCGTACCGTGGGATCCTCTTCGAGGACACGCGCGACTGCACGAGCGGAGACTTTGATACCGCCGGTCATCACAACGTCGTCCGCTCGACCCATGACGCGCAGGCCGGACTCCGGGGTATACCTTCCGAGATCGTCGGTCCGGTACCACCAGACCCCCTCTGGATCGCGTCGGAATGACTCGGCCGTACGCTCGCTGTCCTCCAGGTACCCAGAGGCCAAGGTTGGTCCACCCAGCCAGATTCGTCCGGCACCGCTCTCATCTGCGGAGGGCTCGATGGCAATACGGGTTCCGGGCAGCGGGTGGGAATCGTAGACGCATCCGCCGGCTGTCTCCGCGCTTCCGTAGGTCAGCACGAGGGGAATCCGTAGTTCGTCGCAACGGCTCAAGAGCATGGACGACGCGGGGGCCCCTCCCAGCAGGATCGCATCGAAACTGCGCAGCGCTTCGAGCATGTCCGTTTCCGGGACTGCACCGGATTCGACCTCTTCGAGCAAAGCATGAACTTGGGTGGGCACCAATGAGGTCATTCGGTTGCCCGCACCGAGACGGTCGACCGCGTCGAGGAAGTCCCGTGCGGTGAAATGGCTTCCGGAAACAATGGATTCCGTCGTTACAGGTCGTGTACCCGCCAAGATCGAACGAGCCACGACCTGCGCCCCGGCCACGTAGTGAACCGGAAGCGCGAGCAACCAATGGGCACCGCCATCGGTTCCCGTGGCCACCTCGGTCGCAAGTCCGGAGGAACGCAGGGCCCGGGCGCTCAGCACCGTCTTTTTGGGGCGTCCCGTGGAGCCCGAGGTCCCGACGACCAGCGCGGCGACCTCTTCCCCGACTCTGGTCTCTCGGGTGATGATCGCACCGAGACCTCGGTACAACTCTTCCGGCCCGATGGATCCGGGTCCGGCGAGGTGAAGAGCGGCATCGGAAACCGCTGAGGGTGGGGGCGCAGGGGAGAGCGAAGAAAAATCCATGACTCCTCCAGCCTAGCCCTGCGCTCCGGTGCACCCCGTGACTAGAAGTAGTACGGGAAGGAGGACCAATCGGGATCACGCTTGCCCAAGAAGGCGTCTCGCCCTTCCACCGCCTCGTCCGTCATATACCCCATGCGGGTAGCCTCACCCGCGAAGACCTGCTGGCCGACCATTCCGTCGTCGGGCAGATTGAACGCGAACTTCAGCATACGTATCGCTTGCGGGGATTGGCTCGCAATGTCCGCGGCGTATCGAAGAGCGGTCTCTTCCAAGTCGGCATGTGCAACGACCTCATTGACCGCGCCCATCTCGTACATGCGCTGGGCATCGTATTCCCTGGCCAGGAAGAAAATTTCGCGCGCGGCCTTCTGACCGACCTGACGTGCCAGAAGGGCCGAACCGTAACCGGCGTCGAAAGAGCCGACTGTTGCATCGGTCTGTTTGAACTTGCCGAATTCTCGAGAAGCGATGGTCAGATCACATACCACGTGGAGAGAGTGCCCGCCCCCGGCCGCCCAGCCCGAGACCACTGCAACGACGACTTTGGGCATGGTGCGAATCAGCCGCTGAACCTCCAGGATGTGGAGGCGGCCCGCTCTCGCCGGGTCGATGGAATCTGCAGTGTCGCCCTCGGCGTAACGGTACCCGTCGCGTCCCCGGATGCGTTGGTCACCGCCCGAACAGAAGGCCCAGCCGCCATCCTTGGGCGAAGGGCCGTTGCCGGTCAGCAATACAGTTCCCACGTCACTGGTCATGCGTGCATGGTCCAGGGCCCGGTACAACTCGTCCACGGTCCCGGGGCGGAAAGCATTGCGAACTTCGGGCCGGTCGAAGGCGATGCGGACGCAAGGGAGGTCCCGAACCACCTGGCCCGACGCGTCCCGCTCGACCTGCCGGTGATACGTGATGTCCTGGAAGTCGTCGAAGCCTTCGACCTCACGCCACCGGTGAGGATCGAAGGTGTCGGAAACGGACTGGGGCACTGGGAAGTTCTCGCGCGTAGTCATCTTTGCGATTCTAACCGTGTTCTACGCGTCCTGCCCGCGGGGAGGACCACGCGGGCAGGACATCGGGGGCGGTGCAGGTCAGCGGGCCGAGGCCAGTTCCTTGGCCTCCTCGAACTCTCGCTCGACGCGTTCCGACTGCTTGTGGGTCGTCAAGGACACCACGATGCCGACCACGAGCGCGGCCAAGAAGCCGGGGACGATTTCGTACAGTGCGAGGATGCCCGTGGACTCGGGGTCCTGGAACACGTACCGCCACACGATCGTCACCACGGCGCCGACAATCATCGAGCACAGTCCGCCAGTTGCGGTGAGCTTTTTCCAGAACAGGGACATCAGCATCAGCGGTCCGAAGGCCGCACCGAAGCCGGCCCAGGCGAAGGCCACGAGCTCGAGCACCGCGGAATCCGAGTCGAGAGCGATCAGGGCCGCGATGACCGAAACCGTCAGGACAGCGCCCCGGGACATCCACAGTTGGACCTTGGGGGAAGGCTTGCGCTTGATGATCAACATGGCCAGGTCTTCGACCGCGGCCGACGACGAAACCACGAGTTGGGACGAAACCGTGGACATGATCGCGGCGAGCACGGCCGCAAGGACGAAGCCTGCCGCCAGAGGATGGAACAGGATTTGGGACAGATCCAAGAATACGGTTTCGGCGGATTTGGTGTCCGTGAGGCTTGCCTCAGGGTGCGTCGAGAAATACGCGATACCTGTCAGGGCCGTGGCGATGGTGCCCAATACGGAGAGGACCATCCACGAAATTCCGATACGTCGGGCGGTCGGTGCGTCCTTGGGGGCCCGGAGGGCCATGAAACGGATCACGATGTGGGGTTGGCCGAAGTATCCGAGGCCCCAGGCCAAAGAGGAGATGACGCCGATGACTGTAGCGCCACTGACGAGCGACAGAGCGTTCGGATTCGCCTCCGAGACGGCATGGAGAACATGCGATGGGCCGCCGAACTGAATGACGGCGACGACCGGGACCATGATGAGCGCGATCAGCATCAGCAGACCTTGTGCCACGTCCGTGAAGGTAGCCCCAAGGAATCCGCCGAAGAACGTGTAAAGCACCGTGATCGCGGCAATGACGATCATGCCCAGCAGATAGTTTCCACCGAACGTGGTCTGGTAAAACTTGCCCCCGGCTACCATGCCCGACGAGACATAGAAAATGAAGAATACAAGAATGATGATTCCGCACGTTACGCGCAGCACGCGGCTTGAAAGACCGTCGGCTTTGAGGCGATTGTCGAAAAAGGAAGGAATGGTTATCGCATTGCCTGCGACCTCCGAATAAGCGCGCAGACGTGGGGCGACGAGCTTCCAATTGACCCATGCTCCGATGGTCAGGCCAATAGCGATCCATGCGTCCAGAAGGCCGGAGACGTAGATCGCCCCGGGAAGGCCCATCACGAGCCAGCCGGACATGTCGGACGCACCGGCGGACAAGGCGGCGACCCCTGGCCTGAGAGAGCGACCGCCGAGCATGTAGTCTTCGTTGTCGGTGTTCTTGGTGCTGGCCCAGAGGCCGATCACGATCATCCCCAGAAAATATATCCCCAGGGCTATGTACTGAAATGTCTGATCTGACATCAAAAAATCTCCGGTGCGTCTGGATTGATGAGTGTCGCAATCCGCCCCCAAGGTATTCGGGGCAGACTTTGAATCGTTTAGTATGCCAGATCACAGGGATTATATTAAATATGAGATAGATGAGCGCACGGTATTTCGGTACGGGCGTCGGTGTTATTTCCGGGGAGCCTTGGGCATTTGAGAGGTATGCAGGACCTGGAGGGCTTCGGTATGCGTCGTGATCATCGCCGCGGAGCGGTTGGCGCGCCAGGTCACGGCGGCGCCCGAAACGACGATCAGCGCGATACCCACGTAGGCCGGAACGGCCAGTAGCTCACCGAGCAGCACAAGACCGACCAGCGAGGAAACCACCGGGTCCAGGGAGAAGAATACGCCCACAACGGCAGGATTGGTGAGCGTCGCTGCGAAGGCATCGCACGAGAAAGCCAATGCAAGCCCCACGGCACCGATGAATATTGCGATGCCCCAATCCCCCAGATTCATTCTCGGCACCGCGAGCGCGGTGGCGGGCGACCATAGGATCGCTCCGATAGCGATGGACACCGACAGCCCGCGGATCCCGGAGGTCGCCTCGGTACCGTTGCCGATCTTTCCCGACAGGAGTGTGTATCCGGTCATGGACGCGGCGGCCATGAAGGCGAAGACGTAGCCCAGCAAATCGGTGTTGCCGAAAGTCGGACCTGCGATGAGAACCACACCGGCGAGGGCTCCGAGCGCGAATAAGCCGTCCTTGATCTTGCGGACACCCATCATGGCCACGGTAAATGCGCCCAGGTATTCGATGGTGACGGCGACGCCCAGCGGAATGCGATCGACCGCGAGGTAGAAGAAAACATTCATCAAGGATGAGACGACCCCGTAGGCCAGGACCGAGAGCCAGTCTTTCCGGGTGAACCGCCAGAAGCGTGGTCGCGCGATCAGCAGGAGAACGACCGCGGCCGTCGTCATGCGCAGACCCGAGACCGAAACGGGGTTGAATTTTTCGAAGAGTGTCGAAGCGACAGCGGCTGTGATCTGGATGCCGGTTGAACCCACGAGCACCGCGAGCAACGCCGTGGTGCCTTTGTGACGGGGTGAGATGCGGTCAACAAGCGGCACAGGAAGACTCCATCAAGGGATCGAGGACAGTCCAGGGATCATGGGATATCGCATCCGGCGAGAAGACCTCGAGCATCTGCTGCGCGGTTTCCGGCAGGTGTGGACCGGTGGAGCCGCGTACGGGTCGGAGCGGCATTGACTGGGCGATCATCCGCGCGATATCGGCGGAGGAAAGACCCGCATCCCGAAGTCTGGCCATCGTGACGGCGCCGTCGCGTTTGGCCAGTCGCTTGCCGTCGCGGTTGAGGGCGAGCGGAACATGTGCGTATACGATCTCGTCGAGGCCCAGCAAATGAGCAAGATAGGACTGCCGAGGCGTCGATGAAAGAAGGTCGTCCCCTCTGACGACCTGGTCGATTCCCTGATGCGCATCATCGACCACCACCGCGAGATTGTATGCCGCCCGCCCGTCGTTGCGAACAAGCACCATGTCGTCGACGGTGTCCGTGTACCGACCGGCGAAGAGGTCGCATACCGTCCAGTCGCTGGCCTCGGCTCGGAGGCGCAAGGCTGCGGGCCGGAACAGGGCTTTTTCGGCTCGTTGCTCGTCCGTCAGTTGCCTACAGGTTCCGGGGTAGGCGCCCGGAGCCCCGTGGGGCGCCGAGGCCGCTTCCTGGATCTCCCGACGAGTACAGAAGCATTCGTAGACCAAACCCCTGGCACGAAGTTCACTTACAGCCACGTCATAGGCATGGGTGCGCTTCGACTGCACGAGCGGCTCATCATCCCAATCGATGCCGAGGGACGCGAGATCGTCCAACTGGCGCCGCGCGGAGCCTTCTTGCACGCGATCCAGGTCTTCGACGCGCAGGACGAAGCGGCGACCGGTTGACCGCGCAAAGAGCCACGCGTAAAGGGCGGTCCGGAGATTGCCGAGATGCAAATCTCCGGAAGGCGACGGTGCGTAACGCCCCGCTCCTTGGGCGGAAATGTGCTGGTCGGATGGGGTGAACATGCTCCCATAGTAACGAGAAGGAGCAAGTGGGCGATCGCGTTGGGCTGACGAGTTTCCCCGCCGGGATGCCCCGCGAATCACTTCGGATCAAGTACCGTGTGTATATGGCTCGAACACAGGAAATTGCCGACGGGATCTATGTCATCATGACGGATGACTACCGTTTGAACACCGGATTGATCCTTGGCGCGGACAAGGCCATGGTCATCGATACTGGTGCCGGACCGCGGCAAGGCGCAGAAATCTTCCGTGCTGCCCGCAAAATCACGGACCTTCCCTTCGTGGTCGTCAACACGCACGCGCATTATGACCACTTCTTCGGAAATGCCGTTTTCGCGGCGGACGGAGCTACCGATTTCTGGGCCCATCCGAATGCGGAAAGGGCAATGGAACGTTACGCGGACCGTCAGCGCGGTTATGTAGAGACTCTCGAGCCGGAGATGGCTCATCACCAGGGTCCCAACACGGATATCGTCCCGCCGACGCGTTTACTCCCAGGGGATGGCGGTCGTGCTTCTTTCACGCGCGTCGATCTCGGAGACCGCGCCGTGACGCTGTTCTACCTGGGCTTGGGGCACACCGACAACGATGTCCTGGCGGGGGTGGACGAAATCCTCTTCACGGGCGACATCGTCGAACAGGGCGCGGACCCCGCATTCGACGATTCTTTCCCCGAGGTATGGGTCCAAACCCTGGCAACCGTTGCCGGACTGGACCGGTACCACGTATTCGTTCCCGGGCACGGCACCCCGGTCGAACGAACATTCGTGCAGCGCCAGTCGGAGACCATGCGTGAGGCGATCGATCGCATCGCGGCTTCGACCTCCAACCCGGATGCCGGCCCGACTACGGCGGCCATGTACAAGCTGCCGTACGATGCCGGGGTCACGCGTATCCTCCTGGACCGGCTGGCATGGCTGGAGGAAAAGGGAATGATGGGCGAGGACCTGTCCGTGGAGGACACACCCACCGGAGTTACCGGTCCCATCACCACGGGAGAGCACGCCCAGTAGGTTTGATCTTCCATGACAAAAAAGCGGCGGGTACAGCGCCCGCCGCTTTTTCGTCATGTTGTCTGCAGGAACATGCCTCTAGTAGGTCCAGACCTTGGTATACGGACGTTCGTCCGCGGGCTGCTTGCGGCGCAGGAGCCAAACGTTTAGCGCGGTGGTCAGCAAGCCCACGGAAAAGATCAGACACAAGCTTCCCAAGAGGGCAGCTCCTGTGAAGTGCTGCTGGGTGGCGATCATGTAGGTAGCCATCGCACAAAAAGCCAGGAAGAGGCCGGAGATGACCATCAGGGGGATGATGAGCATCCCCGTGTGGCGTGTACTCGATGTGTCGTGGTCCTCGGCCGGGATGAATCGCAGAACCAGCAGGCCGAGTCCGGTCCACGTGCCCACCACGAAGAGCGCGGCCACCACATCGGCTGGCCGGTGCCACTCATTGATGACAGTCGCAACGCCGGTGAGCGTGCCGAACAGGAACATGATCAGCGAGAGGAACGGCCGCCACTTCTTGGGTGCGGCAAGGAAAAGCGCGGCCCCGGCCGCGGCGGCGAACGTCGTGTGACCCGAAGGCAGAGAATTCATGGTCGCTTCCTGGACCCCCAAATCGGGCTTGTCCAGGATCAAAGATTTCAGAACTTGCGTCGTGGCATTTGCGCCGACCGCCATCAGGAGGCCGATCAACGCCGGAAGGAATCTGTGCCGGCGCACGAGAACCAGGACGATGCCGATCACCGCTAGCACTCCGGAGATCACTGGAAGTGCATTGAGAAGATCGTCGGAACCTTTGCTGTACTGGCGGAAGTTGTTGCTGACTTCCGAGAGTGCGGTTTGGTCGATCCACTGGCCCGAATAGCTGTAGAGGAAAGTCCAGATCGTTGCGCACAAACCTGCGATCATGACCGCGATCACGACCAGGTGTTTGACGACGATTCCGAAAGTTGGCGGCTGAAACGGTCTCCGATGCGTCGACGGCCAATCGCGTTCAGGGCCGTTGCCCAATTCTCGCGTTGGCTCGGTACTCATACGGCTCGGGCCCCCTTTCTGCTCATCAATCCACCCCATTTCAGTTCAGGATGCCAGTATCACCTGCCCATTCGTCGGAATTTCCCTGAACGTTTCCTGAGCGCCATGTCATTGCATAGTCTTGCGCGAGGAAAAGGTGCACAGTGGAGACATGACCGAGCGAGACTGGCCCAGCCTTGAACAATTGGAAGACACCGCAACGGTAGTTTCCGTGCCGCTCAACGTGCGGTTCCGCGGCGTCGATCACCGGGAAGCTCTGCTTTTCCAAGGGCCGGAAGGCTGGGGCGAATTCTGTCCTTTTCTGGAGTACGGACCGACCGAGGCTTCCCGCTGGCTGGCATCCGCCATAGAGTCCGCATGGGAACCATTCCCCGCCGCGCGCCGGGACAAGGTACCTGTCAATGCAACCGTTCCCGCCATCGGGCCGGAACGCGTCCCCGAGGTACTCTCTCGGTCTCGCGGTCAAGTGCGTGAAGTCAAAATCAAAGTGGCCGAGCAAGGACAGTCACTTGACGACGATGTCGCCCGAGTGCGTGCGGTCCAACGAGCCGTTCCTGGGGCCGTTCTGAAGATGGATGCGAATGGCGGATGGAACCACGAATCCGCGTTGGATGCCCTCCGAGCGCTCGCTGAATTCGCTCCTGCATACATTGAACAACCCGTGCCCACGATCGACGGCCTCGCGAGATTGCGCCAGGCGATTGCTCGCGAAGGTCTTGGCGTGCGGATCGCGGCGGACGAATCCGTGCGCAAAGAATCGGACCCGTTAAGGGTCGCGGAAGAGGGGGCAGCGGATTTGATCGTGGTCAAGGCCGCGCCGCTGGGCGGTCCGCGCAATGCACTGGGCATCATCCGCGACGCCGGTCTTCCGGCTGTTGTCAGCTCGGCCCTGGAGACGTCGGTCGGAATGAGTGCGGGTCTTGCGCTCGCGGCTTCGATTCCTGAGCTGGAGCACGCTTGTGGTTTGGGAACGGCTTCCCTGCTCGCCGGTGACCTGACGAATGAGCCGTTGATTCCCGAGGACGGCTATCTGCCGGTCCGACGAGTAGCCCCCGACCCGGCACGACTCGAAGAATTCCGAGCCCCCGGACACCGACGCGACTGGTGGATGGGCCGGCTCCGAGACAATTACGCCCGGTTGGCCGAGAAGACCGGACACGTCCGGAGGCAACCCAATGGCGAGGAGGAATGAGATGCGAGAGGACTACCGTCTGATCGGGGATGCGCCTGACCTCGAGGACTACGTGCGTTTGAGAGCGGAAGCGGGACTGTCTCCGAAGACCCCGGAACAGGCTGCTCCGGCACTGACCGGTTCGTGGGCCTGGGCGCACGTGAGGCACGTGGAATCGGAGGAGGTTGTGGCCATGGGCAGGGTCCTGGGCGACGGCGGATGGTACTTCCACATCGCCGATATGGCGACGCTGCCCAACCACCAGGGCAGGGGCATCGGTCGGGAAGTGATCTCTTCTTTGATCCGAAGAATTCGACAGCACGCCCCGGCTGACCCGTACATCACCTTGATGGCGGACAAACCAGGGCGCGCGCTGTATTACAGCATGGGGTTCAGAGACGCGATGCCCCAATCGATGGGGATGGTCATTCCACGGGACTGACTTTGCCTCCCCAAAGAACCGACGACCACGGAAGCCTCGGTCGTTCTCCGGGCGAGACCAGGCGGTGAGGTTCGTAGGTGGAGACCTCCCGAACTTTCGCGGCGTTGTCGTAGACTCCCTTGAGATAGCGATGTCCCGTATCCGGGCACGTCATCAGAACGCAACGCTCCTGAGGATCCTCATGCTGCGTGAGGTAGCGCGCCACTGCGTAAGCCGCTCCCGAGCTGAGTCCCGCGAAGAGCGCATGCTCCCGGCAGAGAGATATGGTGCCCGACCGTCCCACCTCGTACGAGATCCAATGGATCGAGTGATACATATCATGTCGGACGTTTTCGAATTCGATTGAACTGCCGATCCCGGCGATGAGCATGTCCGGATCTTCGACTCCTTCCGAGCCGAAAGTGACCGAGCCGAAGGGCTGAACACCGACGAGTCGCACATCGAGCCCCGACGATGCCAGACCGAGGGCGAGCGAACCGCTGGAAACCCCCGAACCCACGGGAGCGACGAGATCAACGGACCGATAACCTCTCTCGAGCAGGAGGCGGCCCGAAGCAGAAGCGACAGGTTCATACCCGAGGTAATGAACCGCGTCGTGGTACTGGCGCATCCAGTGCCACTCAGGATGAGCGCTGACCAGCTCCTGGACTCGCGATACACGGCGGTGTTGGTCGGCCCGCAATGATTCGGAAGGAGGCATCTGCTCGAGTTCGGCCCCCAGGAGGTCAAGCTGTATGCGCAGAGTTTCGTCGATCGTGGTCGAACCGACGATGTAACAGTGCACTCCGAGCTCGTGACATGCGAGAGCCAAGGCGTACGCGTAGATGCCGCTCGACGAGTCGATGACCGTCGAACCGGCCCGGATCGTGCCGTCTTGCATGAGACGACCCAGAGCCGCACGGGCCGAGCGTGCCTTCATCACCTCGAATCGCAGAGCGAACAACTGGGGCGCCAGCTCGATCAGGTCGGGGGCACCCAACGACTGACCCGCGTGCCTCGATATCGCTCGGGGAATGTCGGCATTGTTCGGTGACGCCTCGTCGATCACGGATTCTCCCAAAGTTCGTGGATGGTTGTCGGCAAGCTTAAGTCGGTGAGTTCTCGGCGGGCTTCGAAGGCGCGCGACGCGACGCCGGGGTCGGTGGCGTCGTACATGATGGAACAGACGTTCCCGCTGTGTGCGATCTGGACTCCCACACCACCCGTCCGACCGCAGATATCCAGCACCCGCCCGAGATGGGGTTTGGGCAGATGCCTTTGGTTGATGAGTGCCGAGCGCGTCGCAATCCTCCCCAGGGCCTTGGGATCACGCCGGCGAACGGCCCGATCCAAGAGGCCCCGTAGACGATCGAATTCGGTTCGTTCAGAGGTCGAATACCGTGTGGGTCCCATGGAAACCGTGTCGATCGGTTCGACGTCGAGTCTGCACCCGACCAACCACAGAGGCGGCAGCGGTTGCTCCCACCGTTGCAGGACGTGAGCGTCGCGCTGTGCGAAGAGCACCGGCGTGGTGTCGAAGGCCAGGGGGTCGGAAGCCGTTTCGGCACGCACAGCGATCGCGCTGACCTCCTTTTCGTCCAGCACCAGGCCGCAACAATCGCAGACAGCACGAATCGTTGCCACGACGTCGGCCGTCGAAGAGCCCATTCCCCAACCTCGATGGATGTCACTGCTTAGGTGCAAATGCCCGCCCGTAGGCCGGTTGAGGCCTCGCCGGGAACACAGTTCCAAGGTCAGTTCGGCTGCTTTCGCCGATTTCGAATGGGCGCCCTGCACACGGACACCGGCCTGAGAATCCCGGGGGCGAAAGGTCGCGTAGGCCCGCCTGCTGGGTAACGGAAGGGTCAGCAGGCCGGGAACGTACTTGCCGCGGGATCGGTCCCAGAAGCTTCCTTGGAGCAATTCGCCGTGGTGCCCTATGCACGATCCCCGGCCGGTGATCAGCGTGGGATCGACTTCGGGGGCCGAGACGGAGGCATGTTCCCGGCGAGGCGCGGGAAGCTTGGCAGAAGACCCGCTGTGAGGCAGGAGAGGATCAATCATGGATTCGCTCCTTCGCGGACTGCGCGAAGATGCCACGCGGCCCTGGCCGCCGCAACGGCTGCACACGCCGTCACCGCCCCCAAGGCAATCCCCGCGCCGTTCCAACCGGAGAGGGCCAGGCCCAGCCCTGCAATCGAGGCTCCGATGCATACTCCGAGGCTTTGGCCCGCACCATTGAGCCCGAGGACCGTCCCACGGTGACTTCCTGATTGGCGTACAAGCAGGGTTGTCACCGTGGCGGCCAGAACCGCATGGGACGCCCCCAAGAGCGTTGTGGCGCCCAGGGCCGAAGCCACGTGATGGGTCCCGAACAGCCACATGATTGCCGCGGTTCCGAGTGCCGCAGCGATCGCGCCGATCCACGCGGTCATGACCGAATTGGAGATTTTGCGCAGCGCGACACCGCCGAACCAGTTACCGAGGAAGAATGCCAACCCGGAGAGCGTCCAGACCAAGGAAAAGAGCCCTGGGCCAACCTGGAAGCGCTCGTTGTACAGGACGGCCAGGTAGGCGAGCTGCCCCATGAAGGCCGCCGTCCGCAACATCGAAGCTGTCAGCAACGCCGGAATGCAAGGCAGCCCGACGGCTATCTTGAGCGATTGCACGTAACCGGTGTGCAGGCCCTCCTGTCTCGGGGACCGGTCTTCCAACGTGGAACCGATCCCCGACTTCAGGGACCACGCCAGTGCGAGGCAGAGCAACGACGTGGCGACGAGGTCTCCTCGCCAGCCCCACCACGCGGCCGGGACTGCCAGAAGGGGTGCCGACAACACCGCAGTCAAGGTCATGACGGACGAGACCTGCGTTGCGGCCCGTCCAGATGTCGCCTCGTCGCGGAACCGGTCGGCGGCCATTGCGGAGGCTGCCGGATTGAGGATCGAGGTGCCCGCTCCGACGAACAGGCAGAAGATTACCCAAGCCCAGGGCGAGCCGATGATCCCGACCAAACAGGCCGACGCCAATAGGACCAATGAGACGATCGTGGCCATGCGCCGGGAGATACGGTCCAGAAGAGGCGCGCACGTCAGCCCGACGAGGAGTGCGGCGACGCCCCCTACACCGCGCAGACTCCCCATCAGGGTCGCGTGGTGACCGCTGTCCCGGGTGATCTCGACGAGAAAATTGGAATAAACGGTGAAAGGGACTAGTCCGAGGGCGCACGCGCCCAGAAGCGGCCAGATCCTGGCCACGATCGCTCGGTCAGTCAGTGTTGCATCGGAATCGGTCGGGTGCTCGTGGTGCATGTGTGCTCCTCGGTCCTCTGTCATAGCGCCTTGTACACGTAGAGAGGGGTTTCCTCGGCGCTGAACTGCGAGAAGGGGAAGTGCTCGGCACTCAGGGCCGAAACCCCGCATCCCAAGAACTCTCTGGCCACTGCGGATCCCGATTGGGCGTAGACCGCGAGCGGGATCCGACGCTCCACGCACCTGTTTCGAATGCGATCGAAGCTCCCGTTTCCCAAGGTCATTCCCGTGGCGATGACCGCATCTGCCCGGTCCAGAACCTCTTCCATGTCACGGCTCACAGGATCTCCCCACTGCGTGGTTCGCATTCCGTAATCGCAGGGCAGTGGCTCTCCGCCGCGCTGCCTGATCGCGGCGATCAAGGGGTTGACCACGCCGATCAGCGCGACCCGATCGCCCGCGGTTATGTCGAGCAGACTTGCCACCGCGTGGTCGCGTGCGGCGGCCCGTTCGTCGGGAGTGCCCGTGGGAAGCCGGACGAGCCGCGCCCTCGCATCGTCGCGATGCGGGTTTCGGGCGGCAAGCCACGCGTCGAGTGCCGCCAATCGAATCGGGGCCGAGCCGTGTTCGAGCAGTTCTCGCACCGGGCTGCCGGACAGCTCGGAAATTTCCGGGCCGAGTTCCCCGGCCTCGAAAGCACAGGCCCCGAACGCGCCGTCGACCCGGACGAGTACGTATTGATTTCGATAGAGCTGTTCTCCGGCGGCCAGACGCGTGCCGTGCTGCACATAGAAAACGCTTCGGGCGACGGCAGGAGCCGCGGCGTGGTCTTCCTGAGCGGCTGCCTTTCGAATGACGTCCTCGGTCGAGAGAATTTCGTTTGGACTGACGAGGCTCATCGCAGACCCCTTCCGTTCAGGTACTCGGACAATTTCTCGGCCGCCTCGATATTTCGAGGACTGGCCACGGCCTCGCCGTAATCCATCACATAAATGTTGTCGTGCTTGACGGCAGGAGAGTCCCTGACCGGAGACTGTTCCTTGAGGTACTTGATCTTCTCCTCGACCGGTTGTTTGTTGTAGTCAACGACGACAATCGCCTGCGGGTTCGCGGTAACAATCGATTCCCAGCCCACGGTGTCCCAGCGGGCATCCAGATCAGAAGTGACGGAGTGGGCACCGGCCAGGTCCACGATCGAATTGGCGGCAGTCCGACGCCCCGCGGTGTATGGCTCGGTGGTCCCGGAATCGTAGATGAAGACCCGACTCGGATTTTCCGGACGGGGTGCATCCTTGAGTTTGTCCTTGCGCTGGTTCAGGTCCGAGACCAACTTCTCGGCGCGGTCCTCGACCCCGAAAATCTTTCCGAGATCCTTGAGGTCCTGGTTGGTGGCTTCCAACGGTTCTGGGTTGGACCGGTCGCCTTTGTAGTTGAAGCACGTCTCGTTCTGCATGTACGACTGGATGCCCACTTTCGCCAAAGAGTCGGGCGTTACCCCGCGCTCCTCGCTGAATCCGGCCTGCCAACCTGCGAACACCCAATCGGCCTTGGCGCTGACCAACGTTTCCTGTCCCAGAACCGTGTCCGAGATGGTTTCGACTTTGGAATAGTCATCACGGTAGGGGGACTTGTCGACGACGCTGCTGATCGTCTTTGGCATGACGATTCCGCGCATCCTATCGGCAAGTCCCAGCGAGAACATTTTCTCGATCGCGGATACATCGTAGGCGACCGGTTTCTGCGGCGTGGGGTAGGTAGCCGACTGACCGCAGTTGGATATGGTCCTCTCTGAGGCATCGGATGAATCCTCCCGGACTGAGGCTCCGCAACCGGAGAGAAGCAAGATGCCCACGAGTCCGGCCGAACACAGCGTTCCGGAGTGTCGCCAGCGGGTGGGCCTGCGTTTGGACGGCGTCGGGGTGCGATTCATAGGGTTCTCCTCTGGTCGGTTGATCGAAATATTCATGTGGTGCAGCCGCGGGGTGTTCAGGAGGGCGGCAGCATTACATTGGAAACAGAAAATAGGGTGCCCCGGTATCCGGACGGGCCGTCACCATGGGACGAACCTTGTAGACCTTCTCGACGAGGTCCGGATCCAACGTTTCGGCGGGCGGACCGTCGGCGACAATGCGGCCACGGTCCATCACGATGATTCGATCGCATGAGCTGGCGGCGAGATTGAGATCGTGAAGGGCCATGACGACGCTGGGTCTCCTCGTCTCGTCGGACGGCGAGGACGCATCATCATCAGGGGCGTCGGCGCTTTCCGTGGAATGAGCGTGGCTCCTCAAATCCCGGACCAGATCGACCTGGTGTCTCAGATCCAGGTGATTGGTCGGTTCGTCGAGAAGCAAATACGGGGTCTCCTGGGCCAGGGCGCGGGCGAGCAGGGTCCTCTGGCGCTCGCCGCCAGAAAGATCCAGGAAACTTCTGTGGGCGAATTCCGCAACACCAGTGCGGGCCATCGCGCTCTCGACCGCCTGATTGCCTCCTTCACGAGTTGCCGTCGGGTTGGCGAGGGAACCCAGGGAAACGACCTCGGCGACCGTGAAGTCGAGTTCTCCGCGCTCTTCCTGCGGGAGGGCTGCGATGAGCGAGGCGGACTTCTTGAAGGGCAGTCCCGCCAGATCAGTGCCGTTGACAAGAATCGCACCGTGGCAGGGTTGCAGGGCGCGGTAAAGCGCTTTGAGCAGAGTCGATTTCCCGCAACCATTGGGACCAACCAGACCGACGACCGAACCCGGGCCGATACCGAGCGAAACCTCGTGCACCACCTCGATGCCCGCGACTGCGATCGTCACGTCCTGAAGGCTGAGACCGATCCGAGCATTCATCGCGATCCTCCAAAGACGTAACCTCGACGGCGAATGAGAATGATGAATACCGGCACGCCGATGAGCGCCGTGACCACGCCGAGGGGGAGCTCACGCGGAGGCACGGCGATGCGGCTGATCAGATCGACCCAGACCATGAACACGGCCCCGAACAAGGGCGCCAGGACCACAGCGGTCCGGTGCGCGGGACCGAGCACGATCCGTGTCAGGTGAGGGATGACCAATCCGACGAAGCCTATGGTTCCGGCGACCGAGACCAAGGTCGCCGTTCCGAGAACGGTCAGGAAGAAGAGCCGACGCCTGAGTGCCTCCGGATCGACGCCGAGGCTCGCGGACGAGCCGTCGCCCATGGACAGGGCATCCAAATCAGGGGCGCGGTGCCAAAGGTAGACAATGCACCCGCATGTGACGACCCCGGCCAGCGGAAGCTGACTCCACGTTGCCCCGCCCAAAGAACCGAGCATCCAGAACATCACTGTTCGGGCGGCGTCGCCCTTGGCATCGAAGAAGACGATCGCGGACATCAGGGCCTGGAATCCGAAAGACAGAACGACGCCGGTCAGGATCAGCCGTACAGGTGCAATACCTCCCGACGATCTCGACAGCCCGTAGACAAGGAACGATGCTGCCAATGCGCCGGCAAATGCCGCCGAGGACAGCGCGTACACCCCGAGCCCCGAAAGTAGTCCCCAGGACACCACGGCGCTGGCACCGACCGAGGCACCGGAAGAGATGCCCAGAATAAAGGGATCCGCGAGCGGATTGCGCACCATGGACTGTGCGGCAATCCCCAGAGCGCTCAGTCCTGCACCGACGACCGCTGCCATGATTGCCCTCGGCGTGCGAATGTCGATGACGACCGTGTAATCAGTTACGTCGGCGGAGTCGATGGTCCCGCCGGTGACGGCCGCCCACAAGTGGGCCGTCGTACGGTCCAAGGGTATCGAGGCGGCGCCCCACGAGATGGCGAGCAGTACCGATACGAGGAGCACGGCCGCCAGCCCGAAGGCCAGCAGCACTTGGCGTCGTGGAGTGATTCTGGCGAGTGAAGGATTCATCAGAAGTAAATGATAATCATTCTCATCTAAAATCCCAAAGCGTCCCCACGCGATCTCCTGAGTCGACGCCTGCTTCATGTGAGACGGTCCGGCGTAAAATAATTTTGATGACTTCTTCAGACTCCCAGCCGGACGCGTTTTTTACCGCGGTTTCCGTGCTGGACTCTCTTTTTCGGTCCGGTATGCGGCAGGTAGTTCTGGCTCCCGGGTCCCGGTCTGCACCCCTGGCGTATGCCCTCGCTGCCGCCTCGGAGGCCGGGATTGTTGAGGTTCATGTCCGAATCGATGAGAGGTCTGCCGCGTTTACGGGGCTCGGTCTGGCCAAAGCCACGGGACGGCCGGTCGGCGTCGTGACGACCTCGGGTACCGCGGTCGGCGAATTGTTGCCGGCCGTGATGGAAGCAAACCATTCCGAAGTCCCTCTTGCGGTTCTTTCCGCGGATCGCCCGCCGCGGCTACGCGATACCGGTGCCAACCAGACCACGTGGCAACCGGGTCTCTACGGCACTCACGTGCGCGCCTGGGCCGACCTCACGTCCTACCCAGAACCGGAGCCGGGGGAGCAGACGGTTGCATTCACCGATTGCCTCGCCGCGCTGACCGGGCGCGACCCCGAATCCTGGGAGGATGCGTCGCCTAGGCCGCTCGGGCCGGCGCACATCAACGTCGCCTTCGATGCTCCGTTGGCTCCGGACGCGAGGATGCGCGAAACCTTGCGTGCGTGGGCTTCGTCATTGGCAGATGTGCGCACCCCGGTGGCACCCCGGCTCGTTGACCGCACGGTCCTCGACGTCCTCGCCGAGGATGCAGCGGATGGGGCACGGGAAGGGCCCACCCAGCGCACAGTAGTGGTCGCAGGAGACGGAGCCGGCCCCATTGCCAGGCGTTTTGCGGAAACTGTGGGAGCCCCGTTGCTGGCAGAACCCTCCTCGGGCGCCCGGGGCGGTCCGAATGCTCTGGGCACATACCAATTGCTCCTTGACGGAAAACTCGGGAAACTCATTGAGCGTGTGGTCCTCTTCGGGCGCCCGACCTTGTCCCGGTCTGTGGACAGTCTTCTCCATCGCCAGGACATCGAGTCGATCATTTATCTGCCTCGTCCCGTGGCGTGGGCCCGCCCCGATCGGCGTCCAGAACGTCCTGTACAGACCCTCGAGGACGCCCGGAATTTCGCGGGTCGATGCGCTGCCTCCTGGCTCGAACAGTGGAGAAGTGAAGATCGTCGCCTCGACCGGTCCCTCAACGGTCTCTTCTCACAGGCCGAAGCCCGCAACGGCGTTCTCAACGGGCCTGGCGTTGCTCGATTGGTGAGGGAAGCGACCGACAAGGACGGGATAACCCTCGTCTGCGGGTCATCCAACCTCATCCGTGATCTCGACCTTGCCCCCATCGACGAGACTGTGGACCGTGAAGCGGCAGTCTACGCGAACCGCGGGCTTGCCGGCATCGACGGCACAGTGGCAACGGCAAGCGGCATCGCGCTGGCCGAGCAAGGACCGGTCCGCCTCCTCCTGGGAGACCTGACGCTCCTTCACGATTCCGGATCGTTGCTCATCGGGCCGGGGGAAACCGTGCCCGACCTACAGATCATTGTGTTCAACGACGCGGGCGGCGGGATCTTTTCGACCCTCGAGCACGGCAACGTGGCCCGGGATGAGGGGTGGTCGGGGGCCGTGGAACGTTTCTTCGGGACACCGCAGATGGCGGACCTGGAACGCCTTGCTGCCGTGCATCATCACCATTATGTCCGCGCGGACGACGCCGAAGCGCTGAGGTGCGCGCTGTCTTCTCCGATTCGCGGTATCACCCTGATCGAGGTCCGGGGTACACGGGAGGGACTTGCCGACGAGCGCGTCCTCTGGAAGGAGCGCGTCTGATTCGGGGCCGTACGACAACGGGGGCGTCTGTCTGCCGTACGCAGGGGAATAACCCCGCGCACGACAGGCAAACGCCCCCGCACCCGGCTCGAACGCTCCTAGTCCTTGCGCTCCAGTGAAGCGCCCTCGACGTCGACGTCCGGCAGGATCTTGTCGACCCAACGCGGCAACCACCACGCCTTCGAGCCCATGAGGTACATGAGCGCGGGGATGAGCGTCATGCGAACCACGAAAGCGTCGAATAGCACACCCGCTGCCAGTGAGAAGCCGATCGAGGCGATCATGGCTTCGCCGCTGAAGACGAAGCCGAGGAAGACCCCGGCCATGATCAGTGCGGCTGCCAGGACGACCTTGGCGCTGTGGTTGAAGCCGATGATGACCGACTTCTTGCCTCCGCGCCCGTGGCTGTACGCCTCGCGCATCGACGAGACCAGGAAGACTTGGTAATCCATGGCGAGTCCGAACAGGATGCCAACCGCAAGAATCGGCAGGAAACTGAGGATCGGGCCGGGGTCGGTGACCCCGAACAGGGATCCGAGCCAGCCCCACTGGAACACCGCGACCGTCGCGCCGAACGAAGCCAAGAGCGAGAACAGGAACCCTAGGGTCGCCGTCAGCGGTACGAGGATTGAACGGAAGACCAGGATCAGCACGAGAAGCGAGAGGCCCAAGACGATGGCCAGGTAAATGGGCAGCACCTTGAACAGCTTCTCGGAGATGTCGATGTTCATCGCTGTCTGCCCCGCCACGCCGAAGGTCACGTCTCCGTCGTCGGTGTGGACCTTGAGGTCACGCAGGTCGTTTACCAAATCATTGGTCGAGACGTCGCTGGGTCCGTCCTTCGGAACGATCTGGTACATGACCATGCTGTTGTCCTTGGAGATTGCGGCGGGCACCACGGTCTCCACATCGTCCTGCTTCTGCAGATCCTGTCCGACGTCGATCTGCAATTGCTTGGCCTGATCCTCGGTGGTTCCCTCCGGAAGCTGAGCGGCCGCGACCATGGTGCTGTTCCGGCCCGCACCGAACTGCTCCTCGATGGTCTTGTAACTCTTGTAGGCGCCGGAATCAGGGCTGGAGCTCGTGGCATCGGGCAGTCCCAGTCGGATCTGAGTCATCGGGATGGCGATGATGATCAGCACCAGGGCGGAGACGATGGCGGTGACGATGGGACGCTTGGTGACGAATTTCAGCCACCCGTGCGGCGAGGACTCGTGTTCCAGATGCGCCTTATGGGCACGGTCCTGAAGTTGCCCGTCACCGACCAGGTTCTCGCTCTGGGCATTCTCCCTGAGCCGTGCACGTCGCTGTATCGTCTGCCACCGCTTCTTGGTAATGATCCTTCGGCCGATGAGCCCGAGCATGGCCGGCGTCAGAGTCACGGCCACCACGACGGCCAACAGGACCGACGCCGCGGCGACATTGCCCATCACGGACAGGAACGGAATCCCTACCACGTTGAGCGCGAGCAAGGCGATGATGACTGTGGTGCCGGCGAAGACCACCGCGTTGCCGCTGGTGCCCGTCGCCAGCGCAACCGAGTCCTTGATGCCCATGCCTCGCACCAGGTTGTTGCGGTGTCTGTTGATGATGAACAGTGAGTAGTCGATGCCGACCGCGAGAC
Source organism: Kocuria sp. TGY1127_2 (assembly GCF_013394385.1). NCBI lineage: Bacteria > Bacillati > Actinomycetota > Actinomycetes > Micrococcales > Micrococcaceae > Kocuria > Kocuria sp. TGY1127_2. The sequence continues at coordinate 763,311 of NZ_AP022834.1, forward strand.
CCAGCATCGATCCGAGGGCCGGCGTCGTGGAGTTCATTTCGACGACGCCCGATAGCGAGAACGTGCCGAGCATGGCCGCGCCCACGCCGACGAGGGCCATGAGAATCGGAAGTCCGGCGGCGATGAATGTGCCCATCATGATGAGCAGGATGATGAAGGCCACGATGACGCCGATGATTTCGGCGGTGGGCTTCATATCGGGCTGGCCCTCGAGATTTTGATCGAATTGGACGTCGAGGCCCTTGAGAACGGCGTCGGCAAGGTCCGAACGCACCTCGGAAAGCGTGTCTGGAGAGACCGAGTTGATCTCATCCTTGAAGCTGATGCTGGCCAGGGCCGCCGACTCGTTGTCCGAGACGGAGGAGTACTGGCTCGACATGTCGATTTTGGCCTTGTTCTGGTCGAACTCGGTCTTCTTCTGCTCGAATTGTGACTTCTGTGCGTCCAGTTCCTTCTGCTTGTCGTCAATCTCCTTATAGGCATCTGACGGCGCGTTGGAAGATTTGAGCTTCGAGCGAGCTTCGTCGATCTGCTTTTGACCGTCGTCGAGTTTCTTCTGGCCGTCTTCGATCTGCGGGGCGGCTTGTTGGAGCTGAGCCTTGCCCTGGTCGATCTGCTTCTGCTCGTCGAACGGGTTGGTCGTCGACTCGACGCCGTCGACCTTCCCGACCTTCTGGAGAGCGCTGGCGAGGGTTTGCTTCTGCTCGTCGGAAATCGCGGAGCCGTCTGCGGTCTTGACGACTGCCTGGCCCGAACCGGCGTTCGCATTGAGGTCGAATTTGTCACTCAGCTCGTCTTGGAGCTGTTGGGACTTGGTGCCAGGGATCGTGACGTTGGAGCTCAGATCCCCTTTGAACGCGGCGTATGACCCGCCCAAAGCCAGGAGGATCACAATCCACAGACTGATGATCACCCATGCCTTGCGCGCGGCGAATCCGCCGATACGGTATAGGAGTTTTGCCATGACTTCTCTCGATGGTTGATGGTTCAGTGTCAGATGCGAGGGCGGCCATTGGCCACCTGCGCGAAGGCCCAGTTGAGGTCTTCGCGCAGGACTTCCAGGGTGAGCAGATCGATTGCCTCGGCTCCCTGAATGGTTTGAGTGACACGGGCCTTGCCCGTTGAGCACGGCCCGGATCGGCTGGCATCCAGGATGCCCAACCGGTTGACGCCGTGGAGGAGACCGAAGGCTATGCCCGTGGTCAGGTTGAAGACATACATCTGGATTTTGACGCCCTGTTCGAAATCCAGGGAGGGGTAGTTCTCGGCGAGGGCTTCCATGAGCTGTTCGGCGACGCTGGCCAGAGTCCGCAGGATGTGTTGGCCCAACATGTCGAGCATGTCCGGGCTTAGTCGCATGCTCAGCGCCAAGAATCTTGCGAATAGTTCGTCGGCACCGGGGCGATCGAAGCTCTCGCGGAACTTCCGATCCAGCGCCTCGGGAATTTCGTGCGCGGACAACCTCGCAGGAATGCTCGGTTCGTCCAGGAGCCGGACGAGGTACGAGCTGACTCTGGCCAGAATGACATCGTGAAGGTTGGGGAAATGGTTGAAGAGGGACCTTTCGGAGATCCCAGCCCGCTCGGCCAGCGTCCGTGATTTGAGCGCCTCGAACCCATCCTCGAGCACGATGGTCTCCGCGGCATCGAGAATCGCCTTGCGAGTGGCCTCACGCCGAGCATGGCGGCGGTCACCGGTCGGCAGGGTCGAAGTACTCATGTATTTACAGTAATTGCAAATTCTTTTGAGGATCAACGAGTCCTCGTGTGTCCTTGGGCACGTCCAATCGCTACTGCTGGTCTTCTTGGGTCTTCCGTTCGAGGGAAGCGCCCTCGACGTCGACATTCGGCAGGATCTTCTCGAGCCAGCGAGGCATCCACCACGCCGCTTCGCCGAGCAGATGCATCGCTGCGGGGATCAGGGTCATGCGAATCACAAAGGCATCGAGGAGTACGCCGAAGGCCAAGCCGAAGCCGATGGGGCGGATCATGGTCAGTTCGGAGAAGACGAACCCGCCGAACACGCTGAACATGATGATCGCCGCCGCCACCACAACTCGAGCTGATTGGTTGTATCCCATGATGACAGCCTTGCGAGCAGGTGCTCCGTGGGCATATGCCTCGCGCATTCCGGAGACCAGGAACATCTGGTAGTCCATGGCCAGCCCGAACAGGATTCCCACCGCCAGGGTCGGCAGGAACGAAAGCACGATCGAAGCATCGTGGACCTGGAAAATCTGCCCGAGCCAACCCCACTGGTAGATCGCGACGACGCCGCCGAACGATGCCAACAGAGAGAACAGGAAACCAAGTGTCGCAATGAGAGGAACCAGAATCGATCGGAAGACCAACACCATGATCAGGAACGACAGGCCGAGCACGATTCCGATGTACCCCGGAAGTGCTTTCGACAGGATCTGGGAAATGTCGATGTTTCCCCCGGTTTGGCCGGTCACGCCCAATGTGACATGGTCCTGGGCCTCGGTGTCCGAGGAGAGGTCGCGCAAACTGTTGACGAGCTTCTCGGTGGATTCGGCGGCGGGTCCTTCGTCAGGCGTTACCTGGAAGACTTCCACGGATTCATCCTCTGCGATGGGACCCGGGACCACGGTTTTGACGTCGTCTTGATCTTGGATCTTCTCGGCCAGCTTGATCTGAAGATCTTGTGCGGCGGTCTGATCTGTGTCCGACGGCAGTTCGGCCACCACGAGAATGGTGCCATTGGCCCCGGCGCCGAATTTGTCCTCAACCTGCTTGTACGCCTTGTAGTCGGTCGAATCCACGGACTCAGTCGAGGCGTCCGGGAGGCCGAGTCGCATTGAGGCGGTGGGTATCGCAATGATTCCGAGCACGACAATAGCGCCCAAGATGACGAGAACGGGGTGGCGCGTGACCGTTTTGGCCCAGCCGCGCGGCTCGTCGAGCCGTTTGAGGTGAACGTGTTTGCCGGCATGCCCGTTGTAGGTGGCCCTCTCGTTCTTGTTCAGGACATGCAATTTGATGATCCCCAGAAGGGCAGGGGTTAGCGTCACGGACACCAGAACCGCGATCAGCACGCACATGGCTGCGGTCGTGCCCATGATGCCCAGGAATGGAATTCCGACGACGTTCAGGGCCAGCAAAGCGACAATGACCGTCGTGCCCGCGAACACCACGGCATTTCCGCTGGTTCCATTGGCCAAGGCGATGGATTGGGAGAGTGCGTGACCCTGCCGAAGGTTGACTCGGTGCCGGTTGAGGATGAACAGGGAGTAGTCGATTCCGACGGCAAGCCCCAACATGAGCCCGAGCATCGGTGTGATCTGCTGGATCTCGATGACCGAGGATAGGGCCATGGTGATCAGGACACCGATGCCCACACCGATCAGTGCCGTGACGAGGGGGAGACCCGCGGCAATGATGGTCCCCAGCATGATCAGCAGGACCACGAGCGCAATCACGACGCCGATGATCTCCGAGGGCCCGGCCAAAGCGCCCAAATCCTGGGCGATGGACTGGCTGTAGTTGATATCTACGCCCCGGATCCCGGCATCATCGATGGTTTGTCGCAGCGAATCCTTGGTTTCTTGGCTGATGTTCTGTTCGGTTTCGTCGAAGGAAATCGATGCGATGGCGGTCGACCCGTCCGTGGAAACCATGGCCGCCGATTCGGATAGCTTGAAGAGTTTCAGATTGCGGTCATACTCACGCTGCTGGTCCCGGAGCTGATCTCGGCTCTTGTCGAGTTCGTCCTTCTTGCCGTCCAAGGTTTTGCGCTGATCATCCAGCTTCTGCTGTTCCGATTCCAATTGCCCCTGGGCGGACCCCGGATCAGGTGCCCCAGAGGCTTGTTTCGCGGCCTCGTCCAGTTTTGTCTGCCCCTGGCTCAGCTGCTGGTACCCGTCGTCGAGTTGCTTCTGTCCGTCGCCCAATTGCCGCCATGCGCCCTCAATCTTGCGGGCTGCATCGTCGAGCTGGGACTTCGAATCCTTGAGCGAGCTCTGTGTCTGGAAGGGATCGGTCGTCGACGCGACGCCGTCGACCTTGCCCGCATCCGACAATGCGTCCGCCAGCTCGGATTTCTGCGACTCTGTGAAAGGTTTGCCATCTTTGGTCGAGACGACGGCCTGTCCCATGCCGTGGCTGGCATCGGGGACTTTGTCCTTCAAGAGGTTCTGCAACCGCTCCGTTTCCGAACCGGGCAGGGAAAAGGCGTTGCTGAGCTGGCCGCCGTAAGCGGCGAAGCTGCCGCCCGCGGCAGCGAGGGCAACGAGCCACACCACAAGCACGAGCCAGGCCTTTCGGGCACAGAAGCGTCCGATCTTATAAAGCAGCGATGCCATGGGCAGGTCCCTTCAGGACGGAATCGAATGAAATGGTCGTCAGGTAGTCGAGAGCTTCGCGGACCTTGTCCTGCGTCTCGACGGTCGTCGAGCCCAGGCCGTCATCGCCGAGCGCTTCGTGCAGTGCCACGCAGATGGTGTCGAGCAGTACCCGGCAGAGGATGTGGACCCGCATGACCGGAACAGATGGATATGCCCCGCGAACGATCTCGATCAAACGGTTGATCATGCGTTGCATCGAGGACTGTCCCCACGTCGCCAGTCCCTGGTAGTTCACCATCTGGCTGGCAGTGCTGACGCTCTCCCGTATGTTCTCAAGTACTTCGGGCCGCAGCACGAATTCGGTGAAGGCGTGGGTGACATGAGAGGTCATGGATTCCTCGTTGTGCCCCGGGCCGATCCGGAACCCATCCGCGAGCCGATCGAAGTCGTCATTGATCTGGGCGAACGCAGCTTCTTCGATCGAGGAGAAATGATTGAACACTGTCCTGCGAGAAACCCCCGCCCGTGCAGCGAGCTCATCCACGTTCAGGCTCTGCGGCCCTTCGCGACGAACGAGCGCGGCGGCCGCCGCGGCGATCGCGTGTCGGTTCTGCTCGCGCACCAGGCTCCGACGATCTTGCGTGGCGCCACGGGTCGAGGCAGGTTGAACGCGCGGCGGGACGATAGACATGGGATGAGCTTAGAAGAGTCGGTGCACTGGGTGCAATGAAACGAAGCCACATTATGTATTGCGGCTCATTTCCACAGACCCGGTTCTGGGGCGCGCTGCCGTCTGACAGAATGGACAGCGTGAACCGAGCTGATCTTGATAAGAAGTCCGAGGAAGTCTCCGCGATGTTCGACGGGGTCGCGCCGAAATACGACCTCATGAACACACTGCTCTCCTTGGGGCAGGACCGTGGCTGGAGAAAGGCCACGGTCAAAGCCGCAGAGCCTGCACCCGGTCAGCGAATCCTGGATATGGCGGCCGGCACCGGCGCCTCATCCGTTCCGTATGCAGAGGCCGGGCTCGACGTCGTCGCCGCGGACCTTTCCGAGGGAATGTTAGCCGAAGGACGCCGCCGTCATCCCGAGATCGACTTTGTCCGTGCCGACGTCACGGATCTGCCGTTCGAAGATGAAGAATTCGATACCGTGACGATGTCGTTTGGCTTGCGCAACGTCGCCGAATACCCCAAAGCTCTCCGCGAACTGTATCGCGTGACCAAATCCGGCGGAACGCTCGTCATCTGTGAATTCTCTACGCCGACGTGGCCGCCGTTCCGCAGGATCTACCAGGAATACTTGATGCGAGCGCTTCCCCCTGCCGCTAGCATCTTCTCTTCCAACCCCGAGTCCTATACCTATCTGGCCGAGACCATTCGCGATTGGCCGGCTCAGGAGCAGCTCGCCTCGGCCATCGCGGAAGCGGGCTGGCATGGGGTTCAGTATCGCAACCTGACCGGTGGGATCGTGGCGCTTCATAGGGGTTTCAAGGCATAGGCACATGAAGATACTCGTCGTCGGGTCGGGCCCTGCCGGGGCCACGGCCGCATATTGGCTTGGGCAGGCAGGTCACGAGGTGACCGTGCTCGAAAAGACGCGGTTTCCCCGGGAAAAGGTCTGTGGCGATGGGCTGACGCCCCTCGCGGTCCGGGAAATGGACCTCATGGGGCTGCCGCACGGCACGGAGCAGGGTTATCACCTGCAGAAGGGTCTGCGCCTGCGAGCTTCCGGCAGAAGCATTGAGGTTCCCTTCGAATCTGCCGGCGACATTCCCGGCTACGGACTGGTTCGCACACGCTATGGTTTCGACGAAGAGCTCGCGGAGCACGCTCGTGCGGCTGGCGCCGTCGTCTTGGAAGGGCACGCAGGCCACGAGGTTATTCGCGCCCAGGAACTGGAGTCGGCTCCGGAAGGAGTCTCCGCTGGCGTTCTGAGCCAGCCGGACCGTATTGTCGGTATCCGAGCGCAGCTTCACGACGAGCGAGGACGCCGAACCAGCCAGACGCGGGAGTTCTACGCGGACCTCGTGCTGGCTGCGGATGGCAACTCGACTCGGGCCGCAGTCTCCGCCGGACTCGCAAAGCGTGACGACCGGCCCATGGGAGTTGCCGTTCGCGCTTACTATGACTCACCCCTGGGCGATCTCGACTGGATGGAGGGCTGGCTCGAACTCGAAGGCGATCGCAGCGAGTCCTCGGGCAAACCCGAGTTGCTTCCTGGCTACGGCTGGATTTTCGGAGTCGGCGACGGCACGGCGAATGTAGGTCTCGGCATCCTGAACACTTCCCAGCAATTCGGGAAATTGGACTACCGCCAAGTTCTCTCGGACTGGACCGGCGCCATGCCCGATGAGTGGACCCTTGATCCGGAGCACCGGGCGGGGCGGGTCCTTGGGGCGGCGCTACCCATGGCTTTCAATCGCACCCCGCACTATATCCCGGGGCTGATGCTCCTGGGCGATGCGGGTGGCATGGTCTCTCCTTTCAACGGAGAAGGCATTGCCAACGCGATGCAGTCGGCTCGAATCGCCGCGGGGGTCATCGAGGATGCAGCCACGGCCAACGGTCCGGCGCAGCGAGAGCTGATCCTTAACCGATACCCGGACATCATTCGCCAGACCTGGGGTTCGCACTTCACCTTGGGCCGTGCTTGTGCCGAGTTGATAGGTCATCCCGCGCTCATGAAGGCGTCGGTGTCGCTGGGCATGCGATGGCCCGCCTTGATGAAAATCGTCGTGGACGTCATGGCGGATCTGACCCCCCAGGATCCGCGGCATCTGGCAGACAGGGTGGTTCACCTTGTGGAATCCCTGACCCCGGCGACATCGACCCGGTGAATCCCGCCCGCAGCCAACGGCCCTTGGCCCCGAGAGAAACGGTTAGTGTTAAGCCCGTGACTGATACACATCCCGGACAGCATGACGACCAGCCCGAGAGCGCTTTCGCGCAAGCCTTCGCGGGGTATGAAGACATGCAATTGCCGTCTGGATTCGAGCTGATCGCTCGTGACGAGATTCTTGGTCCTAAGATCCTTCGTAGCCTCGGTGAAGTCGAAGAACGTCTCGATCGGGCCGTCCACTACACGGATGCCTTGGCCGACGTCGCTTCCCGTCATCTCCTCGAAGCCGGAGGAAAGCGGGTACGGCCGCTCCTGACCCTTTTGGCCGCGGAGATTTCGGGGGGAATCAATGACGACGCCATCGAGGCCGCGGTCGTCACCGAGCTGACACACCTGGCTACTCTGTACCACGACGACGTCATGGACGACGCCACCAAACGTCGCGGGGCGGATGCCGCGCACATGATTTGGGGAAACTCCGTCGCGATTCTTACCGGCGACCTGATTTTCTCGCGGGCTTCACTGATCGTCTCCGACCTCGGGGCTAGGGCTCTGGCGGTTCAGGCCAAGACTTTCGAACGGCTGGTGCTCGGGCAACTGTACGAGACGGCCGGGGCGAATCCGGACGAAGACCAACTGGCTCATTACATCAAGGTCATTGAAGGCAAGACCGGTTCGTTGATTGCAGCCGCTTGCGAGTACGGATCACATTTGGCGGGTGCTAGCGAGGAAACCGTGCAAACCCTGATTCGTTACGGAGAGTTGGTCGGGGTCGCATTCCAGCTTGCCGATGACGTCATCGACGTCACCGCTTCCCACCAATCCTCCGGGAAGACACCTGGAACCGATCTTCGCGAAGGGGTTCCGACGCTTCCCTCGATTCTGGTGCGCAAATCTGCTTCGGATGGGGATGAGGAAGCGCAGCGCGTGGTGGATCTCATGGATGCCGACCTCAGCACGGACGAGGCGCTGGCCCGGGCCGTCGAGGCACTGGGAGCCCATCCGGCCACGAGCATGGCCTGGGACATCGCTTACAGGTGGGCCGACGACGCCATCGGTGCTTTGAATTCTCTGCCTGATACAACCGTCAAGCAAGCTCTCAAGTCCTTCGCAGAAGCCGTAGTGCACCGGGAATCCTGACGGTTCCTTGCGGTTCCCCGCCCACGGCCCTACGAGCCGCATTACTAATTGTTGTGAATTGCGCTGTTTTCGGTGCCCGATGAGAAGGGCCCCTGGAATCATGTTCAGGGCCTCGGCCATGGTGTCGAAGGGACTTATTTTCAACGACCGCGTCGGCGCTGGGACCGGAGAGTTCCTCAACAGAAAGCCTGGCACGGAACCGACCTTAAGCGGCTCGCCGGAAAGCCGCTGAGCAGCTGGACGCTCACATACGGCAAAGGCAGGATGCGTTTTGGCGCCAGTCACGGACGTGGCCGTTTGCGAGTGGGTGCTGTTTCACCGGCCTGGGGAAATCTGAGTAGTTCTGACATGTCGATCTGACCTACTGTCAGTGATCGACCGTATTTCAATCGAACTCTGTTGGCGACCCAGCTGGTCCTGGCCAGTTCGATGAGTTCCCCGGTCTCTCTCAACCTGCTGCATGTGACGAGGGCAAGCAGGGCAGTGTCCCGGGGAATCCCTAATAGATGCGCTTGGCTGCGCGTGGCGTAGGAAATTTGTATAGTGCCCACCGCTATCGCGAGAGCGGATGCCGGCTGTTCCACCACGATCTCTTGTTCGCGGGACGGAACCCACGAGTTTGTGATGGCGATCGGCGTGCCGTCCACCTCTTGCAGATGGAGACCGAAGGTGAATTGTTCGACACTGTCGTTCTCGACGAGATACGCGAGACTGTCGTGGACCTGGCATTCCCGCGAACGCTCCAGCAAACGAGACCTGGCCACATGCCCGCCCGCGAGAAGTTGCTCCCTCCAAGGGCGCAGCAGATTGACATCGTAGCGGGCCTGATCGAGCCTCGACGCCACGTATATTCCTGACCCGCGCTTGGACTCCAGAACCCCCAGCCGGGCTAGGGACTGAACGGCACGATGGACCGTCATTCGGCTTACCCCGTAGTAGGCAGCCAGGTCAGTTTCTGAAGGCAGGCGGTCACCCGGTTGAAATTCTTCCGCTTCGATACGCCTCTGTAGATCTCTTTGCACTTGTCCCCATGTGCTCAGAGGCGACTCCGGGTCGATGCTGAATGAATCCATGTTCTGACAATATCCCTTTCCGCTCCTGCCAGCCCCCCCCCCGATCCTCGTCCTGGCGGTCGCCTCTCCGCTGGGGCACCTTCGCTCCTGGTTGACGCACAACGGCTGGAGCGAGCGGCCCTCCAGCCGGATCATGCGGTCTGAGGCATAAGGCGATCGTCGCCCCTCTTCATCGGGGTTCTGAGCTGTATGGAATGTTGTACAACTACCGACCTCACCGGTCTAACTTTCTAGGTGAACCGGTCCGAATTATGTGCTAGGGCACAATATGCGTATGTCGTGAGATACATTTTTGTCCACTGAACGGTTTTCAAACCGTCGCATTCCGGCTCTTGAGGAGGTTGCGAGAATAGTGGTGGAATCACCCAATCAAGAGATAAAGGCGGCTATTCAACAGCCGCGGATCGTTATTGTGGGAAGCGGTCCGTCGGGTTGCTATACCGCCCAATTCTTGCGCAAGAAATGGCGTGAAGCCGAGATAGATATGCTCGATAGGCTGAATTCTCCATATGGGTTGATTCGTTACGGGGTCGCCCCCGACCATCTGGGTACCAAGGCGATCTCTCATCAGTTCGAACGGCTTTTCACCAAAGAACGAGTGGGGTTCCAGGGGAGCGTGGAGGTCGGACGTGACATCTCCCTCGAAGAGTTGACCGTTGAATACGATGTCGTCGTCCTGGCCACTGGGCTCTGGGCCGACCGCAAGATCGATGGTTTTCACCGCGCGGATGGAGCGCCGAGTCACGAAGGCGTCTACGGGGCAGGGACTATCACGCGCATGATCAACGGGCATCCTGAGCGCCGGACGGACGATGTACGCCTGGGCCGGCATGTTGTGGTGGTCGGGAACGGCAATGTGGCCGTCGATCTGGTGCGACTCCTCATTACTCCGCCCGTGAGGCTCGCCCAGCTCGGAGTCCCCACTGACGTCATCACCGCACTCGATGTGGAAAAGATCACATCCATCGACGTCGTAGGTAGATCTGCGGTATCTCGGGCGAAATTCGATACCACCATGATCCGTGAGCTAGGGAAAATGCCCGATGTCGGCTTCGGGTGCGATCTTTCGAATTTCTCGTCGGCCGATGAGGAAACCGCTGGCGAGAAGACCGAAGCCATTGCGGACTTGATCAAGGGATCCCCCTCTAGCGCGTCCCGGCACGTCAATCTACATTTCGGCTGGACTCCGGATCACCTGGAGGGAGAAAACAGGGTGAGCGAGGCAGTTTTTCGGAGAACCGCGGGGACCCCGGAGAGATTGAGCCTGGAAGCCGATTCTGTGTGCACCGCGGTGGGGTTCACCGAAATCGCCGACGACGTTCTGAGCCGTAGGACACTCGAAACTGCTGCTTCCGATATCTCCCGGGGGAAACTCGCCGACGGAATCTATTGCGTCGGATGGTATCGCCGTGGACCTATTGGGACTATCCCCGACAACCGTGCAGATGCCCGCATGGTCGTGGACTCGATCGTCGAGGACCAAGAGCGCTCCAACGCACAAAGCATCAACAACACCACAGCGATCAACGGATGAAGGAGATTGTCATGAATGTACTAGTTCTCTATGGAACTGAGTCAGGGAATGCTGAGACGGTGGCCGACGACATCGTGGACGAGTTTTCCGATCAGGTGGATATCCGGGCCATCGACATGACCGACGCTGGTCTTGAAGATCTCGCCCTTGAGACTCTTTGCATGGTGGTCTGCTCCACCCATGGTGAAGGCGGCCTTCCCTCCAGCGCGGTTCCCTTTGCCGAATTGCTCGACGCCGAACGTCCTGAACTTGCGGGAATGAATTATGCGATGTTCGGCCTGGGCGACAGCACATACGAGGATACCTATAGCCAAGGCAGTGAGCATATCGACAAACGCCTCACCGCCTTGGGCGCAACGCGGATCGGCACTTATGGCCGCCACGATGCAGGCGATGGGTCCTTGCCGAATGAGGAGGCTCTGACGTGGGCGCAGGAAGTTCTGGAGGAGATCAATCTGAAGGCGGTGGCCTGATATGAGTATTACAACGACAGCCCACGCCGATCAAAAAGTCGATATTCCTCCGGACCTGACAGTCCACTACGACCCTCTTTCCTATGCGGACTACGACTATCCGTACGACCTCTTCAAGAGACTCCGAGACGACGCACCCGTCTACTACAACCAAGAACGAGACCTGTACGTGGTCTCCCGGTATGCCGATGTGCGAGCCGGGCTCGGTGACCACGAGAGGCTTTCCAACCGTTTCGGCAACGACATTGACGGGACCCACGATTCATACGGCGAAGGTATGCTCGTCACCCTCGATCCACCGCGCCACACAGCGCTCCGGGCGGCGATTCGCCGGACTTTCTCTGCCAGGGCCATTCTCGAGAAAGAAGACGACGTCCGTGCCTATGTCCGCGAGCTATTGCGAAAAATATGGGATGGAGGAGGCGGAGACTTCGCCACGGATGTCGCGATACCAATGGGCATCGGCATGGGCATCACGCTGTTAGGAGCTCCCCAGGAAGACAACGAAGTATTCACCCACCACCTCGAGCGGGCCATGGTCCGCATCGTGGGAGAGTACGGGGTCCCGGCCGATGCAGCGGCAGCGAACCGGGAAACCGAACAGATACTCTCCGACCGATTTGCCGCCCGGCGAGAACAGGCCGAGTCCGGTGCGAGCAGCAAGGGCTCGGACGCCTTCACGCAGATCCTGCATGCAGTGCACGCCGGAAAGGTACTCCCTGAGGAACAGGAGGGTCTGGCTCACCTGGTCCTCTCGGCTGCCAGCGACGCACCGGCCTCGTTGATGACCAACTGCATTGCCATCCTGGACCGCTTCCCGGCACTGCAACCGTTCCTCAAGGAAAACCCATCGATGATTCCTCAGTTCGTCGAGGAGTCGCTGCGTTACGAGACCCCAGGCCAGAATCTGTCGCGCCAGACGAATGAAGATCTCGAATTCGCGGGAACGACTATCCCCAAAGATTCCCGGGTGATGTTCCTGCAAGGGTCGGCCAACAGGGATGAGAGAGTCTACCCGAACCCTGATGCTTTCGACCTGACCAGGATTTTCACACCGGCCAACCGGATCATGTCCTTCGGCGACGGAATTCACGCGTGCATGGGGGCGCCATTCGCCCGTTTGGCTGCCCGCATTCTCATCGAGGAGTTGGTCAATGGTCCTGGAATTCGGGTGACCGGAACCCCCGAGCGTTGGAAAAAGCAGCTTGTCCGGGGATTCGGCAAGCTTCCGGTTGTCTTCACATCATGAATACGTCACGGAACGTCGTCATCGAGTGGGGTATACGGAGCAGCTTCGTGTCCTATGTCGAAGCCTTACCGGATGGGCGAGTGAAGGTCGGTGATGGCGCTCAGCGTTCCGAGGACCACGCCTTCCTGTTCCCCGGGATACTGCAGCCTACCGGCGATATCCACTGCACCGGCTTCGTTCGGTTCGGGGGACACCGCGGAATGCTGAGCGTCATGTTCGAAGACTTCAGGATCCATCGCAATCAGGAAGTCTGCGCACACGTGAATGGCGCAGATTGCTGCATCGCCACGTTATCAAACGGCCGAGAAGGCCCCGGCGAGCGCTTGGTCTTCGAGAAAGTCACTCTCACGGACGACGGCGCCTTCGTCCTGGGGGACATTTATCGCCCGGGGGATCGTTTGCGCCCTCTAACAATTCTCCCTCGGGGGCATCCGGCGGAATTCGGCACAGAACGACTATCGAAAGGGATATATGCAGTACCGTAACTTTGGCCGCACCGGTTGGAAGGTCAGCGAGATCTCCTTCGGAGGGTGGCAGCTAGGCGGTCAATGGGGAAACGTCGACGACGAAGAATCCGTCGATGCCCTCCTCGAAGCCTATGAACGAGGAATCAACTTCGTAGATACGGCAGAGCTCTACGGATCCGGCCATAGTGAGAAGATCATCGGCGAGTCCCTGCGTCAGTGGGGGACAGAGAAGATCTATGTGGCCACCAAGGTTCAGCCGATCCAGTGGCCCGCGCCCGATCATGACGACCCTCAAATGCGCGGACGCTATCCCGCTTGGTACCTGCGTGAAAGCGTCGAGGATTCGCTGAATCGACTCGGCGTCGAGAGACTCGATCTGCTCCAACTCCACTGCTGGTTACGATCCGGTATCGGCGAACTTGATTGGATGGAAACCCTTAACGAGCTGCGTGCTGAAGGGAAAATCGACAAGATCGGCGTCTCCATTCGCGATTACCGGCCTGACGAAGGGCTACAGCTGGCCGAACTCGGTCTGGTCGATTCGATCCAGGTCATTTTCAATATGTTCGAGCAACGTCCTGCTCAGGAATTATTTCCCGCAGCAGCTACCACGGATACAGCAATCATCGACCGCGTGGCTTTCGATTCGGGCTCACTTTCCGGGCTCTGGACTCCCCAGACCTATGACTCCTGGGAAGAAGGCTCGCAGCAGAAAGAGATGTTCCGGGGAGAGCGATTCGCTGAGACACTTCAACGCGTTGAGGCACTAAAAGAAGTGGTCAGGCCCTACTACTCGAGCCTGGCGGAAGCTGCTATCAAATACGTCCTTTCCTCACCGGAGGTCTCCACCGTCATCGCCGGGATGAGCAGCTCCCGGAACATTCGGCGAAACATCAGTTATTCCGACGGTAAGCCTTTCCCCGAAGAACTGCGTCTGAAGTTGGCCAAGCACGGATGGATCAGGAACTACTACACATGAGCCGGCCTCGATACGCACGCGCAGAATTCCTCAGCTATCAAGAGGTCCAGACGCTGATCGATGCGGCGCCGACCGCTTACATCCCCCTGGGGACATTGGAGTTCCACGGTCCGCACCTGCCCATCGGGCTGGACGCCCTCACCGCACACGGCGTATGTCTCGAAGCTGCCCGGACCACCGGAGGGATCGTCCTCCCACCGATATTTCAGGGCTTCGGAGGTGGGCATCGCGATTATCCCTGGACAATCATGATGTCTGACGGGGACGGAATCTCGAGGCACCTGCTACAGACGCTCGTGCGCCTGGAGGAATTGGGCGTCGAGACCGCCGTCGTCTTCAGCGGACATTTCGCCCCCGAGCAACTGGACATGGTCGACGATGTGACGAGCGTATGGCGCGACCGTGCTTCGGGTTCCCTCCGGCTGGTGGGTACGGCAGTCAACAGATGTGACACGGCCCCCTTGCCGCCAGACCACGCGGGACGGTTCGAGACGACACTTCTGGCTGGAATTGCGCCGGAGCTTGTACATCTGGAGCGACTTCCGGCCGGTGGGGTCCCAAGCACAGAAGGCCCGGGAGTCGATCCCTACGGCGAATACCGTCACGAGCAGAGCCAACCACTCTGGGGTGTCTTCGGACCGGACCCGCGCGAGGCGAAGATTGAGGAGGGAACATCTTTGCTGAAGCACCTCGGGGGCTGGTTGGCCGCTCAGACCTCAGATGCCGAAGGTCAGGCCCCGCACAATTCTGATTCACAATGCACTACGACCGAGCATCACCCAAGGTTTTAGCGTCCTGCCGTTATTGATAGCAATGTCCGGCCACGCGGAAAAATAGAGCTGTATCCAACTGAAATCACTCAGAATGGGTTATTTAAACAAAAAATTCCATCATTCAAATATCAGAATCCGATTACTAACTAAATCACTCCGATGTGGGGTGATATGACCTGAGGAGTGTATATGTCAGCCTCATCTGCGAATAACACCACACCCTTGCCTCCGATTACTGCCGGTCCGCACAAAAAGCGACTCGGCCTCGTCGCCCTCGTCGCCACCTTCGGGGGCCTGCTCTTCGGATATGACACCGGCGTCTCCAACGGAGCAGAGCGTCCGATGCAGACGGAATTGGGCCTGACCGACCTGGAGGTCGGCGTGGTTCTCAGCTCCCTCGTCTTCGCGGCTGCCTTCGGGGCGATGATCGGAGGTAGGCTCTCAGATCGGATTGGACGGCGTCCGACCATCATCGCCCTCGCCGTACTCTTCTTCCTCGGCACACTGACGGTTGTCTTCTCTCCGGGTTATGCAGTCCTCGTTATCGGGCGCATTATGCTCGGGCTGGCGGTCGGAGGCGCATCGACGGTAGTCCCCGTCTTCCTGGCGGAGATGGCGCCTTTCGAGATCCGAGGGTCACTGGCAGGACGCAATGAACTCATGATCGTCATTGGCCAGCTCGCCGCCTTCGTCGTCAACGCCATCCTCGCTGCCACCTTGGGGCACATCGACGGCATCTGGCGCGTTATGTTCTCCATTTGTGCCCTGCCCGCCATCGTCCTGTTCTTCGGTATGCTCCGTATGCCCGAATCTCCCCGCTGGCTTATTGAGAAGGATCGCAACGACGAAGCTCTCGCGGTACTGAAGACGGTTCGCCCCAAGGAACGTGCTGAGGCGGAGATTGTCAAGGTCAAAGAGGTCACCACGGAGGAGGAGCACACCCAGCAGCTCGGCCTCAAGGCCGTGCTATCCAACAAGAACCTCGTCCTCATCCTGATCATCGGTTGTGTGTTGGGCGTTATCCAACAGTTCTCGGGCGTGAACGCGATCATGTATTACGGTCAGCGACTCCTTGCGGAATCGGGCTTTAGCGAGTCGATGCTCGGCTGGGTCAATATCGCTCCCGGAGTGATCGCGGTCATTGGCGGAGCCATCGCGCTCTCCTTGATGGACCGAATCAACCGCCGCACCAATTTCCTCTACGGAACTGGCCTGACCGCCCTGTCCCACGTGCTCATCGCAATCGCCATGACGCTCCTGCCCGTCGGTAACGTGGCGCGCCCTTGGGTCTTTCTTGCCCTCATCGTGGTGTTGATCGGTTCGATTCAGCTGTTCTTGAACATCGCAGTGTGGGTCTATCTCTCTGAAGTCTTCCCCCTGCACATGCGAGGAATCGGTATGGGCATCTCGGTATTCGTCCTATGGGTGGCCAACGGCACTCTTGCTCTGCTTGTACCGTCGATTGTCGGAACCCTGGGCATGGGCCTGTTCATTCTCTTCGCGATCGCGAACGTGCTCTCTTTCCTTTTCGTCCTGAAATTTGTGCCCGAGACCCGTGGGCGTTCCCTCGAGGAACTTGAAGAAGACGTCACGACCGGTGCCATCTATACCGTTCCGCGGTAAGCATTGCAGGGCGCACGGGAATCGAACCTCATGCCGGCAGCGGCCATCACATCCTAGACGCGGAACCGGAACAGGTTCGGGCGTACTACAGATCGCACCCGGTCCTGTGGCGTCGCCAGAGGTCACGCGGAGGCTGTTTCCGTACCAGATGCGTGCTCCCGAGAGCTTGCATCTGTCTAGAACCGGTCCTTCTCGTATCTCCGGTCACGCGCGCTTCACCGTGGTCGGAAGAACCGGTCCGTGGCGAAACATGCTTGTCTATCTCTCGTCGAGAGCTTCCAGGAAGCTGACCTGCTTCGCCTCCGCGAACTGGTGAAGGGAATTGGTGTCCATATCCGGTTGGTGTTCCTTGTGCGGCTCCGGGACGGCAGGATTTCCCGTCCAGTCCAACAGTCGACAAACGCGCTTCTGAATACGCCACCCCCTTGAAGTACGGACCAACACGTCGTGGTACCAACCATTGCCCACCCAGCTTGGGCCTCCCTCGGCGTCAGCTCGAATGAGGAGCCAGTTCCCGTAGCTGAACGCGTAGGCCATGTCACCTTTCACATGGACCAGCTGGCCCATCATCGTGTGCTGATGGCTGTCGAGCCGGTCATGGAACTCAGCGAAGGACTTCTTGAAATTCTCCAGTCCGGTCCATTCGGCCCCAGCAGGCCCGAAATCTGCGCTGACGTCTTCGGTAAACACCCGGTCGAACAGGTGCCATTGGTGTGCGTCGAGTGCGAGGGCGTAGAGGTTCAGCACCTCAATGATTGCTGCCTTGTCGTTTTCAACCATTTTAATTGCACCTTTCAGGGCGGTCAGTAGGTCTGACGTCAGAGCCCTTCAACATTCGTCGTCTGTAGCTTTTGTCAGAGAGCCGAGGTTCGTCGTATTCACGCTTGTCGATTTGTTGGAATCAAGGGATCCAGACGGTGTTCAATGGCTTCCAGCACGATGCCGTGGGGGTCTTTGAAGGTCACGATCCGGAAGAATCCGTCAGTGGGAGCCTGGACGGTGGCCGGCTCGCTTAGGATCTCGATGTCGCCGTGTGCACGAAGGCGTTCGTAAATTGCATCGGCATCGTCGACGTCGAAGGCTATTCGCGTGATGCCGACCTGATTCATACGTCGGTACGGACCTTCGTCGACGTCGGTGGTCGGGTTGACGAACTCGATCAGGTCGATGACGGTAGCGTTCTCGGCTTGTTTGCCGCACAGGTGGTTGGCGTGTATTTCGATTTCCTCTCCGGGGAATCCAAGCATCGCGCCGTCGGACTTTTCGTTCCTCAGGCTGCCCACGGATTGAAGACCGAGCACTCCTTGATAAAACTCGAGCGCCTTCTCGATGTCAGGCACCGCGATGCAGACGTGGAAGAGTCGGTTGATTTCTTGTGCCACTAGTCTTCTCCTTCTTTTCAACTAATCGGTAGGGAGGGGCTCCGTCATCGTGATGAACACTCCGAAGGGATCTCTGAAACTGAACCACTGTGAGGTGAACGTGGCCTCTGGCTCTTGAATGGAGATTTCTCGGGGTGGGCAAACGATTTCAGCACCTTCACAAGACCGGATCGTCGTGAACGCATCTTGCACACTGTCTACGACCAAAGACATCCGGCTCAGTCCAGTGTGATTCATCGGAGGGTAGGGGCCATCGTCAACAACCGATTTGGGTTCGGTGTATTCGACCAGGTTGATCGCAGTGGCTATCTTCGGGTCAGCGCCGACCGTGAGGATGTGATGGGCAGCGATGCCTATTCCATCCTGATCAAATCCCAGCAGTCGGCCATCCGCGGTCTCATTTTCCGTCTCGAACACGGACTGGAAACCCAAGACGTCCCGATAGAACGCCAGCGCCGTGTTGAGCTTGGGCACGGTGATGCACACGTGCTCGAGTTGTCTTACCAGAGCGCTCATGAAGCTCTCCTTTCTAGCCTTGTGCCGGTGCGGCCGATTGCCCCAGGCGTGATCTTTGGAATTCGCACCTCGGCGAAAGCCTTGTTCCGGCCTTGTCGCTATCAATAGCGCCAGCGATAGATATGAACATCTGCCGGCCAACCTTCTAGGCGGCCAGATCGGCAGCTGCCTGCAAGATCCAGAATCGGAACTCGACAGCGAAGTGCTCGAGATGTTGTTCGATCACGTCGGGCGCGCACGTCGAGGGCAGCGTGACGGACAGTCTCGCGGTGAACCCGTCTGACTCTTCCTCGAACGCGTTCGCGATCGAACCGATCACGGTCCCGTCGGCGAGGAGGATGTGTGACCGGCGCTCGGCCGGACGTTCCTCGGCGAGGCCAGGCAACTCTTGGCCACGAACGACGCTGTCATTCCATGGGCGCATGAAGAACGAACAGACGTACTCGTCAAGGGTTTCTACGATGTTGACACTCTGGCCGGGTTCGGCGTGGATTGAGTAGTGCTCGGGGTGGCCAGCGATCATGACATCCTCGCGAGCAAAGGCGCCCGCGAGCCAGATGCCGAACTCCGCGGCCGTGATGCCGTGTGCGCGCAACGTCGTCGTTCCGGTGGTTTCTTCTCCCTCGGACCGCTGAAGGTGGCTTCGCAGGAATGCCTCACCTGCCTCGATCTCTTCGCTCAGGAGCTCCAACAGACGCTCGCGACCGAGCCTTCGTTTCATGAGCCCTAGCGCCCGCCGTGCGGAGAACCGCTCGAATTCGTCAATGCTCCGGTCGCTGTCCTGACCGGAGAGGTGAACCCTCGGTTCGGTGAGGCGCGGGGCGGTTGTGGGCAGGTCAAAATTCATCAGGGTCGTGCTCCCAGTGCATACGGGTGGGTTTCGGCGGCTGCTTTTCTACAGTCGGTTGACGTCGCCGGCACGAGAAATGCTGAGTTTCTTCGTGCCGGCAACTTTGGATGTGTGTCAGCTGTTTCGGACAGGCAACTGGAGGTGAGACGGGCGATTGCCACCGGTGTGCAGGACATGCTGTCCTTCATTGGCGCCGACATACTCACGGATCGCGGGCATCAGCGTACCGAGCAAGTTCCGGGAACTCACGACAAAGCGCAATTGTTCGCCCGGATAGAACGCCAGACCGATCGGCAACAGGTCGATTTCGATCTCGACCACCTCGCCCGCAGAAAGTTTCTCGATGCGGTCGAAACTGTGCACGGGCACATCGTCGGTCGAAAGCGTTTCGTCGAGATGCCGTGCCGATACACGAAGTCGCCCGTCGGAACCCTTGTACCGGAGGATTGTTGCGCCATGGTCGGTAAGATCGTGGGCCCTCGCGCTCTGATTCGGAACCGTGAACGCCTGCAGGGGTGTACCGAATCGGTCCAGCTTCTGTACGAGGACGAACAGATCCATGTCCTCGGCGCCGCGAGCTTCGACGTAGAGATGAGCCTTCGGGTATCCGACCAGCGTCGTTTCCTTCTCGAATCGGGTGATGAAGGACACCGCGTTCGGATTCGCGTCTACCGCATATGAGGATTCGACCGCTTCTGCCGGAGCGGCAGTCGCCAAGGTCCGCGTACGACCGTCGAGATAGTATTTCCTCGATTCGACGCCTTCAGGCGGGAACGACTGCGCAGGAATCCTGACTTGGTCTCCGCCCTCGAGATCGAGCACGGAGTACCGCACGCGAGGCGTCTGCTCCCATCCATTGTTCTCATCTTTCAGGAAATGGTCGAAAAACCGACGCAGGTCCTCGACATTCGCTTCATCGTAGTAATCGGGCCATTCCTGACCATTATGGATTCGAAGCCACTTCTCCTCAGATGCAATCCGTCGCCACGCACGGAAGGTCCCGGCGGTATGCAGAGTATTAGAATAACTGGCCACGACGTACGCGGGTACGGTGATCTTCTCGAACTCCGGAATCTTGTTCTCCCAGAGATCGGTCATCAGAGGGTAGCGCTCGACCTCGGAGAGGAGATCCTCCTTCTGATTCTTCCCAAAGAAACTTCCTTCTTGAAGCTGCTGAGCGAAGCCGGTATCAGGCATTCCACCGCGCATCACCAGGTCGCGATAGACATCGCTGACACCTTCCCACGGGTTGATCGCGACGAGGTGCGGCGGCTGCTCGGCGGCGGTAAACCATTGTGAGACAGCCAGGTAGGAAGTACCGCTCATTCCGACCCTGCCGGAGCACCACTCCTGTTCCGCGAGCCATTCGATCACGTCATAGCAGTCGCGCCCTTCCTGCCGGTCCCAAATGACGCTGTCCCCTTCCGAGTCCACCACGCCGCGTATGTCAGGGTTGCAAATCGCATAGCCTTTGGCACACCAGTAGGCCGGATCTGGCGCTTCGAACTTCTCGAGCCCGGAGACCTTCGCATTATCCAGACCCACCAGCCCGAACACGCCCGTCACGCTGGGGGAGGTGCCCTGACCTTTGCCATACGGGCTCCACGCGACGATCACGGGTACCGGTTCGGTGCCGACCGGGCGGAATACATCGACATAGAGGGTTGTGCCATCGCGCAACTGTACGGCGACGTCCTTGTCCAAGACGATGTCGACCGGTAACGGCTTGAACTGTGGAGCGATCTGGAACCCCGCTTCGAAAGTCCGAGTACCCGGATCGAAAGGCGTCAGAGAACCTGTCCGCTGGTCGGGAAGGGGGTGGGAGGGTACGTACATCTTCTGATCGGTCATCGTGATCTCCTTCGTGCCGAAGCCTGTGTGATCTCGCTGTTGTATTGAGCGTACGACCGACCCCCTAAAAACTCAACACCTGTTGAGAAAAAGGTTGGGCCACGATAGATTTTGGTTATGGCAATCCAACACAAGAATGAGCAGTCGCCGCGCATCGGGCGACGTTCCGGCCCCAGCAATACGCGCCTGGCTGTACTGGCCGCTGCGAAGGCGCGCTTCGCGAATGACGGGTACGCCTCGACCACCATTCGAAACGTTGCCGCCGATGCTGGGGTCGACGCCTCGCTGGTGATGCAGTTCTTCGGTTCGAAAGATGGTCTTTTCGCCGCCGTCATGGACGTCCCCGCATCCGCACTCGACCGATTCGATACGGCATTCGACGGACCGGACGAGCAGCTTGGGGAACGGGTCGTCCGCGCATACCTCAGGGCCTGGGAAGGACCGGCCGAGGAATCCGAACCACTAATGGCCATGCTCCGAGGGGCAATCGTGAACGAACACGCGAAGGCTCAATTGCGGGAATTCATCCAGTCCCGACTCGAACGCGGAGCAAAGATGGGAGACAGCCAGGACCGGGCGATGCGAGCAGGCATGGCCTCGGCTATGCTGGTCGGCATTATCACCAGCCGTCGGATCATTGGCGTTCCGACGTTGGCCGCTGCTGATCACGAATCGATCGTCGCAATGGTTGGCCCTGCGATCCAGTCCATTCTCGTGGAAGGCTCAGACGATGCCTCCACGGACAATCAGCGGACATGAGCCGCAGTTTACGGTCACCCGCAGGCAGGCCCGCGAGGTACGCCGAATACCGTTAGCTAGCTGTGGCCGCTCATCAGGGGTGCCGCAGAGCACCAAAGTTGTGTCGCCCGCGACATTCAGCGACACCGGGCGCATGCGAAGACGGTGACGAACCGATACCGGCTCGTCACCGCCCGATGTGTTCTACAGACCGAAGAAGCGACTGAAGAAGCCCTTCTTCTTGGTCCCCTGATCTTCCTGGTCCTGGGACTCGTCGGTTTCGACGTCGCTGCGGGCCGATACGCGTTCCTCGCCTGCGGAGGGTAGCTCCGAGGAAGCGGTCGAACCGGTCTCTGCCGGTTCCGATCCTTCTGCCTCGTGAGGCGAGTTGGGGGTTACGCGGGCGGCTTCGTTCTGCGCCTGTTCGGCACGCAGACGTTCCAGCGCCGATGGCTGATCCTGCTCATCCTGTGCCTCAGAAGGCTCGGACTCGGCGGGCTTCTCGACAATCGGGTGTGTATCGGTGACCGCTTCATCTTGGCTGACTTGCGGGGAAACGGCAGGCTCGGGAGCCTCTTCCTCCGTGACCACGTGCGTCGAGACGAGGCCCGGCTCGGCATTCTCGCGGGGTTCCTGATCGAAGGGCAGGTCCTGGCCTTCGGGATGCGTGCGTTCGACGCCTTCCGTGTCCTCGAGAGATACTGCGGGCTGCTGTTCGGCCCCAGGGGCAACCGCGGCTTCCGTGGCCGCAACGCGTTGCGCCTCCGCCTCTTCACGAGCCTGACGCTGTTGCTCGGATTCGCGCTGTGCAATCTTGAGCGCGCGACGCGCTTCGTCTCGGAGAGCTTGGCGATGCTGGTCGGCTTCCTGTGCCGCGCGGTCCAGTTCACGTTGGCCGACGGCGGGTTCGGCCGGCTCGATTCCGGAGATTTTGTTCTCGTCGAACCACAAGCGCAAGGCCCCATCGGTGGCCGTGACGACGGCGCACGCTTCCGTATCCCACGAGATGTGAGCGCCGCGAAGGCGTGCGTAGGAGTCGACCGCGCGCTGGTGGTGGACGGCCGTATTGGTCTGAAGCGCTTCGGCCATGACCCGGCCCATACGGTTGACCGTGGGTTCAGGCAATTCGAGCTCTGGTCCATCGACCAGCAGCCAAGCGCGCACGCCGCCGCCGGCAACGGCCGGGTAGTGGGCGAATACACCGGTGACGGCCTTGGCAGCCAAAGTCAGCCGGCGAGCAAGCCCTTCCGAAAGAACCAATTCGTCGGTGGTCAGTTCCTGAACCCCCAAATGCTCACCGGCCTCACGGGCCTGGACGGCCGAGGTTACGACGACGTCGGGGAAGTGCCCCAGCTCTTGCCAGGACCAGATCCACGAGCCGCGCTGCTCGGACTCGGTGCCGAGCAGATAGGGACTCAGGGATACCGAGGGGTCGGACTCAAGAGTGAATGACGGGGCAGAGAAATCCACCGACCAGTCGGAATTGCCGCTGAGCTCGGCGAGCCGAGCCTGATATTCGGTGGAGATGAAGATCGATTCGTCAATCAAGTCCTGCAGAGTTTTCGTCATGAAAACAGGCTAGCAAGTAAACGCCAGTGCCGCGGCCTCATGAGTCCGACTCGACTGTGTAGGCTCGAATCAGCAAAGGTCGCCACAGGACGGCGACGCGGCACTTGACCAGCTAAGGAACATTGCATGCCAAGTACAGCCCACGACCACGCGGCGGAGGAACTGCCTGAGGCGGAACGGCAACGACGCACCGGGGAAGCGGTCAACCGCTTGGGGCACTGGTTGCTGTCTTCGACCACGACCGAACCCGGTTGGGATCAACTCATCGCCGATCTGAAGCCTTCGCGTCGGGAGCCAGGCTCCTACCTCGCTCGCATTACTGAACTTCGCGGAGAGCGAGAAGTGACCGGGTCTACCGGTCTGGTCGACGAGGACTCGACAGTGGTCCCGATCTTGCGTGAACTCCGCGAAGCAACCTATACGCGGGCACAAGGTGCCTGGTTGTCGGCGAGCCTCATTATCCAGGCGGAGGGGTGGCCGGATCCCGAATACCAGGTAGGAACGGACCTCAACTTCGACGACGAGCCGGATACCTGGGGCCAGGAGTCGCCGCTGGCTGCCGAGGACCTCGTGAGTGATTGGGAAACTTTTCCCCGTGATCGAATTAACCTGCCGGAGTGGATGGTTGAGCGAACACGAGGTTATCTGCCCGAGGACCAGGCCGCCCCGGCCACCGAGACTCCTGGTCACGAACAGAGACCATCTGTGGCTTCGCAGTTCCACGAGGACGAATTCTCGGTGTCTGAACGGCCGAGTGAGGCCGTGAACCCTCAGGTGGAGCGTGCTTTGTCCCATTTCGCACGGAAACCGACGGAACAGACGATCGCTAACGTTCTGCGGTGCCTCATGGGAGGCGAGGTTCTTCTGGACATCTCCGGGTCAGATCTGGTCCCGGGGCCCAACGGCGAGCAAGTCGGACCTGGCTCCCAGGTCCGTGTCCAAGCGGTCCTCGGCAATGACGGCAGACGTTCACTGGCCGTGTATCTTCGTGAGGAAACCGCCCGCCGAGTCATCTCCGGATCGGGTCGGAACGCCAAAGACCTTGTTCTCAGGAGGGAACCGGGCGTGTCCGTTCTGCAGAATTTCGTCGCGGACGAGACCCTCTCGGACATCATCGTCGAACCCAATGCCCCGGACTCTTGCCGCATCGAAGGCCCCCAGGTCGAATGGGCCATGAATACACCACGTAACGATGCTGCAAAGAATGCTCTGTTGGGTAAGAAAATGCAGCAACTCACCGGCTCCTTCATGGG
This sequence comes from Kocuria sp. TGY1127_2, assembly GCF_013394385.1. NCBI lineage: Bacteria > Bacillati > Actinomycetota > Actinomycetes > Micrococcales > Micrococcaceae > Kocuria > Kocuria sp. TGY1127_2. The sequence continues at coordinate 787,928 of NZ_AP022834.1, forward strand.
ACCTGCATCCGTCTTGCTCCTGGGGATGAGGCAGAACGATCAGGGCTTGCGTCCCGTCTTCGCCCAGACCGAGGGAGACGAAGACCCCCATACGTTCCTGTTGTTTACTTCCGCCCCCGAAGTCGCTGCCCTCGATCCTCGTCTGCAGGTGCGCTCGGTCCCGGCCCTCGATGCCATGCGACTGGCGGTGGAATCCGGAGCGACTGAGGTCATGATCAATGCCTTCGGCCCCAGCGCACGCTTGCCGATGGCGCAGGTTAAGGAACTGCTAGAGATCGCGGCGCTTCAGGAGAAGTTGCGGACCAAAAGCTCCTAGGTTTCGCCGGGAGACGACGCCCGTGACCATGAAAAGCGGGGCTTCCCACCACATGGTGGGAAGCCCCGCTTCGTCTTCGGGCGGTTCAGCCCACGCTCAGAGGCAGCGCGTCATTATGCGCCGGGGACGTCGTCGCCCTCGTTCTGCTTGACTGCGGACTCGATGCGCTCGCCGACTTCCTGGTCGATGTTCTTCCAGTACTGGATGGCGTTGGAGAGAACCGGTTCCTCGCAATCACCGAGCATTCCGGCGACGGTCTCGATCAGGCGCTCGCGTGCGCCCTCGTCGTAGACCTCGCGGACCAAGGTGTGTGCCTGGCCGAAATCGTCATCCTCCGAGTGAAGAGTGTAGGCGGCCCGAACGAGCTCGCCATCGGATTCCCAACCATTCTCCACCGGGCCCTGCTCGTCCTGATATGCACGACCGTAAGAGTTCGGAGCGTAGACCGGAGCGTCACCACTGTGGTGGTACTCCATCTGGCCTTCCTTGTCGTACGAATTGGTGCTCACGAGAGGCGCGTTGACCGGCAACTGATTGAAGTTGGTTCCGATGCGGTTACGCTGTGCATCCGGGTAGGAAAACACGCGTCCCAACAGCATCTTGTCGGGGGATACGCCGGTTCCCGGAACCGTGTTCGAGGGGCTGAAGGCAGCCTGCTCGATCTCCGCGAAGTGGTTCCGCGGGTTGCGCGTCAGGGTGAAACGGCCGACGGGGATGCGCGGGTAGTCCTTCTGCGACCAGATCTTGGTCAGATCGAAGGGGTTGAACCGGTAGGTCTTGGCGTCCTCGTACGGCATGATCTGAATCTCGACTCGCCACGAAGGGTATTCGCCGCGTGCGATCGCGTCGAAGAGATCACGACGGTGGTAGTCGCCATCGGAGCCTGCGAGCTCTTCGGCTTCTTCGTTGGTCATGTTCTCCACACCCTGCTCGGTGAGGAAGTGGTACTTGACCCAGAACTTCTCGCCGGATTCGTTGACCAGCATGTAGGTGTGGGACGAGTAGCCGTTCATGTTGCGCCAGCTGCGGGGCAGACCACGGTCACCCATGAGGTAGGCGACCTGGTGGGCCGACTCGGGGGAGAGGCTCCAGAAGTCCCACTGCATGTTTGCACTGCGCAGGCCGGAGTCCGGGGTGCGCTTCTGGGAGTGAATGAAGTCGGGGAATTTCATGGGGTCGCGGACGAAGAACACCGGGGTGTTGTTGCCGACCATGTCGAAGTTGCCATCTTCGGTGTAGAACTTCAGCGCAAAGCCGCGGACGTCTCGCCACGTATCCGGCGAGCCGAGCTCGCCGGCCACGGTGGAGAAGCGAGCCAGCATCGGCGTCTTGGCACCCTTCTGCAGGAACTTCGCTTTGGTGTAGCGGCTGATGTCCTCGGTGATCTCGAGTTCGCCGAAAGCACCCGAACCCTTGGCGTGGGGGCTGCGTTCCGGCACGCGCTCGCGGTCAAAGCGTGCGAGCTTCTCGACGAGGGCGACATCGTGCAGCATCAGAGGGCCGTTGGGGCCCAATGACAATGAATTGGCATCGGACTCGCGAGGTGCGCCCGACTCGGTGGTCGAGGGCTTCGTCGGATCCGTGGTGCTCTGGTTCGAAACGAACTCAGTCATCTGTGATCTCCTTCTTTTGAATGTGCGTGGTTGTGTGGTGATTGCCGGACTCAGTGAGTGGTGAGCCCGGACAGATGTGGACCCGCGGCCGCTGCCGCAGAGTGTGGACCGTTCGCAGCGGTTGCGGCCCGTTCGGACTGACAATCGGCGCAGATTCCGCGGTAGACGACGTCGGCCGCGATGATCGTCATACCGTGGGCATCGCTTGGAGCCAAGCAAGGCGCTTCGCCGACAGCGCAGTCCACGTCCTCGACGCGGCCACAGACCACGCACAGGGCGTGGTGATGGTTGTCGGATGCTCGCGTCTCGTAGAGTGCCGGTGTGCTCGGCGGCTGGAATTTCCGCAGTAATTCGATCTCCGTGAGGTCCGCCAAAACGACGTACACGGACTGGACGGTGATATTCGGCAGTTCGTCCCGCACGTATTCGACGATGTCCTCCGCGGGGGAATGCTGGTTCCGGTGAACTGCGGACAACACCGCTAGACGTTGCTTGGTAACCCGCCGACCGTGGGAACGGAGTTCGCCGGACCAGTCGGCGCGCAAGTGATCGAGGGAGCTGCCCTCGGGCGCGTTGCTGGTATTTGGCTGAACCGATGTCATGTTCCTCAGTCTAGCGTTATTTTGAGTCGCTCACAATAAGAATTCCCTGTGGAAATTCATCGTGTCCACGTGTGCCCAAGCCAAGTCCAGATTTGGCAAGCTCTGCGGTTGGCCCTCGGAAAACACAGTCGTTTCAGGGCGCGAAGTGCTTTACAGTTGAACCATCTCGAGTCCCTGGGTGATTATTGCGCCCAGGGCTCAGCGCGCCAGAACCCACGGCCACGCAAGGAGATGCGCGGAAACATGCACAATCATTTCAATGGACTCAAAACCGTCCTTCTCATGGGCGGGATGTTCGGCGTCCTGCTCGCGGTCGGTGCCGTCCTCTCTGCAGGTAGTGGCAGCAGCATCTTCATCTGGTTGTTTGCCATCGGCGGCCTGATCGCGACCGCTGTCAGTTACTGGAACAGTGACAAGATCGCCATCGCGTCGATGCAGGCGCGCCCTGTTTCGAGAGAAGAAGCGCCGGGTATGTACCGGATCGTCGAAGAGCTCTCATCCAAGGCGAACCAGCCCATGCCCAAGTTGTTCATCGCGCCGACCATGTCGCCCAATGCTTTCGCGACAGGTCGCAATCCCGAGCATTCTGCCGTGTGCTGCACTGAGGGCATCCTGCAATTGCTCAATGAGAGGGAACTCCGAGGGGTCCTGGGCCACGAGCTCATGCACGTGTACAACCGGGACATCCTCACATCTTCGATTTCGGCGGCGATAGCCGGTGTGATCACCTCCGTCGCCCAAATCATGATGTTCTTCGGCGGGGCATTCGGCGGCCGTGAACGCGGTGGAAATCCCATTGCAGCGATCCTTATGGCGCTTCTGGCACCCTTGGCCGCGACGATCATCCAACTTGCGGTGAGCAGGACTCGCGAATACGACGCCGACCAGGACGGTGCTCAGCTGACCGATGACCCGTTGGCGCTCGCCTCGGCGCTCCGAAAGCTTCAGCAGGGAACTCAGCAGGTCCCGATGGACCCGGAGAACCAGAGAACGGTCAATGCGGCTCACATGATGATTGCCAATCCGTTCCGCATGGCCCAAGCCCAGAATCTGTTTTCAACGCACCCTCCGATGGACAAGCGCATTGCCCGACTCGAGAATATGGCTGGTTACGGCGGAAACGCCCCGCGTTATAACTAACGCGAGGCGTTGACGCCGAAATGCCGGTGATACCTACCGGTAGTTCACGAACTGAAGATCCACGTCGAGGTCCGCGGACTTGAGGGTCGCCATCACGTCTTGGAGATCGTCCCGAGATTTGGACGAAACTCGCAGCTCGTCCCCTTGAATGGTCGCCTTCACACCTTTGGGGCCCTCGTCCCGGATCAGCTTGGAGATCTTTTTCGCTTGGTCCTGAGCGATACCCTCCTTGATTGAGGATTCGATGCGGTACTCCTTGCCGGAAGCGAACGGCTCGCCCGCGTCGAGGGACTTGAGTGATATTCCGCGTTTGACGAGCTTGGACTTGAAGACGTCGAGGACCGCCTTGGCGCGTTCTTCTGAATTCGCCTTGATCAGGATCTTTTCTCCCGAAAAATCGATGGAGGCTCCGACTCCGCGGAAGTCGTATCGCTGGGAAACCTCCTTGGCTGCCTGGTTGAGAGCGTTGGACACTTCCTGCGTGTCGACCTTGCTGACAATGTCGAATGAGGATTCGCTGGCCACGGTGGACTCCTATCGTCGAGGAATGGGATCGGTCCCAGCTTAAAGCACGTGTGCCCCGTGCTCGGACGGGTTCAAAGTGACGATGCCGCACTGTGAGACAACCTGGACTGAATCGTTATCGAATCGTCATCTGATTCCGGTGGTCCTCACAGGTATGCGTCCCAGACTGGAATCATGAACACCACCTCGAGATTCAATGGCGGCCCCCGTGGTTCGCGTGCCAACGTCACGAAACGGTATGTCTCGGATCTGACCACATACCGTTCAACGTCCAACCGCTCGGTCATCATCTCGCATGGTCGCAGGTCCGTCGTGAGTGATGGCGAGGCCGGGCAGAGGCTCGTCAATCCCGAGCTCCTTCATCGGCTCGCCGGGGTTCGTGAAGATCTTGAAGCTTCACTGGCCCGAGGAGAGATCACCCAGGACCAACTCGAAAAGTTCCTGGCGCGCATGGAGAGTCGGCTTCTCGAAGAGCAGGCCGCGTCCCCGACCGCCTAGATTGGGGCGAATCCGTGGCTGGCAGGAGGCCCTGACGCGGGACCGCAAGAGTGTGGTTGATCACAAAGCCTTCGGAATACGGTAGGCGGTTTGTGTATCTCGCGAGTCTTTGGGTACTGTTGAACCCGCTCCCGTTGACGGGAGCGCGGTTCCTTACGGTCCTTCTGGGATCGAGGGAATGCTCGGCAGGTTACCCGAGCGGCCAAAGGGGGCTGACTGTAAATCAGCTGGCACTGCCTACGGGGGTTCGAATCCCTCACCTGCCACCGCTGCGCACAAGCCGTGAACTCGATCGTCAGTTCACGGCTTGTTTGCTTTTAACGCCCACATCGCCCGCGCGGCCGGGGGCGAAGCTCATATGCATATCGCCACCCGGTTTTTTGCTACCCCGCCGTTCTGTGAGCTATTGGTGAAAGTCTTTGGGCCGGTTGGCGCGCAATATGTAGTGTCTACGCCATGGCGACTATTGAACTGACGCAAGAGAATCTCAACGACACGATCGGGAACAACGACATCGTCCTGGTCGATTTCTGGGCCGAATGGTGTGGGCCCTGCAAGCAGTTCGCCCCCGTCTTCGAGTCCGCTTCGGAGAAGTACGAGGACGTCGTGTTCGGCAAGGTCGATACCGAGGACCAGCAGCAGCTGGCAGCTGCAGCCGGGATCACCTCGATTCCGACTCTCATGGCTTTCCGCGAGCAGACGCTCGTCTTTGCACAACCGGGTGCCCTCAACGGGTCTCAGCTGGAGCAGGTCATCGAGGCCGTCCAAGGCCTCGACATGGACGAAGTCCGCGAGCAGATTGCCCAAGCCGAAAAGGAAGCGGCCCAGCAGGAGAGCCAGCCCGGCGGGGACCCCGGCCAGGCCTAACCATTCAGGGGCGCCTGCGCCCCGGTGACCAAAGACTTCAATCAACCGGCGAGAGACCGAGGGGCAACCCTCGGTCCTCGCCGGGGCTCTTTAACGCCGGATAGCCCGAGCATCCGCACAACTCGTTGGCGGTTCCCGGCCCACGGCTTGAGGAGCTCGAGCATGCGAGTGTCGTCCCCCCGCTTTCCTTCCAGCGCAAAACAGACACCGTGCGCCACATGGTAATCACCTACGCTGACGGCGTCGGCCAATCCGTGTGACCTTTGCATGGCTTCCGCAATGGTCCATGGCCCGACTCCGCGGATTCCTGCCAGTCCGCGGGCTACGGACCCCGGGTCTGCCGTCGCGGTCAGGTCGATCAGGGCGGGAGCGTTATCGGCGACGCGCCGTATCGCATCGGCCCGGTGTGCGTCGACGCCGGCCCGCCGCCACTCCCACGATGGAATGGACAACCATTTCCTGGGAGTCGGGAAGACTGACATGCCTTCGGGCAATGAGGCGACCCCCGGTGGGCTGGGCGGTGGGGCGGAACCGTTTCGGCGAACGAGCCGTTGCCAAGCGCCTATTGCTTCGCTTCCGGTCACTCTCTGTTCGAAAACGGCCGTGACCGTTTGTTTGAAAACCCACCCCGTAGCGCTGAGCCGCAAACCAGGTTTGAGACGATACGCAGAGCGAGCGTGGTGCGGAATAAGTGAGAATTCGGCAGATGCAGCAAAGGTCGACCAGTCGTCGTCGAGCCCGGTGAGGCGATCGGCGGAAGCCAGGAACTGTTCGACTTCTCGAGGCTCCTCGCCCCACGCGACGATGTCGATCGGCGCCCAAGCCACCAGTCCCGAGGTAGCGACCTGCTCGAGGACCGCGGCGACGCCTGAGCCTTCGTGCTCCGGGGCGCGCGCGGTCATGAATACCCGAGTCCGGCCAGGTGCGGATTCCACGTAGACTGTCGGATCGTGCTTCCCGCGCCTCAGGACCGATAGAGTCCGCGCAAGATCCGCGGGTGCCTGAGGCACCAGGCGCCGTTCGGATGCATATACGGTGGACATGCGGTCCATCATCGCATGACGAAACGGTCTGTTCCGACGCGCCAGAGATCCGAATCCACGACAGTCTGCAGGTCATCCACGATGAGTAGTTCCTCGCCGGTTCGCTCCGTCGGTCGTCGAATCTCCGTATCGCGAGTCATGCCTCGTACACCGGGGCGTTGGCACCCCAAGGTCGTCGCCGCTCTGATGGGAACTGTTTCCCTGGCTGTCTATGTATTCATGTCCTTGCAGCAGTGGGGGAGGATGCAGACGCCGTCCTGGGACTTGGCTATTTTCGCCCAAGCGGCCAAGCAGTATGCGAGTTTCTCAGCCCCGATCGTGGATATCAAGGGGGCCGGGTTCAACCTGCTGGGGGATCACTTCCACCCGATTCTTGTCCTCTTGGGGCCCCTGTACGCCATGTCGCCATCGGGCCTTACCCTCATGGTCGTCCAAGACGCCTTGCTGGCGACTGCTGTGGCGGTTTTCGGTTGGTTTGGAACGCGCCACTTGGGCGTTCTGCGTGGCGTGTGCCTTTCGCTGGGGTTCGCGCTGAGTTTCGGTGTACTCGAAGGAATCCGCGTGCAGTTTCATGAGGTATCTTTCGCAATACCCTTGATGAGCCTGGCGTTGTGCTACCTGTCCACGGGGCGGTTGCGAGCGGCGGTTCTGTGGTCCGTCCCGTTGGTCTTCGTCAAAGAGGACCTTGGCGTTTCGACGGCTATGATCGGACTGCTCGTCACGGCACGATCGGCCCGCGGAAGAGGGCTCGGCGTTCGGGCGGGCCGCATCGTGAATATCCGGACGTTGTGCACAGGGAATGCCCGACGGGGGATGGGGCTCATGCTCTGGGGCTTTGCTTGGAGTGCGCTCGCGGTTTTCGTGATCCTTCCTTGGCTGAACCCGCACGGTCAATTTGCGTACGGGGACAAAGTGGACATTGTGGGTGCCGTCGCCGATCCCCTGCAGTCTTTCGGCCTGATGTTCTACCCTTGGGTCAAAACACAAACCCTGATGATCCTTGTGGTCACAGGAGCCGGAGCCTTTCTTCGTTCGCCGCTCGTCTGGGTCGGCGTTCCAACGCTGGCGTGGCGATTTCTGTCCAACAATTCGGGCTACTGGGATCCGACATGGCATTACAACCTTGTGCTGATGCCTATCCTCTTCGCAGCGGTTTTCGACGCCGCGTTGCGGACCAGGGCGGTACGAGGGGGTGTGCTCCGACGAGCTGTTGAACGCATGGCAACCGTGGGACCGGTTCTGTCCGCAGTGGTCGGGCTGGTTCTGGTGCCGTATTCTCCCTTGGCCGCGACGATCGAGACTGCACAGGCGCCGCTGCCGGAGAATGTCGACGCCAAACAGCGCGCGATCCGTGTGGTTCCCGAGGGCACGAGCGTGGCCAGCGATCTTTCGGTTCTCACGTACTTAGTCCCTCGGCACGACGTTCGGTGGATAGGGACGAAGGGTGACCCGGCCCCCGAATTCATCGTCCTGGACCAGGCGTCGGGAACCTGGAACGGCCCCGGTGCGAAGGGGCCGACAACTGAGGCCGAGGCTCGCTACGGGTCGGAGTACACGATCGCCTTTGACAACGATGGGCTCGTGGTGCTCCAGCGCTCTTGGTGAGCGATACGTCACCAACGAGCGGCAAAACTCGTTCAATACGGTAAAGTAGACATCAATACCGGGATTCCCCGTTTTGTGCCGAGTCAGTCCTGAACTGATAGAAGGACCCGGCCGTTGCATGACGTGTAATAGCTCGCCGCCGTGCTCACCGAAATTCACTGATCTACGAGATCGGTAGAGGTGCGCCCATAGGAGGAACATTCGGCCCTGAAAACTCAGGGCGTGTTCGCGGGCAGATTCAAGGGGACATAACCGGCCGCCGTCCATGAGGGACGGTGCGTGCAACCCCAACCCCATAAGGACCAATTGGTGACTGAAACCAACCAGACCCTGCCCGAAATCTCCTCGAACACCGCTGCCGAGACGGTAGAAGCCGAGGACAACTCCGTAAAATTCACTGACCTGGGCCTCGACGGCCGAGTGCTCGCCTCGCTCGAAAAGGTCGGCTACGAGAAGCCTTCTCCGATTCAGGCCGAGACGATTCCGTTGCTGCTCGAAGGGCGCGACGTCGTCGGCCTGGCGCAGACAGGTACCGGCAAGACCGCAGCATTTGCTGTCCCTGCCCTGTCCCATCTCGCCGAGCTCTCTGATGTGAACGGCCCCAACCGCGACACCCAGGTGCTCGTCCTCGCTCCGACCCGTGAGCTCGCCTTGCAGGTCGGCGAGGCGTTCTCCTCCTACGCGAGCGAAATGCCTGATTTCACGGTTCTGCCGGTTTACGGCGGATCTCCTTACGGCCCTCAGCTGGCAGGACTGCGCCGCGGTGCGCAGGTCGTCGTCGGAACCCCCGGTCGTGTGATCGACCACCTCAAGCGCGGGTCGCTCGACCTTTCGAATATCAAGCACCTTGTGCTTGACGAGGCGGACGAAATGCTTCGCATGGGCTTTGCCGAAGACGTCGAGCAGATCCTGGCGAAAACCCCCAAGACCAAGCAGGTCGCTCTGTTCTCGGCGACCATGCCCAAAACCATCCGCAAACTCGCGGAAAAGTACCTCAATGACCCCATTGAGGTGCGCGTCGAGTCCAAAACCACCACCGCGGCCAATATCCGTCAGCGGTACATGCAGGTCATGCACTCCCACAAGCTGGATGCCATGACCCGCGTGCTCGAGGTCGAGGAGTACGACGGCGTCATCGCATTCGTGCGTACCAAGAAGGAAACCGAAGAGGTCGCTGAGAAGCTCAAGGCCCGTGGATTCCAGGCCGCCGCCATCAACGGCGATATCCCGCAGAACCTGCGGGAGCGCACCGTGCAGTCGTTGCGTGACGGACGCGTGGACATTCTCGTTGCGACGGACGTTGCGGCTCGCGGCCTCGACGTCGAGCGCATCAGCCTCGTGGTCAACTTCGACATCCCGCACGACACCGAATCCTACGTCCACCGTATTGGTCGTACCGGCCGTGCGGGCCGTGCGGGTGAGGCGATCCTGTTCATGACGCCACGCGAGAAGTACCTGTTGCGCCAGATCGAGAAGGCGACGCGCCAAAAGGTCGAGCCGATGCACATGCCGACCGCGGACGATGTCAATGCGAATCGCCTGCAGCGCTTCGCACAGCAGATCACCGACACCATCGAGTCCGAAGACCTGACCGTCTTCAAGGAACTCGTTGAGAAGTACGAAAACGAGCACGATGTTCCGGCGCAGGATATTGCGGCCGCCATTGCAGTGATCGCTCAGAACGGCCGTTCTTTCCTCGTGGACGAACTGCCGACCAAGACGGCAAGCCGTGGGCGCGAAGAACGCGGCGATCGTGGTGATCGTGGAGGGCGCCCGGAGCGCGGTGGACGCAAACGTAGTGACGAAGGCCTGACCACGTACAAGATTCAGGTCGGACACGAGCAGCGAGTCTCACCCGGCTCGATCGTGGGAGCGCTTACGAACGAAGGCGGCCTCGACGGTTCTCAGGTCGGCAACATCGACATCCGTGGCGGATTCTCGCTGGTCGACTTGCCCGAGAACCTGAACATCAACGAATTCCGGAATATCCAGATCAATGGAAACACGATCGACATTGAACCGGATCGTGGTGGCGGTCAGAACCGGGGCGGAGGAAACCGTGGTGGTGGCTTCCGTAGCGACCGCGGAGGACGCGGCGGATACCGCGGAGACCGTGGGGGCCGTGGCGGCCCTCGTGAGGACCGTGGTGGCTTCCGTGGCGACCGGAACGACCGGGGTGCGCGCAAGGGTGGATTCAGGAAGTTTTAAGACCCTCACGGACCTGTGAGGAACGGCACTCTGTACGGATTTGTCGGACTATCCGCCTGACTGTATAGTTTTATGTCGTTGCCCCGATAGCTCAGTGGTAGAGCGCCATCTTGGTAAGATGGAGGTCCCGGGATCGATTCCCGGTCGGGGCTCTCATGTTGAGGGCCTGCGTGGAGCACTTGCTTTACGTGGGCGCTTTCATGCTTGGCGGTGTAGCTCAGCTGGTTAGAGCGCACGACTCATAATCGTGAGGTCGACGGATCGAGCCCGTCCACCGCTACAACAAGTCCCGTTCGACTCGCTCAGCCGGTCCGGACGGGATTTTTTGTTGATATGCCGGTTAGCCCATGACCTCTCCGGATTTCTTGTGAGGTTATTCCAAGGCTTTGGCCGGTGCCCTTCACCGGAACGGTCAAGGCGGCCGCGGGCGGACACGAACTCCGGTGTGCGACAGTTCCGCAGAAACCACGAGTCCAAAGAAGCGGTGGTACGAGCTGCCGGTAATGTGGTTTTCGATAACCATCTACGCACCACTTCAGCAAGGAGTACCATGTCTGAACATCAGGGCATTGCCGAAGACCTCCAGGGGCGTGTTTACTCGAACGCTCCGGTCTATTCGGTGTCCCGGGAAAAGATCCGCGAATTCTCACGGGCGGTGAAAGCCGAGTCCCGCGCTCACTTCGATGTCGAGTCGGCTCGGGAACTCGGGTATGCGGACCTGGTCGCGCCGGCGACTTTCGCTATTATCGTCAGTCAGGCCGCCGATGCCGAACTCATCCAGGACCCGACCGCCGGGATCGACTTTTCACGAGTAGTTCACGCCGACCAGCGTTTTACGCACCACCGCGCCATCGTCGCCGGAGACGAGCTTTCAGCAACTGTCTACGTCGACGCCGTCCGGGGCATGGGGGCCGGAGCAATGGTGACCACGCGCGAAGAAATAGTAGACGAGAAGGGCGAACCGGTAGCTACCGCGGTTTCTTCACTTCTCGTCCGGGGTGAGGAGTAGCTATGCAGAAGCCGACTGTTGAGTCCATCGAAAAGGGCCAGGTCATCGGATCGCGCGAGATCCACGTGACCCGGGCGGATCTTGTCCGATATGCGGGGGCCAGTGGTGACTTCAACCCGATCCACTGGAACGAACGCTTCGCTAGCTCCGTCGGGCTGCCCGGCGTGATCGCTCACGGTATGTTCACGATGGGAGCCGCGGTGCAGATCGTGACCGACTGGGTAGGGGACCCTGGCCGGATCGTCGACTACCAGACCCGATTCACCAAGCCCGTTCTCGTCCCGGACGCGCAGGGCGACCATACGCCGGACACCGGCGGAAACATCATTACTGTGGAAGGCAAGATCGGGGCCGTGGACGCAGAAAACGGTACGGCTCGTGTCGACCTCGCGGTTTCGGCCCCCGACGTGGAGGGCAAGACCCAGAAGGTCCTGGTCAAGGCCCAAGCAATCGTTCGTTTGTAAAACTTCGCCGTATATCCGATGTCTCTTGACTGAGCACGGGGTGCTCGTCTGGAATTAAGAACCGACGCGATAACGTGCCGGCCCTTTCCCCTTGAAGGTTGTAAGACTCTTTCTCGCAGGGGGCCAGGGGCGGCACGTTTATTTTTTCTCGCGTTCCATCACACCATCCGCACGCGCTTCGCACGGAAAGAGGCTCGCTTATCAAGGCTCAGCAGATCTCCACGCGCTCCTGGTTCTATGCTGTTCTCGGCGTGTACTTGGCCAGTGGGCTGTCCATTTCCGCTTGGCTTGTGCGCGTTCCCGCGATCGCACAAGAGCTCGACCTCAGCGCAGGTCCGCTGGGAATTCTGTTGTTGTCCCAGACTCTCGGCGCGTTCCTGTCCGTATCGGCCTCGGGCATGGTCGTGATGAAGCTCGGTGCGCAGAAGACGCTCTGGCTAACGTTCGTCTTCATGATGCTCGGGGGCCTTGGTCTCGCCGTGGGCGTTTCTTTCCTGCACTCCGTCCTCGTTGCTGGAATCGGGTTGGCGCTATTCGGACTGGGCCAAGCCACCTTCTCCGTCGCGGCCAATGTGCAAGGCGCCGCCGTCGAGCGTGCACTGAAGAAGCAGCGTATGCCGTTGATGCACGGCTGCTTCTCGGTCGGTACGGTCATCGGTTCGGTCGTCGGTACCGCGATGACTGCGATGGACGTCTCGGTCTTCTGGCACATGTTGAGCGTTTACGTGGTCGTGATCGTCCTGGTCGCCGTGGCGATGCGTTACACACGCCACGAGGGCGAGGACATCCAACCGGGGACCACCGGCCTGATGGCGATCGTCGACTCCGGCCACGGGACGTTCTCAGTTCGGCACGCTTGGTCCGAGAAGCGGACCGTCCTCCTCGGGATCTTCGTTCTCGGCATGGCGCTTGCGGAGGGCTCGGCCAATGACTGGGTCGCGTTGGCCCTGACCAACGGGTACGGAGCGAGCGCGTCAGTCGGTGCCATCGGCTATGGGCTCTTCGTGACCGCAATGACGACCGGACGGCTTCTTGGCACCGGACTCCTGAACGTCTACGGGCGCATCATGGTGATGCGGATTGCTTGCGTTCTCGCCGTGATCGGTTTGGGGACGTTCGTTGTCTCTCCGTGGATCGGGCTTGGGATGGTCGCGATTTTCGTATGGGGCATCGGTGCAGCACTCGGCTTCCCCGTAGGGATGTCGGCGGCCGCGGACGACCCGGTGCGGGCCTCCGCGAGGGTCTCCGTGGTTTCGACGATCGGATACGGCGCCTTCCTGGGCGGTCCGCCCCTTCTCGGAGTCCTCGGGGAAGCCCTCGGAGTCCGCAACGGCCTCGCCGTCGTACTCCTTCTGGTGATCGTGTCCCTGTGCCTCGTGCCGCAGCTACGCACACCCGAAAAGGCTCGCCGGCGGACCGCTGAACATTCAGAGGACGACTCGACCGCCCATTGGATCAACCAGCCCGATGCCGGCCCCACCACAGAGAAGCCGGGAAACTCGGCGCCGCAGATGAGCATGGAAGAGGCTCTTCGCGAGAGGCAATCCCACGACGGAGCCGACGAAGAGGAAGACTAGCGTGCCTTGCGCGGTCTGGGATGCACCTGCAGGCTGGTTAGACTGGAGGGCGTGACTGAGACCCTTTTGAGCGAATTGACGACCCTTGGCGTGGGCGGCCCTGCCCGACGCTACGTGCGAGCAGAAAATGACGACGAGATCGTGAACGCCGTCCAAGAAGCCGATCACGCGGGGGAACGCGTTCTCGTGCTGGGTGGCGGGTCCAACCTGGTGGTCGGCGACGCCGGATTCGATGGGACCGTCCTCCACATCGCTTCGCGCGGCACGGACGTCGTCGCCGATGACGATGGCCGCGTGACTCTTCGCAGCGCGGCGGGCGAACCTTGGGACGGTCTGGTTCGTCACAGCGTGGAATTGGGATTGAGCGGACTCGAAACGCTCTCGGGAATCCCCGGGATCACCGGGGCGACCCCCGTGCAGAATGTCGGTGCATACGGCACAGAGATCTCGCAGCATTTTCGTGCCGCCCGCGTATACGACCGCAAAACACGGCAACGGCTGACGTTTACGGGTGATGACCTGGATTTCGCGTATCGTACTTCGATGCTGAAACGAGAGATCCACGACGGCTCACCGAGGTATGTTGTTCTCTCCGTGGATTTCGCGCTCGAGTCCAACCCCCTCTCGCAGCCGATTCGCTACACGGAGCTTGCCCAGCGCCTAGGCGTCGAAGTCGGGGACCGGGCGGAGGCGAAAACAGTCAGAGAAACCGTGCTCGGGCTCCGAGCGGGCAAAGGCATGGTCCTCGACCCCCGGGATCGGGACACATTCAGTACAGGATCCTTCTTCACGAACCCCATCATCGCGGCAGAGACTCAAGAACAGGTGCCGGATGACGCCCCGCGTTACCCGGTGCTCGACCCTTCCGGGCAGGTCGATGAGTCGAAGACCAAGCTTTCGGCGGCATGGCTCATTCAGCACGCCGGCTTCGACAAAGGCTACGGCTTGGAGGGTGATTCCGTGTCCGTCGCTGGGGGGCGGGTTTCCTTGTCGACCAAACACACACTCGCGATCACAAATCGCGGGGGAGCGCGTGCGGAAGACGTCGTGGCGATCGCCCGCGCTGTCCGTGATGGGGTTCGCGAAAAGTTCGGGGTAACCCTTGAAGCAGAGCCCGTTCTGGTGGGCACACACCTCTAGCTCGGGGAATTTCTTCTCATTATCTCGGGCAAATCACAGGTGAAAACGAGATACTCGATGTTCAACGCATAAGGATTCGCCGAACATGGCGACTCCTCGTGTTCTGGCTACTAAGCTGGAGAACAGGAAAAGCAGGTCCGCGGGGCGTGCGGCCCCGTGACGGGCCCGTGCGATCACCGCACCGAATTCCGTCCAGGAGCAGGGGGTGCCCCGTGGGAATCGAGAAAGAAATCGAGCAAGGCCAGCGAGAGGGCCGGTTGCATCACGCTTTGTACCGTTTCCGGGAATTCACCGGTCGCCACCCCGTGCTGCGTTTATTGCACAAGGTAGTCGTCTCTGCGGTGGGCGGAGTGATTGTGCTCGCCGGCGTCATCATGTTGGTGACTCCGGGTCCGGGCTGGCTTGCGATCTTCTTGGGCTTGGGGGTATTGGCGACCGAATACCCGATCATTCATCGCTTCAACCAGTGGGCCAAGTCAAAGGTCGTCGCGGTGTGGCACCGATTCACTGCATGGCGAGCAGCGCGTGCGCTCCGCCGTGAGCGTACCCAGGAGCAGAGAGCCCGAGCACGCATCGCCAAGAAGCAACACAAGGAATTCTTGGACGCTCAGTTCAGGCGAAGCCACAACTGTGCCCCGCACCGCCCGACGAGTTCGCCTGGGCTGGTACTGCCTCATGCACAAGGGCGTACACGGCGTATCCGCCGTGTCCCCAAGGTCTAGGGGTGTTCGTCCAGAGGGGACGTCTCGTCAATCACCCGTCGTAGCAATGCTTCGGCCTCGTTCTGGTGCAACCCAATGTTCTCCAGATCCGCCAGAAACTTGTGGGTGATCTTGAGGGCCTTTTCCTCCAAGCCGGAACCCGCGCGCACGAAGCTTCCGGCGCGCCCTTTCGTCTCGACGACGCCAGCGGCCTCCAGCTCCTTGTAGGCCTTGGCCACCGTGTTATTGGCCAGGTGAAGCGAAGCGGCAAGTTTGCGGACCGGTGGCAACCGTGTTCCGGATCCGAGTTCTCCGGTGTGTCTCGCCTCGACGACGCGGCGTCGTAGTTGGGCGTACGGAGGAACCCCCGAGTCCAGGCGAACGGCAAAGAATTCGCGCGCTGCGGCGTCGTCATTCCAATCGATGTTCTTCGGGGTGATCGACCCAGTGTCCTTGGGTTCCCGGTCCGGCACGACGAGCTCCTACAACGTTCCAGTAGCGATATTCAGCATGCGACGGAGGGGTTCTGCCGCTCCCCACAACAACTGGTCTCCGACGGTAAAGGCCGAGATGTACTCCGGACCCATTGCCAGCTTGCGGATACGGCCCACGGGAATCGAGAGCGTTCCCGACGCCGCGACCGGAGTCAGGGCGTCCATGGTCGCTTCCTTTGTATTGGGAATGACCCTTGACCATTCGTTGTCCTGATCGATGATGTGCTCGATTTCTTCGACAGGCAGGTCATCGGTCAACTTGATGGTGAGCGCTTGGGAATGAGAGCGCATGGCCGCAATGCGCACGCACAAGCCGTCCATGATCACTCGCTCGTCGTCCGAGAGACCCAGAATTTTGTTGGTCTCCGCGTCCGCCTTCCATTCCTCGCGGGACTGACCGTTGCCCAGGTCCGCATCGATCCACGGGATGAGAGAGCCGGCCAGGGGCACACCGAACTGTTGCGTGTCCAGGTCACCGGAGCGCTGCATGTCAAGCGCCGTCCGGTCGATGTCCAGAATCGCCGATGCGGGATCGTCAAGCTCTGCGGAGACCGCCCCGGCAATGTCCCGAAAGCCCTTGAGGACCTCCCGCATGTGGCGGGCGCCGCCGCCGGAAGCTGCCTGATAGGTCATGGCCGTGGTCCACTCGACGAGCCCCTCCCGGAAGAGTCCGCCCAAGCCCATGAGCAGGCAGGAGACCGTGCAATTTCCGCCGACGAAATCCTTGATCCCGCGATCCAGCCCCCGATCGATGACGTCGCGGTTGACGGGGTCCAGGACGATGACGGAGTCGTCATTCATGCGCAACGTCGACGCCGCATCGATCCAGAGACCGTCCCAGCCGCGCTCGCGCAACTTGGAATGGACGGCCTTGGTGTAGTCACCGCCTTGGGCGGTCACGATGATGGGGAGTTCGGCGAGCTCATCGATGTCGTACGCGTCCTTGAGCGTGCCGCCCTCCGGCGCGCCCTGATACTGGGGTGCGGGCCCGCCCGCGTTGGACGTCGAGAAGAATACCGGGGTGATTCCCTGGAAGTCCTTCTCTTCCTCCATGCGCTTCATGAGAACTGAACCCACCATGCCGCGCCAACCGACAAAACCTACCGAATCTCCGGACTGAAAAGCCATGTTGTCCAGTGTAGCGAGAGTCGCGACATCTGGTCTCATGTGCGTGACATACGTCAATCCGGGATTGTCATCTGGTGACCTTGGTTCCGGACCCAGGGCCAGAGAAGGGGAGACTATCTCCGGTACTCGAGGAACCGGAAGGGAACGGGCCTCGGTTGAAGCGTGCCGGAGGGACCGGCAACTTTGCCTCGTTCATCTATGCCGCCGGTCGCTTCCTCGACGTGCCACTCAGCTCCCAGCTCCGGAGCCTTGCGGTCTCCCGCGACGTCGATGTCCAGCTCGGTGACCAACACGCGGGTCACTCGGCCGTCGAGGACTCCGGGCACAGCCCTCAACTGAAGAATTTGTTCGTAGAGATGCGAACCGCCGATGACCCACAAATCCTCCCCAGAACGGGGAGCTCGTCGGGCCGTTTCGAGGGCCTTGGCGAGGTCACTGGTCCAGAGCGCACCGTCGTGATAGGCGAGGCCGGTCACAGGGTCGGCAGGGGAAGGCAAAGTCCGGGTGAGGACGATATTGGTTCGTTCGGGCAGAGGGCGAAACCGCGCAGGGAAGGACTCCCACGTCGTACGGCCCATGACGACCGGCCCGCCCGAGGTTGCGCGTTTGAAGAACGCCAGGTCAGAAGGGACCGACCAGGGCATTGAGCCCTGGCGCCCGATGATTCGTCCTCGAGCTTGCGCCCAAATGGCCGATAATCGTGGCATTGAGTCGTTCGGAACACTCTCGCTCATACCGCGATGGGAGCCTTGATCGACGGATGGGGATCGTAGCCTTGAACCGTGAGATCTTCGTACTCGTACAGGTCGATCGAGTCACGGTGCGAGATGTTCAACGTCGGATAGGGCCTGGGTTCGCGGGAGAGTTGTAATTCCACTTGATCGCGGTGGTTGTCGTAGATATGGCAGTCCCCACCGGTCCAGACGAACTCTCCGGGACTCAAACCCACCTGGTCGGAAACCAGACGAGTCAGCAAAGCGTATGAGGCGATATTGAACGGAACTCCCAAAAACATATCGGCCGAGCGCTGATACAGCTGACAGGACAGCCTATCCGGACCGCCCTCTACGGGTTCGACGTAGAACTGGAACAGGGCGTGGCAAGGCGGCAACGCCATCTCGTCGACCTCGGCGGGGTTCCACGCGCTGACAATGTGTCTCCGAGAGTACGGGCTCGCCTTCAACGATTCGATGACCTTGGCTATTTGGTCGATGGACTCGCCGCTCGGAGTCGGCCAGGAGCGCCATTGCGCACCGTAGACCGGACCCAGATCCCCGTTCTCGTCGGCCCACTCGTCCCAAATATGAACATTGCGATCCTGCAACCACCGAACGTTGGTCGAACCGCGGAGGAACCACAACAACTCGAGTGCCACGGCCTTGAACCGAACATTCTTGGTGGTCAGCAAAGGGAAGGAAACCGATAGGTCGTACCGCATCTGTCGTCCGAAAACCGATGTGGTACCGGTTCCGGTGCGGTCCCCCCGATGGTTGCCGTGGGCCAGGATGTCCCGCAACAAGTCTTCATAGGGAGTGGGTACGGAGGGAGAGTCAGTCGTCAAAAGGATCAATCTTTTCTACGGAGATAACGCGTTCACGGTGCTTCAGACTGATGTTGAGCACCAACATCTGCCCGGGTGTCAGGTATGGATCCTTGGCCGGCAGGGTATCGCGCAGATCCTTGGGGAGGTGGTGATTGATCACTTTGAGGATCGTCGGCAGTACCGGCCGATGGGTGCACAGGACCGTCGAATGATGAGATTCGAAAAGCGCTTCCATGAGCTTGGCCGCTTTTGCCGGCTTGCGTTTGTGCTCCGCCTCGGTGAGCCGGTTCTTTTCCTTGATGCTCAGCCCATTGGCTTTCGCATAACCGGCGACCGTTTGCATACACCGCAACCACGGACTGGAAACGATTTTTCCTGGTTTCCATGCGTCGAGCAAACGCCAGACGGCGTGCGCCTGTCGTTTTCCGGTCGCGGCCAACGGCCGGTCACTTTCCGCGCGCGACCACGTGGATCGGGGCTTGGCCTTGGCGTGTCGGACCACGATGAGTTGGCGAGTCCGGAGGTCTCCTGACTCGTACAACTCGAGTAACCGGTCGAGAGGGTACCTGTCGGACGAATTGGTCAGGGCCTCGCGGGCAGCACTCGGGCTCACCCATTCGAGTCGGTCCACCTCGCCTTTGTCTTCCCGCGCCTTCTTTCCAACGGGGATCTCCGCGGCCCAGTAGTGGACATCCTTTTTGCCGCGCGAAACCTTGTACGTGGTCTTGGCGAGGGGCGGACCCAGGGTGATCTTGAGGCCGACCTCCTCATGCACCTCGCGGACGGCGGTCTCCGGGATGGATTCACCGTCATCCTGTTTTCCTTTCGGCCATGACCAGTCGTCGTACTTCGGGCGGTGGATGATCAGGACCTCGAGGCCCGCGCTTGCCTCGCGCCAACAGATGGCACCAGCAGCTATGACTGCCGGGGAACTTTTCGAATGGTCTGACATCGAGAATGAATCCTTCGGTGCGGAGCGAACGTGATGCGTGGTCGAATTCGGATGGAGCCTCGGCTACTGGCCCGGGTACATTCCTCGTTTGGCCCGGGACTCCAGGAGCCAGGACTGAATATCTCGGAGGGGTGTTCCGTCCTCCGCCCGTGAGAAGCGTGTCCACTTGCCGTCCGAGCTGAGATGCCAGTTGGCAGTCTTCTCGGAGATGTACATGGCCATCACTCCCATAAGGTACCGGATATGCACTGGATCCTTGATGCGCACAAGCGCTTCGACCCGGCGATCCAAGTTTCGGTGCATCATATCCGCCGAACCTATGTATGCCACGGGCTTGCCACCGTTCTCGAAGGTGAAAACCCTCGAGTGTTCGAGGAAACGGCCCAGGATCGAGCGCACCTTGATGTTCTCGGACAGCCCAGGCACCCCAGGCCGCAGGGCGCAAATGCCACGCACGACAATGTTGACTTCGACTCCAGCTTGCGAGGCGCGGTACAACGAATCGATGATGGCCTCGTCCACCATCGAATTGCACTTGATCTGAATTTGGGCATTCAATCCAGCGCGCTTGTGGGCGATCTCGCGATTGATGCGGTCGATCAGTCCCGACCGCAAGGACCGGGGCGCAACCAACAAGGATTTGTAGGCCGTCTTGGGAGCGTAACCGGAGAGCTGATTGAACAAGCGCGAGACGTCTTCTGCGACCTGAGAGTCACAGGTCAGCAGTCCCAGATCTTCGTAGAAGCGCGCGGTGGACGGATGGTAATTTCCCGTCCCGATGTGGCAGTAACGGCGCAGGCCGTCGGACTCCTGACGAACTACAAGGGAGAGCTTGCAGTGCGTCTTGAGCCCCACGATCCCGTAGACCACGTGAACGCCGGCTTCCTCGAGCTTGCGAGCCCAGGAAATATTTGCCTGCTCATCGAATCGAGCCTTGATCTCAACCACGGCCAAGACCTGTTTGCCGGCTTCCGCCGCTTCGATGAGTGCGTCAACAATGGGGGAGTCGCCCGAAGTCCGGTAGAGCGTCTGCTTGATCGCCATGACTTGAGGGTCGGAGGCCGCTTGTTCCAAGAAAGCCTGAACACTCGTGGCAAAGGAATCATAAGGATGCTGGAGAAGTACGTCGTGCTCGCGCGTTGCCGAGAACACGTCTGCCGCCTTGGCCGTTTCCGCCGCGTTGAGGAACCGACTGGTATGAGCGATGTGCTTCGGGTAGTGCAGCGCGGGGCGATTGACCTTGACGATGCTGGACATGCCCCTCAGATCCAGGGGCGCCGGCAGGCGGTATACCTCGGAATCGTCGACCCTGAGTTCCGAGACCAAAAGATCCAGGATTGCCGGGTTGATGGTGTCTTCGACCTCCAGCCGGACCGGCGGCCCAAAACGGCGACGCAGAAGCTCTTTCTCCAGGGCCTGGAGGAGGTTCTCCGCATCGTCCTCTTCGACCTCGAGGTCTTCGTTGCGCGTGACGCGGAAGACATGGTGCCCGACGACTTCCATGCCCGGGAAAAGCTGATCGAGATGTTCGGCGATGATGGCCTCGAGGGGGATGAACCGCGCGGTTCTGGACGGAGAATTGGCGTTCCTCGAGCCATCGACGGAAATCATCCGATCCAATTGGTCCGGAACCTTGATCCTCGCGAACAGTTCTTTGCCGGTCTGAGGGTTCCGAACGATGACCGCCAGGTTCAGCGACAAGCCGGAGATATACGGGAAAGGGTGTGCCGGGTCCACGGCCAGCGGGGTGAGGATCGGGAAGACTCTCTCCCGGAACTGGGCGGTGAGTCGCTCCTTGGCCTGGCCCTCGAGATCGTCCCAACCGACGATGTGGAGTTTCGCGTTCTCGAGCTCGGGAAGAACCTTCTGATGAAAGACTTCGGCATGGCGCTGTTGCAGCCGGTGAGCGGACTCGCTGATCAGCTCCATCTGCTCGTCCGGGGTAAGCCCTGAGGCCGAGGGGACAGCGATACCTGTGGCAATGCGACGTTTGAGTCCTGCAACACGGACCATGAAGAACTCGTCGAGGTTTGACGCGACGATCGACAGAAAATTGAGCCGCTCCAGCAAGTAGAGCGAGGGGTCTTCGGCCAATTCGAGGACACGCGTGTTGAAGTCCAGCCACGACGCTTCCCGGTCAGCGAATCGTTCCGGGCCGAAATCTCCCTGAAGCAACGGCGTCGAAAATTGTTCCGGTGCATCGATGCGATCCCCACGCGTTTCCGCACGTTCGATCTTGGCGATGTTGGTGGACTGGCCCGGCTGGGTCAGATTGTTCTGACCCGAATCGGTGGATGGCTCGGGCTTCGCGAGGGTTTCTTCCTCGTCCGAAACGGCCGAGGACGGCGCATACATGGTGTCGACGTCCCACGGACGGAAACCCAGTGACTCATACAGTCCAACTGCCGCGGAATTGTCAGCGTCGACATAGAGAACGATGGCATCGAGCGGCGTTTCCGAGGGGTCGTCTTGTTCGCCGAATTGCGCCAGGTAGTCCATCCCGACCAGGGTCAGGATCCGCCCCAGACCAGTTCCTTGTGCATCCGGGGAGACCCCAACGGCATAGACCTCGCCTTCACGGGACCCATTGGCTTGTTCTTCGATCTTGGTCCAGTGGAATCCCAAGAGCGCGGGTTTTCCGCTGGAATCCTGCTCGGACTCGGCGAGGAAGAAACCTTCCGGACGGAACCATGATTCTTTCTGGCGGGCCTGAAGATCTTCCAGCCCGAGTTGTCCCTGCTCCGGGTGGTCCGCGAAAGCACGTGCGTTGAGGCGCACCCATGCTTCGGCATCGGAATCCTGGAAGGTCCGGATGTGTACAGGCGGTTCCGGTGCGTGTTTCTCGGCTTCCTCTTTGATGGAACGTCGTGACTGCGGTGTGAGGTTGAGGCGCATTTTCCAGAGCTCACGCACGGGAACGTAATCGAAGCTGTTGGCGAGAGAGACTGCGGCCAAAGGTGCTGAGTAGTCACGGGTTTTGTCGGCGACGCCGGACCCGTGTATCCACACCCGATACTTGTTGACGTCTTCCCCGAGTCCTTGGTCTCCAAGGAGGAACTCCGCGATGGCTCGGCCGAGGCCTTCTCCGCGATGGCCCGGAGCGACGGCACCCTCGACCGTGCCGTTCGACTCAGCCTCGTCGGGGGCTGCTGCAACCGCGACACCAACGAGGTTCTCGTCTTCGTAAGCGGTTATGACAATGGGGGCCGATGCATCCTGGCGGTTCTGTTCGGCAGCCCGCCGAAGTTGAACCAGGGTCTGTTCGGAGAACGGGTTGGCACCGTCCTGTGAATGGACACGCTGGACAAGGGCCTCCACGTGCCGGACAAGCTCCGGATACGGACGTGTTCTATCCACGGAGTATCGAGAAGTCGCATTTCCGGGCGCTGAATTCACCGCGTACCTACCCAATCCGAGTCGCTTCATTATCGGCGGTGTCGTGACGCCGCCGTGTCACCTTCCACTCTACAAGCAGGGCCTTTAGCCCCGCAGACGCGCGATGCCCTGAACGCTCAACTGTGGATGAACTTTTTGGCCCTGGCGTCAACCACGGCCGAGAGACCCTATTCCTCGGCCGGATGCCGCAATTCCGTGAGGCTGTATCCCACATTCCGGACCGTGGTAATCAACTGGTCATGATCAGGTCCAAGTTTTGCGCGCAAACGGCGAACATGGACATCGACCGTCCTGGTTCCGCCGTAATAGTCATACCCCCAGACCTCGGACAGCAGCTGGGCCCGCGTAAAAACTCGTCCGGAATTCTGGACCATGAACTTCAGTAGTTCAAACTCCTTGTAGGTCAGATTCAAGGTATGGGATCCGGCCTTGGCCGAATAGGAAGCTTCATCCACGACGATGTCTCCGCAGCGTATGACGTCTTCATCCAGGATGCCTTCGTTTGCTTTGACCCCCGCCAGGCGTATGCGCGCTTCGACTTCTGCGGGTCCCGCAGCGGCCAAGAGGATGTCATCCACGAGCCATGAGGGAGAGACCGCGGCCATGCCGCCTTCACTGAGAACCATGATGATGGGGTTTTCGAGACCGGTTCCCTTGAGCAACTGCGCGGTATTGCGGGCGGTGAGCAAGGCTTCCCGGCCATCGAGAAAAACCAGGTCGGCCGCTCGGGACTCGATCTCCGAAACCGAAGCTGACGTCGGACGCACCTCGGTCTCATGCGCGAGAAGCCCGAGCGAGGGAACTATATCCGAGCAGGGACCAGGCGCATCGCTCAACACGAGGATCTTGACCATCGGCGTCGTCCTTCCGGATTACTCATGCGCACCGGATAAGGCTGTCCGGGAGCGCTCTGTCAAAGCGCGATACCGACAATATGCGTCCACCGCGCGGGAGAGGGCTCCGTTGCCTTTTGTCGGTCAGTATAGGCAAGTCTCCGTCAGGAACCGCCATGCTACGTTTCGTTGCCCCGACCCAACCGGTGGCTAGACTGAGGACGAAAGACCGATCGGCAGCTTTCGACGACTACACCTGCCGAACCCGGCAAGCCGTTGAAAGACCCTGGAGGAATTTGTGGCGCACAGCGATGTGTCTCCTGGCACCCACGCGTTGCGAACCGTTGGGACGGAGGGCAAGCAACGCTATTGGCTCGTGGCCGCATCGAGCGTCGTCGCCCTCGTCGTTTCCCTGTTGGGCGCGATCCTGCAACCCTGGGTCTCGCTTTTCGCGACCGTGCTGATGGTCGCGATCATAGCCTGGGGCTGGCCTGCCGCCTCGGGTATCGCTGAGTGGAGAGGACGCAAGAACGTCCTGTCCCACAGCGCTATTTTCGCGGCTTGCGGTTGGGCCAGTTGTGCTCTGGTCTTCCTAGCCCCCATGGGAAAATTGCTCACGCTGCTTCCCGCAGTGGTGGCAATAGGCGTCGTCGTGGCCTTCATGGTCGAACTCGCTCGCGGCGAAGGTGCCCCCGCCCGTCTCGAATCAACGATCACCGCTGCGGTTGGGGTGCTAACCTCCGTGAGCGCCTCGGGCTGGGTCGGTATGTCACTGCTTCATCATGAAGCACAGGCGAGCGTCATCGTGTGGGGCGCCGGTTTGGTCCTCGCGCTGTGCATCGGAGCCGTCGGGGCCCGCATGATTGCGGCAGGGCCGGAAGACGGTCCTCGACGAGGTGCCATGACACTGGGCGTAACCCCGGTCGCGTTCTTGGGGATTCTGGGGTATGCGGGCGCGTTCCTCATCAATCGCGTGATAACTTGGGTTTCATGATCATTGCACTCGAAATCCTGTTCCTGACTCTCTTGGGACTGGCATCGCTGTCGATCGCAGGTTGCGCTGTGCTCGTTATTGGCGGTCTTTTCCGGGGCCAGAAGTAAAGCAACATTTATCGTCAGTAGCCCGGGCATGGATGCTCGGGCTTTTGGCGTTTAAGATGGACTCATGCCTATTGAAATCCCCACGGATCTAACCCCCGAACTCGTCCCTTTCGCCTGGCTCCTCGGCCATTGGGAGGGAGTGGGCGTGCTGGGTTACGCCGACGCCGAGGAACGCCAATTCGGCCAGATCGTCGACTTCAGCCATAGTGGCCTGCCTTATCTCGAGTACAGGGCTGAGTCCTATCTTCTGGACGACGAGGGAAACAGAACTCGCCCCATCAAAGTGGAGACCGGGTTCTGGCAGCTGGATCGCAAGCTGGGAGAGAAGGACTTAGGCCCGGGCCTGCTTCCTGGTGCGGAAGAGCCCGCCCTGTCGACTGCTGCCGACGTCGAGAAGCTCCGCAACGCGGACCAGGGCTTCGACATTCTGGCAACTATCAATCACCCGGGCGGGGTCAGCGAATTGTATGTCGGAGCCATCGAGGGGCCCCGCGTCCAAATGGCGACCGATGCCGTGATGCGCGGAGCGAATGCCAAGGAATACACTGCGGCGTCGCGCATGTTCGGCCTCGTCAACGGGGAGTTGATGTGGGCATGGGACATGGCTGCGGCTGGGCAGAAAATGGGTTCGCATGCTTCGGCTCGACTTCGCAAGACGGAGGTCTCATGACCAATTACTCATCACCGGTGCTGAAGGTGCACGGCGCGGTCGAAGCCGCGGGTTGCGACGACGGCGTCGCCGCTCACTACGGAGACCCCACGAGGGAGCAACGTTGGCTCGAACGGTCTTCGGGGGAGCGCCCGGTCGTTGTCGACCTGTCCCATCGGGGAGTGGTTTCAGTCGCGGGCGAGGACCGAGCCAGCTGGCTCACGACTCTTTCATCCCAGGTCATCGATGGATTGCCGGCTGGAGCGAGCACCGAGACCACCCTTCTCTCGGCGCAAGGACGCATTGAATACCAGCCCCATGTGGTGGTCGGCCCGGAAAAGGTCTGGCTGATCGTCGAGGCGGGACAGCAAGAAGGCCTTGTGGGTTTCCTCGATTCGATGCGGTTCATGCTTCGTGTAGAGGTCTCCGACGAGACGGACGACTTCGCGGTGATCGGCTCGACATCGGATATTCGAGGCAGGTCGGGAATCGCCTCAGACGCTCCGGTCTGGGAGGACCCGTGGCCCAGGGTAGGCCCGGGCGGCACCTCCTATGCGGAGGCCGAGAATCATCCCGGTCAGTCATGGAGCTATTGGGAGACCTTGATACCCCGCGGCGACTTGGCTTCTCTCGACGTCGAGTGGGTCGGCATCTGGGCCCTGGAAGCATTGCGCATCGAAGCTTGGCGTCCCCGTTTCGCGACCGAGGTGGACGAACGCACGATTCCGCACGAGCTTGATCTCATGCGAACCGCGGTGCACATGTCGAAGGGCTGCTACAAAGGCCAGGAGACGATCGCTCGGGTCCACAACCTGGGCCATCCTCCTCGCCGCCTCGTGTTCTTGGATCTGGACGGTTCCGAACACACGCTTCCTGTCCGAGGCTCGGAGATCTTCGTGGAAGGCGGTAGGCGCTCTGTCGGTCGGGTCACGAGCGTGGCCCTGCACCATGAGTCGGGTCCGATCGCTCTGGCCGTCGTCAAGCGGAGCGTGGACCCGGATTCCCGGCTGATCGTCCGTGACACGTCCTCCCACGTCGCGCCCGGGGAATCGCCTGATCGGGAGGCCGAACCCGTGTCGGTCGAGTACGCAGCCGCGCAGACCGTTGTGGTCAGTCCCGATGCCGGGCAAGCGGTCGGGCGACGCAATCGAAACGATTTTCTGCGCTGATTAGCCGGCCGTGCCCCGCAGTTCTCCGGCAGGAGGACTTTCCTAGGAACAAAAAATCAAGCGCCGCACCCTTGAGGGTGCGGCGCTTGGTGTCTTTTTTTGATGACGAATCAGCGACCGAAGAGGACCTTTGCTTCGTCCCAGCGGTTCTGGGGAACAGATTTGAGACCGCTGAGGGCCTCGGCGAAGTCAACGCGGTTGATGTCCGTGCTGTGCAGGGCAACCATTTTGCCCCATTCTTTGTCGTGCACCAGGTCAACGACCGCCATACCCATGCGGGTGGCCAAGACGCGGTCGAATCCGGTGGGGGCGCCGCCCCGCTGGATATGCCCCAGCGTCGTATTGCGAGCTTCGATGCCGGTCATACGCTCGATCTCGTGCGTGACGTACTCGCCGATCCCACCCAATCGGGGACGGCCGTCCTTCTCGAGGCCTTTTTCATGCACGACTTCGTCGAATCCTTCGGGAATGAAGCCTTCGGCGACGACGACGAGCGGTGAACGGCCTCGCTCATGAACCTCGCGCACCCAGTCCGCTACTTGCGTCATGGGCACCTTCTGTTCCGGGATGAGCACGGCGTGGGCGCCCGCCGACATCCCGGAATGCAACGCGATCCAGCCAACGTGTCGGCCCATGACCTCCGCGACCATGCACCTGTGGTGAGACTCCCCGGTTGTGCGAAGTCGGTCCATGGCATCCGTTGCGATGGAGACGGCCGTGTCGAAACCGAAGGTGTAATCCGTTGCGCTGAGGTCATTGTCGATGGTTTTGGGCACCCCGACGACGGGAAGCCCGGCATCGGCCAAACGTTTCGCGCCTGCCAAAGTCCCCTCGCCGCCGATCGCGACGATCGCGTCGATCGCATTGCGCTCGAGCATGATGGAAATCTTGTCCGGGCCACCGTTGGGTCCGTCGAAAGGATTGGTCCGTGACGTACCCAAGATAGTTCCGCCGGTGCGGGCCAATCCGCGGACTCGCGTGCGCGGCAGATCCATAATGTCGCCCTCGACCACACCTCTCCAGCCGTCCCGGAAACCCACGAATTCGTCGTCGTAGGTTTTGACGCCGTTGAGCACCGCACCTCGAATCACGGCATTGAGTCCGGGGCAATCGCCACCGCTTGTCAGAAGTCCGATTTTCATGGGGTCTCCTCGCTACGAGCCAACCAAAGTGTCTGCTTTCAGTGTAGCGAACAGTTGGGAATTTGTGGATATCCAACGCACAAGAAATGCCTAGACCGCCCCGATATATGTGGGTCATCGGGGCGGTCTGTTCATGGCTATGTTGTTTTATGTTGTTTTTCCGGGCAAGAGGCTCGAGTCTGTCCGTTCCGCAGTCGCGACGAGGGCGCTCAGCGCTGTGCGCCCGCGAGCAGCTTCTGGATGCGGGTCACGCCCTCCTCGAGGTCGGAGTCCGCCAGTGCATACGAGAGGCGAAGGTACCCCGAGGGGCCGAACGCCTCGCCCGGAACCACGGCAACCTCGGCTTCCTCGAGAATGACCTCGGCGAGATCGGTGGAAGAATTGATCTTCTTGCCCGCAATGGTGCTTCCGATGAGGCCCGTGACATCAGGGTAAGCGTAGAAAGCGCCCTTAGGGGTGGGGCATGTGATTCCATTGATCGCGTTGAGGCCCTTGACGATGCTCTGGCGCCGTCGGTCGAAAGCCTCTTTCATCTCCTCGACGGTATCCATCGGTTGGGTGATCGCGGCCAATGCGGCCCTCTGGGCAATGTTGTTCACGTTGGACGTCAGATGGGACTGGAGATTCGAAGCAGCCTTGATGACGTCGGCCGGGCCGATCATCCATCCCACACGCCAGCCGGTCATAGCGTACGTCTTGGCTACTCCATTGAGGACGATGACGTTCTCACCCAACTCGGGTGCCGCCGTCGCGATCGAGGTGAAGGGCGTCTGATCGTACGTCAGGTGCTCGTAGATTTCGTCCGCGATGACGAAGATCCCCTTTTCGGCGGCCCAACGTCCAATCGCCGTGGTTTCTTCCGGGCTGTACACGGCGCCCGTGGGATTGGACGGAGATACGAAGATGAGGGCTTTGGTGCGGTCAGAATACGCTGCCTCGAGCTGGTCGACCGTTACCTTGTACTCCTGCTCGGAGCCAGCGAAGACCTCGACGGGATTGCCGCCGGCCAAGCGGATCGCCTCGGGGTACGTGGTCCAGTAGGGGGCTGGCAACAGGACATCGTCGCCCTCCTCGATCACGGCAGCGAAGGCCTCGTACACGGCTTGTTTCCCGCCATTGGTCACGATCACCTGGGACGGATCCACCGAGTACTTCGAGTCTCTCAAGGTCTTCTCCGCGATGGCTTTGCGCAATTCCGGAAGGCCCGCGGCCGGCGTGTAACGGAAGTTTGCGGGGTCGTTCAAAGCCTCGCGGGCCGCATTCACAATGGGGCTGGGGGTCGCAAAATCTGGCTCGCCCGCCCCGAAGCCGATCACGGGCCGTCCCTCGGCCTTGAGTGCCTTGGCCTTCGAGTCCACGGCCAGAGTGGCGGATGGGGCTATGGCTGCAATGCGCGCGGAGATGCGTTCGTGGGACGGCATGGTGCTCACTTTCGTCGAAGACGGTTCCGGATAGCCGCACCGGCTTGCGCGGCGCGTCGGTGCTACGGACAATCCTATGCGTCGTGCCGTCCAGGAAACACGCCCGGAGTGGTTCTTGTGGAAAGTTTCCTGCCGGAGAGCCTCGAAGGTTCCGAGGCCGGCGAGCAGGGAGTGAGGCGAATGCGAATTCATGAATTGCGGTGCTTGGCCAAAGCCGCTAAAGTTGACGTTCGGTGCTCGCCACCGAGGATTGCGTATGCCCGTGCGGCACATGCGTACCTGAAGGCGAATGGTGGTTTTCCGCCGAAGGGCAGTGGCGCAATTGGTAGCGCAGCGGTCTCCAAAACCGCAGGTTGCAGGTTCGAGTCCTGTCTGCCCTGCATTATCATCCCCTCACGAAGACCCAATTCGTGGCATATAGTCGAGAGCGTTGCATAACGTCCAAGCCATAACGAACGAAAGGGGCGGTACCGAATGGCTAGAGCTGCCGCTGCGGGAGCCGCCGAGGAAGATGCCAGCACCGAGAAGCGCGGCTTCTTCGGACGTATTTTTCTCTTCTTCAAACAAGTCATTGCTGAGCTGAAAAAGGTCGTCAGCCCCACCAAGCGCGAACTCCTGAACTACGTCATCATCGTCCTGGTGTTCGTCGCTTTCATGCTGTTGTTGATCTTCGGCCTCGACTACCTGTTCGGCCAAGGAGCCTTCTGGCTCTTCGGCGATGGTAGCTTCGGTCAGAAGCCCACGGGCGCCCAAGGCTAGACTGAGATTTCAGACGAACCCGCCGCGTGACCGAGCGCTCGGTCGCGCAGGTGAGAACACCCCCAAGAAAGCAGGAAACGCAGTGTCCGAGCAGGAACTCGAGAACTCCGCCGCGGAGAACCAGGTCGAGGAGACCTCTCCCGAGCAGGCAGAGCAGGCCGACGCCGCGGAGCAGTCCAGCCAATCCGGCTTCGAGCAGACCGAGTCCACCCTGGTCTCTGCTGCCCAAGAGGATTCAGAGAATTCCGAAGATGCGTCCGCCAACTTCGACGACACCGTCGAGCAGGTCTCCGAAGCCTCTGAGGGGGATGCCGACGTCGACCCGATGCAGGAATTCCGGTCCAAACTCCGCCGCCAAGAGGGCGACTGGTACGTGATTCACACCTACGCCGGGTACGAGAACCGGGTCAAAACCAACCTGCAGACCCGTGCCCAGTCCATGAACATGGAAGACGACCTCTTCGAGATCCAGGTGCCCATGGAAGAAGTCGTCGAGATCAAGAACGGCCAGCGCAAGACCGTGAGGCGTGTTCGCATTCCCGGCTATGTCCTGGTGCGCATGAACCTCACGGACGAGTCCTGGGGCGTCGTCCGCCACACGCCGGGCGTGACCGGATTCGTGGGACAGGACGCCTACAACCCAGTTCCTCTCCGTCTGGACGAGGTTGTCGACATGCTGGCTCCCGTTTTCGAGGCCGAGCAGGCCGAGGCAGCCAAGGAAGCCGGGGAGCCGATCCCCGCAGAGGTTGCGCCCCAGCTCAACGTGGGTTTCGAAGTCGGGGAATCCGTCATCGTCAAGGAGGGGCCGTTCGAAACCCTTCCGGCCACAATCTCCGAAATCAAGCCCGAAGCTCAACAGCTCGTGGTTCTTGTATCGCTGTTCGAGCGCGAGACCCCCGTGACCTTGAGCTTCAACCAGGTCACCAAGATCTGATTCCATTCGACCCGTATCGCAATGCGCGGTGTTGCCTGTCAACGGCAGACCGCGCATTTGCGTTTACCGGAGTGAGTTTGGTCCCGTCAAGTGGAGAAACCTTCGCATTCGGGGCTAGACTTGTGATCGCGTGTGCTCGTTCGCTTTGGCGTGCGCACGTGAGGTCGCCGCGCCACGGCGACCCACCGCCGTCGTACGCTCCTGTGCGTCGGTAAGCCCCATTCAAGAAAAGGACCTCAATTGGCTCCCAAGAAAAAGGTCTCAGGCCTTATCAAGCTGCAGATCCAGGCAGGCGCCGCTAACCCGGCACCTCCGGTCGGCCCCGCGCTCGGTCAGCACGGCGTCAACATCATGGAATTCTGCAAGGCGTACAACGCCGCAACCGAATCCATGCGCGGCAACGTGATCCCCGTGGAGATCACTGTCTACGAGGATCGCTCGTTCACCTTCGTCACCAAGACTCCTCCGGCCGCCGAACTCATCAAGAAGGCCGCAGGCGTTGCCAAGGGATCTGGTGTTCCGCACACCAACAAGGTCGGCAAGATCAGCATGGACCAAGTCCGCGAGATCGCCGAGACCAAGATGCCCGACCTCAACGCCAACGACATGGACGCAGCGTCCAAGATCGTCGCCGGCACCGCCCGTTCGATGGGCATCACCGTCGAATAATCCTCCGGGATAAATCGACAGTTCTTCAATAATTCATTCAGCCCGCGCCGGACGCGGGAGGCCCGTCCTAGAACGGGTCGGTGGCAGGGCCCAGCGCGGTCCGATAGACCACAACTGCACAAGGAGAAATAAGCAGATGGCAAAGCGCAGCAAAGCGTACCAGGCAGCCGCAGCGAAGATCGATCAGGACAAGCTGTACGGCATCACCGATGCGATCGCCCTCGCGCAGGAGATCAACTCCTCGAAGGCCGATGCAACCGTTGAGGTTGCAATGCGCCTTTCGGTCGATCCCCGCAAGGCAGACCAGATGGTTCGCGGCACCGTGAACCTTCCCAACGGCACCGGCAAGACCGCCCGCGTCGTCGTCTTCGCCCAGGGGGACAAGGCCGCAGCGGCCGAAGAAGCCGGCGCGGACTACGTCGGTTCCGACGAGCTCATCGCGAAGGTTGCCGACGGCTGGGTCGACTTCGACGCCGCCGTGGCAACCCCGGACATGATGGGCAAGGTCGGTCGTCTCGGCAAGGTTCTGGGTCCTCGTAACCTGATGCCCAACCCGAAGACCGGCACCGTCACGATGGACGTCGTCAAGGCCGTGGGAGACATCAAGGGTGGCAAGATCGACTTCCGTGTCGACCGTAACGCCAATCTTCACTTCATCATCGGCAAGTCCTCCTTCGACGCTGCGAAGCTCGAAGAGAACTTCCGTGCGGCGCTCGAAGAGATCGTTCGTTTGAAGCCCTCCTCCTCCAAGGGTCGTTACATTTCCAAGATGACCGTGGCCACTACTTTCGGCCCCGGCGTCCCCGTGGATCCTTCCGCGGCGGAGAAGTAAATTCTCTTGTCTGTGATCTCGCGCGATCTGACCGATCGTTCAAGATCTCAGTGAACACATGGCCCCGTGCCGTCCTGAGCGACGGTGCGGGGCCATGTGCGTTCACTGCCCGCCTTCTGAGGGCTAAACTGGCATGATCGTTTTTGCATCGAGGGAGGGCAACCGCCATGAGTCTGGTCTTTGAGGGCGTGACGAAGTCTTTCGGGCGGGCCAAGGTCCTCAGGTCCCTCGACCTGACGCTAGAGTCGGGCACGCTCATGACGGTCTTGGGCCCTTCGGGTGGAGGGAAGACCACGATGTTGCGGGTCGCGGCGGGCCTCGAAACTCCTACTTCTGGAGCGGTGACGCTCAACGGCCCCTCCGTTCGTCTGGGAGACGCGTCGGTCGCGTTTCAGGACACGCCCCTGTACCCGCACCTGACCGTCATGGAAAACATCCTGTTCCCCCTTCGCCTGAAATCAGCGGGTGGCTCGAGGGTTCGCAGGGACTCACGGGGACAGCGTGAAGCGGCCCAGGCAGTCCTGGACATGATGCACATCCCGGACCTGGGCCCGAGGCGCATCCATGAATTGTCCGGAGGGCAGAAACAGCGGGTTGGAATCGCCCGTGCGCTCGTACGTGATGTGGGGCTGTACCTCTTCGACGAGCCACTGGCCCATCTCGACCAATCACTGGCTCGCGAAATCCGGGAAGACCTCCGAGAAATTCAGCGCAAGACTGGGCTGACGATGCTCTACGTAACGCATCAGGTTGAAGAGGCATTCGCCCTGGGGGACACTGTCGCGATCTTGAACGAGGGCCGTCTGGAACAGGTCGGTACGCCCCACGAGATCTGGCGCCGCCCCGCGACTCATTTCGTCGCCGGTTTCTTAGGGAGCTATCCGATGAACTTCGTTGCCGGAGAAGGGGAGGTCATCCGGGGGTTCAGACCCGAGAACTGCGTCGTGGTCAAGGACGCCGATCATCTCGAAAAGACTGATCCTCCGTCGGACCGCGGCTTGAGCTTCCACGGCACGGTCGCGACGTCGTCATTCTTGGGGGAAGCCACGTTGGTCGACTTCGACCCCGTTGAACCCAATCTCGGCCCGTTGCGGGCCTTGGTGCCTTCCGGGGTGGAAGGCCGGGTAGGCGCACCGCCCCAGGCCGGGGATGCCGCACGGTTGCGCGTTCATCCGGAACACGTGCACGAATTCGAGAAAGGCACGGGGCGACGTATCGGCTAGCAACCGCGGTGGGCTGCGGATGGAGTGAGGTGTATCGCAATCAACGACACGGGGTGGCTCGCTCGGCGGGCGTGTGGTTTACTTGAGGTACCAAAGACCGCCGGTCGTAGGTTTTGCACGCCCCTCGGGTGTGTTTATCCGCCATAAGAGTTCTCCCAAGGAACCGCCAGCGCAGGTGAACGTGACACAACTGGACTCCGTGCATTCAGATGCATGTTGAGGTTTCGCTGTGCCCCGCCATCTGTGCGGGGCATTTTTTGTGAGCTCATGGGCGCCCGGCAATCAGACCGGAAGGAGTACCATGGCGACACCGGAAAAGGCGGCCGCTGTATCGGAGTTGAGGGAGCTTTTCTCCAACTCGGACGCTGCTGTTTTGACTGAGTATCGTGGTCTCACCGTGGCCAAGCTCAAAGAGCTTCGTCGTTCACTCGGTGAGAACGCTGAATATGCCGTGGTGAAGAACACGCTGACCGCCATCGCGGCCAAGGAAGCCGGCATCGAAGGCTTGAACTTCGATGACCTGAATGGCCCCACCGCTATCGCTTTCATCACCGGGGAACCGGTTGAAGCGACCAAGAGCCTGCGTGACTTCGCCAAGGACAACCCCCAGCTGGTCATCAAGAGTGGTTACTTTGAGGGTAAGACTCTCGATGAAGCTGACATCAAGAAGCTTGCGGATCTTGAATCTCGCGAGGTGCTGCTGGCCAAGGTCGCCGGTGCCGCAAAGGGCACCCTGTCCAAGGCCGCTGCGCTGTTCCAGGCACCGCTGTCCAAGACCGTTCGTACCGCAGAGGCTCTGCGCGCGAAGGTCGAGGAGCAGGGTGGAGAATCCGCTGCCTAAGACGTCCCCGGACGTCATCAACGGGAATCCGTTGGCCCTGCACCTCAGCCTGGGGAGCAGGAGAATCCAAGATCCGTTGCAGGAAACCTCTGCAACAAGACATAAGAAGGAGCCAAACACATGGCTAAGTTGACCACCGAAGAACTCATTGAGGCTTTCAAGGAGCTCTCCCTGATCGAGCTGTCCGACTTCGTCAAGGCCTTCGAGGAGACCTTCGACGTCACCGCTGCTGCTCCCGCCGCCGTTGCTGCTGCTCCGGCCGCCGGTGGCGACGCTGGTGCCGATGCTGCTGAAGAGCAGACCGAGTTCGACGTCGTTCTCGAGTCGGCCGGCGACAAGAAGATCGCAGTTATCAAGGAAGTTCGTGCCCTGACCTCCCTCGGCCTCAAGGAAGCCAAGGACCTGGTCGACGGCGCTCCCAAGCCGGTTCTCGAAGGCGCTTCCAAGGAAGACGCCGACAAGGCCAAGGAGCAGCTCGAGGGCGCAGGCGCTACCGTCACCCTCAAGTAATTCCTTCCGGAATTTCTTTGGTAGAAGGCTCTCCCACCGTCTGGTGGGGGAGCCTTCTTCTTTTTAAATTGATAGGGGGATGTGTCAGAGGCAAAGGAGTTGGCTGGCCCCGGGTATAGCGCGCCCTTCCCGTCGTAGGTTGCCGATGTATCTGCGCTTCAACTGCGAATCCTGGAATGAGGATCCGGCGGGTCATCGATCGATATCGAGGACGACATGAGCGATGCAGCACACGTCGTGAACGTCGTCGGCATCCGCTATCCGGACGTGGATCATGTCGATATTCTGAACAGCGTGATCAGCATAGCCATGCTGGAAAAACGGGAGAATACTGGAAGGCCCTCTTTGCCACCAGCGAGGCCATACGGAGGCAATGATCCGTTAGGTCTGCGTCAGCAGTATCCGGGATTGTGCCAGGACGCCGAGACAGCCTCTCAGCCGGGGACATCAATCCAAGAGCAGGCAAGGGACGGACTGCCCCTCCGTGACTCCGTCCGGCGGCACGACAGCCAGGACGTCGGCTATGGCAAGGCCCGAGAGCATGTGGGCTTGCGTGCCTGGGCAGGGACGAACGACGTTGCCGTTGAGCATGCACGGAACGAGGCTCGTGCTTCCCCTGCGCGAAGGTGGCAGGTCGCGGCCGAGAACGGCGGGTCGAAGGCTCGGCATATCCCGTCCCAGGAATCCGGCGAGAGCGACCGGTGCAAGACTGTAGAGCGAGGCGTGCGCAGCGAGGGGATTCCCCGGCAGTCCCAGAACGATCCGGTCGCCGGGCAGGCGGCCGACGATCGTCGGGTGCCCGGGGCGGACGGCTATCGACGTAGCGACGAGATCAGTGCACATCTCCTCGAGGATCTGACGCACGAAATCCTGGGGTGAGGAGCCCGAACCTCCCGTGAGGATCACGAGGTCACCGCTCGCCCAGGAGATCCATTCGCGGATGACGCCGCGGTCGTCGTGGAGCCTCGTTCGTTCGGTGACGTTCGCTCCCCAACCCCGCAACAGGTGCGGAAACTGGGCGGAAAAGGCGTCACGAACTTCTCCGGCCTGCGGGACTCCGGAGGGGATAACTTCGTTGCCGGTGAAGGCCATGCTGACTGTCATGGGCCGGTGCGCAGAGACGATGTCGATGCCGCAGGCCGCGAGCAGAGCGAGGTGTCGGGGGCCGAGCACGGTTCCTTCCGCGACCAGCTCGGTGCCCCGGTCCATCTCCTCGCCGCGGCGCCGCATGTCCCGATCGGGAATGTAGGGATGTCCCGGGAGGCAACGCACGGTCGACCCAAGGGTCTCGGTGTGCTCGGCGCGGACCACCCCCTCGGTCCCTTCGGGCAGCACGGAACCGGTCAGAACCGGCCAGGCCTCTCCGGCCTCGATCTGTCCGGTGCGACGGTGGATGTTGCGTTCGCCCGAAGAACGGACGGGGTCCGAGGTCAGGCGCCACGGTCCCGGACCAGCCACGGCGAACCCGTCCATGGCCGAGGAATCGAAGTGCGGCACAGGTATAGGGCTCGCAACGGCTCTGGACGTCGTGGAACCCAAAGCGTCCTCGAGACGGACGTCCTCTGGCCTGTCCACGGACCGACCGATGTCACCGGCGAGTCCATGCAATGCTTCGCGCACGTCGAACCAATCGCGTTTCATCGGTCGCTCCCTTTGCTCATGGCCGTGAAACCGTGAGCCACGGCGTCTTCCCACGTGTCGACGTCGGCGCTCGACCCGTCGGGAATCTCCACCGCGACGGGATCCAGGCGCTTCAAACGGGACATGACCGAAGCGTCGGCCGGCGTTCCGTCGAAGACTTTCAACGCAGCCTCGAGGAGAACAACTGATAAGAGCGGCTGCAAGCGGCCATTGTCGGACCCGATGTAGGCCGAGGCTTCCTCCGGTCCGGCCTCGACGGCCCGGGCAAGGGCCTGGAGCCCGGGGCCGGAACGAGGCATGTCGGATGCGACCAGAAAAACCCACGTGCCGCGGGCGTTGACATGACCGCGTTCGGCAAGTGCTCGGAGACCCGTACGAATGGCTGCGGCCGGACCCGAGAACGGCGGGTCTTCCCGCACCACTCCGGAGGCCAGGGGGACCGGCAAATCGTCCGGCCCGACGACGACGGACTCGGATGGTCCCGCGCTCGTGTGCTCTTCCAATTCCGAAAGGACTGCGGACAACAGTGTGCGATCGCCGTTCTTCAGCAACGGCTTGTCGGGGGAGGACGCCGGTGACGACGCGTGCAGACGCGACGAGCGTCCGCCGGCCAGAACGAGCGCCAGGAAATCTGGATGGTGCACAGTGACCATGGGCTAACCTCCGGCGAAAGGCGGCATGATGTCGATCCGCTCGACGCCGTCCAAAGACGCCTCGTGGCTTGCCCGCCGCCCGTCCACCAAGAACGAGCAGCGAGGAAAGACCTCGGCGAGGGTCATGTCCGAGGCTCTATGCTGCGTGTGCTCGCGGCCTAACCAGTCCACGAGCTCACCGAGCGTCCCGACCCCTGCATGAGCCGGCTCCACGGTCTCAAGGGCCTGGCCCCGGGCCGCTCGGGCAGCCGCGAAATAATGAATCGCGACCATTACTCAGCCCCCGATCGCGCTCATACTGCGGTCGGGCTGGACGAATCCTGGTGTACCCAGTCCGACCTTGGTCTGACCGTGGGCTTTGGGTTTGGCCCACATGGCCGCGCGCCAGATATCGGCTATCTGCTCGTCGCTTGACCCGTCTCGCAGAGCGGCCATCAAATCCGTCTCTTCGTGGGAGAACAAGCAACTGCGGATCTTGCCGTCCGCGGTAACTCTGGTACGGCTGCAGGCTTCGCAGAAGGGCTCGGTCACGGATGCGATGATCCCGACCTGGCCGAGAACGTCGGCCTTTTCCTCCGAACCCTGGGCCGCCAAGGGACGTACGTCCCATAATTCGGCCGGCGCGGAGCCGCGAGGCTCCGATTGCGGCCTCAGCTCGAAATCCTCGGAAATCCGTTCTCGAACTTCCCCTGCGGTGACCATGCCACTGCGAGTCCACTCGTGGTCGGCATCGAGAGGCATCTGTTCGATGAAACGAAGCTGGAAGCCGTGGCGAAGGGACCAATCGAGCAATTCCCCGGCCTGATCGTCGTTGACCCCACGCATGAGGACGGCGTTGATTTTGATGGGGTGTATTCCCGCCGCAGCCGCGGCTTCGAGCCCCCTGAGAACGTGAGGCAGGCGATCTCGCCGGGTGATCTTCGCGAAGGTTTCCGGACAGACCGTGTCCAAGGAAACGTTAATACGGTTCAGACCCGCGTCAACCAATTTGTCGATTTTCTTTTCCAAACCGATGCCGTTGGTCGTGATCGACATCGGCAGATCGGGATGAAGGCCGCGGAGATCACCGATGATGTTCGCCAGATCAGCCCTGACCAAGGGCTCCCCACCGGTGAAGCGCACCTCTCGAATACCCAGGAGTCTGACGCCGATGTCGGCAATCCGAACCGCCTCGGAGGCGCTCAGGAGTTCGTTCTTCCCCAGCCAATCGAGGCCTTCCGCGGGCATGCAATACGTACACCGCAGGTTGCATTTGTCGATGAGGGACAGCCGGAGATCATTGGCCACACGTCCCCACTGGTCTTCCAAGAGTCCCAATGCCGCCTCCTCGCGTAGAGCGTTCAGTTCCCACGGTACTCGTGATTGTCGGATTGCGGGAAACTCTCCGAACCTCCCGAATCATCCGTTGACTACGAGTTATAACGGAGGGACGCGGAGCTGGCTTCACGCCACAGACCGCCAACGGACCCTCGTGCTGCGGTACATTCGCTGTCAGGGCCATGGCCACGACGAGCACCCAATGGAGGACGAAGTATGAAAGCCCACCGGAACACTGATGTCCAGAACTCGGCCCGTCTGCGGGGCCGTCGAGGCCGACTGATAGGAGCCATCGCGACGTCCGCGGTCGGCCTGATCCTCCTGACCGGGTGTGGAGGCCAATCCAATGATTCGAGCTCCGCCGACGACAAGACCATCAATGTCTTCGCGGCGGCCTCGCTGAACAAAGCGGGGGACGAATTGGCCTCAAAGTACAAGGAAAGCCATTCCGACACGGATATCAAGTGGAATTACGCGGGTTCCTCGGCACTGGTGCAGCAGATTGACCAGGGAGCCTCCCCGGACATATTCGTCTCTGCAGACCAGCAGAACATGGACAAGGCCCTTAAACTCGACGCCTTCAAGGATTCCCACGACACGTCCGTGATCGCGACTAATACACTGCAGTTGGTGACTGCGCCCGGCAACCCGGGCAATGTCCATTCTATTCAGGATGCCGCGGACAAACCCGTCGCAGTCTGTGCCGCCGAGGTACCGTGCGGGACCTTGGCCCAGCAAGCCCTGGATGCGGCGAGCGTCAAACTCGACAACGCGAGCCAAGAAGCCAATGTATCGGCCGTGTCGACCAAAGTCAGCCAGGGAGAAGTGGACGCCGGATTCGTGTACTCCACGGACGCGCTGAACATGCAGAAGAACAACGAGGACATCTCGACGATCGACCTCAAGGGAATTCAGAACAATCAGTACCCTGCGGCCCTGACGGATACCGGCAAGAAGAACGGCGAGGCCAAAGACTTCTACAAGTGGCTCAAGAGCGATGACGCCAAACAGATCCTCGAGAAGTACGGCTTTGGCTCGGACGAATAATTCGAATTATGCGTTCCCGGCATGGATGTACGTCCCGGCCGGGATCGCACTGCTGTTGGTCCTGGGGCCGCTGGTCGGACTGATCGTCAAGATCCCGTG
Organism: Kocuria sp. TGY1127_2; assembly: GCF_013394385.1. NCBI lineage: Bacteria > Bacillati > Actinomycetota > Actinomycetes > Micrococcales > Micrococcaceae > Kocuria > Kocuria sp. TGY1127_2. The sequence continues at coordinate 827,589 of NZ_AP022834.1, forward strand.
GTCGCGGGCGGGTCACCTCCTGACGGAGCCTTCCGCGATGGAAGCCCTCGAGCTATCGGTCACGACGGCCTGTGTCTCCACGGTGTGCTGCGTCGTCGTCGGAATTCCGTTGTCGCTGATGCTGACCCGCACCGGCCGGCCTCGAACCAATGAATCCGGCCGCATAGGGACGGCAGGACTCGCATCCGCATTCAGCGGCCCGATCGCCTTCATCGTGTATGCGCCGTTGGTGCTCTCGCCCGTGGTTTCCGGCTTGGCCCTGATGTTCTTCTGGGGTCGCAACGGACTGTTCGGAAAGATACTCGCCGAAGCGGATGTGACCATCGCATTCACGTCGTGGGCCGTGATTCTGGCCCAGGTATTCGTGTCGATGCCGTTCTTCGTCTCGACGGCGGTGACGGCGCTCTCCGCGATACCTCGCCGCTACGAGGAGATCGCGGCCACCGAGGGGGCAACGCGCGGTGAGATCATTCGCAAGGTCCTGCTGCCTCAGGCGGGGCCTGGACTTCTGACCGCTGGTCTCCTGAGTTTCGCGCGGGCGCTCGGTGAGTTCGGGGCGACCATTACCTTCGCCGGAAATATCGAAGGAACGACCAGGACCATTCCGCTCAACATAGAGATCGGTCTCAGTTCCAACGACGTCGACGCGGCACTCGGCAGCTGCATCATGCTACTGGCGCTGTACTTGTTGGTCGTGGGGTTGATGCTCCTCGCGAGATTCTTGGGAAAAGTTCGAAAGGCGGGGAACTCCTATGCATGACTCGGCACCGCGTTCACCGGGCGAGCACCTGACAGCTCTGACCCGGTTGGTTGCATCCCTCGGGGCGAGCCCACGGAGCGAAAATTTAGCTCTCGGTAAGGCATATGGGCGTATCCTCGCGGCTCCCGTCATTGCCTCGGAGGACTCGCCGCGGTTCGACAACTCCCAGATGGACGGCTACGCGCTCAGTGCCGAGGCGAACCGGTCACAGGATCGTACTTTCGTTGCCGGCCCCGTATTGCCCGCGGGGACCGACCCCGCCCGCGACTATCCCAGAGGGTTGGATCGAGCCGACCTCGTCTGCCCGATCATGACCGGGTCCAAGCTGCCCAAGGGAACGGCCGCCGTCGTGCCGGTGGAAAAGTGTAATCCGACTGAATTCGTGGCCACCGGAGAACACCTGCAGGTTCCTGCCGTCCCGAACGGGCAGTTCCTCCGTATGGCCGGATCGGACCTCGTTCGGGGAGAAACCCTCGTCCCGGCGGGCAAACCACTCAGCGCCCAGGCCATCGGGGTTCTGGCGAGCCAAGGTATCGCGACGGTCGAGGTATGGGCCCGGCCCCGGGTGATGATCTGTACTGGGGGAGAAGAAGTCTCCGCGGATTCGACGGCGCCGTTGGACAACGCCCAGATCCCGGATGCCAATGGTCCAATGCTCGAGGCACTGTGCCAGGAGTACGGCCTGGAGGTCGCCGAGAAAATCGTGACCGGCGACGACGCCGACCAGCTGCGTACCCGCCTGACGGAAGCCGCCAGACGAGTTCAGCCTGATCTTATCGTGACTTCCGGAGGCATTAGCCACGGGAAATTCGAGGTCGTTCGACAGGTCCTGGAGTCGGAGGTCCACGCCTGGTTCGGACACGTCGCTCAGCAACCCGGCGGCCCCCAAGGCTATGCCGCGCTCGCCGGCGTCCCCGTCGTCGCGCTACCGGGAAATCCTGTGAGTACCCTCGTCTCCTTCCGACTCTTTGTCGCTCCTTTGGCCGCCCGTATGTGGGAGGCAGCGCTCGAACGGCACCCGGTCACTGCCTTCGTGTCCCAGGGACTTCGTGGTATTCAGGGAAAGACTCAGTTCAGACGTGGCCTCCTCAAAGCTCGCGACGACGCCACCTTCTGGGTCCAGGCCGTCGGGGGACCGGGCTCACATCTGCTTGCGCAATCCGTTGCCTCGAATTGCCTGATCGAAGTGCCGCCGAAAGCTGACTTGCCCCGCGGGTCCGCCGTACGAGTCCATCCGTTGACCCCGGCTCTGGAGCACCTTGAGGAGAATTCATGACAGAACATAACGACCAGTTGACCCACGTCCGCGACGACGGTTCGGCACATATGGTGGACGTGACCGGCAAGGAGGAGACGAGTCGGGAAGCCACCGCGGTCGGCACCGTCCGGACCCGCCCTGACGTCGTCGGACTCATGTATGCCGCGGATCTTCCCAAAGGCGACGCATTGCCCGTGGCACGAATAGCCGGAATCATGGGTGCCAAGAAGACCCCGGACCTCATTCCTTTGTGTCATCCCTTGCCTCTGGGCAAGATCACGGTGGATTTCGATCGTCTCGAGGGCGGCGTCCGGATCAAGGCGAGGGTCAAGACCCGCGGAGTGACAGGCGTCGAGATGGAGGCGCTGACCGCAGTCAGTACGGCCGCACTCGCGCTGTACGACATGATCAAAGCGGTTGACAAGCATGCCACGATCACCGACATGCGTGTACTGGCCAAGTCGGGCGGTAAATCCGGCTCCTGGTCCATCGAGGAGGACCGATGACCGGACGGACGGCGCTGGTGCTCGTTGCCTCGACTCGGGCGGCGCGAGGAGTCTACGAGGACCACTCGGGCGTGAAATTGGTCGACTGGTTGCGCTCCGAGGGCTTTTCGAGTCCGGATCCGATGGTGGTCGAGGACGCGCACTTTGCGGAAGTCTTCGAGACGGCGGTTGCCAATGAGCGTGCGAGGCCACGGCTGATCATCACATCCGGGGGCACGGGTCTGAGCTCCGACGACCGAACGGTTGAGGCGGTCGCTCCGCACCTGGACTACGAAATCCCGGGCGTCATGTATGCCTTGTGGCGCAAGGGGCTCGAGGCGACACCGACCGCGATCCTTTCGAGAGGCGTCGCGGGAGTGATCGGCCGCAGCTTTGTGGTGACCCTTCCCGGTTCCCCGGGCGGAGTCAAGGATGGAATCGCTGTTTTGGATGGAATCTACCGGCACGTTCTGGATCAATTGGAGGATCGTCATGACCACTGAACATTCCAGGGACCCGGCGTACGTGGCCGAGCAAACCGGCGTCGTGGTCAGGGCCGATGTGATCGAGGAACCTCTCGAACCGCTGGCGGGCCAAGCACGGTCGGCGACCCTGACCCGCGCCATGGGGGCCCTCGTGGTCTTTGACGGCGTCGTCCGGGACCACGACGAGGGACGTGGTGTCCATGGGCTGACCTATACAGCGCATCCGCAGGTCGGGGAGATGATGCGGGAGGTGGCCGCGAAGGTCTCCTCACGGAACCCCGAAGTCAGGCTGTGGGCAGTTCACCGGATCGGTCCCTTGGAAATCGGCGAATCGGCTCTGACGATCATGGCGGCCGCGGCTCACCGCGGAACCGCCTTTCGGGCCTGCGAAGACATGGCAGATACGGTCAAAGCGGAAGTGCCGATCTGGAAAGAACAGCTTTTGGACGACGGAACGGTCGACTGGGTAGGCCTGTAAGGCCAGGGCGTGCGTGAACTGGGTTACGGCGGGCATATCGGATCGTGCGATGGCCCGAAAAGCACGCCACAGTCCGATGCCGACCCTCGTCCCCTAGGGGTGGACCGTCGGGACTTCCTTGGTCAGGGGCTCTGCCACGTCTTCCAGCCCTTTGTTCTCGGCATCGACGCCGAGGAACCACGCGACCAAGCCCCCAGCCATCATGATTACCGCGCCCATGAGATAACCCCAGACCAAAGGCCCGCGGTGCTCGCCGGTGCCGATGAGAACACCGTAAATGAGTGGGGCGACCGCGCCGGCGACCTGCGCGATCGAGAAGAAGTAACTGATCGCCTGGCCACGAACTTCGATCGGGAAGATCTCCGAGACGGTCAGGTATGCGGCCGAGGCGCCGGCGCTCGCGAAGAAAAAGGCCACGCACCAGAAGATCGTATGAGTGATCGGTCCCAAGACGTTCATGGAGAACAAGATCGCGGAAGCAGCCAGTATCACCGCAGCGAGTCCATAGGTTCCGAAAATCATTTTGCGGCGCCCGATCGTGTCGAAAAGTCGCCCCAGCAGGATTGGCCCCAGGAGCGACCCGAGTGCGAACGGGATCATGTACTTGCCGGCCGCCGAGTGGCTCACCCCGTAGAAAGTCTCCAGCACGATCGCATAGGTGAAGAAGATCGCGTTGTAGAGGAAGGACTGTGTCACCATCAAAGTGATACCCAGGACCGTGCGAGTCGGATATTGCTTGAGGAACACGTGGGCGAGTGACTTCAACGGCAGCTTCTCTTCGGGCTTGATCCGCAAAGCCTTGCTCTCGTCGACCTCTGGGATCTCCCGACCGCGAGAGCGGACATCGTCCTCGATGCCATCCACAACCGATTCGGCTTGTTCACCGTGCCCGTGTGTCAGCATCCAGCGCGGGGATTCCGGGATGTGGCGACGTATCAAGATGAGGATCAGTCCCAGCACCGGGCCGATGAAGAACCCTATGCGCCAGCCCCAGTCGATCGGGAAGAGGTTGGGATCCAGCAGGAAGATCGTCGCGATCGCCCCGATCATCACACCGCCCCAGTAGGTCCCATTAACGATCAGGTCCACGCGACCTCGATATTTCGCCGGGATCAGTTCGTCGATAGTGGCATTGATCGCGCTGTACTCGCCGCCGATGCCGGCGCCTGCCACGAACCGCCAGATATAGAGGAACCACGGGGCGAAGGAGAGTCCTGCAATGCCCGAACCGATCAGGTAGACCGCAAGCGTCAGGATGAAAAGCTTCTTCCGACCGATCCGATCGGTCAGAGCGCCGAAGAACAGCGAGCCCAGGACCTGACCCAAGAGGTAAGCAGTGGCCGCCCCGGTGATCTGGGTCGTGGACATGTTGAGGGTCTGCGCGAAGCCATTGGCCGCGACGATCTGGACTTCGAGACCGTCGAGAATCCATGCGGTTCCCAGACCAACGATCACCATGGTGTGGAATGTGCTCCACGGCAGGCGGTCCAGACGAGCTGGGATCAAGCTGGTAATTGACTTCATGGTGACAAACATAACGTTGCTATCCAGATCCGGCTAGTGGACCACATCGTCACTGGGCCACGAGACGGCAGTCTTGCGAGAAAAAGGGCTTCTTCCCTTGTCAGAGCGCCACCTCGACGATGCCGGGGGCCGATGTTCGCCCGTGCCCGTGGGATGTGGCACACTTAAGGAAAATTGCCGCTCAAGCACTGCGGGAGAGCCTCGGCTGGACCGGGCGCCGAAGGAGCAAACCCTCCCCGGGAAACTCTCAGGCCAATGAACCGTAGTGCCAGGCAACTCTGGAAAGGGGCTCCATGGTCCCGCCGAAGGGGCAAGGCCGCGTGAGATTCCGCGGCTGAAAACTCTCAGGTCAAGGCACAGAGCGGGGAGGATAGTTCCGCCGACCCCGGAGAGATCATGTCCTTCCTCGATCGCCACCTTGGCCCCCGTACCGCAGACGTCACCTCGATGCTCGAGGAGCTCGGCTTCGAATCCCTGGACGCCCTGGCTGATGCCGCGGTTCCCGGTTCTATCCGTAAATCCGCATCACTCGAACTGCCCGGACTACCCGAAGCCCTGAGCGAGCACGAGGCCGCCGCACGCATCAGGTGCCTCGCCGACCGCAATCAGGTCAAGGTCCAAATGATCGGTCAAGGGTATTCAGAGACCATCACCCCAGCCGTCCTTCGTCGCAATATCCTGGAAAATCCGGGTTGGTATACCTCGTACACCCCGTATCAGCCGGAAATCTCTCAAGGTCGCCTCGAGGCCTTGCTGAATTTCCAGAACGCGATCATGGACCTTACGGGGATGGACATCGCCAACGCCTCAATGCTGGACGAGTCCACGTCCGCAGCCGAAGCCGTGGTCATGATGCGCCGGGCCAACCGCAAGGTCAAGGCCGGCAAGGTCGTCGTAGATTCGCGGTTGCTGCCTCAGACTCTGCGAATTATCGAAGGCCGGGCGTCTACCCTCGGGATCGACATCGTCACGACCGACCTTTCGGAAGGGCTGCCGGACGGCGAACTGTGCGGGGTCCTCGCCGCGCAGATCGGTGCGGACGGGCAGATTATCGACAACACCGACCTCGTCGAGATGGCACACGAGCGCAATGCTCTGGTCACGATCGCGACGGACCCCCTCGCGCTCGCTCTACTCACGTCGCCGGGATCCCAGGGGGCCGATATCGCGATCGGCAGTTCCCAGCGTTTCGGAGTGCCTCTCTTCTTCGGCGGACCGCACGCTGCGTTCATCGCGATTCGCCGGGGGCTGGAGCGCTCGCTTCCCGGGCGGTTGGTCGGAGTCAGCACCGACGCAACCGGTCGTCCTGCGTATCGCTTGTCGCTGCAAACCCGCGAGCAGCACATCCGACGCGAGAAGGCGACGTCGAATATCTGTACAGCGCAGGCGCTGCTCGCAATCGTCGCCGGCGCATACGCGGTGTACCACGGTCCGGAAGGACTGCGTCGGATTGCGGAGGAAATCCACGACAAGGCCTCCTACCTCGCCGCGGGACTCGAAGCCGGAGGGATCGAGCTGGCTCATCGGGTCTTCTTCGATACCGTGACGGCGATTGTTCCCGGCCGTGCGGATGACGTCGTGGCCTCCGCCTTGGACAAGGGCATAAACCTCCGCAGGGTCGATGCCGATCGCGTAGGCATCAGCCTCGGAGAACCTCATACTTTTGAGCAGCTCGACGCGGTGCTGTCCGCGTTCGGCTCCGCTCCTTCGGATGCGCCGGGGGAGTTCGACCTGCCCGCTGAGTCGCTGCGCCAGGACGACTACCTGAGCCATCCCACTTTCCACAGTCACCGCAGTGAGACCTCAATGATGCGTTACCTTCGGGAGCTTTCCGACAAGGATCTCGCTCTGGACCGCACGATGATTCCCTTGGGCTCCTGCACCATGAAGCTCAACGCTGCTTCGGAGATGGAACCCATCTCATGGCCCGAGTTTGCGAATATTCATCCGCTCGCGCCCAGAGACCAGGCTCAGGGCTGGCTCGAGCTGATCAAGAACCTCGAGGACTGGCTGACCGCCATTACTGGGTACTCGGCCGTCTCGCTCCAGCCGAATGCCGGATCACAAGGTGAGTACGCGGGCCTTCAGGCAATCCGCGATTACCACCGTGACCGAGGAGAATCCGGGCGCGATGTCGTGCTGATTCCGGCCTCGGCGCACGGTACCAACGCGGCCTCGGCCGTGATGGCGGGGCTGAAAGTCGTTTCGGTGGCCACTGCGGAAGACGGATCGATCCTTGTCGACGATGTGAAGGCCAAAATCGACAAATACGGACAGCAGCTCGCTGGCATCATGATCACCTACCCCTCGACCCACGGCGTCTTCGAGGAGACCGTGACCCAGGTTTGTGAGCTGGTCCACGATGCGGGCGGTCAAGTCTATGTCGACGGCGCGAACCTCAACGCCTTGGTGGGCCTCGCCGCTCCGGGCGAGTTCGGCGGCGACGTCTCTCATCTCAATTTGCACAAGACGTTCTGCATCCCGCACGGCGGGGGCGGCCCGGGAGTCGGGCCAGTCGCCGTGGCCTCACAACTGGCTCCGTATCTGCCGGGCGATGCCGCCGAGCTCGACGCTGAATCGGGCGCCGACTCGAAGCGGGTGGAGGCCGTTTCGCAGGCCTTCTTCGGTTCTGCGGGGGTTCTTCCGATCTCCTGGATGTACATTGCGATGACGGGCGGCGAGGGGCTTCGGCAAACGGCCGAGGTTGCGATCCTCAACGCGAATTATCTGGCCAAACGCCTCAACGAATATTTCCCCGTGCTGTACACGGGTCCGTCCGGCTTGGTTGCCCACGAGTGCATCTTGGACCTCAGACCCATGACGCAAGCTTCGGGGATCACCGCGGAGGACGTATGCAAGCGCCTCATCGACTACGGATTCCATGCTCCGACGCTGGCCTTCCCCGTGGCCGGGACGCTCATGGTCGAGCCCACCGAGTCCGAAGACCTCGAGGAACTTGAACGGTTCATCGAGGCAATGGCCCAAATCCACGCCGAAATGACCGAGGTGGCCGAGGGACAGGTTGACGCCGAGCAGTCGGTCTTGCGGTTGGCGCCGCATACGGCTGAGATGCTCTCGGCCGATGAGTGGGATCGGGAATATTCACGCTCGAAGGCCGGTTACCCCGTGACGAGCTTGCGTCGCCACAAATACTGGGCACCGGTCGGCCGAATCGACGGTACAGCGGGCGACCGCAATTTCGTCTGCGAATGCCCTCCGATCGAGGCCTTCGACCTCGAAGCAACGAGTGCCGAATCCACCTCCGAGTAACCACTCCTGAAGAGAAACGAGCATTGCCATGACGATTCAGAACCAGGACTACATTCCGAACCCCGAAAGCCCCCGCAAGACGGCCCTGTACGGCGTTCACGAAGCCCTCGGTGCGTCCTTCACCGACTTCGGCGGTTGGGAAATGCCGCTGAAGTACGACAACGACGTCGCCGAACACAAAGCGGTTCGAGAGGCCGCCGGTCTTTTCGACCTGTCCCACATGGGCGAAATACGGATCACGGGCCCAGATGCCTCCGCGCTTCTCGACTATGCGCTGGTCTCTTCCTTCTCCAAGCTCACCGTCGGCCGCGCGAAGTACTCCGTGATGGCCAATGAACAAGGCGGGTTGGTCGATGACCTCATTACGTATCGTGTGGCCGAGGAGGAATACCTCGTCGTTCCCAACGCCTCCAATGCGGACGCCGTCCTCCGCGAGTTCACCGTCCGTGGAACCGAATTCGATGCGAGCGTCCACGAAGAAACCGCGGCCACCTCGCTCGTTGCATTGCAGGGACCCGTTGCGGCCGAAGTCCTGGAGAATGTCCTCGATGAACTCCACCTCGCCGACGGGGGCACAGAACTTTCCGGACTCAAGTATTATGCGTCCGCGCCCGCGACCGTGGGCGGCGTCGACGTTCTGCTCGCCCGCACCGGGTACACGGGTGAGGACGGATTCGAACTGTACGTACCCAATGAGTCGGCCGAGGTCCTTTGGAAACTTCTCCAAGAGGCGGGGCAGGACAAAGGGGTCGTGCCTGCGGGCCTGGCTGCCCGCGACTCCTTGCGACTGGAAGCGGGCATGCCGCTCTACGGCCACGAGCTCGGAGCCGATATCTCTCCCTTTACCTCGGGATTGGGAAGAATGGTCGACAGCGCGCTCAAGAGCAAGGCGGACTTCGTCGGCAAGAGCGCGTTGGAGAAGGCGAAAAGCGCCGCAGAGGACGCAGACCATCGGGTACTCGTCGGGCTCAAAGGCCTGTCCAAACGGCCCGCACGTGCCGGTTCGACCCTGATCGAAGGCGATGGGGACGATCGTCGGGAGATCGGGGAAGTCACCTCCGGGATTCCGTCGCCGACCCTGGGCTACCCTGTAGCGCTGGCTTTCGTCGAGGCCCGACAAGCCGACGTGGGAACAACCATCGCGGTCGACATCCGCGGAAAATCCAATGATTTCGAGGTCGTGGAACTGCCGTTCTACAGCCGATCGAAATAGATTCCGTGACTTCCGGTTCCGCCGGAGCACAAGTACCAGGGGAGGTGTGGAAGGCCATGAAAAGCACCACCGATATCAGCATTTTCGACCTGTTCAGCATCGGTGTGGGTCCCTCGAGCTCCCACACCGTGGGGCCTATGAGGGCTGCCAACCGATTCGTCACCGAACTGATCGGTGCCGGCCGCCTCGACGAGGTCGCAGGGGTCAAGGTCGACCTCTACGGTTCCTTGGCCGCAACCGGCGCAGGACACGGAACCATGTCCGCGGTCGTCAAGGGACTCGTGGGTTGGGTCCCGGAGACCATTGACGTCGCAGAGGCGGAAAGGCTAGTTTCCGAGAACCAGGCAACCGGAAAACTCGTGCTCGCTGGATTCGGCCCCGAGGTGGCCCCGTCCGAGGCCGGCCGGGACCTCTTGGTATCCGGACCCGAGGTCGAGGTCAGCGAAGCGGCGATGGTGCTGCGGCCGCTGACCGTCCTGGAACGGCACACCAACGGCATTCGATTCACCGCGACTGACGCGGACGGGCTGATGCTGGACGAGAGGACGTACTTTTCCGTGGGCGGCGGATTCGTGATCGAAGAAGGAGAAGAGGCCGCCGGGGGAGACAGCCTCACGGACGTTCCGTACGCGTTCGACTCCGCCGAGGAATTGATCTCACAAGCCAACGAGGCACGCATTTCGATTGCGGAACTCAAGATGGCCAACGAGATGACGGCGCGTTCTCGCGAGGACGTCGAGGCCGGGATCCTTCGGATCTACCGCGTCATGCGTGAATGCATCGGATCCTCGCTGACGCGCATCGGGTATCTGCCAGGTGCCCTCAAGGTCCGGTGCCGGGCCCAGCGCTGGCATCGGGAACTGCTAGATGAAGATCCCAACAAGGATCCGCAGTACGCGATCGACTGGGTCAATCTCATTGCGCTCGCGGTCAACGAGGAAAACGCCTTCGGGGGCAAAGTCGTCACGGCTCCGACGAATGGTGCGGCCGGAATCGTGCCGGCGGTGCTCCACTACGCGGTGAACTACATTCCTGCGATCCGCCACGGAGGGAAAAAAGTCCGCGAGAAAGCGGTTATCGACTTCTTCCTCGCCGCGTCCGCGGTCGGAACGCTGTACAAGAAACGCGCGTCGATCTCCGGGGCCGAAGTCGGTTGCCAAGGCGAAGTGGGCTCGGCCTCGTCGATTGCGGCCGGGGGGCTCGCGCAGGTTCTCGGTGGCAACGTCGAGCAGGTCGAGAACGCCGCCGAAATCGCGATGGAACACAATCTCGGGTTGACCTGTGATCCGGTCGGTGGTCTCGTCCAGATCCCCTGCATCGAACGGAACGCCATGGCCGCGGCCAAGGCCGTGAACGCAGCGAAGATGGCGATGCGCGGAGACGGGGAACACCGGGTCTCCCTGGACCAAGTCATCGAGACGATGCGGCAGACCGGCGTCGACATGTCCAACAGGTACAAAGAGACCTCTCAGGGCGGTCTGGCCGTCAACGTGGTCGAGTGCTGACGGAGCGAATTCCCCTCGAGGTGGCAATTCGGCCGGATGCCAACGCCGCCGACCGAGCAGAGCTTCCAGCTTACGGCGACGAACTGGCACCATCGCGGGTGGACAGAACTGCCGGAACCGTGTAGAGTAAAAATTTGCGCTTTCCCTAAATTTTTGTGCCTTCATATAGCGGTGGGTACAACTGATGGATCCAGCTCACGCTTCCAGGCAACCACGACCACCGACTCACAGAGATCGCCCATTTCTGGGCCGAACCTCGTGTGCCTAAGATCGCCCGCCGGAACGTGGGAAACCGTGGATCCGGGCAAGCCTTCGTGTACAGACAGGTCTGTGGAAGGATCCAATCTTGGTCGCCTCGAGCACCTCCAATTATGATGCCGCTCAAGCGGAGGGAAACCCGCACGACGGTTCCGCCTCACGCATTTCATTCGCAAAGATTCACGAACCACTCAGCGTTCCCAACCTGCTGGCCCTGCAGACGGAGAGCTTCGATCGTCTGGTTGGCAACGACCGCTGGATTCAGCGCGTTGCCGAAGCGGACAAGACCGACGACAACTCCGTTTCCCGTGTTTCCGGCCTGACGGAGATCTTCGAAGAGATCTCACCGATCGAGGACTTCCAGGGCACCATGTCCTTGTCCTTCTCGGAACCGGAATTCGCTGATCCGAAGTACTCCATGGAGGAGTGCAAGGATCGTGATGCCACCTACTCGGCCCCGCTATATGTCAAGGCCGAGTTCATGAACAACGAAACCGGTGAGATCAAACAGCAGACCGTGTTCATGGGTGACTTCCCGCTCATGACCGAGTCCGGCACGTTCGTGATCAACGGTTCCGAGCGCGTCGTCGTCTCCCAGCTGGTTCGTTCGCCCGGTGCCTACTTCGAAAAGGCCGTGGACCGTACCTCGGACAAGGACATTTACTCAGCGCGCATTATTCCCTCGCGCGGTGCCTGGTTCGAGCTCGAGATCGACAAGCGCGATCAGGTCGGCGTGCGCCTGGACCGCAAGCGCAAGCAGTCCGTGACAGTACTGCTCAAGGCACTCGGCTGGACCGACTCCAAGATTCTCGAGGAATTCGGTGAGTACGATTCGATTCGTGCAACCCTCGAGAAGGACACTGTCGAGACTCGCGACGAAGCTCTCATCGATATCTACAAGAAGCTTCGCCCGGGTGAGCCGCCGACGGTCGACGCGGCCCAGTCGCTGCTCGACAACATGTACTTCACCCCGAAGCGTTACGACCTGGCCAAGGTCGGTCGTTACAAGATCAACCGCAAGCTCGGCGTGGACAAGCCCATTGGCGACAACGATTCCTCGGTCCTGACCCAGGAAGACATCGTCGCGATGATTCGTTACCTCGTGACCCTGCACGCCGGTGGCAAGTCCATCAAGGGCAAGCGCGACGGCGTTGAGCAGGACATCCTGGTCGACACCGACGACATCGATCACTTTGGCAACCGCCGCATCCGTGCGGTCGGCGAGCTGATCGAGAACCAGATCCGCACGGGTCTGTCCCGCATGGAGCGCGTGGTTCGTGAGCGCATGACCACTCAGGACGTCGAGGCCATCACGCCGCAGACCCTGATCAACATCCGCCCCGTCGTCGCCTCCATCAAGGAATTCTTCGGCACCTCGCAACTCTCGCAGTTCATGGACCAGAACAATCCGTTGGCTGGACTGACGCACAAGCGTCGTCTCAACGCCCTCGGCCCCGGCGGTCTGTCCCGTGACCGTGCGGGCATGGAGGTCCGCGACGTGCACCCGTCCCACTACGGACGCATGTGCCCGATCGAGTCTCCTGAAGGCCCGAACATCGGCCTTATCGGCTCACTCGCGACCTTCGCGCGCATCAACCCGTTCGGCTTCATCGAGACCCCGTACCGCGAGGTCATCAACGGCAAGGTGACCGAGAGGGTTGTCTACCTGACCGCGGACGACGAGAAGGGCAAGATCATCGCTCAGGCCAACGCGCCGTTGACCGATGACCAGCACTTCGTCGAGGAATACGTGCTGTGCCGTGCCTCGGACGGTTCCGGCGAGGCCGAGGCCAAGCCGGCCGACGATGTCCAGTACATGGACGTTTCCCCACGCCAGATGGTGTCGGTTGGTACGTCACTGATCCCGTATCTCGAACACGACGACGCCAACCGCGCCCTCATGGGTGCCAACATGCAGCGTCAGGCCGTGCCGCTGCTCGAATCGGAATCCCCGATCGTCGGCACCGGCATGGAAGGCTACGCCGCGATGGACTCCGGCGATTCCGTGCTGGCCCAAAAGGCCGGTGTTGTTCGCGAAGTCTCGGCCGACATGGTCGTCATCGCCAACGATGACGGCACCACGACGTCGTACCCGATCGCCAAGTTCCTGCGCTCCAACCCGGGCAACTGCTACAACCACCGTGTTGTCGTTTCCGAGGGGGACCGCGTGGGTGCTCGCGGTCTGATCGCCGATGGTCCGTCGACTGATCAGGGCGAATTGGCTCTCGGCAAGAACCTGCTGGTCGCTTACATGTCCTGGGAAGGCCTCAACTACGAGGACGCGATCATTCTGTCCCAGCGCATGGTCTCCGAGGATGTTCTTACCTCGATTCACATCGAGGAGCACGAGATCGATGCCCGCGATACCAAGCTGGGCGCGGAAGAGATCACCCGCGACATCCCGAACGTCTCCGAGGACGTCCTCTCGGCTCTCGACGAGCGAGGCATCATCCACATCGGTGCCGAGGTCGAGGCCGGCGACATCCTGGTCGGCAAGGTCACGCCCAAGGGCGAGACCGAGTTGACACCGGAAGAGCGCCTGTTGCGCGCGATCTTCGGCGAGAAGTCTCGTGAAGTTCGCGATACTTCCTTGAAGGTTCCGCACGGCGAGTCCGGTACGGTCATTGGCGTTCGCGTGTTCGACCGGGACGAAGACGATGAGGACATGCCTCCCGGAGTCAACCAGCTCGTCCGCGTCTATGTGGCTCAGAAGCGCAAGATCACCGACGGCGACAAGCTCGCCGGCCGTCACGGCAACAAGGGCGTCATCTCCAAGATCCTGCCCGTCGAAGACATGCCGTTCATGGCCGACGGAACTCCTGTCGACGTGATCCTGAACCCGCTGGGTGTGCCCGGACGTATGAACATCGGTCAGGTCCTCGAGGTCCACACCGGTTGGCTGGCCCAGCAGGGCTGGAAGATCGAGGGCAACCCTGAGTGGCTGGACAACCTGCCGAATTTCCCCAAGGAATCCGGCCCGACCAAGGTTGCAACCCCGGTGTTCGACGGTGCGGATGAAGAGGAAATCTTCGACCTGCTGGATCACACCAATCTGAACCGCGACGGTGAACGTCTCATCGACCGTTCGGGCAAGGCACTCTTGTTCGACGGTCGTACCGGCGAACCCTTCCCGGAGCCGATCTCGGTGGGTTACCAGTACATCCTCAAGCTGCACCACTTGGTGGACGACAAGATCCACGCCCGCTCGACCGGTCCTTACTCGATGATTACCCAGCAGCCGCTGGGCGGTAAGGCTCAGTTCGGCGGACAGCGTTTCGGCGAGATGGAGGTGTGGGCACTCGAGGCGTACGGCGCCGCCTACACCCTGCAGGAAATCCTGACCATCAAGTCCGACGACGTCCACGGACGCGTCAAGGTCTACGAGGCCATCGTGAAGGGCGACAACATCCCAGAACCGGGTGTTCCCGAGTCCTTCAAGGTGCTCATCAAGGAAATGCAGTCTCTGTGCTTGAACGTCGAGGTTCTCTCGACCGAAGGCAATGCGATCGAAATGCGCGACTCGGAGGATGAAGGATTCCGGGCTGCAGATGAATTGGGTATTGACCTCTCCCACAACGAGCCCAGCTCGGTTGAGGAAGTCTAAATCTCACTCATCCACACCAGATCCTTCAAGAGTTTTTGAGAGAAAAGGACCCCATGTCCAACGAATCTTCACTTGGCCTGATGCGGATTGGCCTGGCCACCGCGGAAGACATCCGAAACTGGTCATACGGTGAGGTCAAAAAGCCTGAGACCATCAATTACCGAACCCTGAAGCCGGAGAAAGAAGGCCTGTTCGACGAGCGGATCTTCGGTCCGACCCGCGACTGGGAATGCTACTGCGGCAAGTACAAGCGCGTGCGCTTCAAGGGCATCATCTGTGAGCGCTGCGGCGTCGAGGTGACTCGTGCCAAGGTGCGTCGTGAGCGTATGGGCCATATCGAATTGGCCGCGCCCGTGACACACATTTGGTACTTCAAGGGCGTTCCTTCACGCCTCGGCTACTTGCTCGACTTGGCGCCGAAGGATCTCGAGAAGATCATCTACTTCGCCGCCTACATGATCACCTGGGTCGATGAGGAAGGTCGTCACGACGATCTGCCTAATCTCCAGGCGGCACACGACAAGGACAAGAAAGCCCTCGAGACCGAGCGCGACGCCGATATTGCGGCAATCGCGAAGGAAACCGAGGAAGAACTTGCCCGTATCGAGGCCGAAGGCGGCAAGGCCGCCGAGAAGCGGAAGCTGCGCGACTCCTCGGAGCGCCAGATGGCGCAGGTGCGCAAGCGTGTCGATGCCGAGATCGCACACATGGATCAGGTCTTCGACCGCTTCAAGAGCCTCAAGGTCAGCGACCTCGAGGGCGACGAGGCGCTCTACCGTTCCATGGTCGACAAGTACGGCATGTACTTCGAGGGGTCGATGGGCGCCGAGTCCATCAAGAACCGTCTCGAGAACTTCGACATGGCCGGCGAAGCGGAAGCGCTGCGCGACATCATCCAGAACGGCAAGGGGCAGCGGAAGACCCGTGCGCTCAAGCGCCTCAAGGTCATCAACGCATTCCTGACGACCAACAACTCGCCTTTGGGCATGGTCCTCGACGCGGTTCCGGTCATTCCCCCGGAGCTTCGCCCGATGGTTCAGCTGGACGGCGGCCGGTTCGCGACCTCAGACCTCAATGATTTGTATCGTCGCGTGATCAACCGCAACAACCGTCTCAAGCGCCTGCTGGATCTCGGTGCCCCCGAGATCATCGTGAACAACGAAAAGCGCATGCTCCAGGAAGCGGTTGACTCGCTGTTCGACAACGGCCGTCGCGGCCGCCCGGTCACCGGACCTGGCAACCGTCCGCTGAAGTCACTGTCCGACATGCTGAAGGGCAAGCAGGGACGTTTCCGTCAGAACCTTTTGGGCAAGCGCGTCGACTACTCGGGTCGTTCCGTGATCGTCGTCGGGCCCCAGCTGAAGATGCACCAGTGTGGTTTGCCCAAGCAGATGGCCCTGGAGCTTTTCAAGCCGTTTGTGATGAAGCGCCTGGTCGATCTGAACCATGCTCAGAACATCAAGTCGGCCAAGCGAATGGTCGAGCGTTTCCGTCCGCAGGTGTGGGATGTTCTCGAAGAGATCATCACTGAGCATCCCGTATTGCTGAACCGCGCGCCGACTCTGCACCGTTTGGGTATTCAGGCATTCGAACCGCAACTCGTCGAGGGCAAGGCCATCCAGCTGCACCCGCTCGTGTGCTCCGCGTTCAACGCCGACTTCGACGGTGACCAGATGGCAGTGCACCTGCCGCTGAGCCCCGAGGCGCAGGCCGAGGCGCGTGTTCTGATGCTGTCCTCGAACAACATCCTCAAGCCCTCCGACGGTCGTCCCGTGGCGGTTCCGTCCCAGGACATGATCATCGGTCTTTACCACTTGACCACGGTGCGCGAAGGCGAAAAGGGCGAGGGCCACGCGTTCTCGTCCTTGGCCGAAGCGCTCATGGCCATGGAACGCAAAGAGATTCACCTGAACTCACGCGTGAAGATCGTGCTCGATGACTTCGTCCCGTACGAAGGATGGGAAGCTCCCGAGGGTTGGGAACAGGGTCAGCCCGTTCTGGTCGAATGCACCGTCGGTCAGGTTCTCTTCAACGAGACCCTTCCTGCCGATTACCCGTGGTTCCATGGCATCGCTGACAAGAAGGGGCTCGGCCAGCTCGTCAACGATCTGGCGGAGAACTATCCGATGGTCGACGTCGCTCGCACCTTGGACAACCTCAAGGACACCGGTTTCTACTGGGCTTCTCGCTCGGGCGTGACCGTTGCGGTCTCCGATATCGCGACACCTCCGGCCAAGCCGGAGATCATGGCCGGTTACGAGAAGCAGGCCGACGAGATCCAGGGCCAGTACGAGTTGGGTCTGATCGACGACGACGAGCGCCGTTCCGAGTTGATCGACATCTGGACCAAGGCGACCGACGAGGTCGCCCAGGCCATGCGCGACAACTTGACGGATCTCAACACGATCAACCGCATGGTGTCTTCGGGAGCTCGCGGTAACTGGATGCAGGTTCGCCAGATCGCGGGTATCCGTGGTCTCGTGGCCAACACCCGCGGCGAGATCATGCCCCGCCCGATCAAGTCCTCCTACCGTGAGGGCTTGTCGGTTCTGGAGTACTTCATCGCTACCCACGGTGCCCGTAAGGGTCTCGCGGATACCGCGCTGCGTACCGCCAACTCGGGCTACTTGACGCGTCGTCTGGTCGACGTCTCGCAGGACGTCATCGTCCGCGAGCTGGATTGCCAGACGCGCCGCGGACTGAACCTGCCGCTCGTCCAGATCGACGAGGACACCGGCTCGGTCATGTTGCACGAGGACGTCGAGAACTCGATCCACGGTCGTATTCTTGCGGTCGATGTGAAGGACGAGGACGGAAACGTTCTAGCCAACGCGGGCGATGACGTGTCGGACACCGTGATCCGGACGCTGTACAAGGCGGGCATTCAGAACGTTCGCGTTCGCTCGGTACTGACGTGCGAGTCTGCGGTCGGCGTGTGCGCAAAATGCTATGGCCGTTCGATGGCTTCCGGAAACCTGGTGGACATCGGCGAGGCCGTCGGCATTATCGCCGCCCAGTCCATTGGCGAGCCCGGTACCCAGCTGACCATGCGTACCTTCCACACTGGTGGTGTTGCTTCGGCAGAGGATATTACGCAGGGTCTGCCTCGTATTCAGGAGCTCTTCGAGGCTCGTACCCCGAAGGGCGTCGCGCCGATCTCCGAGATCGCAGGCCGTGTGTCGATCGAGGACACGGACAAGGCTCTCAAGATCATCGTGACCCCGGACAACAAGGACGACGAGGCGATTGCCTACCCGATCCTCCGCCGTGCGCGTCTGCTCATTGAAGACGGCGACCGCGTGGAGGTCGGCCAGCAGCTGGTCTCCGGCGCCGTGGATCCGAAGGAAGTTCTGCGTATTCGCGGTCCTCGCGAGGCGCAGAAGCACCTGGTGGACGAGGTCCAGGGTGTGTACCGGTCTCAGGGTGTGGGCATCCACGACAAGCACGTGGAAGTCATCATCCGCCAGATGACACGTCGTATCACGGTCATCGAGTCGGGAGACACTTCCTTGCTTCCGGGTGAGCTCGTGGAGACCGTCGCATTCCAGCAGGCCAACAAGAAGGCCATGGTCAACCAGCAGCGTCCCGCGGCTGGTCGTCCGGAGCTCATGGGTATTACCAAGGCTTCGCTGGCGACGGATTCGTGGCTCTCCGCGGCCTCCTTCCAGGAGACCACTCGCGTCCTGACCCAGGCCGCGATGGAGGGCAAGTCGGATCCCTTGGTCGGTCTCAAGGAGAACGTGATCATCGGTAAGCTCATCCCGGCCGGTACCGGTCTCGATCGTTACAACAACATCGAGGTCGAGCCGACCGAGGAAGCTCGCGAGAAGCTGTACGCCAACTCGACCGGGTTCGGTGATTTCAGCTACGCGGCCGAGAACGACTCCTCCGTGGCGGCCGAGTTCCAGGCCATCCCTTTGGATGACTACGATTTCGGCAGCAACTGAATATAAAACGCACGTGAGCGGCTGAGTCCGCCCCACGCTTGACGACGGCCGGTTCTCTCCCGATGGAGAGGGCCGGCCATCGTCGTTGTGTCAGGGCTTCCAGACCACGGACAGCGAATCGAGCTTTCACGAGGTGTTGTGCACCCGTTCGCATTGCGTACGCCGAGTCACATTACGAACGGGCAGCCGGTAGATTGACCACTGAACGGGTTATGCATCACACCCGTTGCGGAAGGGAGATCGACATGGCGGTCGAAGACCACGCCGAGAAAAATCTGGACGAAGAAAACTTCACCGAACGGACGGTGACGAACCCCGACGCCGCTGCGGACAGCCAAGACTTCATCAACCGGCAAGTTCGGGAACAAAAGGACCAGTACCAATCATCGGGAGCGGAGGAAAGCCAGCCGCGACTCGACTATGCGCCGTA
The DNA here is from genome assembly GCF_013394385.1 of Kocuria sp. TGY1127_2. NCBI lineage: Bacteria > Bacillati > Actinomycetota > Actinomycetes > Micrococcales > Micrococcaceae > Kocuria > Kocuria sp. TGY1127_2. Next base: position 846,806 of record NZ_AP022834.1, read on the forward strand.
TCGCAGTTCGGTCCTGCGGCACCCGACCAAGGACCTGCATCACACCGATCCGGAACTGATCGAGCTGACCTCGCCGGCATTCGGCCATCGTGACATACACGAGCTGGAATCCGATTTGACGATTCAGGGCGGGGGCGAGCCCATTGGTGAGAGGATCAAGATCCGCGGCCGCGTCATGGATTCGGCCGGACGTCCCGTGCGCCATCAACTCGTGGAGATTTGGCAGGCCAATGCCGCGGGTCGGTACATTCACAAGCGCGATCAGCATCCGGCGCCGATTGACCCGAACTTCACCGGGGTCGGGCGATGCATCACTGGTGAGGACGGCTCCTACGAATTCACAACCATCAAACCGGGACCTTACCCCTGGAAGAACCACCGCAACGCCTGGCGACCCGCGCATGTTCATTTCTCGTTGTTCGGTACAGATTTCACACAGCGCATGATCACGCAGATGTATTTCCCGGGAGATCCGCTCTTTGCCCTGGACCCGATATATCAGTCCATTGTCGATCCGAAGGCACGCGAACGCTTGGTCGCAACCTACGACCACGGCGTATCCGAACATGAATGGCTGCTGGGCTACAACTGGGACATCGTACTGGGTGGCAGCAACCGCACCTGGATGGAACCGGAGGATGCAGAGTGATGAACCGCGAGAAAACCGCAATTCCTGTCAGCTACGGCCAACCCGTTGACGAGGCGCCTGAGGACCTCACACCGACGCCCGGACAGACGATCGGACCTTTCTTCGGATACGCGACGGCTCACGAGGAAATGGGCCTGCCTTATCGGGGCGGCAATGAGCTCGTGAGTCAGTCGCGTCCGGATTCCGTGCGCCTCTTCGGTCAAATATTCGACGGGGAGGGCGAGGTCGTCCCCGACGCGATGATCGAGATCTGGCAAGCCGACGAAAACGGGAATATTCCTTTCGAGACGGGGTCGCTGAACCGTGACGGATTCACCTTCACCGGATGGGGGCGCCACGCCGTGGACCGATTGGGGACGTACAATTTCACGACGGTCGATCCCGGGGCCACAGGCCGCGGTCACGCACCGTACTTCCTGATGGTGGTCTTCGCGCGTGGTCTCCTCAACCGCCTTTTCACACGCGTCTACCTTCCGGAGGACGACGAAGCGTTGGCTGCGGATCCGCTGTTGCGGTCCCTGCCAGCGGACCGCCGCAGAACCCTCATTGCCACCCGACGTGACGACGGGTCGTTGCACCACGACATTCGCCTGCAGGGCGAGGACGAAACCGTGTTTCTGAAGTTCCCGGGAATCGAGAGCTAGGGCATGTCTTTCACGGATCTTTTGGTCCCCGGAGGCCACCGTGCCGAGTCCGTGGTGGGGGATGCCGCTATCCTTCACGCTCTGGTCCGCACGGAATCCGCCTGGGTTCTTGCGCAGGCCGACGCGGGTTTCGCGGATGCCCCGAGCGCCGTGCGGATCGCTTCGGTGATCGAATCCTGCCTACACGATGACTTGCCGGAGATCGCCGAAGGCTCCGAGGGCGGCGGCAACCCCGTGATCGGCCTGGTCAAAGTGCTGAAGTCCAAGGTCGCAGAGGCTTCGCCGAACGGGGACGACCCAGGCACAGCTCTGGTGCACCGGGGGCTCACGAGCCAGGACGTCCTGGACACGGCCCTGATGCTTGTGATCAGGGACTCGTTGGGAAAAACCCATGCGGCACTGTGCCAGGCCGCGGACGATCTGTCCGCGATGGCCGAAATGCACGCCGAGACGCCGATGGCGGCCAGGACGTTGGGTCAGCATGCCTTGCCCACGACTTTCGGTGCCAGGGTGGGCCGATGGCTGGACGCCGTCGCGGCCGCGGTACGGGCGACGGATCCTGGACTTCTATGGCTTCCGGTCTCCGGGGGTGGCGCCGCTGGAACGAACGCGGCGGTTCTCGACCTGATGAACCTTCACGATGACGAATCCTTGAACATGCCCGCTCCAGACCGCCTCGGGCTGATGTGGGCGCAACGACTTGGCTTGAACGGCCCCGCGGTCGAGCAGGTTTGGCATACGCGTCGTCGCCCGATGATCGATGCGGTGCAACCTCTGGCGCAAGCGGCAACGGCCTGCGGCAAGATTGCAGGCGACATCGTGATCTCGTCCAGGGACGAGATCGCCGAACTCGCGGAACCCATCGCGGCTGGACGCGGTGGATCGTCGTCGATGCCCCACAAACGGAATCCGAGCATGTCGATCCTCATCCGACGCTCGGCGGTCGTGGCTGCCCGATCCATGGGCGCGCTGTTGGAATCCGAGGCCCTCGCCGTCGAGGAAAGATCCGAACTCGCGTGGCACCTGGAGTGGGAACCTGTTCGGTCGGTCGCCCAGCACGGGATCGTGGCGAGCACGATGTTGTCCGATCTGGTGCCCGACCTCGAGGTTCACGCCGATGCCATGAACGCCAATCTGTGCCTGGACGGGAGCGACGTACCGGAAAAGCGGAATATCGGCAACAGTGCCGACCAAGCTCGCACCGCCGCACGTCGATGGAAGCACGCAAAGGAGAACCAATGAGCATCCCGGAACTTACCCCAGTGGCCCTTGGCGAGAACCTCGAGGGAACGCGTCAGGATGAACAGATACGACGCGCCAAGCCGCTGCTGGTCCTCGGGCCCTCGCTCGGGACTTCCGTGACGCCTTTGTGGGCGCCTGCCGCTGAGCACCTGAGGGAGGGATACGATCTCGTCGGGTGGGAGCTGCCCGGTCATGGCCGGGGCGGTGTCGTCGAGGAGGAGTTCAGCGTCGAAGAGCTGGCCGAGAGCGTGCACGTGCTTGCTCGCCGTGTCCAGGAGGAACGCGGTACCCCGACCGAAGCGTATTTCTACGCCGGGGTTTCGGTCGGCGGCGCAGTCGGACTTGCCCTTGCACTGGCCCACCCCGATGAGCTGAAGGCGATCGCCGCGATCTGCACGGGGGCCAAAATCGGTGATCCATCCGGTTGGATCGAGCGCGCGCAGCTCGTCGAGACCTCGGGTACCCCCACCCAAGTGATCGGATCGGCCAAGAAATGGTTCGCACCCGGATTCCTGGGTGAAGAGCACGTGGTCGGCACCGAACTCCTGCACAGCCTCCAAGAGGCCGACCGACACAATTACGGTCTCGTGTGCCGGGCTCTGGCCCGATTCGATGTACGGGAGCGCCTCGGCGACGTCCGGGTTCCGGTTCTGACTTTGGCGGGGTCGCACGACGTCGCCACGCCTCCCGAGAGCCTCCGACAAATCGCCGACGCGGTCCAGGACTCGAAGGCCGTGGTCTTCGACGAGGCCGCACACCTCTTGCCTGCCGAGCAGCCTGAGCGTGCCGCGAACGAGATTGTCGACTTCTTCCGCTCACAGTCACCGGGGTCTGCGGAGGACTCCACCCGAAGTGCCGAGGATTCGTCGCCGATCCTGCCGGACCAGACCATGAGCCGCGCGGACGTGAAGGCCGCAGGGATGAAGGTGCGGCGGGAAGTCTTGTCCGATGAGCACGTGAGCCGGGCCGAGACCCGGACGACCGCCTTCACGGCTCCTTTTCAAGATCTCATTTCCCGATATGCGTGGGGCGAGATCTGGACCAGGCCGGGTCTCGACCGGAAAACGCGCAGTGCGATCACACTGACGGCCATGATCGCTCTGGGCCACTGGTCTGAATTCGAGATGCACGTCAGGGCCGCGCGTCGTAACGGCGTCGCCGTCGCAGAAATCCAGGAGGTCATCCTGCAATCGGCCATCTATTGCGGTGTCCCCGCAGCCAACACGGCGTTCGCCAGGGCTCACGAAGTCCTGGACGGGCTCGGCGACCTCTAAGACCCACATACCACGCTCACGAACACCTGGAAGGACCCCAATGAACGACTTGCACTCTGCGTATGTCTACGACGCGGTTCGCACCCCTTTTGGAAAGTACGGCGGAGGACTGTCCGGCGTCCGTCCCGATGATCTGGCTGCATTCGTGGTTCGCCGACTCGTCGAGCGAGCCCCGGGGCTTGACGGACAGTCAGTCGATGAGGTCTATCTGGGCAACGCGAACGGGGCGGGGGAGGAGAACCGGAACGTCGCTCGGATGGCAACCCTTCTGGCGGGACTGCCCGAGTCCTTGCCGGGCACGACAATCAACAGACTCTGTGGTTCTTCCCTGGACGCCGCAATGCAAGCTAGCCGTGCCATCAACGTGGGCGAGGCCGACGTCGTGGTCACCGGCGGCGTGGAATCCATGTCCCGCGCCCCCTGGGTCCTGCCGAAGACGAGCAAACCATTTCCCGCCGGTGATCTGAATTTGGCTTCCACAACCCTCGGATGGCGTTTGGTCAATCCCCAGATGAAAGACGAGTGGACGGTCTCACTCGGTGAAGCGACCGAGCGGTTGGCCGAGAAGTACGGCGTGGAACGCGAAGAGATGGACGAATTCAGCGCGCGTTCGCACCGGCTGACGGCGGAGGCGTGGGCGTCAGGTTTCTACGATGACCTGGTCGAGCAGGTGCCCGGCACCGACTTGACGCGGGATGAATCATTGCGTCCAGACAGTACAGCCGAGACGCTTTCGTCTCTGCGCACCGTGTTCCGAAAGGACAATGGTCGAGTCACGGCCGGTAACGCCTCACCGCTTAACGACGGGGCGTCGGCCGCCCTCCTGGGCAGCGAAAAGGCGTCCGATCTGATCGGTCTCGATCCGCTCGCGCGCATAGCGGGCCGGGCATCGGCGGCCAATGAGCCCCAATACTTCGGTTATGCCCCGGTCGAAGCGGCTAACCGGGCCCTCGAGCGAGCCGGTATCGGCTGGTCTCATGTGGGAGCCGTCGAGCTCAACGAGGCTTTCGCCGCCCAGTCCCTGGCGTGCGTTAACGCGTGGGGAATTGATCCGAGCATCGTCAACGCGCACGGTGGAGCCATAGCGATCGGCCATCCGCTGGGCGCCTCCGGTACCAGGATCCTCGGCACGTTGGCGCGCTCGATGAGGAAATCCGGAACCCGTTGGGGAGTCGCGGCGATCTGCATTGGCGTCGGGCAAGGACTGGCCGTGGTGCTGGAGAACGACGAGGGAAGGTAAGAGTCGATGACGCAATTCGTGAACACAGCTGCAGAGGCCGTGAGCCACATTTCGGACGGCTCGACGATTATGATCGGTGGCTTCGGGGTCGCGGGTCAACCCGTTGAGCTGATCGATGCCCTGATCGACAACGGTGCGGCCGGTCTGACGGTCGTGAACAACAACGCGGGCAACGGTGACGTTGGTCTTGCCCGGCTCATAGAGCTGGGGAGAGTCAAAAAGATCATTTGTTCCTTTCCGCGACAGACGGATTCGTGGCACTTTGACGAAAAATACCGTTCCGGCGAAATAGAGCTCGAGGTCGTGCCCCAGGGGAACCTCGCCGAACGGATCCGTGCCGCCGGCGCCGGAATCGGAGCATTCTTCACTCCCACCGGCTACGGAACCGAATTGGCCGAAGGCAAGGAAACGCGCGAGATCGACGGTGTCCACTACGTTCTGGAATACCCTTTGCGGGCGGATTTCGCTTTGACGAAGGCCGAGGAAAGCGACGGCGTCGGGAATCTCACCTACCGGAAGACCGCGAGAAACTTCGGGCCGATTATGGCTGCCGCGTCGAACCATTCCATCGTCCAGGTCGCTCGGAAGGTCGAGACCGGAAGCATTGATCCGGAAGCCGTAGTGACCCCCGGAATCTACGTGGACACGGTCGTGAAGATCGCAGACGTCACAACGAAAGGCGCAGGCTCATGAGCTCACTCCACCAGACCCCTCGAATCACCGAGAAGCCCCTGACCCGGGAGGAAATGGCCCGCAAGGTAGCTCAGGACATCCCCGCGGGAGCGTTCGTCAACCTCGGAATCGGACAGCCGACCAAAGTCGCGGACTACCTCGATCCGGAGAACGGCGTGACCTTGCATACCGAGAACGGGATGTTGGGCATGGGACCTGAGGCACACGGCGAGGACATCGACCCAGACCTGATCAATGCCGGCAAGATCCCGGTCAAGGAAACACCGGGCACGTCCTATTTTCACCATGCGGATTCCTTCGCGATGATGCGTGGAGGACATCTGGACATTTGTGTCCTTGGGGCCTTTCAGGTGGCCGAGAACGGGGACCTGGCGAATTGGTCTACGGGCGCGCCAGGTTCGATTCCGGCCGTGGGCGGTGCGATGGACCTGGCGATCGGGGCCAAACAGACTTTCGTGATGATGAATCTGCGGTCCAAGGACGGTTCTGCCAAGTTGGTCCGGGAGTGCACGTTCCCGCTGACTGGGGTCGGTTGCGTTTCGCGCGCGTACACCGATGTAGCGATCTTCGAGTTGGACCGAGGGAGAGTCCATGTTCGCGAGACGTTCGGGATTGATGCCGAGGAGCTCGCCGAAGAGCTCGACCTTGAATTGCACGGTCCCCTCTCGGACCGCGACGAAAAACCCGGTGCATCGGAACCCACGGGTTCGGCGCGGCCATGAGCGATGCATACGTGCAGTCCTTGGCACGCGGAATATCGGTCCTGCGAGCCTTCGACGCCGATCACGCGAGCATGTCCCTGTCCGAAGTTGCGCAGAAGACGGGGCTGACTCGCGCCACGGCCCGGCGTTTCCTCCACACCCTGGTGGAACTCGGCTACGTACACACGGACGGGAAAGAATTTCGGTTGAGCCCGACCGTTCTGGGCATCGGCTATTCCTACCTCTCCAGCCTGTCACTGCCGGATCTCGCATACCCGCATCTGCGAGAGCTGTCCGGCCGGGTGGGGGAGTCCACGTCGATGTCGGTTCTGGAAGGTGACGACATCATATACGTCGCCAGGGTCCACGCCCGTCGGATCATGCACGTCGCCATCAGTGTGGGGACCAGCTTCCCCGCGCACGCGACCTCAATGGGACGTGTGCTTCTGGCCGGGCTGGGGGAGAAGCAGCTTGAGGAGTATCTCGATCGGCAGGGGCCCGAAGAATTTACGGAATACACCGTGACGGATGTGGATGAACTGCGCGCGCGCATCCTGCGTGTACAGAAGCGGGGATGGGAAATCGTCGACCAGGAATTGGAACTTGGACTTCGTTCGGTGGCCGCTCCTGTGCTCGATGCAAAAGGCCGGCACGTGGCTGCGGTCAACGTCTCGATGCGCGTCGGAACCGACAATGCGCGCGCCGAGAGACTTCAGGAGAAGATCCTGCCTCGCTTGCGGGAGACCTCGCTCAGGATCGGTCACGCCTATCGTTCCGGAGCCGGGCTCAGCTTCCCTTCCTGAGTGGAGCTGAGAAGGGTCACGTCCGCCACATCCATTCGCCAAGACGCTGATCCTGGGGTACTGTTAACCACGAAGTACTCAGTCTCAGTGCGAGTGTGCTGTGTGTAGTGTGTCTGAGCGGTGCGACGTCGGTTTTTTAGGATTCTTCTACGTTGCGAGCTCGGAAGCCTTCTCACAGTATGCGACCGGGATGGGCTTCGGAATCAATGGCAGGTATGGATACGGTCCTCTGACACACTTTTTTATTTTTTGTGTCAAAATGCCATCGGTTAATTGTGCCCATTTTCCAAGAAACGCTAGACCGGTTTATCAGTGCTCTCAGCGCGGCCACTCCGCACGAGGCATACATTTCAAGGCTTTCCTTCCGGGGAAGCCAAGATCAAACGGAGAACTCAAAAGTGCCTACAATTCAGCAGCTGGTCCGCAAGGGCCGGACTCCCAAGGTCGTGAAGACCAAGGCGCCCGCACTCAAGGGCAGCCCCATGAAGCGCGGCGTTTGCACCCGTGTTTACACGACTACCCCCAAGAAGCCGAACTCCGCTCTGCGTAAGGTCGCCCGCGTCAAGCTCAACGGCGGCGTCGAGGTTACGGCTTACATCCCGGGCGAGGGACACAACCTCCAGGAGCACTCCATCGTGCTCGTTCGCGGCGGTCGTGTGAAGGACCTCCCCGGTGTTCGCTACAAGATCGTTCGTGGCGCACTGGATACTCAGGGCGTCAAGAACCGTGGCCAGGCTCGTTCCCGCTACGGCGCAAAGAAGGAGAAGAAGTAATGCCTCGTAAGGGTCCCGCTCCCAAGCGTCCGCTCGTGGTCGATCCGGTTTACGGTTCCCCGCTCGTGACGCAGTTGATCAACAAGGTCCTGCAGGACGGCAAGAAGTCCACCGCAGAGCGCATCGTCTACGGCGCGCTCGAAGGCGTGGCTCAGAAGACCGATACCGATGCTGTGACGACCCTCAAGAAGGCGATGGACAACATCAAGCCTTCGCTCGAGGTTCGCTCCCGCCGCGTCGGCGGCGCGACCTACCAGGTCCCGGTCGAGGTCCGTTCGGGCCGCGCGACCGCGCTGGCTCTTCGCTGGCTGGTTGGCTTCTCCAAGCTCCGCCGCGAAAAGACCATGACCGAGCGCCTGATGAACGAGATCTTGGATGCTTCCAATGGTCTCGGTGCCGCTGTGAAGCGTCGCGAAGATACCCACAAGATGGCCGAGTCCAACAAGGCCTTCGCTCACTATCGCTGGTAATTTCTTCCTGCTGGCCCGCTCCGTGCGGGTGGGCCATCCGGTTGATCCACCTGAAAGGGAAACATCGTGGCACTTGACGTGCTTACCGACCTGAACAAGGTCCGCAACATCGGCATCATGGCTCACATCGATGCCGGTAAGACCACCACTACCGAACGCATCCTGTACTACACCGGTATTAATCACAAGATCGGTGAGACCCACGACGGTGCATCCACGATGGACTGGATGGCCCAGGAACAGGAACGCGGAATCACTATCACCTCCGCGGCTACCACGTGCTTCTGGAAGAATAACCAGATCAACATCATCGACACGCCGGGCCACGTCGACTTCACCGTTGAGGTGGAGCGTTCCCTGCGCGTGCTCGATGGCGCCGTTGCCGTCTTCGACGGCAAGGAGGGCGTTGAACCCCAGTCAGAGACCGTGTGGCGTCAGGCTGACAAGTACGAGGTTCCCCGTGTTTGCTTCGTCAACAAGATGGACAAGCTGGGTGCCGACTTCTACTTCACGGTCGACACCATCGTGAAGCGCCTCGGTGCTACCCCGATCGTGATGCAGTTGCCGATCGGTGCCGAGAACGACTTCATCGGCGTCATCGATCTGCTCGAGATGAAGGCCTACGTCTGGCCTGGCGACTCCAAGGGCGACGTGACGTTGGGTGCTTCGTACGAAACCCGCGAGATCCCCGAGGATCTTCAGGAGCGTGCTGAGCAGTACCGCAACCAGCTCGTCGAGCAGGTCGCGGAGACGTCTGAAGAGCTCATGGAGAAGTACCTCGAGGGCGAAGAGCTGACGATCGACGAGCTCAAGGCCGGCATCCGCGAGCTGACCGTCAAAAACGAGGCCTACCCGGTCTTCTGTGGCTCGGCGTTCAAGAACCGCGGCGTGCAGCCGATGCTCGATGCGGTCATCGACTACCTCCCGTCCCCGCTGAACGTGCCCCCGATGATCGGTCACGATCCGAAGGACGAAGAGGTCGAGCTGACTCGCCGTCCTGCCAAGGACGAGCCGTTCTCGGCCCTCGCTTTCAAGGTCGCTGCTCACCCGTTCTACGGACAGCTCACCTACATTCGCGTCTACTCCGGTATCGCGAGCTCGGGTCAGCAGGTTCTCAACTCGACCAAGGGTCGCCGTGAGCGCATCGGCAAGCTCTTCCAGATGCACTCCAACAAGGAGAATCCGGTCGAGGAGATCCAGGCCGGCCACATCTACGCCGCGATCGGTCTCAAGGAGACCACGACCGGCGATACGCTGTGCGATCAGGCCAATCCGATCGTCCTCGAGTCGATGACCTTCCCCAAGCCCGTGATCTACGTGGCCATCGAGCCCAAGACCAAGGGTGACCAGGAGAAGCTCTCGACCGCTATCCAGAAGCTCTCCGCTGAGGACCCGACCTTCACGGTCAACCTCAACGACGAGACCGGCCAGACCGAAATCGGTGGTATGGGCGAGCTCCACCTGGACGTCCTGGTGGACCGCATGAAGCGCGAGTTCCGCGTGGAAGCCAACGTCGGCAAGCCGCAGGTTGCGTACCGCGAGACGATCAAGAAGGCCGTCGAGAAGGTCGACTACACCCACAAGAAACAGACCGGTGGTTCCGGTCAGTTTGCGAAGGTGCAGGTCAACTTCGAGCCGATCGCTCTTGACTCCGAAGAGCTCTACGAGTTCGAGGACAAGATCACCGGTGGCCGCGTGCCCCGTGAATACATCCCTTCGGTGGATGCCGGCATCCAAGGTGCGATGCAGCTCGGCATCCTCGCGGGATACCCCGTGGTTGGCGTGAAGGCCACCCTGGTTGACGGCGCCTACCACGACGTCGACTCATCCGAGATGGCCTTCAAGATCGCCGGTTCGATGGTATTCAAGGAAGGCGCACGTCGCGCCAACCCGGTGCTGCTCGAGCCGCTGATGGCCGTCGAAGTTCGTACTCCCGAGGAGTACATGGGCGATGTCATCGGTGACCTGAATTCGCGCCGTGGCCACATCCAATCCATGGAAGATGTTGCCGGCGTCAAGCTGGTATCAGCCCTGGTGCCGCTGTCCGAAATGTTCGGCTACATCGGCGACCTGCGTTCCAAGACGCAGGGCCGTGCGGTGTACTCGATGGCTTTCGACAGCTACTCAGAGGTCCCGAAGGCAGTTGCCGAGGAGATCATCCAGAAGAGCCGCGGGGAGTAATTCTCCGCACGGCGGCTCTTCCGGGCCGCCTTCCCAACCCAAATAAACAAAGCCTCGGAAGCTTGCGCTGGTTTTCATACGGGATGAATTTTCCGTTATTGTTGATCAGGAATCCGTCTTCAACCACGGACTGCGCAGAAAGCCAGCGCAAGTTTCCATCAAACGTTCTAGGAGGAACATAGTGGCTAAGGCAAAGTTCGAGCGCTCCAAGCCGCACGTCAACATTGGTACCATCGGTCACGTTGACCACGGTAAGACCACGCTGACTGCTGCAATTTCCGAGGTTCTCGCAAACAAGTTCCCGGACCTGAATGAGAAGCAGGACTTCGGTATGATCGACTCCGCTCCTGAGGAGCGGCAGCGCGGCATTACCATCAACATTGCTCACATTGAGTACCAGACCGACAAGCGTCACTACGCTCACGTTGACGCCCCCGGTCACGCTGACTACGTCAAGAACATGATCACCGGTGCTGCCCAGATGGACGGCGCTATCCTCGTGGTCGCCGCTACTGATGGCCCCATGGCCCAGACTCGCGAGCACGTTCTGCTCGCCCGTCAGGTTGGCGTCCCCTCCCTCCTCGTCGCCTTGAACAAGGCCGACATGGTGGAGGACGAGGAACTTCTCGACCTCGTCGAGATGGAGGTCCGCGAGCTGCTGTCTTCGCAGGAATTCGACGGGGACAACGCTCCCGTCGTTCGCGTGTCCGCTCTCAAGGCCCTCGAAGGCGACGAGAAGTGGGTCAAGTCGGTTGAGGACCTCATGGAGGCCGTTGACGACTTCATTCCGGACCCGGTTCGCGACAAGGACAAGCCGTTCCTCATGCCGATCGAGGACGTCTTCACGATCACCGGTCGCGGCACCGTTGTGACCGGCCGCGCCGAGCGCGGTACCTTGGGTCTCAACTCGGACGTCGAGATCGTCGGCATCCGCCCGATCCAGAAGACCACCGTTACCGGTATCGAGATGTTCCACAAGCAGCTCGACGAGGCATGGGCCGGCGAGAACTGCGGCCTGCTCCTGCGTGGTCTCAAGCGTGACGATGTCGAGCGTGGCCAGGTTGTTGCTGCTCCGGGTTCGATCACCCCGCACACCAACTTCGAGGCGAACGTCTACATCCTTTCCAAGGATGAGGGCGGCCGTCACAACCCGTTCTACTCGAACTACCGCCCGCAGTTCTACTTCCGCACCACGGACGTTACCGGCGTCATCACTCTGCCCGAGGGCACCGAGATGGTTATGCCCGGCGACAACACCGAGATGACCGTTGAGCTGATCCAGCCCATCGCTATGGAAGAGGGCCTCGGCTTCGCTATCCGTGAGGGTGGCCGCACCGTTGGTTCGGGTCGCGTTACCAAGATCACCAAGTAACATTTCTTTGTGATCCCGGCGGCCAGCGCGTGATATTGCGATGACCGTCCTAGAAAGGGCCCCGGCTTTTGCCGGGGCCCTTTTCTTTTGCTCTCCGATGTATTGTCTCGGTCACCTCGGGAAATGATGAAATTCCTGTCCACGAAACTGGTCAGATTCTGCGTCGAAGCGTTAGCCACGGGAGGGAAATTGGCCTCCACGCGGGCGTTGTAGGCCCGCCCTGCCAGGATTCTGCAAAAGAAGACCTCAAGTGAAGATTTCAAGAAAAGTATAAAATGAGAGCGGCTCGTTACTTACGAGATTCACCTATTACTCGCACTTCTAAGGGTGGAACTATGTCGTTCAACATAACTCGCAGAACACTTTTGAAAGCAACGGCGGTTGCCGCCGCCGCTGCTCCCGCCGTTGCCGGAGCCGCACAGCCGGCGGTTGCAACCGAGGGATCCACGCGAATCGCGATCATCGGCTCCGGATATGGGGGAGCGGTCGCCGCGCGCAAGCTGGCTTCGATGGGCAGGCAGGTCGACCTGATCGAAATGGGAACCGACTGGGAGAAGATGAAGCCGATCAATGGGCGGGTCTTCACCACGATGACTGCACCCTCCTCACGTTCCATGTGGTTCAAAGCCCGTACAGACATGCCCTTCAGCTATCTCGGTGGCATGGACTTGGTCAATCGGCGCATCGACCCGGGTGCCGGAGCCTTGGACATCGAGTACTTCGCCAACATGAAGGTCTACGTCGGTCGAGGCGTTGGAGGCGGGTCGCTGGTCAACGGGGGCATGGCCGTGACACCGCGCCGTTCCTTCTTCGAAATGGTTCTGCCCCAAGTGGACGCGGACGAAATGTACAACGTGTACTTCCCCCGTGCGAACAGCGACCTGAGGGTGCACGATCCCGCCATGGACCTGGTTATGAACACTCCGTGGTACCAGTTCGCCAGGGTCAGTGCGGCGCAGGCCAAAAAGGCCGGCATCGACCACGTTATGGTCCCCAATGTCTACGACTTCGACTACATGCGGAAGGAAGTCTATGGCCAGGTGCCACGGTCTGCTTTGGACAAGCAGGTGATCTTCGGCAACGACCACGGCAAGAATTCCTTGCCCAAGACGCTACTCAAGGAGGCTTTGTCCACGGGGCGGGTTAATCTCATCCCGATGACGGAGGTGCAGTCCATTGAGCGCAAGGCGGACGGAACCTTCCAGCTCCGAACTAAGACCATCGACTTCAACGGAAACCTCATCGAAGAGCGTACGAGGGATTACGACCGCGTGGTTTTGGCGGCGGGTTCCGTCGGTACGACCAGGCTGCTTCTCTCCGCGCAGGCCGAGGGCGCTATCACAGGCATGTCGGAGTACCTGGGGCGGGGATGGGGGCCGAACGGCAATACAATGCACGCCCGCAGACTCAGGACATGGTCCGGTGCGCGTCAGTCGACGATTCCCGTGATGGGGTTGTCCAACTGGGATGATTCCGTGGATTCGGTGTTCGCCGAAATCGCACCGTTCCCGGCGGGAATCGATCTCAGGACCGGGGTGTACCTCGCAATCACCAACAATCCGAACACGGGCACCTTCACATGGAACCGTGGAAGCCGCAAGATGGAGCTCGATTGGGGTCCGGGGCATTCCGAACCGTCCGTGCGAGCGGCGCGCAAGCTGTTCAACCGCATCAATCTCGCCAACCCGGGTACCGGGCCCCGAGCCGATCTCTTCGAACAGAACAAGACATACTCCGACTACTTCACGTATCACCCGTTGGGCGGGGCGGTGCTGGGGGAGGTCACCGATCTCCAGGGGGAGGTCAAAGGTGTCCCGGGGCTTTTTGTCATGGACGGTTCCCTCATTCCGGCCAAGATCGGCGTCAACCCGTTCGTGACCATCACGGCCCTCGCAGAACGCAATATGGACCGGTTGGTCTCGGCGCAACGGTTCTAGCAGAGGTGGACACCATGGCAGAACATCGCCATACACGTCTCAAGCGCCGGACCCTCATGACGACCGCCTGGGCCGTGCCCGTCATCGCGGCGACGAGTGCCGTGCCTGCGATGGCCAGCAGTTGGAAGACCGATCTGGCCATCGACGTCATCGACCCACCGTACGATCTAGAGAAATGGGAGCCGAAGCAAGAGATTCCCGTATACAGAAAATCAACGGGTGACCGTATCGCGGGTCGGGGATCTCTACCTCCTCGGATTCGGATCACGAATGTCGGACGTGTGACTGCCGTGAATCCTAGCGGCACCGTCGAGATCACCATCCGCGACTATATTTCGGACTACTCGCCCTGGGGTGCGAATAGGCTCAAGGCAGTTACGACCAACCCGACTGTTCTCTGGTCCGAAGACGGGAGGGGAGCGGCATCTGGACCCGGCGCCAGGTTCACGTACAAGTGCGCTGGCCAGCTCGGACCAGGGCAGAGTCTAGAGATTCCGTTGCGGTACTTCGTCAACCCACCCTTCGTGCATGTAGCCTTCAATGTGCTGGTGGCGGCCTGGGTGGAAGATGAACGAGATGGGGACTACGACGACAACAGTCTCAGGATTGGGCACGTACCGTTCACGAGCGTCTTCTGACACCTTGGACCGTTGGCTGTCATGATCTCCTTGATGGTCCGGGACCGATCGATATGGTCGGCCCCGGACCATCGCTGTGGAGAGTGTCTTTGGCCACTTCGAGAATCCGGGCTTGCGCGTCCTTGAGAGCCTCTGGCAGGATAGACAACGTTGTTCAAGCGCTTGTTGGCGTTGACCTGCCCGAATCCCAGGGATACGGAGCAGGTCCGTCCAAGCCCAAAATGACCCGGTCCGAACGACTCTGGATTGACGTGTGCGAACACTTCGCGACACGCCCGAGTTCGGGGGTCGGTGCTTCAACGAATTGAGGAACCCGGGAATGCCGGATTCAGTTCGTGTGAGGCGGCGCCAGGAATCCGCACGGAATCTGGACGGTGTCCATCGTCCGGAATACGAGCGGTTGCTGCCAGAAGACGCCATACAGAGGGGCCCTCGAGGTCCCTACACAGGGAAGTACTTGAAGAAAGAGAGTCCGACAGATGGCGGGACAGAAAATCCGCATCCGGCTGAAGTCGTATGACCACGAGGTCATCGACTCTTCGGCTCGGAAGATTGTTGAGACGGTGACGCGCGCTGGTGCGACGGTTGTTGGCCCCGTGCCGCTGCCCACCGAGAAGAACGTGTACTGCGTAATCCGCTCGCCGCACAAGTACAAGGACAGCCGCGAGCACTTCGAGATGCGTACGCACAAGCGGCTGATCGACATCGTCGACCCCACGCCCAAGGCTGTTGACTCGCTCATGCGCTTGGACCTGCCGGCAGACGTGAACATCGAAATCAAGCTGTAAAGAGGATCGCATCCCAATGACTACCAAATTCGAGCGCCAGGTGAAGGGCCTGCTGGGCACCAAGCTTGGCATGACCCAGGTCTGGGACGAGAACGGCAAGTTTGTGCCGGTCACCGTCGTCAAGGCCGATTCCAATGTTGTCACCCAGCTGCGCGGTCAGGACACCGATGGTTACAACGCCATTCAGATCGGTTTCGGTGCGATTGACCCCCGCAAGGTAACCAAACCCCTCGTCGGACACTTCGAGAAGGCCGGGACCACTCCGCGCCGCCACCTCGTCGAGGTTCGCACCGCGGACGCCTCCGAGTACTCCCTCGGTCAGGAACTGTCCGTCGAGCTCTTCGAAGCCGGCCAGCGCGTCGACGTCGTGGGCAAGACCAAGGGCAAGGGCTTTGCAGGTGTTATGAAGCGTCACGGCTTCAAGGGCGTCGGTGCTTCGCACGGCCAGCACAAGAACCACCGCAAGCCGGGTTCCATCGGCGGCGCGTCCTACCCCGCCCGCGTATTCAAGGGAATGCGTATGGCTGGACGTATGGGCAACAACCGCCACACCACCCAGAACCTCACGATTCAGGGTGTCGACACCGAGAACAATGTTCTGCTGATCAAGGGTGCCATTCCTGGTCCCAAGGGCGGCGTCGTTCTGGTTCGCACCGCTGTGAAGGGAGCCTAACTCCAATGGCTACTGAAACCGTAAAGGTTGATCTGCCGGCCGATGTCTTCGGCGTCGAGCCCAATGAGGCTCTGATGCACCAGGTCGTCATCGCGCAGTTGGCCGCTGCCCGCCAGGGCACCCACAAGGCGAAGAACCGCGGCGAGGTCTCCGGTTCAGGACGCAAGCCGTTCAAGCAGAAGGGTACCGGCCGCGCCCGTCAGGGTTCGGTCCGTATGCCTCAGCACACCGGCGGCGGCGTCGTGCACGGACCTGTGCCGCGCAACTACTCGCAGCGCACGCCCAAGAAGATGAAGGCCGCAGCTCTGCGCAGTGCCCTCTCCGACCGTGCGAACCACGGCCGCATTCATGTGGTCAATTCGCTCGTCACTGAGATCTCCACCAAGGCAGCCAAGGCCGCCCTGAGGGACTTGACCTCTCGCAAGAACGTGCTGGTTGTTATCGACCGCAAGGAAGATAACGTCGCCCTTTCCGTTCGCAACCTCGAGTTCGCCCACGTCCTGTACGCGGACCAGCTCAACACGTACGACGTGTTGCGCGCCGACGACGTGGTCTTCACGAAGGATGCCTACGACGTGTTTGTGGCAATCGCCAGCAAGGCTGGAAAGAACCAGGAGGACGCCAAGTGAGCGCCACCATCAAGGATCCCCGTGACGTCATCATTGCGCCTGTCGTCTCGGAGAAGAGCTACGGGCTGATCGACGAGGGCAAGTACACCTTCGAGGTCGACACTCGCTCGAACAAGTCGGAAATCAAGGATGCCGTTCAGCGTATCTTCGGCGTCAAGGTTTCCAACGTCAACACCATCAACCGTGCCGGCAAGCGGAAGCGCACGCGCTTCGGCTGGGGAGCCCGCAAGAGCACCAAGCGTGCGATTGTGACCCTGAGCGAAGGCACCATCGATATCTTCGGCGGTCCGCAGGCCTAGCGCCCGCGGAGACCACTTTAACGAGGAACTAAATTATGGCTATCCGTAAATACAAGCCGACAACGCCGGGCCGCCGTGGCTCGAGCGTTGCCGACTTCGCAGAAATCACGCGATCGACTCCCGAGAAGTCGTTGCTGCGTCCGTTGTCCAAGAACGGCGGACGAAACAACAGCGGTCGCATCACGACCCGTCACAAGGGCGGTGGACACAAGCGGGCCTACCGTTTGATCGATTTCCGCCGTCACGACAAGGACGGTGTCGATGCTCGCGTCGCACACATCGAGTACGATCCCAACCGCACGGCGCGCATCGCGCTGCTGCACTATGTCGATGGCGCCAAGCGTTACATCATCGCGCCGAACCGCCTGAAGCAGGGCGACGTCGTGGAGTCCGGCCCCAACGCGGACATCAAGCCCGGCAACAACCTGCCGCTGCGCAACATCCCTGTTGGTACCGTGATCCACGCCGTTGAGCTCCGCCCCGGCGGCGGTGCCAAGCTGGCTCGTTCAGCCGGTGCTTCGGTCCAGCTGGTCGCGAAGGAAGGCAAGTACGGTCAGCTCCGTCTGCCTTCCGGCGAAATCCGCAACGTCGACGTCCGCTGCCGCGCAACCGTCGGTCAGGTCGGCAATGCCGAGCAGACCAACATCAGCTGGGGCAAGGCCGGCCGTAACCGCTGGAAGGGCATCCGCCCGACCGTTCGCGGTGTCGTCATGAACCCCGTCGATCACCCCCACGGTGGTGGCGAGGGCAAGACATCCGGTGGTCGTCACCCCGTCAACCCGAACGGCAAGCCCGAGGGACGCACCCGTCGCCCCAATAAGGAAAGCGACAAACTCATTGTGCGTCGTCGTCGTACTGGCAAGAACAAGCGCTAAGGAGCCTGAAACATGCCTCGTAGTTTGAAGAAGGGCCCTTTCGTTGACCAGCACCTCTTCCTGAAGGTTGCCGCTCAGAACGATAAGGGTTCCAAGAACGTCATCAAGACGTGGTCCCGCCGCTCGATGATCGTCCCCGACATGCTCGGGCACACGATCGCCGTGCACGACGGACGCAAGCACGTACCCGTGTTCATCACCGAGTCGATGGTCGGGCACAAGCTCGGCGAATTCGCTCCCACGCGGACTTTCCGCGGCCATGTGAAGGACGACCGCAAGGGTAAGCGTCGCTAAATCGGTTCGGACCGATTTAGCAGCGTGTAACTCTTCGGCAATAGACGAAAGAGAGATAGGCAATGGAAGCCAAGGCATCTGCGCGCTACGTTCGCGTGACGCCTATGAAGGCCCGGCGCGTCGTCAACCTGATTCGTGGCAAGCAGGCGAATGAGGCACTGGCGATTCTGAAGTTTGCCCCGCAGGGTGCTTCGGAACCGGTATTCAAGATCGTCGAGTCGGCAGTGGCCAACGCCCGCCAGCTCGCTGATCGCGATAGCGTCGCTTTCAAGGAAGAAGAACTCTTCATCAGTGAAGCGTTCGTCGACGAGGGCCCGACCATGAAGCGGTTCCAACCGCGAGCTCAGGGTCGTGCATACCGCATCAACAAGCGAACCAGCCACATCACCGTGGTTCTCGCTACCCCGGATAATGAGGAGGACCGCTAAGTGGGACAGAAAATTAACCCGCACGGATTCCGACTGGGGATCACTACGGACCACAAGTCGCACTGGTTCGCTGACTCCAACAAGGAAGGCCAGCGCTACAAGGACTTCATCCGCGAGGACGTGAAGATCCGTGAGCTCATGTCGAACGGCATGGAGCGCGCAGGCATCGCCAACGTCGAGATCGAACGCACCCGTGATCGCGTCCGTGTGGATATCCACACTGCGCGCCCGGGCATTGTGATCGGCCGTCGTGGCGCCGAAGCCGACCGCATTCGCGGCGAGCTCGAGAAGCTCACCGGCAAGCAGATCCAGCTGAACATCCTCGAGGTCTCGAACCCCGAGGTCAACGCTCAGCTGGTGGCGCAGGGAGTCGCCGAGCAGCTCGCTTCTCGTGTGGCTTTCCGCCGCGCGATGAAGAAGGCCATCCAGTCCGCTCAGCGGGCCGGAGCCAAGGGCATCCGTATCCAGTGCGCTGGTCGTCTCGGCGGTGCCGAGATGTCCCGCTCGGAGTTCTACCGAGAGGGCCGCGTGCCCCTGCACACCCTCCGCGCAAACATCGACTACGGCTTCTTCGAAGCCAAGACCACTTTCGGTCGCATCGGTGTCAAGGTGTGGATCTACAAGGGTGATCTGACCGATAAGGAACTTGCTGCTCAGCAGGCCGCACAGGGCAACCGCCGCGGTAACGATCGTCGCGGAGGCGGCGAACGTCGTCGTCGTAACACCGCCGGTGGCGCAGGTCGTCGCGGTGGACGCAACGAGCAGCAGAACAGCGCTTCGGAGGCCCCCGCCAACGAAGCCAAGACTGCAGAAAACGGTGAGGCATAAATGCTGATTCCCCGTCGCGTAAAATACCGCAAGCAGCACCACCCGAAGCGCAGCGGCGTCGCCAAGGGCGGCACCACCGTTTCGTTCGGTGAGTGGGGCGTTCAGGCGCTGGCACCCGCGTATGTGACTAACCGTCAGATCGAGGCTGCTCGTATCGCCATGACCCGCTACATCAAGCGTGGCGGTAAGGTCTGGATCAATATCTTCCCGGACCGCCCGCTGACCAAGAAGCCTGCCGAAACCCGCATGGGTTCCGGTAAGGGTTCGCCTGAGTGGTGGGTTGCCAACGTCAAGCCCGGTCGTGTCGTATTCGAACTGGCCGGCGTGAGCGATGAAGTCGCCAAAGAGGCCTTGCGCCTGGCAATCCACAAGCTCCCCATGAAGGCACGCATTGTGCGTCGCGAAGGTGGTGAATAGAAATGGCAGTAGGATCCAAGGATCAGTCCATCGAGCAGCTGGCTGAATTGGACAACGGAGCTCTCACCGAGAAGCTGCGTTCGTCCAAGGAGGAGCTGTTCAACCTCCGTTTCCAGAAGGCCACCGGGCAGCTCCAGAATGCGGGCCGCTTCAAGGCTGTCAAGCGCGATATCGCGCGCATCTACACGGTGTTGCGTGAGCGCGAACTGGGCATCCGACCCGAGGCCGAGTCTTCGGACGATGCCTCTGACAAGAAGGCCGACAAGAAGGCTGCAAAGGCAGCGAAGAAGGCCGACACGGCTAGCGCTACCGAAGGTGATGCCAAGTGAGTGAACAGAAGACGGAAGAGCGTAATCTCCGCAAGACCCGTCGCGGCTATGTCGTCTCCGACAAGATGGACAAGACAGTTGTCGTCGAGGTCGAAGACCACGTGACCCACGGTCTGTACGGCAAGGTTATGCGTCGTAGCCACAAAGTGAAGGTGCACGACGAGCAGAACGCCGCCGGCGTTGGCGACCTCGTGCGCATTATGGAGACCCGTCCCATGTCAGCCAACAAGCGTTGGCGGATCGTGGACATCGTCGAGCGCGCCAAGTAAGGCACGCTGGGCGATCCGCTCCTACGGAAACCCCCTCCCGCTTCGTGCGGGAGGGGGTTTTTGCGTTAAGGGGGCTGGGGTGGGAGGTTTGAGGCGTTCGTTCGGGGCTTTAGTCAGGCGTCCTTTTGTGGTCAGCCGCCGAAGAAATGGATCAGACCGTCGATGACCCCGCCGCGCCAGCACACGTAGTCGTGTCCTCCCACGTACTCGCGGGAGACGTGGTCGATTTGGAGTCGACGCAACAGGTCCGCGAAGCGACGGTTCTCTGCGCGAAGATGGCCTTCGAGGGTGCCGACCTCGTGGAAGATTCGGGTGCATTGTGACGGTGCTGGGTTTTCCTCCCATTGATGCAACTGTTCGCTGGGGGAATCCTCGTCAGGCCACCAGAAAGAGGCGGATTGGACTATTCCGCATCCCACGAGGTCCGGCGCTCTGCGCACGACGTCGGCCGCCGCAAGTCCCCCGAGGGATGCTCCGGCAATGGCGCGCAATTGCGGATCGGAAAGGATACGCGTGTGGAACGATGCTCGCGGAAGAAGCTCTTCCTGGATGAACCGCGGCAGGTCTGGGTTTGCCCCGAGCATATGGGGCCGGTCCGAAGGTCTGTCCGGTGCGAAGAAGATCACCGACAGCGGAGGCAGAGCGTATTCGGCGACTGCCCGTTCTAGGGCTGGGACCAGGGTGTACTCACTCGTGTACCGGTCCCCGTCCGTCACGAGTGCGGTGACTTCCGGGGCACCGTACTCTTGGGCGGGCCGCCACGTCCAGGATCGAACTGGAACGTTCATCACGGTTGAGGACCAGGCCTCTTCCTTCAAGTCTCCATGCTTCGGCAGGTTTTCGCGCCATCGTTCGGAAGGCATGCTGGCGATGGTGCGTTCGGATGAGTCTTGTGAAGCTCTGGTGCCGATGTCGTCGGTGAACCGGTGGGGCGTGGCGCCTGGCAGGGCCAGGAGGTTGGCTTCTCCGCCGTCCGAGGAGCGAATCACCGGCAGACTCCGGGACGGAGCCTCGGTGAGAGCAAAAGTTGATCGCCAGCGTTGTCTCGATTGACCGACCTCGGGGTCCCACGGATCTTGGGGAAGCAACGTGATCTCCGTGCGCAGCTCGCGGGGAAGCTCGAAAGCCCCCAAATGGAACGCTGCGCCGAAAGCGTCATAGCGGTCCAGGAGGAACGGTTCCAAATGGGTCCGATGCATGTGAGTGGTGGTCGCGAGCAGAAGTGCGACGCGTTCCTCCGCACCGTGGGCCTTGCGCGCGACCGTGACGACGGCTGTTCCGCTAGCAGGACGGTCCTCTATGATCAATCCGCCACGGGAACCGAGTTCCGCAAAAAAGGCGTCGATGCTTCCTGATTCCTCCAACAATTCGAGGCCCGCCCGCGGTTTGAGTCGCTGCGGGATCGGCGGAAGAAACTCTGGTTCGGATGGCATCATCGGACCTTTCTGAAAAGAACTATGGCGTCCGGAGATTACGATACATTTGCCTGTTTCCGGTACAGGCGGTGTGCCTTGTTGCTGTCGCAGGGCCACGCTGAGTCACTCGCCGCGGTCTTTCGGAAGGAGCGTCGCATGATGGAGCGCGAATCTACATTTGCCGCCCCGGGGCCTGGTCGGGTGACCCGAATCTGGTGGGCCGAGCACCCAGTACAGCCGATCGAAGCCGCACTGGGGAATGATCCGGGTCCGTTCGGGCCGAAATTTGTCCAGCGGTTGGCCCGAACCCAAAGCCAGTGGGCCCAGCGGGAGATGGTGGCCGCCCGATTGCTCGGTCGTTGGTTGTTGGCCTGCGCGCACAGGGAGCTGCATGGGCCGGGCGCCGCGGGCGCGCGCCCGGCGGATTGGCGCGTGGAGCAACGCTGTGACCGTCCGGGATGTCTCCGCCGCGAAGCTCACGGCCGTCCGATTGCCATCGTCCAGGAGTGGACCGGGCCGGGGCAGCGGGCACTGAGCTGGTCGCATCATGAGGGACGCGTTGCCGCGGCCGTCGGTTGCGGGGTGCCGCGTCTCGGCATCGACCTGGTGGTTCCAGACGGCTTATCCGTCCCGTGCGCCGCTTCCTGGTCACAGTGGGCCAGGGCCGAGGCACTGACGAAGGCTGGGGCTGGGGGCCTCCAGGATTTGCTGGAGAGCGGTACTGTCCCTGATGGTTTCGACGCGGCGTTCCCGTCCGTCGACCGCGTTGTCGTCGCTCTGGCCTGGAAGCGTGAGGACGCCGTGGAACTGCGCCGTCGTCGTTTGAGCGGGTGACCCAAGCCCTCGAACTCGACCGGACCCAGCGATGACTGGTTAGCAAATCTATGGAGCCTTAACTGGACTTAAGGTGTGCCTGGCCTTATCTTCAAGATGAGACGCGCCTGGCGCGTCGGATCGCCCCTCATGATTCGCTGGAGCCATCGTGACCTCTTCCTCCTCGCATGCCGTGCGCACGTCCATGGATTCCGCGGACGCCTCCTCGGCCGTGGTGAGGGAAGGGCGACTCAGCTCCTTCAGGTCTCGTCTGGGCGTCGTTGTTCTGGGTACGGCCCTGCTGCTGCTCTGCTGCGGAGCATCGATCGCCATCGGCTCTCGGAGCATTCCTATAGACCGCGTCTGGCACTTGGTCTGGCACCCGGATGAATCCGACGAGAGCTACATCGTCAGCGGCATGCGAGTGACTCGAACTTTGATCGGCATCGTGGTGGGTGCCGCGCTCGCGGTTGCAGGCGCGGTCATGCAGGCCGTGACTCGCAACCCGCTAGCGGACCCCGGACTGCTCGGTGTCAATTCCGGCGCGTCCCTGGCTATCGTTCTGGGGGCCAGCCTGGGCAACCTGACGTCCGTCGTTTCTCAGTTCTTCCTGTCGGCGATCGGGGCGTTGGCCGCGGCCGTCGTGGTCTATGTGATTGCCGCGTCCGGAGGCGGAGAAGCTTCTCCTGTCCGGCTGGTCCTCGCGGGGATTGCATTCTCCGCGGCCTCCGGCGGCATCGTTGGTGCGCTCCTGCTTCTCAGTCCTCGGGTATTCGACACCTTCCGCTACTGGGACGTCGGTGCCCTCACCCGGCAGGATGTGCCCGTGGTCTGGGTTCTCGTGCCCGTCCTGGCGGGACTTCTCATGGTCTTGCTGAGCGCGAGGGGGCTCTCCGACATGGCCCTCGGCGACGACGTCGCCGAGGCCTTGGGGACGAACGTCGCTTTGATTCGCGGTATATCACTGGTGGCCCTGACCGTGTTGTGCGCGACTGCGACCGCTGTCGCGGGTCCTATTGGATTCGTGGGCCTCGTGGTGCCGTTGTTCGCATCATGGGTCATGGGTCCTCGCCAAGGATGGATCATCCTTCTGTGCCTGGTCGGAGGCCCTAGTCTCCTCTTGGTCGCGGACGTCCTCGGACGTGTCCTCGCCCGGCCTTCCGAGATAGCGGTCGGTGTGCTGACCGCCTTCGTGGGTTCGCCTGCGCTTTTGTGGATGGTGGTCAGGCTGAGGGGAGATCGTCGATGATCCTCCGGGCCACGTCCCGCCGCGGTGACTCTCCATATGCCAACGCAGCCGCAGGTTCCGAAAAAGGGCGTTATCTCGGCGGGGCTCTGGTTCCGAGTGCGCCCCGCGGTTACTGGTGGTTCCGGGCTGGCACGCGTCTCAGCGTGTTGGTCGAGCGACGCGTACTGATCGTTGGATGTCTTCTGGCGGTAGTGACCGTGGTTCTGGGGCTTTTTGCGGTCGGTCTGGGCGGTTCCTCGGTCGGATTCGAACAGGTCTTCCGGATTTTCATCGGCGAGGGAAGAGCTTCGGCCCGCTTCGTTGTATTCGAACTCCGGATTCCGCGCATAGTGCTGGCGATTGTCGTTGGCTCAGCGCTGGGAACCGCAGGTGCGGTGTTCCAGGTCCTGACTCGTAACCCTCTGGGCAGCCCCGATCTCATCGGATTTACGATGGGAGCTCAGACGGGAATCCTGGTGTCGGTGGTTCTTTTCGGAGGGACTCTAGTTCCGGTCCCAATCGCCGCCCTGATCGGTGGGTTGGTCGCGGGTACTGCGATCTGGATGTTCTCCTTCCGTGGTGGGTTCGGCGGTTTGCGGTTGATCCTGGCCGGCATCGCCATCTCCTCGATGCTGGGAAGTCTTAACCGCTGGTTGATCCTGCGGACGGACAGCGATACCGCTTTCGGGGCAATAACCTCCGTTATCGGCTCTCTTGCAGGAGCGGGATGGGAACGAATTATCGCCGTCGGGCCCGCAACTCTTCTGATTCAGGCGTTGGTTCTGGCCATGTTCCGGGAGGTTCAGGTTCTGGACCTGGGGGAGGACCTGGCCGTTTGTCTCGGAACGCGCGTCGATCGTGCGCAGATCCTGCTGGTTCTCCTCGGCACCGCACTGGTTGCTTTGGCTACCACGGCTGCCGGCCCGATTTCCTTTGTGGCTCTGGTGGCTCCGCATCTGACTCGGATGCTCTGCCGGACTGCGACGGCATCCCTGATGGTCTCGGCACTTTTCGGTGCTTTCTTGTTGCTGGCGGCCGACGTCCTGAGCCAGAGCATGCTCGACTCGATGCCGGTTGGCATCGTCACCTCGGCGGTCGGCGGAATCTACTTCATGGGTCTCCTTCTGACGGAAGCGAGGAAAAGACAATGAATGCCCGGCTGTGCGCCGAGGGGGTTGCCCTCTCCTACTCAGACCGTATGATTTCCGAGGCACTGGACGTTTCGGTTCCCCCGGGGACGTTCACGGTGATCGTCGGGCCCAACGCGTGCGGCAAGTCGACGTTGCTGCGAGCCCTTGCCAGATTGCACAAACCGGCTGCGGGCACGGTGCGTCTTGACGGCGTCGATATTCATTCGTTGGTGACCAAGGAAGTCGCTCGTCGTGTGGGCCTCCTGCCGCAATCGGCCACAGCGCCGGAGAAGATGCTGGTCCGGGACCTCGTGGCCCGAGGGCGCTCGCCCCACCAAGGCATTTTCCGCCAGTGGAGCGCGGCCGATCACGACGCCGTCGAAGAAGCCATGCGACTGACTCGGGTCAAGGATCTGGCCAACAGGCCTGTCGACGAGCTGTCCGGCGGGCAGCGTCAACGGGTTTGGCTCGCGTTGGTCCTTGCGCAAGGAACAGAGACCGTCCTCCTCGATGAGCCGACGACCTTCCTCGACCTCTCTCACCAGTTCGAGATCCTTGAACTCTGCCGTCGGCTCAAGATCTCAGAGGGCCGCACGATCGTCGCCGTTCTGCATGATCTCAACCAGGCCGCCCGTTATGCCGACCATCTCATCGCGATGCGCGACGGCCGCATCGTCGCCACCGGTGAGGTTGCCGACGTGATGACGGAGAAGACGGTGCACGACATTTTCGGACTCTCCTGCCTCGTCGTCCCAGACCCCGTAACGGGAACACCCATGGTTGTTCCGAGGGTCGCCGACCGCGAGGACGGAGCATCAATCGCTCGACCCTGATCGGACGAGCGCACTCGACACGGCCTGCGGGCCGTAAGAAAGGGGCTCTAAATGAGAGCAGTTGCAACCAAAATGCTATGGGTCCGAGGGGCACTCGCATTCGCCGTGGCCCTGATGTTGGCCATTGCCCTGGCGGCGTGTGGGGATTCCGGGTCCTCCAAGGCATCCGCCGATGCTTCCTCGTCCTCTGCAGAGAAATGGCCACGCACCATCACGACCGACGACGGCGAGCTCAAGATCGACAAGAAGCCCGAGAAGATCGTGTCGACGTCGACGACGCTGACCGGCTCGCTGCTGGCCGTGGGTGCACCCGTGGTGGCATCCGGCGCGACCAAGGAAAACGTCCCGGATCTCTCGGACGATCAAGGATTCTTCAACCAGTGGTCCAAGGCGGCCACGGAGAAGAACGTCAAGAAGCTCTGGTCCAATGATTCACCGAACATCGAGAAGGTCGCCGACTACGAACCCGACCTGATCGTCGTCGCCAAGAACTCCGGTGACTCCGTCTTCGACAAGGTCGATCAGCTCAAGAAGATGGGCGCCCCCGTCCTGGTCGTGGACTACTCCGACAAGTCCTGGCAGGACGTGACCACCAAGGTCGCCGAGGCAACGGGGCGGGAGAAGGCCGCAGAAGACGTCATCAAGGACTTCGACCAGCGCCTCTCGGAGGTCAAGAACAAGATCAAGGTGCCCGAAGAAGAGGTCTCCCCATTCATTGTGTTCGGTGATGGTTCGGGCGCCGCGGCCCTAACCGACAAGGCTCCTCAGGTCCAGATTCTCGAGAAACTGGGCTTCAAGATCACCACCATCCCGGATGAGGTCAAGGGTGATACCTCGATGGGCAAGGACCGCGGAGACATGGTCAATCTGTCCCCGGAGAACGTCCAGAAGGGCCTGCCCGGCAAGGTGTGGCTCGCCGTGGCCGCGGACGACAGCAACAAGAAGGTGATCCACGAGGACAAGGCCTTCAACACCTCGCCGGCGGTCAAGGATGGCAAGGTCTACTACACCCCGGGTGAGACGTTCCGCCTGGATTACTACTCCGCGAAGATGGAGCTCGATTCTCTCGAGAAGGACTTCGCCAAGTAGCAGCTGTGCGGGCGGGGAGTGTCGGAGTTGGTGCGCTCGGCATGGACCCTGCTCCTCGCCCGTAGCTTTCTCTTCCCCTCGACGCCGTATTCTTCGGAAAGGACCACCATGAATCCCGAGGCACCTTCGGCTCATGCTTCTCTCAATCCAGAACGCAACGATTCAGCGGTTGAAAAGCTGGCTGCGATTCAAGCCAGGCTGAGCAACACATACGCGATGACGCCGGCCCAACAAGGGCTCTGGATGGCACATCGGTTGTCCAAAGATCCTGCTGATCTCATGGTCTCTGAGGTTACGGAGCTCACCGGGCCGATCGATGTAGCGGCTTGGAAACGGGCCGTAGCCGGCGTCCTTGCCTCAGTGCCAGCACTCCGAATGCGGATAACTGCAACAACCGAGACTGGGGGAGAAACTTGCGAGGCCGAACCTCCTGGGAATCATGCGGTGGACGCGTGCGCAGACGTGCCACGGATCTCTCTTGATGCGTGCCCTCCGGTCCCTGAGATCGTGGACTTGAGCCATGCTCAAGACCCAGCCGAGGCAGCCCGTGCCTGGATCGAACGGGCTTTGAATGTCGCGCCGGCGTTGCACCGGGGTGTCGTCAGCCATGCATGTCTGTTGGTGACCGGTCCGGAATCAGCGCAATGGTTCCTCCGCGTACACCACCTGGCCTTGGACGGTTTCGGATTCTCTCTGTTGTCCAAAGCATTGGCCGAAGCCTGCACGGCAGCGACGGCGGACCCGGACAGCGTTCCGGACCCAACAACAGTGTTGCCCAGTTGGGATGACCTGGATGGCTTTTGTCACGCCATCGAGGCGCTCTCCGCGTATGAAGGAAGCCAGGCCCATAGCGAGGATCGCACATTCTGGACCGGCCAGGAGCCAGAAGAGGACGTCGTTCCAGTTGTGCCTCGTGGCTTGAGCGGTCGGTCTGTGCGGACCGTAGTTGATGAGCCGAAGGGTGGGTGGCGGATTGATCCTGTCCTATTGCTTGGTGCTTTGGGGCTGACAGTGATGGCGGCTGGAAACAAGGAGGAGACACTCATCGGAGTGCACATGATGGGGCGCGGCGATGCCGTGTTGAGAGAAACTCCGTGCACGGCCCAAAATATGCTCCCGGTACGCCTGACCTCCCATCCGGACGAGAGCGTCGGGACGTATTTGGACCGAGTCAGTCAGGCCTGGCGAGAAGCCAGTGCGCACCAGCGCTTTCGACAGGAAACCCTACGATTCGATCGTGAGGTGGGCCCTGGAGGTGCACTGGTCGAAGCAGAGCTG
Organism: Kocuria sp. TGY1127_2; assembly: GCF_013394385.1. Classification (NCBI taxonomy): domain Bacteria; kingdom Bacillati; phylum Actinomycetota; class Actinomycetes; order Micrococcales; family Micrococcaceae; genus Kocuria; species Kocuria sp. TGY1127_2. The sequence goes on from NZ_AP022834.1 coordinate 875,038, forward strand.
AACATCGTTCCGTTCAATGGAGCAGTGACTTGGGGAGCTGCTTCCGGGCGCGCTCGTCCCGTATGGGACGGACCTGTTGAGGGATTGGTCTTGGACGTGCGGGCCGGGGATTCAAGCCGGTCTGAAGCCGTCTTGCAGACTCCCGAAGGATCCGTGGACGACACGGGCCTACGCGGAATGGCCGAGGTTTTTGGTGCTCTCTACGAAGCCTTGACCAGAAGTCGGAGGAAAGAGGAACAAGCTCTGCTCCGTGAGCTCCCCATCCGTCGCCCTCCGCAGGACGGAGCGGAATCAACGGCTTCTGCACTCAATATCTTGGATCGTCCCGGGCCCTTCGCGCATCATGCCATGGAACGAGTCGAAGGCCTTCGAATCGTCGATTTGATTCGGCATCTCTCCCAGCCGACGTCAGCATTGAGGGGAACCACGTCCCTCGTCCACTCCGGTTCGGACCCCATCGGTACGGGAGGCAGACTCATTGGACCTGATGCAGACCTTGTACGCACAGAGGCCTCAGTCCGTACGCATCAACTTGCAAGGGAATTGCTCGCCTGCGGTATTGTCCCAGGCGATCGAGTGGCGGTGCTCACTTCCAGAAATACGTGGGGCATTCTTGCGCCGCTTGCCGTCTTGGAGGTCGGTGCGGCATTCGTTCCCATGGATGCGGCTTGGCCGGGCGGCCGTATTCGAGCAGTTATTGCTGCCGCCAAGCCCCGGGCCGTGGTGATCGCCGGAGACGCCGACCGTACGGCCGTGGCGGATAATCAACCGGTCCCGATGGTCATTGATCTTGACGACCCGAAAACCTGCGCCAGCCTGGAAGGCCGCGATCCTAGCGCAGTGACCGACGCGGAGCGCAGCGGGGCAGTCTCGGAAGACGCCGTCGCCTATGTTCTGTTCACCTCGGGCTCGACGGGTACGCCGAAAGGGGTCGTCGTCGAACACCGGAATCTCGACCACTTCATGCGCACCGTAGGTGGTCTGTACCTGCCGGCATGTCTCCGGGCCAAGGATCGTCATCAGGCAGCCGACAAAGGAGCGAGACGCCAGACAGAACCCATGGTGTCTGTCCACGAACATTCATTTGCCTTCGACTCAGGGCTGAGCCCAATGTGCACTTGGTTGCTCGGCCACACTCTATTGGTCCCTTCCGAAGAATGTCTGCGCGAAGCCGCCCTGCATATTGCCGCAATCCGTGAGCACCGGGCAGACATCATGGATATTTCCCCAGCCGTACTCGAGCACCTGCTTGATGCTGGGTTCGATCCAGGCGGCACAGACCCGGTGACCAGCGTATTCATTGGCGGTGATGCCTGTTCTGGTTCCCTGTGGGACCGTCTCCGCAAGATTGCTGGAACGGGAGTGCTCACTGCAAATGCTTACGGTCCGACGGAGAACACCGTTGACTCCCTAGTAGCTGCAATCTGCGACCACGACCGGCCCAGCATCGGACACAGTCTTCCCGGGCAATTTTCGCTCGTCCTGGATGGGTGGGATCGAGAATGTCCTACGGGATTCCCCGGGCAACTTGCCGTAGCCGGTGGGTCAGTGAGCCGCGGATACCTGGACCGGCTCGAAGAGACAGACCATGCATTTTTTCACATGGCCGATGGAACGCGCGCCTACCGCACCGGTGACCTTGTACGCCGTGAGCGGGATGGGGCGTTGTCCTTCCTGGGAAGGGCGGACAACCAGCTTTCCCTCCGGGGAGTCCGCATTGAACCTGAGGAAGTCGAGCGCGCACTCCTCGATCTGCCTGGCGTGCGACAGGCGGTTGTCGCAGTACGCGACGCTGGCCATGGTCCGATATTGGTCGGTTACGTGGTCCGCGGCAATCCTCTCCACGAGGGGGAACGTCGGAGGCTGTTGGCTTCCCTGCGAAACCGTCTTCCCTCTGCAATGGTCCCTACCGCCCTCATACGGCTGGAAGCTTTGCCGTTAACCGAGCGTGGCAAAGTCGACCGGAAACAGCTGCAGAGTCTTCCATTGAGGCTAGCGGACTACGACGGCCGAGGCCTCGGATGGGCTGACATGGATCCGGTACAACGTCGTGTGGCCAAGGTCTTCGGAGAACTCCTTGGACGGGATCCGCAGTCTCTGAAGACCGACTCCGACCTATTTGCTCTTGGAGGCCATTCGTTGACTGCCGCGCGCCTCGTGGGCCGGCTTCGTCAATACGAGGGGGGTCACGGACCCAGATCCACTATGAATGGGCCGGACCTCCGGTCAGTGTTTGCCGCTCCGACGATTGGGGAGATTGCTTCCTCGCTCCAGACCCATGACAGCGTCAGAATCGGTGAAGATGCAGACCTGGGTGTGAAGCCTCTCGTCGGATCCGGACCAGATGAGGTGGAGCGTCGCGAAGCCGGCGAATCCCCAAGTTCTACGAATTCGTTGACAGCTGCTCAAAGACGGTTGTGGTTCCTCGAACAGCTCGAGGGTCCATCCGCTTTGTATTCGATCCCCGTGGTTCTACGGTTTCCTGGTGTGTTTGACCCGGAGGCCCTAGCCCTGGCTCTGGTGGACACGGCGATGCGTTGGCGCAACCTCCATTGCAGTTTCCCCGCCGACGACGAAGGCCGCCCCACAATTCGCGAATGGAGACGTGAGGAAGTTGAGGCTGCTCTTCGAGTGCGCGAGGCGGCACAGTCGGTGGGGAACCCGGACTTGGTCGACGCTTTGGATCTCGTGATTGATGTCAGCCGTGAGTTGCCGTTGAGAGCGTGGCGTGTCTGCGCCGACCGGGGTGAGGGGCTGGTCTTGGTTCTTCACCACATCGCCGCCGACGGCTGGTCCCTGGGCCCGGTCCTCAGCACGCTCGCCGCAGCCTACAGAGTTCACGCCAGCGGGGATGCGTCGGAATTTGCCGTCGAAACTGGCCCACTTCTAAAGCCCATCGATTCCTGCACTCCACAGGTGCTGATAGACGAAACCCGCGGTGACCGAGCCGCGTCGGACGCGGAGCTGGAGGCATGGAAATCGGCATTGTCCGGGATTCCGACCGAAATTGCGCTTCCGTCCGACAGGGAGCGGCCACAGATACGAGACCGCGTCGGCGGCGAGGTCCGGATGACGCTCGACAGAGCCGTTGGTAAGGCTCTCTACTCGGTGGCTCGTGCCCACCGCCTGACTCCGCACATGATATTCCAGGGGGTACTGGCGGCACTTCTGACGCGAACAGGCGCCGGAACCGATGTGCCTATTGGCACGATCTCGAGCAACCGGGCTTCTGCGGCCGAAGAGGAACAAGTCGCATTCGTGGCCAATACCCTCGTGACCCGCACGGACACTTCTGGCAATCCTCGCTTCGAAGAATTGTTCGAGCGTGTTCGAGAAGAGTCCTTGACGATGTTGGAACGCTCGCGAACGCCATTCGACGAGGTCGTACGCGCTGTGGCTCCAGATCGTAGCCCCTCACGTCATCCGTTGTTCCAGGTCATGCTCGTGAGTCAGAACATTGGCGACCATGCGGTCGACTTCGGAACCGACGTGGGCGTCGCCTATCCGCAGACTCTGGGCACGGGAACAGCCAAATTTGATCTGACGTGCGAGATCTCTTATGCGCCCGGAGACGGGGACAAAATCGAAATTCGATTCGAATACGCTTCGGACATCTTCGATCACCAAACGGTAGAGGACTTGTCGACTTGGTTCGAGAAGCTGTTGCGTCGAGCCGTCGAACATCCCGAGAGCCGGATCGGTGATGGACCGTTGGTCGAAACCGCATGGCTCACGGCCGAGAACGAAGCCAAGCGGATGCTCGAATACAGGGCCCTGCATCGGGCAGGGGAATCCGAGTCTCTGACCGAGGCGATTGAACGGAGCTTTGAGGAGTACGCTGACCGCGTCGCGGTGGTGGGTCCGCCTTCGCCTCTTGACTGCCCGTTCGAAGACCCGACCGGCGAGGACGTAGCGAGTTCCGGTCAGCGTACCGAACTCCGCTACGCAGACTTGGACACCGAGTCCGCCCGGATCAGGGATTGTCTGATCCTCCGTGGCTTCGGACCTGGTGATCGAGCGGCTTTGTTGGTGGAGCGGTCACCCCGTCAGGTCACGGTAATGCTCGGGTGCCTGAGAGCGGGGGTCGCTTACATTCCGCTAGACCCGGGGTATCCGATAGGGCGGTTGCGGAGTACCTTGGAGGACAGCGCACCGAAGGCGGTGTTGTACGCAGCTGGAGACGAGCTGGGAACGGGGGCTTCGCTCTCTCCCGAATTCGTGGATGCGCTCAAGGCTTCTGCACCCGAGGCGACGTTCATAGAACTAGGGTCACTGTCCGACGACGCCGATGGTGGAAAAGCCGCTTCGACCAGGCGGTCCGTCGTCGAATCTTGTGTCGCCCAGGACCGTGTTCCTCGCCCGGAGGATCCTGCGTATATCGTGTTCACCTCAGGCTCGACCGGCCGTCCCAAGGGCGTGGTCGTAAGCCAGGCCAATGTCCTCCGTCTGTTCCGGTCTACTCAGCACTGGTTCGATTTCTCTTCGGACGATGTCTGGACCCTGTTCCACTCCTTCGCCTTCGACTTCGCCGTCTGGGAGATGTATGGGGCGCTGCTGCACGGAGGCTCGGTAGTCGTCGTACCTCGGTCGATCAGCCGCAGCCCGGACGACTTCTTGCGTCTGCTTCGAAAGGAACGTGTCACAGTCCTTAACCAGACCCCGTCGGCCTTTGGGCAGTTGGTTCTGGCCGAGGCCTCCGTGGCGCAAGACGAGGCGCTCGCAGAGGGTCAGGGTGCTCAGACGGATGTCGATCCAGGGGCGGAGCTCACAGGACGAACGTCGTGCACGTCCTCATGGGACTTGCACACGATCATCCTGGGCGGTGAGGTGATGGATCCGGCCGTGGTACGTGACTGGCATCAGCGTCACCAACCGAGCAGTCCGCAGATCGTCAACATGTATGGAATCACCGAGACGACCGTCCACGTGACCTATATGCCCTTGGACTATGACAGCCTGGAGCCTGAGAATGGCGGAATCAGTTTGGTCGGCGAACCTATCCCGGATCTCTCCGTCTACCTTCTGGACGAGTTCGGCAATCCCGTCCCGGACGGCGTCGTGGGAGAAATCCATGTCGGAGGGGCGGGGGTGGCGGCTGGATATACTGCTCGGCCTAAGCTGACCGCGGAACGTTTCGTTCCCGATCCCTTCGCTGCTCGATACCCATCCATGCTCGAAGAAGCAGGCTTGCTCCCGAGTCAGGCAAGAATGTACCGAAGTGGCGACTTGGCCGTCCGCAGGCGCGATGGCATCTTGGATTTCCGCGGGCGTTCGGATCGGCAGATTCAACTGCGAGGATTTCGGATTGAGCCCGGGGAGATCGAAGCGGCGGCTAGGTCTTTGCCGGACGTCGTCTGGGCCCACGTGCGTGTTGAGGGAATAGGAACAAACGACGAGCGGCTTGTCCTCCACGTTCTTGGCCCCGATCCAGCAACGGCAGATCCGATGGCTCTGCGACGGCGAACGGCAGAGTTGTTGCCTCTTCAGATGACTCCGTCCGCCGTCGTCGTGATTTCCGAGGTACCGCTGACTCCCACGGGCAAGCTCGACGAGGCCGCGCTGCCGGCACCGGCCGAGCGTCGGAGCCAGGGGCGGCCGCCTCTGGGGGCCTCGGAAAGTATCGTGGCCACATGCTTTGCCGAAACCCTCGGCTTGGAGACGGTTTCGGCTGAAGACTCATTTTTCGATCTTGGGGGACACTCCATGCTTGCAGTGCCCGCCACCGCTGCAATTTGTGAAGCCACCGGGCAGCATCTGCGTGTCGGAACGCTGATGGCCTACCCAACTCCTGAGCTGCTGGCCCGCGTTCTTGATGTTGGGGAGGGCTCGCAGAGGTCTGATGCGGACCTCCAGGTACTTCTGCCGTTGGGTCGTGCCCGCCAACTGAGTCCTTCAAGGAATGGGGGGAGTGTTCTGCATCCATCCGGCAGGCGGACTGTCGTGGTGTTACGCAGGCTTGCCCAAATTCCTTCCGGATGATCTTCCAGTATGGGGGTTGCAAGCGCGTGGAGTTCTTGATCCCGAGGCCCAGCCTCGATCCCTCGCCGAAATGGCCCGGGACTACGTCCAAGCCATCCGGAAAATCCAACCTCACGGACCGTACCACCTGGTGGGGTGGTCGTTGGGCGGAATGGTCGCCCATGTCATGGCTGCGCAGCTGCAGGCGGCCGGTGCCGAGGTCGGGACGGTCAGCTTGCTCGATGCTTATCCTTCGGAGGCAGAGAGCGGAGTAGGAGAGCCTCCGCTCGACGATGCAGTGTCGGCAGTTCTTGCGATGGCTGGTCTCGATGACTCCGCATTGGCTGGATGCTCCTGGGAAGGCGCGAGCGAACAAACGGCAATCGTCGAACTGGGCAGAATTCTCGCCGACGGATCTTCTCCCATGGCAGGGCTCCCAGAAAGGACGCTCGCGGCTCTCGTCAGGACATACCGGAACACAGCCAGAATCTTGCGTGAGTACTCGCACGAAGACTTCCACGGTGATGTGTTGTTCTTCCGGGCGGCTCGAGCCGGGATCGGACCCGACCATGACCCTCGTGAGTGGAATCGGTTCCTTGACGGCCGTCTGGACGTTCATGACATCGATTGCACTCATCGGGAAATGACCCAGCCCGGTCCTTTGGCGCAGATCGGGCGGACTCTGGCAGGTCACATCGAGAAGCGTGGATCACATTCATCAGACCGGGATGAACCTGAGCCACTTCCGGGGGAGCGACGTACAGCTGTATCGGAAGAAGCCACGGGGTGCAGGCCCGGAGCGGTCGGACCGAACCGCGAAAGGCACCGGCAATGAGCCGGAAAAGTCCAACTCAGGACGCTGTGTCCATGGGTCAATCGAATCAAAAGTGCCCTGTCGTTGCGATTATCGTCTATCTGTTGGCGATGGCCCTCAACGGATTCGATGGCACCGTGATCAATCCGGCCTTGCCGGATCTTGCCACGGAGCTCAGCGTCCCTGCCCCCGCGCTGGGCGCAGTCGAATGGTCTTTCCTCATTGCCTCTGCAGTTACTCTGCCTATGGCAGGCTGGGCCGGAGCGACGCTGGGCACGCGCCGAACCTTCGTATGCTGCCTGGCCGTCTTCGCCACAGGATTGCTGATAGCGATGCTTGCACCAAGCCTCGAAGTCCTGGTCTTAGGCCGTGCAGTTCAGGGTGCTGGCTCCGGGATTCTCGTACCTGTTGGCCTGGCAATGATGTACCGAGGAGCCACGGGTGAACAGAGACTCCGCATTGCCAGGATCACTCTGGTTCCTCTGACAATTGCACCAATGCTCGGACCAGTACTTGGGGGAATGATTGTCCAGCACTTGGGGTGGCGCTGGATTTTCGGAGTTATGTTTCCTTTGGCGGTGCTTACCACGTTGGCTGCGTTGATGCTACTGACGCCGGCCAGACTCGGTTCCGAGCCTGACCAGGAACCTTTGTCGCCCTCGGACAATCAACTGAAATCTGGATCAGGGAAGCCGAAAGGCAAATTCGATGTTTACGGACTAATCACGGGCTGTCTCTCCTGCGGAGCGTTGGCTATCGGAGGCCCGCTGCTGGTTGCCGGTCTCGACCCGGGTGGACCTGTCCAAGTCGGGGCTGTTGCTCTGGCGGCTGCACTCACGCTTATCGGCGCACTCGGAGTGTTTGGTGCAGTTCGTCGTACCCGACGGGTCTGCCGACCGGCCTTTGACCTTGGTCTTTTTCGGTTGCAGACATATCGCACCGGATCTTGGATCGTCTCCTGCGCCTCGGCGGGTCTCGCAGGGTTCCTTGTCGCACTGCCTCTGGTACTTGGCGGGCGTGGAGTACCGCCGCACGAGATCGGCTTCATGATGTTTCCGGAGACATTGGGCTTGCTCGTGGGCGGTCAGATCATGCTCCATCTCAAATCGCGGTTCGGAACGCGACCCGTGGTGCTCGCAGGTTCTGTTGGCGGCGGATTCCTCGCATTAGCGGCGTTGATCTTTTCACCCATTGCTGGGGGTTGGGGCACGGCCGTGCTCATGCTTTGCTTCGGGGTGGCCCTGAGCCAAACCGTGCTACTGACCCAGGGTGCGGCATTCTGGGAGATAGAGGCGCATCGGACCGATGCCGCGACCTCCCTGTTCATGGTGCAGCGTTCATTGTTCAGCGGCTGGGGAGTAGTCGTCGTCACTACTGCCATGGGATGGAGCTCCGGAACTTATCCGATGGTATCCGGAGCTTTGGCTGGCTGCGCTGTACTTCTTCTTGTTCTGCTCACGATCCCTGCGACCTTGCGCATTCCGTGTGCTGTATGGGACCGAGCGACGGGTCCTCAGGAGTGACATGAATGCAGGGACTTGAGCGAAGAAATCAATCCGAGGACTGCCGATGCGAGGACCTTTTTTCGGGCCGTTCCCAACGTTTCCCCAAGCCAGCTCAGCGATGACAAGAACCGCGAAAAGACAGTAAACTGAGGGTAGCCATATCAAGGGATAAGGGAACGGTTAATAATGAATCACTCGGCGCGTCGGCGTGATCGCACTCCACGGAATCGTTTGAGGCCGGTCATCGCCCTGGTGGTCGCGGTGATTACCATGGTGTGCCTCACCGGATGCGGCGTCTTCGCCTCAGGCGGGCACTCCGAAAATACTTCCGAGCGCGTGGTCAAGGACATCGATGACGCCGAGGTGCGCGTGCCGGAGAAGCCGAGTCGCGTTGTCGCGCTGTCCGAGCCCACCCTGGACGCGGCCCTTGCGCTGGGCGTCACCCCGGTGGGCACCGTCTCCGGCCGTGGACAGAATTCCGTCCCGGGATATCTGGCGGAAAAGGCCAAGGACATTCCTCTGGTCGGCGGCATCGGGGACTTGGACTACGAGAAGATCTCCAGCCTCAAGCCCGACCTGATCATCGTTGACGGGACCAGCGTGAACAATAGACCGGACGTCTTGGAGATCCTGCGTCAGATAGCTCCGTTGGTCTTCTGCGGTTACGCCGGCGGTCCGTGGGAGCTGAACTTCGATACCGCTGCCCGCGCGCTGAACCTGGAAACAAAGGGTGAGGAAGTCAAGACTGCTTTCCGGGACAAGATCGAACAGGGCAAGGCTCGCCTCGCACCGATTTACGGGGACAAGACCTTCTCGATCGTTCGGTGGCAGGGCAGTGGTCCGTCTCTGATTCTCAAAGAACTTCCGGCGGGCCAGGTTTTGGAGGGGCTCGGCCTGAAGCGGCCGCAATCCCAGGACCGTGAGGGGAGGGGACATTCGGATCCAGTCTCCCTGGAGAACCTCGCGACCATCGACGCGGACTACCTGTTCTTCGGAACGCTAGGCGGCGCTAGCCAGGCGAATCCGCACTCGGACTCCACTGCCGACCGGGACGGTGCCGTCCAGGCGCTCAAGACGGCCGAGGAGACCTCGGGCTTCACCGACCTGTCCGCCTACAAGAACCACCACATCATCACCGTCGATGGATCCCGTTGGACCTCAACCGGCGGCCCGTTGCTGATGAACGGCATCGTCGACGACATTCTCGCCGAGCTCCCCTGAGCGACCAAGTCGGCCGGGGTCACTTGAGCGGCTCCGGCACCTTTCCTGCCAGTAATCGAAGAACTCCATAACCCATGATGAATATCGGATCCTCTCGCACCATCGCCCGCTCTCGCTCGCACACCAGGGTACTCCTCTCGCTCCTGCTCGCTCTGCTCCTGGTCCTGACCGCATGGCTGGTCCTTCCCGGTGCCGCGGCCGACGACGCATCGAACAGACAGTCCGTTAAGACCAATGAACAAACCGCCGAGGTCTCCGGGCCCCGGACGGTCGACGTCGAGGGCAAGATCCGCGTTGAAGGCAGAGGTTGGAAGAATTCCGTCGCCGGGGGAGCGCGGATCGCCGTGAAATACGACAAAGGCACCGTGGCCGTGAACGGCGAGAGCGTCGTCAGCGAATTCGAGGCCGGCCCCGATGGAACCTTCTCCGCAGAGCTGCCTTTCCCCACGAAGGGGAACTCGGACAAGCCATGGCTCCCTGGTACCAACCACATGATCCACTTCTTGAGCGGAAGCCTCAAAGACGGTGACCTGCCACGCAACGCCGTTCTGAAGGTATCGGTGTCCGGAAAAGCCGGGTCGCCCGCTTCAGAGCTGCCGTGGGTTTCTGCGACGTCGTCGGCGGATTCCGGCGCGCCGGCAACCATCGACGTCGCGCCCTTCACCACCGGGGAAGACTCCACGCTGCACCTGGTCGGCAAGGGATGGAAGACGGCAGACGGAAAGTCCGGCTCCATCGTGTCGATCAAGGTCAACTACCAGGCACCATCCGGGCGCATCGACCAATACTCCCGTGGCGACCAGGCCATCAGCGATCATCTGGCCTCTCTCGGGAAATCCAAGGATCCGACCTCTTGGGTTCTTCTCATCCCGAAGGGTTCGGGCCCCGAGGACCCCGAACACGGCCTGTACACGATCGACCCGACGGGATCCTTCGACATCACCGTCAAAGCTCCCGACGAGTTGCGCCGGGGCAAGACCGGGCAATACATGACCATCACGGCGCAGTCCGGCCGGAACCTTGACGGGGATGTGCAGCGTCGAGCCGTCACCGCGCCGATCCCGGTCAATGGAAAGGCGGCCGAGCCCATTCAGGAAATCTCGGACGTCCAATGCACCACGCAGGCGAGCCGGCCCACCGCACGAATAGAGAACAAGACCATCGCCCGCGGTGAGAAGGTCCATCTGGTCGGCGAGGGATGGTGCAACCCCGGTGGCCAGACGGGGGCCCCTAAGGTCGCGGTGAAACTGGATGACGGCGCGATCTCCCGACGGGACGAAGAAATTCACTCCAACAAGACCATCTGGGCACTCGTCGATCCTGACCCGTCCACCGGGGTCCTCGACACATGGATCGCCCTGCCGGATGGAACGACCTCTACATCGTCACCCGCGTTCTCCGAAGGCGGCCACACCCTGCGCCTTCTTTCGGGCTCCCTCCGCCCTGGCGATCTCTCCATGAGCTTTGGTGGCCGAGGCGTCCTCGACTTCACGTTAGGCGAGTACCGTCCCAACGATGCACCGCCCGCGCTCGGACTCGATGAACTCTCGGAGGGCTCGCGCCGGGGCGTCCGGGTGAACCGCGAGGGCACGCGGATCACGGTCGAAGTGCCCGGTGGTCAACCCAGGCAATGGGTCAGGGCCACCCCTTACGCCGAGGCAGCGCCTCGTAGCCAGTGGGGCAACGGCTGGACCCGCCTGGATTCGAACCGCTCTTTGAGCTACGACCTGCCCGACGACGCGGTGGCGGGCGACTACCGCCTCGTGGTCCAGAGCGGAGAGAGCGAGGACTTCGGAAGCTTGCTGGGTTGGGATCTGCTCACGATTCCCGAAAGCCACGGAAACTCACAGGCTGGTGCCGGCCCTGTCAATGACAATCGCGCTCAAGGGTCGACGGTGCCGCGGCAGCCCCGGGAAAACGCGGCAACGGTGTCCGGCAACGAGTCTCGATCGGAGCAGACGAGCGCTTCCGCCGCGGCCCCCGTGAGCGCTGCGGCCGTACGTGAGATGACGAACCTGGGCCGGGTCCAGGACCAGAACCCGCGCCACGCCCGAGTGCTCCGCGTGCTCCGAGCCCCTGCTCCGGCCACACACTCCTTGGGGCATCAACCCCAAGGGCCCGCCAAACGTGTTGCGGCCGCGCTCCAGGAATCCCCGAAGGCCTCTCACCACACGGCAAGCCCCTCGGTCTCCCCGTCTGCTCGGAGCCAGGCGCGGAACTCGCAGGACCGGGAATTTCAGGAGCAGAGCGCGGACGGGCAGGAAGCAACGTTCATCCATAAGGTTTTCACCTGGAACAACGTGCTGCTCGCACTCGCCGGGGCACTTCTTCTGGCCGTGATTCTGTACTCGACTCGCAAGCCATCCGATCCTACTTCGGAGACTTCAGAGGAATAAGGAAGGAATCGAAACCATCATGATCAGCTCGCACTTCCATCGGTCACTCATGGTCCTGTGGACCGTGGTTGGCGTTCTCCTGCTGGGGATCACGGCATCCTCTGCGCTTCCGCCGGGCGGCGCGAAGAGTAGCACGCAGGGTACCTCGTCTTCCGTCTCGCCGGGCATGCTCAAAGCCGGTGACACCATCCACTTCACCCTGACCGGATTCCCAAAGAACGAGCAGGTCTACGTCAAGATCGACAACGGCAATGCATGTCCCGCCGACGCCGCTCAGGGCGCGTGCGTGGTTCACCAACAGAAATCAGATGGCAGCGGCCGCGTGGACGGCTCGTTCATCCTGCCGAAGGACCTGAAAGATGGCAAGCACACCCTCCGTTTCCTGGCCACGGAGCTCCTACCGGGCAAGGGAAGCAAGGGTTTCACCAACATCAGCCCGGAATTCACCACGGCCGGGGTCAACCAGAACTCCTCGGGGGGTCACCGCTATAACGTCACGTCGGAAGACATTCTCTCCGGAGGCACGCGGCAGGATGCAGGATCCGGCGATCATGCGGCGAATCACGGGGGCAATGGCGAAGGATCGTCCGGGAACGGGCAAGGACCGAACCTCAGCCAGCCCGGGGAGCAGACCGGGGGAGCCGGTGAGAACGGCCGGGGCGACGACGCGATCGAGTATGTCGATGCCGACGGCCACCCGATCTCCAAGGAAGAATACGACCGGCTGATGGCCGGGTCCTCGGGCGCAGGCGACGAGTCCGGCTCGGAGCATCACGACGGCGCAGAGAACAAGAACGCGGAGAGCGGAAAGAGCGACGACGCCAAGGACAAGTCGAAGCGCACGGCAACGGCGAGCCCGGGTGCCACAGCCAAGAAAACCGGGGGCCACGCCGAGAACGCTTCGACCGAAACCAAGAAAGATTCCGTTGAATTCCCCTGGGTTGGCACCATCGCTTTCGTTGTCATGGCCCTGATCGCCGCGACCGTCTGGTATGTCCGACGCCGTCGCGCCACGACTCAGAAATCCTAGGCGGCGGTGCGAGGTGATCATCCCTCTCGTGGCACTGCCATCGTGGTCGACTCCATGACGGTCTCGGATGGGCGGCGGCATTCGCTGGGTCGAGTCGTCTGGTGCGGACTCTTCGGGGTCTGTGCGGTGGCGTCCGTTCTTGCCTCGCTGCGCTTCGGATCCAACGGGCTGACCGGTTCCGACGTCGCCGAAGTCTTCCGCGGGGCAGGCTCGGCTACTGCCCGCACCATCGTGATGGAACAGCGGATACCCCGTACCCTGCTGGGTCTCCTCTGCGGGGCGGCCCTCGGAGTCGCGGGCTCCCTGATGCAGTCGCTGACGCGCAACCCCCTGGCGGAACCTGGGCTGATGGGTGTCAACTCGGGCGCCTCCGTCGCCGTCGTGCTGTCCGTGGTGCTGTTCGGGCCGCTGAACATCCACCTCTACATGCTCGCGGCGCTCGTGGGAGCGGCCGTAGCCGGCGCCGGGGTCTTTGTCCTAGGCCGTGGGGAAACGGGATCGATTGTTCGCCTTGCGCTCGCGGGTGTTGCTCTCTCCGCGGCTCTGGCCGCGGTCAACCAGGCGTTGGTCCTATCCAACCGGGACGCCTTCGACGAGTTTCGACTCTGGGTCGCTGGCTCCCTTGAGGGGCGGGACATCGCGATCGTGGAGTCGGTCGGCCCCATGATTGCGCTCGGGCTGATTCTGGCCGTTGCCGTGGGCCCTTCGATCAATGCCTTGGCCCTTGGGGAGGAATCCGGCGTCGCACTCGGCGTCCGACTCGTCAGGACGCAGACGATCACCTTGGTCTCCGTGGCCCTGCTGACGGGGGCGGCCACCGCGGCCATGGGCCCGGTGGCCTTTGTGGGACTGGCCGTCCCATTCGTGGTCCGCCGGGCGGTGGGCAATGACGTCCGATGGGTCAACGCCGGGTCCCTCCTTCTGGGGCCCGCATGGCTGCTGGCGGCGGACGTCCTGGCCCGTATCGTCATCGCACCGCAAGAGACGCAGGTAGGAATCATCGCGACCCTGGCCGGAGGCCCTTTGTTCATGGCGATGATGTCCGGTCGGCGGGTGAGGTCCCTGTGAGCGCGACAACGAACCGTCGGGGAATCGGCAAAGGACCGTTCCGAAAGGACCTCTCGGGCCGTTCCGTCCTCTCGGTGAGGCGGGGCATCAGCGCGGACATCCCGGTTCGCCAGCTGGTCGTGCACCTGATTCTCGTCCTGGTGGTGGTGACGGTCTCGGCCTGGGCCATGACACAGGGCGAACGGGACCTCGGCCCCTCGGGCGTGTACCAGGCACTCATGGGCAGGGGAGACCGGCTCGATATCTACTTCGTGAACCAGGTCCGGTTGCCCAGGGTGGTCGCCGCGATCGGGGTGGGCGCCGCGCTGGGTCTTTCTGGTGCGATCTTCCAGGTTCTTTCCGGCAACGCCCTGGGCAGCCCCGACGTCATCGGCTTCACCCATGGTGCGGCCACGGGAGCGTTGTTGCAGATCCTCGTGTTCGACGCCGGTCCACTCGGTGTCGCGTCCGGAGCGATCCTGGGCGGATTCGGCACGGCCCTCGTGGTGTACCTGTTGACCAGGCGCACCGGGCTGCGAGGATACCGACTCGTTCTGATCGGAATTGGCACCGGAGCCACGTTGGGCGCGGTCAACTCGCTCCTGGTGGTTCGGGCTTCGTTGACGCAGGCGCAGACCGCAGCCTCCTGGCTCGCGGGATCTCTGAACACCATGAATTGGAGCAAAACGCTCCTGATTGCGGCCGGGCTCCTGATTCTGACCCCGCTCCTGATGAAGGCTTCCAGGCCGATGGCGATGCTCCGGTTCGGGGACCAACTCGCCGTCGGGAGGGGGATACGGGTCAACGGGTGGCGAGTGACCGGGATGTTCGTGGGAGTGCTCCTGGTCGGTCTGGCCACCTCGATCACCGGCCCGCTGGCCTTCGTGGCACTGGCGGCCCCGCACATCGGCAGGAGCCTGACCCCCTCGCGCGGCGCAGGGCTGATCACCGCGGCACTCATGGGGGCGGTAACCGTCCTCTGCGCGGATGTGGCGGGCCAGTATCTCCTGCCCGTTTCGCTCAACGCGGGCGTGGTGACCGGCGCGTTGGGCGGCCTGTATCTGGTGTACCTGATCATCATGGAACGGAGGAGAGCATGAACGAAACGACGGCTCGTCGGAGCAGATTGCGCGCCGAAGGGATCACCGTGGGCTACGGGCAGGACGCGGTGCTCCCTGGGATTGACTTCGAGGTTCCCGACGGCGAGCTAACGGTGATCCTGGGGCCGAACGCCTGTGGAAAGTCCACTCTGCTCAAGACGCTGTCACGGGTGCTGACTCCATCCGCGGGAAAGATCTTCCTGGACGACGCCGCCATGGACAAGAGCCGTACCAAGGACATTGCCCGGGTGTTGGCGATGCTGCCGCAAACCCCGGAGGCTCCCTCGGGGGTGAGCGTCGCCGACGTCGTCGCTCGTGGGCGTTACCCGCATCAGTCGCTGTTGCGTGCGTGGACCGATGAGGACGAACGCGCGTGTGTCGACGCGATGACAGCGGCGAATGTTCTGTCACTCAGAGAACGGTCCTTGGAAGCACTTTCCGGCGGGCAGCGCCAGCGGGTCTGGATCGCGATGACGTTGGCCCAGGACACACCCTTGATCTTGCTCGATGAGCCCACCACTTACCTGGACATCACTCACCAGGTCGAGGTGCTCAATCTGACTCGCCGACTCCATGGCACGGGCCGAACGATCGTCATGGTTCTCCACGACCTCAACCTCGCCTTTAGGTATGCCACCCGACTCGTCCTGATGCGGGACGGAAGGATCATCTCCCAGGGAAGGCCCCGTGAGATCGTCGATGCCGCCCTGATCCGCGACGTGTTCGACCTCGACGCCTTGGTCGTGGAAGACCCCGTGACCGGTGCGCCCCTGGTCGTCCCCGAGGAAAGCACATTGCAACGATAACTAAGGTTACCTTAAGCGCGAGAGTAGGTTAGCTTTAACACGTACCAAGGGTTGTCGTTGTGATAATCCGGTCCGGTTTCTGCGAATGCGGCAAACGAACCGATATTCCCGCCGACGGCTCATGGACATCAATCGCATCCAGAAAACTATGAGGATCACTATGTTTTCTTACAACAATTTCCGCCCTCGAGGATTCAAGGTATGGGCGACTGTCTCTGCGGCAACGGCCCTGACTTTCGCGGGCACGCTCACGGCGGCGCAGGCAGACGGGGTGGGCGCCGCAACGGCTCCGGCTCACGGTGCAGCCTCGGCAGCGTGCGAGTATCGCAGCTTCGATGTCCGTGCTGAGCAGACCCAAGGCCTGCCGGGACAGTACCAGCTGGCGTATTCGAAGAAGAATGACGCTCTCTGGGCCACCGGTACGGCCCTTGGCGGGGCCAACACCACGGCCACTCTTGCCAAGATCGACCCGCAGACCATGAAAATCGAGAAGACCGTTGCCCTGGACACCGTGCCGTATATTCCGAGGGGCGGGACTGAGGTTGCTGGTGTTCAGCTCAAGGGGCCCTTCGGGATCGATGTGGACGATGTGAACAACACGGTATGGGTGACCAACACCATTGCGAACGAGGTCACCGCTTATGACCAGGCCACCTTGAAGGAGGTCTTTTCGACCTCCAGGCTTTCGCCCGAGGAGCGCGCGAAGGTTGAATTCACCCATCCACGCGAGGTTCGCATCGCAGACGGTAAAGCCTTCGTTGGCGTTCGGGGTTCGGTGGTGGTCTTCGATACAAAGACCTACGCATTCCTGCAGAAGATCAACGTGGCCGATGTCGAGGACAGGGCCACGACCGTCATGAATATGTGGGTGGACGAATCTGAAGGGAAGGCTTACTTCCCGGTCCGTATGAGGGATGAGGTCAAGATCTACGACCTGAAAGACCTCTCGAAGCCGATTCAGGTGGTCAAGCTCCATAAGCATGATCCCGAGGCCAATCTCTACGCCTCCGACGTCGTGGCGGATCACTCGCTCAATGAAATCTATGTCTCGTCCCAGGGCGACAAAGGGAAGAACTCCGGTGTGGGTGTCTATGACAAGACCACGGGCGAGTTCAAGAAGTGGATCGATCTTGGTGGAAGGGCGCTGTCTCTGGACGCGGATGAGGACAACGACGTCGTTTACCTCACTGATTTCGACGGCAAGTCTCCTGACAGGGGTGTATATGTGATTGACGGCCGCACCCACACCGTCGCCGCTATCGTTCCCAAAAATTCCGTGGACGCTCCCTTCGGTGTTAACGACGTGATTGTGACCCCCAAAGGTGTGTTCGCCGTCGACAAGGGTGGGGCGTACAAGAACGCGGAAGTGCCCTTCACCATCGATTACCGGACCGGAAAGTTCACCACCTCCTCGACGTCCGTTTTGGGCGTGCAGAACAAGGCAACTGAGGGCGCACCCGCTGATTGGCAGCCCGCCGAGCCGACCCCGATCAACGCGGACACTCTCGTCAAGCTGACCGCAACGTCAACCGGAACCGTCAATGGCCAGAACAAGGGTGCATCAGGCGCCGATGCAAGCGTCAAGACCGTCGAGTCCAAGCAAGACGCAGGGGCCAAGGTCACGGGGGCCACCGTGGTCTCCGAGGGGCAGGCCATCAAGGTTTCGGGAACGGGGTGGAAGCACCCGAATGGAACCGGAGGGTCCACGGTGGCCGTCAAGTACGACAAGGGTACGGTTTCCATCGATGGCAATGCAGTGATCGCAACCGTCGAGGCGGACGCCCAGGGGAACTGGGAGATGAACCTGCCGTATCCGACCACGGCAAACTCCACCGTCAAGGAAGGCGCCTGGGGTCCCGGAACAACGCACACGCTTTCCTTCCTCTCAGGCTCCCTCAAAGAGGGCGACGCGAGCCGTGGCGCGAACTTCCAGATCAGCGTCGCACAACCGACGTGTGATACACCCGAAGCCAAGCGCGTGACCCCGACGACGAAGGTGTTCCAGGGGTACGGCACTCTGGTTGACTCGAAGGTCGGCGAGATGGTGCCTCCTCCGACCGACCCGGTAAAGCAGGACCCGTCGCCAAGCCCGGCCCCGACCGACCCGGTAAAGCCGGGCCCGTCGCCAAGCCCGGCCCCGACCGACCCGGTAAAGCAGGACCCGACGCCAAGCCCGGCCCCGACCGACCCGGTAAAGCAGGACCCGACGCCAAGCCCGACCCCGACCGACCCGGTAAAGCAGGACCCCGGCGTCGGAAATGAAGGCCCGGGCTCGGGGCAGAAGGCGCCTGGCGCTGATGGGGCAGATAAGGAACCCGGTCAGCTGGGTTCCGGAGCCCCGTCAGGGGAGACCGGAAAGGATGACGGAATGAAGAGCGGAAGAGGGCCCGCCGCCACTGGTGATCCTGCAGATGCCGGTGACGCTGGCGAGAAGGCTCCGGCAAGCATCGCTGATCACGATGAAGCCGGCGCCGGCGCCAACAGCCCGACCGGCAACGAATCGGCCTCGGGCTCTCAGGGCCAGACCGCAACAAGCGGGACGGGGGTGAACTCTCAGACCCCGGCCGTCTCGAAGGGTTCCGCACCCGCCACGCAGTCCGGCCTGGCCAGCACTGGAGCCGGCAAGCTGATGTGGGTTGCCGGCCTGGGCGCGGCGGCCACGGCTGCCGGCACCGCGGTGGTGGCTCTTCGGCGCAAGAAGGCGCACTGATCTGGCGACGCGCTGAGTGCACCTCGCGCAGTCCTCTGATGGCGCACAATATCGGGGCCGAGGCGGTTCGCAATGACCCGCCACGGCCCCGGTCGTCGTCTCAACCGACGGAGAGGTGATGAACGTCAAGTACCTCCCGTCGTTGTGGCTTATCTGGCCCTGTTCGGGGGAGTTGCCCTGTGGTAGCCTTGATTACTTGTGTGGGTCGACTCGGCCTGCGCGCAACCACGGATTTTTCGTGCCAGTGCATAATGCCGCTGTCAACGGGTGCATGCGCCCGCCATCGAAGCGGGACCAGATGTTCCTGGCATGGACAGTCCCAGGCGCAACCGCCAACTTCCATTCCTGATGAAATGGCAGACCGGTGCGTCAATCATCCCGAACACAGTGTTCCGCAAGGCCCGCGTCGCGTCAGTCAGAGATCTTCTGGCGGCGTCGTGAGAACCGGCGAGACGACAGGAGTATTCAGTGATTCAGCAAGAGTCACGGCTCAAGGTCGCCGATAACACGGGAGCCAAGGAAATCCTTGCTATCCGTATTCTCGGTGGATCTGGCCGTCGCTACGCAGGTATTGGCGACATCATCGTCGCCACCGTCAAGGACGCAATTCCTGGCGGAAACGTCAAGAAGGGTGACGTCGTCAAAGCCGTCATCGTTCGTACCAAGAAGGAGACCCGTCGTGCTGACGGCTCCTACATCAAGTTCGACGAGAACTCGGCAGTGATCCTCAAGAACACCGACGGCGAGCCCCGCGGTACCCGTATTTTCGGGCCGGTCGGGCGCGAGCTGCGCGACAAGCGGTTCATGAAGATTATCTCGCTTGCTCCGGAGGTGCTCTAACTCATGGCTAAGATCAAGAGCGGTGACCTGGTGCAGGTCATTTCTGGTTCCGAAAAGGGCAAGCAGGGCAAGGTCCTGAAGGTATTCCCGGAGACCAATCGCGTCCTCATCGAGGGCGTCAAGGTTGTCACCAAGCACACCAAGGCCAATCCCAACACCGGTGAAGGTGGCGGCATTCAGAAGGTCGAGGCCTCGATCCACGTGTCCAACGTCGCGATCGTCGATCCCGAGACCAAGAAGCCCAGCCGCGTTGGCTACCGCGAAGAGACCGTAGAGCGTGACGGACGTAACCGCACCGTTCGCGTGCGCGTGTCCAAGAGCTCGGGTAAGGACCTCTAATGACCGAAACCAAGATCACCCCCAGCCTCAAGACCAAGTTCAAGGACGAGGTCGTTCCGGCGCTGCAGGAACAGTTCAACTACGGCAACCCCATGCAGTCGCCGAAGCTCGTCAAGGTCGTTGTCAACATGGGCGTCGGAGAAGCTGCACGCGACTCCAAGCTCATCGATTCGGCCGTGCGCGATCTGACCCTCATCACGGGTCAGAAGCCTCAGGTGACCCGCGCCAAGAAGTCGATCGCACAGTTCAAGCTGCGCGAAGGCCAGCCCATCGGCTGCCACACGACTCTTCGCGGAGACCGTATGTGGGAATTCCTCGATCGTCTGATTTCCCTGGCTCTTCCCCGAATCCGTGACTTCCGCGGACTCTCGGATCGCCAGTTCGACGGCAACGGTAACTACACCTTCGGTTTGACCGAGCAGTCCATGTTCCACGAGATCGATCAGGATGCGATCGACCGTGTGCGCGGCATGGACATCACCGTGGTTACCACAGCCAAGACCGACGACGAGGGACGCGCGCTGCTCCGCCAGCTCGGTTTCCCGTTCAAGACCAACTAACTGCTACGTTTCAGGTCCGCTTCCGGTCTTCCGGAGAGCGGAAACCGTAACGAGGAAGGGCAAGTGCCCACATGACCATGACAGATCCTGTCGCAGATATGCTTACGCGTCTGCGCAACGCTAATTCGGCACACCACGATTCCGTGTCCATGCCGTACTCAAAGCTCAAGGCCCGGATCGCTGACATCCTCAAGGCCGAGGGCTACATCAAGGACTGGCACGAGGAAGAGGCAGAGGTCGGCAAGACCCTCGCTCTCGACCTCAAATTCGGTCCCAACCGCGAGTCCTCCATCGTTGGAGTTCGTCGTATTTCCAAGCCGGGCCTGCGCGTTTACGCGAAGTCCACCAACCTGCCTCAGGTGCTTGGTGGCCTCGGCATCGCCATCCTGTCCACGTCTTCGGGGTTGCTTACCGACAAGCAGGCCTCCAAGAAGGGCGTGGGCGGCGAAGTCCTGGCATACGTCTGGTAGTCGGTCACAAGAGAAAGGAAGAGAAGAATGTCACGTATTGGACGTCTCCCCATCTCGGTGCCGGCTGGTGTTGAGGTAAAGATCGACGGCTCCCTCGTGAGCGTCAAGGGTCCCAAGGGAGAACTCTCCCAGGAGATCGCTTCGCCGATCACCGTCTCCCTCGATGGAGATACCCTCACAGTCAACCGTCCCGACGACGAACGCGAGTCTCGTTCGCTGCACGGCCTGAGCCGCACGCTGATCAATAACATGGTCATCGGCGTCTCCGAGGGTTACAGCAAGAAGCTCGAGATCGTTGGCACCGGTTACCGTGTGCTGGCCAAGGGCTCCGACCTGGAATTCGCGCTGGGCTACAGCCACCCCGTTTCGGTAAAGGCTCCGGAAGGAATCACTTTCACCGTGGAGGGCAACAACAAGCTCACCGTTTCCGGTATTCACAAGCAGCAGGTCGGCCAGGTGGCCTCCAACATTCGAAGCCTCCGCGCGCCCGACCCCTACAAGGGCAAGGGTGTTCGCTACGAGGGCGAGCAGATCCGCCGCAAGGTCGGAAAGGCTGGTAAGTAAACATGGCTAATAAGACGAAGTTCGCTGCTCGCAAGCGTCGCCACACGCGCGTTCGCAAGCACGTCTCCGGTACCGCCGCGCGTCCCCGTCTCTCGGTATTCCGTTCGACCAAGCACATGTTCGTGCAGGTCATTGACGATACTCAGGGCAACACGTTGGCCTCGGCATCCACCCTGGAAGCCGAGTTGCGTTCCGCAACCGATATGGACAAGACCGCCAAAGCCAAGCGCGTTGGCGAGCTGGTCGCCGAGCGTGCCAAGGCCGCCGGCGTCGAGTCCGTCGTATTCGATCGTGGCGGCAATAAGTACCACGGCCGTGTGGCCGCTGTTGCTGAAGGCGCCCGGGAAGGTGGGCTGGCACTGTGAGCGAGCAGACCGCAAACGAAAAGGAAAATCAGGTGGCAGAGAACAACGCTGCAACTGAGAACTCCGAGAAAGACAACTCCTCGAAGCGCGACGACCGTCGCGGCGGCAACCGCGGTGAGCGCGGCGGCCGTGGTCGCAATGACCGTAACGATCGTGGTGGCCGCGGTGGACGCGGTGGCCGCGATGAGGAAAAGGACAAGTACATCGAGCGCGTTGTCACCATCAACCGCGTCTCGAAGGTCGTCAAGGGCGGCCGTCGCTTCAGCTTTACCGCACTCGTCGTCGTAGGCGACGGGCAAGGTTTGGTCGGCGTCGGCTACGGCAAGGCCAAGGAAGTTCCCTCGGCCATTGCCAAGGGCGTTGAAGAAGCCAAGAAGAACTTCTTCCGCGTTCCCCGCGTCGAGGACCGCACCATCCCGCACCGCGTGCAGGGTGAAGCGGCCGCTGGTGTTGTTATGCTCCGACCCGCTACGGCCGGTACCGGTGTTATCGCCGGTGGCCCGGTGCGTGCGGTGCTCGAGTGTGCTGGCATCCACGACGTGCTGTCCAAGTCCCTCGGTTCCACGAACCAGATCAACATCGTGCACGGGACCATTGAGGCCCTGCGTCAGCTGGAAGAGCCCGTTGCCGTTGCAGCCCGCCGTGGCCTGCCGAACGACGAGGTCATCCCCAGCTACCTCATGCGCGATGAGAAGGCAGGTGCGTAATGTCCGGTAAGCGTATTCAGCCCAGCGATTCGAAGCTGGAGATCACGCAAATGAAGTCCTACGTTGGCCAGAAGCAGAACATGCGCGACACTCTGCGCTCACTGGGACTCAAGCGTCCGGGCAACAAGGTTGTCCGCACCGCCGATCCGGTGACCTGCGGTATGGTCAACACCGTCGCTCACCTCGTGAAGGTTGAGGAGGTCAAGTAAAAATGGCAGATACCAACGAAGAGCGCCAGGCCATCAAGCTCCACGATCTGCGTCCGGCCAAGGGATCTCACAAAGCCAAGGCCCGCGTGGGCCGCGGTGAAGGGTCCAAGGGCAAGACCGCTGGTCGTGGTACCAAAGGCACCAAGGCTCGTTACCAGGTCAAGGCAGGTTTCGAAGGCGGGCAGCTTCCGCTGCACATGCGCCTTCCGAAGCTCCGTGGCTTCAAGAACCCGTTCCGCGTGGAGTACCAGGTCGTAAACCTGGACCGTATCTCGGAGTTGTTCCCCGAGGGCGGCGACATCACCGTCGACTCCCTCGTGGCCAAGGGTGCGGTTCGCAAGAACCAGCCCGTCAAGGTTCTGGGCCAAGGCGACCTGACCGTCAAGGTCAACGTCACCGTTGACAAGCTCTCCGCATCCGCTGTGGAGAAAATCGAAGCCGCCGGTGGCACCGCCACCGCAACCGGCAAGTAGAACTGCGATCGGGCTGATGCTCGAAGGCATTTCATAGGGATGAGGTCCTTCCCCGGAAGTCCGGGGAGGGGCCTCATCTTGTCTGCATCCCGGCGCGTTGTGGCGGAGTGACGGACGTAATCGGGTTCCCGTGACGCATTGCCGTTAGACTGACGAGGGACCTATTGGCTCGGCAGCTGTCTGCGGACGGCAATCGCCGGGATTCCAACTGAACAAACTTTTACAGGAGGCCAAGTGCTCGGCGCTTTCGGACGGGCGTTCAAAACCCCCGACCTACGACGCAAGCTGCTGTTCACACTCGCGGTCATTGTGATCTACCGCGCCGGTACTTTCGTGCCAGCGCCGGGTGTTGACTACGGGAACGTCCAGCAGTGCATCGCCATGGGAGGTACCACCGGTGGTATCTACGACATGGTCAACCTCTTCAGTGGTGGCGCGCTCCTACAATTGTCGATCTTCGCCTTGGGTGTGATGCCGTACATCACGGCGTCGATCATCGTGCAGCTTCTTCGAGTCGTGATTCCGAGATTCCAGGAATTGCATGAAGAAGGCGGTCAGGGCCAGCAGAAGCTGACCCAGTACACGCGCTACCTGACCATGGGCCTGGCGCTCCTGAACGCCACGACAATCATCTCGTTGGCTCGCTCGGGTGCTCTGCTGGGCAACTGCCCGCTCCCGGTTATCCCGGATGATTCGATCCTCATGATCATCGTCATCATTATCACCCTGACCGCGGGCACAGGCATCATCATGTGGCTGGGCGAGCAGATCACGGAGAAGGGCGTCGGCAACGGTATGTCCTTGCTGATCTTCACGTCGATCGCCGCTTCCTTCCCGTCCGCACTCGGCCAGATCTTCAAGACCCAGGGATGGGGCGTTTTCGCCGCGATCCTCGGTATCGGTCTCGTCGTGATCGTCGCGGTGGTGTTCGTCGAACAATCCCAGCGCAGAATTCCCGTCCAATACGCCAAGCGGATGGTCGGCCGGCGCACGATTGGCGGCACAACCACGTACATCCCGCTGAAGGTCAACATGGCCGGCGTGATCCCGGTGATCTTCGCGTCGTCCCTGCTGATGTTGCCCGGGCTGATCGGGCAGTTCTCGACTCCCAAGGACGGAACACCTCCTCCTGAGTGGGTCAATTGGATCAACGGCAACCTGGTCAAGGGCGATCACCCGCTCTACATGATCTTGTACTTCCTGTTGATCGTTGGTTTTGCCTACTTCTATGTTTCGATCACGTTCAACCCGCAAGAGGTGTCGGACAACATGAAGAAGTACGGCGGATTCATCCCCGGGATCCGTGCCGGGCGTCCGACCGAGCGGTATTTGGGATACGTCCTGAACCGCATCACCCTCCCGGGATCGCTGTATTTGGGCATCGTGGCGCTGATACCTCTGATCGCACTCGTGATGTTCAATGCGAACCAAAATTTCCCGTTCGGTGGCACATCGCTGCTGATCGTGGTCGGCGTCGGCCTGGACACCATCAAGCAAATCGACGCTCAGTTGCAACAACGACACTATGAAGGACTTCTGCGATGAACCGTTTGCTCATCATCGGGCCTCCCGGCGCCGGAAAAGGAACACAGGCCGTCAAGATCTCCGAGGAATTGTCGATCCCGGCGATTTCCACCGGCGATATCTTCAGGGCCAACATCAAGGAAGAAACTGAACTGGGTCGTGAGGCCAAACAGTATATGGACGCCGGTAACCTGGTTCCCGATTCGGTCACCAATCGCATGGTTCGGGATCGCTTGGCCCAGGAGGACGCGAGTCACGGCTTTCTGCTGGATGGTTACCCCCGCAACACGGCGCAAGTCGAGGAACTCGATTCGATCCTCAATGACCTGGGTCAGAAGATCGACGGTGTCCTGCTGCTGACTGCGGACAACGAGGAGCTCGTTCAGCGTCTCCTCGGACGCGCCAAGGATCAGGGTCGTAGCGACGACACGGAAGAGGTGATCCGTCACCGTCTGGAGGTTTACGCCCAGGAAACCGAGCCGATCGTCGGGTTGTACGAGGCACGAGGCATCGTGACTCGCGTGGATGGACTCGGAAGCATCGACGAGGTCAGTCAGCGTTTGCTGGCTGCCGTTCGATAATTCGACTTCCAGTCTCCCAGGAGACCCAACAACGGGCCCCCGACACATTGAAGTCGGGGGCCCGTCTTCCTACCCGGCGACTGGTCCGGATGAACCAACCAAACAAAACGTGATGAGGAAGTGCCCGGATGTTCGGCCGACGCAAAATCGAGTACAAGACCAACCAGCAGCTCCGTGCGATGGCGCGTGCCGGCGTCGTGACCTCACGAGCGCTCGACGCCGCCGTCGCAGCGACTGCCCCCGGCGTCACAACGGCACAATTGGACCAAACTTTCCGCGAAGTGCTCACGGAAAATCACGCGACGTCGAACTTCCTCGGTTACTACGGCTTTCCAGCAACTATCTGCGCTTCTCCCAATGACATCGTCGTCCACGGCATTCCCAACGATGAACCGTTGCGCGACGGGGACATCATCTCGATCGACGGCGGCGCAATCGTCGACGGATGGCACGGGGACTCTGCGCGCACCGTATTGGTCGGGACCGCGACCAGGCAGGACCACGAGCTGTCAGAAATGACCCGAGCCGCGATGTGGCACGGCATCGCCGCCGCGGCCACAGCTGGGCGAGTGGGGGAGATCGGCACTGCCATCGAGGACTTCATCCGCAAGGAATCGGGCGGGACCTACGGGATTGTCGAGGACTACGTGGGCCACGGAATCGGAACCGAAATGCACATGGCCCCCGACGTTCCGAATTACCGCACTCGTGACTCAGGTCCCAGGCTCAAGTCAGGCATGGCCCTGGCGATCGAACCGATGCTTGTGACAGGATCGACGGAGACCGTGATCTTGGACGACGACTGGACGGTCAAGACTACCGACGGCTCCCATGCGAGCCAATGGGAACACTCGGTGGCATTTCATCGGGACGGCATCTGGGTTCTGACCGCTGAAGACGGCGGTGCTGAAGAACTGGCCGCCCTGGGGGTCTCAGTGGCCCCGATTCCCGACTAAGCACCACACACGCCGCACACAGGAAAAGGGGCACTACCGTGTCATCCGAGACTTCGACCCCCGTGGAGATCACCTCCCGGCCCGAGCCCGGCAAAATCTTGCTCAAAGCTCCCCGACGGGCCAAACCGCCGCGCCACATCGCGGATATGGATCTCGCGGGGCGTAAAGAATTTCTCCAAGAACTCGGTCACCGGCCGTTCCGGGCTTCACAGCTGTCCAAGCACTATTTCGAGCGTTTGGTCACGGACCCCCAGGACATGACGGACCTTCCGGTGGCGTCCCGTGAGCAGATGGTTGCCGACGCGATGCCGAAGCTGCTGACCACGGTGAACACCTTGGAAGCCGATGGTGGAGACACCCTTAAACTGGTGCACCGTCTTTTCGACGGTGCTCTGGTGGAATCCGTGATCATGCGGTATTCCAACCGCGTGACCATGTGCATCTCCTCGCAGGCCGGTTGCGGTATGAACTGTCCCTTTTGCGCGACCGGTCAGGCAGGCCTGACTCGGAACCTTTCCACTGCGGAAATTGTGGAACAAGTGGTAGCGGGCGCGCGCATGGTCAAGACGATGAAGGGGCTGGAAAACGCCGAGGACGGTCCAGAAGAAACCAAGCCCTTGCGTATCTCGAACATCGTCTTCATGGGCATGGGCGAGGCCCTCGCAAATTACAAGTCCTCGCTGGGCGCCGTACATCGACTGATCGACCCATCGCCGGAAGGTTTAGGGATCTCGGCTCGAGGGATCACAATGTCGACGGTTGGCTTGGTTCCTGGGATGTACAAGTTCACTCAAGAGAACCTGCCGGTTACCTTGGCTCTGTCCCTCCACGCCCCGGACGACGAGCTCAGGGACGAGCTCATCCCGATCAATAACCGGTGGAAGGTCGACGAGACCCTCGACGCTGCGTATGACTACTACCGTCAGACCGGACGTCGTGTCTCGATCGAGTACGCGCTCATCCGGGACATCAACGATCAGGGCTGGCGCGCCGACTTGCTGGGCAAGAAGCTGGCACAGAGGGGCCGGGGCTGGGTCCACGTCAATCCCATCCCGCTCAACCCGACACCCGGCTCCAAGTGGACCGCCTCGCGCCCCGGCGTCGAGCAGAACTTCGTCGAGCGTCTTAGGGCACACGGCATCCCGACCACGGTCCGGGACACTCGCGGATCCGACATCGACGGGGCGTGCGGCCAGCTGGCGGCAGCGAGCTAGGGGAGTTGATGGCCCTCGCGTCATGGCTGCGAGCCGTCGGGGCGGAACCTATGCACGCTACTGCTACTGCTGCACCGGCATCGTGGACTTCTGACCTTCGGTCGGAGTGAAAATATCCCGGCGAGGGAAGTCACAATGGTTCCTGGTCGGTCGCTGGGTTAACATACAGCAAAGTATGGCGTACACTTGTCTGTTGGTTGTGTCTGCCGTGCGCGCGCACATTTTTGGTGGTGTGATGGCAGAAAGAATCATTCAATTGCCTCTCGCACAGCGCGTGAGGCACCGACGTTAGCGGAGGATATGGCCAAGAAAGACGGCGTAATCGAGATTGAGGGCTCTGTGGTGGAAGCCCTGCCCAACGCAATGTTCCGCGTTGAGCTGGACAACGGTCACAAGGTTCTTGCACACATCTCCGGAAAGATGCGTCAGCACTACATTCGAATCCTCCCCGAGGATCGCGTGGTTGTTGAACTCTCTCCGTACGATCTCTCACGTGGTCGCATCGTCTACCGCTACAAGTAGATCTCATCTCCGCCTCGTGCGGAGGGTGAAGGGCACCGCCCAGACGGGTGGTGCCTGTCTGCGTGCATGGGATTCGACTGCGTGTCGGGTCTCGTAACAACTACAAGTTGCAACAACGCAAAGGAATGCGATGAAGGTTCAGCCGAGCGTGAAGCCCATCTGCGATAGCTGCAAAGTGATCCGCCGTCATGGCGTGGTCATGGTTATCTGCAGTAACCCGCGCCATAAGCAGCGTCAGGGCTAATAGCCTTCTGATGCAGCCGGTTACCGCCGGCATCTAATACAAGGCACCGCACCCCATCAGTGGGATACCTCCGGATACAGAGGCCGGAGACCGGGGAAACTCGGGCAGTGATGCTGTAAACCTCTGGATCAACTACAAGGAGAACCGCCACTATGGCTCGTCTCGCAGGAGTAGATCTTCCCCGCGAAAAGCGCGTGGAAATTGCTCTCACGTACATCTACGGCGTGGGTAAGACCCGTGCCCTCGAGGCCCTGACCGCCACCGGCATCAGCCCGGACATCCGCGTCAAGGACCTCTCCGACGCCCAGCTCGTTCAGCTGCGTGACTACATCGAAGGCAACTTGAAGGTTGAGGGCGACCTCCGCCGCGAGGTGGCCGCCGACATCCGCCGCAAGGTTGAAATCGGTAGCTACCAGGGACTCCGCCACCGCCGCGGCCTTCCCGTACACGGCCAGCGCACCAAGACCAATGCTCGTACCCGTAAGGGTCCGAAGCGCACGGTCGCCGGTAAGAAGAAGTAATCACCCTTTCGCGTAGGAGAAGTTTTTAATGCCCCCAAAGACTCGTGCTGCGGCCGCTCGTAAGCCCCGCCGCAAGGATAAAAAGAATATTGCCGCCGGTCAGGCGCACATCAAGTCCACATTCAACAACACCATCGTATCGATCACCGATCCCTCGGGTGCCGTGATTTCCTGGTCTTCCGCCGGTGAAATGGGCTTCAAGGGTTCGCGCAAGTCGACGCCGTACGCCGCGCAGATGGCTGCTGAGTCCGCCGCAAAGCGCGCTCAGGAGCACGGTGTTCGCAAGGTTGACGTGTTCGTCAAGGGTCCGGGTTCGGGTCGCGAAACCGCTATCCGCTCGCTCCAGGCCACCGGCCTTGAGGTAGGTTCCATCTCTGATGTGACCCCGAGCGCGCACAACGGTTGCCGTCCCCCGAAGCGCCGCCGCGTCTGATCCAGACGTTGCCGTCCGCCAGGCTGGTGTATCCCTTGTTCGGGAGCCGCAAGCCTGGGGTCTCGTGGCTCCGGCCACGAGACATCCGGGTGCCGCAACCGCGGCCCCTTATCCCTTGTTTTCCCCAACCTGTGTTGCGTCATATAGCGGATGCTCGCTGAAAGGAAACATCAGTGCTCATTGCACAGCGCCCTACCCTGAGTGAAGAAGTCGTCGAGGATAACCGCTCGCGCTTCACGATCTCGCCCCTCGAACCCGGATTCGGCTACACGCTGGGTAATTCCTTGCGTCGCACGCTTCTGTCCTCCATTCCCGGTGCCGCCGTGACCAGTATCCGTATTGACGGTGTGCTGCACGAGTTCTCCACCGTGGACGGCGTGAAAGAAGATGTCACCGAGATCATCCTGAACATCAAGAAGCTTTCGGTTTCGTCCGAGAATGACGAGCCCGTCGTTGCTTACCTGCGCAAGCAGGGCCCTGGCGAGCTGACCGCTGGCGATATCGAGGTTCCGGCCGGTGTGGAGATCCACAACCCGGAGCTCCGTATCGCAACCCTCAACGCCAAGGGAAGTTTCAACGCCGAACTGACGATCGAGCGTGGCCGCGGCTACGTTTCTGCCTCGCAGAACAAGGCCGGCGCCGGAGAGTCCGAGATCGGCCGTATTCCGGTCGACTCGATCTACTCCCCGGTTCTCAAGGTCACTTTCCGCGTTGCGGCGACTCGTGTTGAGCAGCGTACCGACTTCGACAGCCTCGTGCTCGATATCGAAACCAAGGAAGCCATCGCTCCGCGCGACGCGGTTGCCTCTGCAGGCAGCACCTTGGTCGAGCTCTTCGGGCTCGCTCGGGAACTGAACACCGAAGCAGAGGGCATCGAGGTAGGACCTTCTCCGGCCGACGAGTCCATGGCCGCTGATATGGCCCTGCCCATCGAGGACCTCGACATGTCCGTGCGTTCGTACAACTGCCTCAAGCGTGAGGGAATCCATACTGTGGGTGAACTCGTGACGCGCTCCGAGGCGGATCTGATGGACATTCGGAACTTCGGTGCCAAGTCGATCGACGAGGTCAAGGACAAGCTGGCTGAGTTGGGGATGTCCCTCAAGGATTCGCCCGCAGGCTTCGATCTGGCGGCTCGCGCGGCCGAGGACGAAGAGGTCGACGAGGAAGAGTCCTTCTAATCCCTCGGACGGCGACGAGCCGACCACAGTTCACACCAATCTTTGGTCCTCGCGATGTGAGTTCGCGGGAACCATGACCAATGGAGAGAAACTCATATGCCTACTCCCACAAAGGGGCCGCGCCTCGGCGGTAGCCCCTCACACCAGCGCCTCATTCTGGCCAACATGTCCCAGCAGCTCTTCGAGCACAAGCGCATCACGACCACCGTGACCAAGGCCAAGCGTCTTCGCCCGGTGGCAGAGCGTTTGATCACTTTCGCCAAGCGTGGGGATCTCGCGGCTCGTCGTCGCGTCATGCGCTCGTTGACGGACAAGTCGGTCGTCCACGAGCTGTTCACCACGATCGCTCCGGCCATGGCCGAGCGCCCCGGTGGATACACCCGCATTACCAAGATCGGCTCGCGTTCAGGGGACAACGCGCCCATGGCTGTGATCGAGCTCGTGATGGAGCCCGTAGCGTCGAAGGCTGTTGTTGACGAAGCAACCCAGGCGGCCAACGCCGCGGCTTCCGCCAACCAGGCGGATTCCGCCGCGACCACCGAGGCACCGGCCGCTGAGCCGGTAGCCGAGGAAGCCGCAGCGCCCGAGGCTCCGGCTTCGGACATGCCCGCAGGTTCGCACGCTCCGCTCGAGTCCGGCGAAGCCCCCGAGGGCTTCGAAGTCAAGGGCAACCGCGATTCCATGAAGTACCATGTTCCCGGTTCGCGCTGGTACTCCAGCACTCGCGCCGAGATCTGGTTCGACACCGCAGAATCCGCTATCGCTGCCGGTTACGCACCGGCCGGTGGCGCTGCTGCTCAGAAGGTTTCCGAGTAAGGATCCCTTCTGCGCTGCGTTGCGCGATGATTGAGGCCCCGTCCACCATTGCGGTGGGCGGGGCTTTGTTCTTGGTATCCCTGTAATTGTCCGGAGAAGCGGAGGACACGTCATGAGTCAGAAGGACATTGTCGTATCGTCGAATCGGCTCAATTCCCCAGACCCGATGGTTTGTCCGGCCCCCGGGTCGGTCGGAGACGAAAGCGTGGTCGGGGATCTGGGCATGGTCGCGGTTCCGGAAGGCACCAGCGTGCGGGTTCGCGTGGACCTCTGTTATGACGGTGCGCCATTTTCCGGTTGGGCCAAGCAGCCCGGTCTCGTGACCATCGAGGGGTGCCTCGAAGAAGCAGCGCGCCTCGTTCTTCGCCAGGACGTCCGCTATACGGTGGCCGGTCGCACCGACGCTGGAGTGCACGCGGACCACCAAGTGGTCCACTTCGATCTTCCGTCGGATGTCTGGAACCGGTTGAGAGGGCGCGCCCGTAAGGGGAGCGACGCCGCGCCGGATACTCCCGGCGAATCGTTTGTCCGGAAAATGAACGGTGCCCTGGCCCGGCTCCTGTCCTCGGTTGCGCCTCCCTTGAGGCCCGGCTCCCGCGGTGCCGCTACGGGCTCGATCGTGATTCGATCAGCCGCACTGGTTCCGGCGGGTTTTGACGCTCGCTTCTCGGCAATGTCACGTTCCTACGTCTACAGGATCGCAGACGGGCTCGAGCGCCAGGGGCCCTTGAACCGGACAACATCGTATTGGACCAGGTCTGCCTTGGATGTTGACACGTTGAACAGGGCGGGCGAGCGTCTGCTGGGACTGCACGACTTCTTGTCGTTTTGCAAACCTCGTCCGGGTGCGACCACGATTCGTGACCTGAAGTCGGTTCGATTCGAGCGCACTGTAGGCGGCCTCATCGAAGCTCGTATCCGTGCAGATGCTTTTTGCCACAACATGGTCCGGTCCATCATCGGTTCGTGTGTTTCGGTCGCCGAAGGCAAGAGAGACCTTGCGTGGTTGGATTCCAGAATTGCCGTGCCGGTTCGGGACTCCAGCGTTCGCCTTGCTCCTCCGGAGGGTCTGGTTCTGGAATCGATCACGTATCCCTCGGATCCCGCCGACTGGGCGACGCGCGCGGAGCAGACCCGAGCCAGGAGGGAGGCGGATCACTGAGCGGGCCGGCCATCGGAGGCCGGTGTGGGGGATATCGCGGAGGACTTTCTCTTACCTGTGGATTAAGCCAGAATACTCCGGTATAGTTACTAGCTGTTGTGCGTGTCCCACCTCGGTTCATGCGCCCGGTTCATTCGCCCAGTTGCAGGGCACAGGGATGACCTTGGCGGCGAGACTTCGGGACGGAACGGATGTTGTCTGGCCCTCACCCAGACCCCTTCGAGCGCACCTGATCTGGCGTGACACCCAACTAGCGCCAATGAAGTAATTCCGACACGAAGGCAAATTAACGTGCGTACGTACACTCCGAAGCCCGGCGACATCGATCGCCAGTGGCATGTCATCGACGCCACCGACGTTGTCCTGGGTCGCCTTGCCAGCCAGTCCGCAACACTGCTGCGCGGCAAGCACAAGCCGACCTTTGCTCCTAACGTGGACACCGGTGACTTCGTCATCATCATCAACGCTGAGAAGGTTGCTCTGACCGGCGCCAAGCTCGAGAAGAAGCGTGCATTCCGCCACACCGGTTACCCGGGTGGCCTGCGGTCCGTTTCCTACACCGAGTTGTTGGCGAAGAACCCGACCAAGGCTGTCGAGAAGGCTGTCAAGGGCATGCTGCCCAAGAACAAGCTCGCGGCCGAGCAAATCAAGAAGCTCAAGGTTTATGCGGGTGCTGAGCACCCCCATGCTGCTCAGCAGCCCAAGACCTACGAGTTCGGCCAGATCGCCCAGTAATCGGGCCTACGAAGACAACTACAAGGAGAAATCGTGGCTCAGAATACTGAAGACCAGATTAATACCGAGGGCGAGGAAGTCACCAGCTACACCTCCGAGTCCACCGAGCCAGTCGCCGAAGCCACTGTGACCGAGCGTCCGGCTCTCACCGTTTCCGGGGCTGCAGTTGGCCGCCGCAAGCAGGCTATCGCCCGCGTCCGCGTGATCCCGGGTTCGGGACAGTGGACCGTCAACGGTCGTCCGCTCGAGGTCTACTTCCCGAATAAGCTGCACCAGCAGGAAGTCAACGATCCGTTCAAGCTCCTCGAGCTCGAAGGTGCATACGACGTCATCGCCCGCGTTCACGGTGGTGGCCCGTCCGGCCAGGCCGGGGCAATGCGTCTCGGCGTGGCCCGTGCGCTGAACGAGATTGATCTCGAGAACAATCGTGCGGCCCTCAAGAAGGCTGGTTTCTTGACTCGTGACGCCCGCGTCATCGAGCGCAAGAAGGCCGGTCTCAAGAAGGCCCGCAAGGCTTCGCAGTTCTCCAAGCGCTAAACCGCTCCGAAACTGCTCGAAAACCCCTCATCGTCCGTTCGGGACGGTGAGGGGTTTTTGCGTTTTCGATGCGCCCCGGTTGTCCGCGAGCAGCGCATAAAATAGAGGTTGTCCGCACTGGGGAAAGGAAAGATGTTCAATGACGCACACCCAACGCAAGAACACCTCCGAGCCGTCCGGAGAACAAAGCGCAAGCCGGAAAAGCTCGGGACAAGCATCGGCAAAAAGCCGCCAAGCGGCCGAACAGATCACCGTCCGGGGGACCAAGGCCCGTGGGGCCGGCAAGGAAGCGACGCCTGCCGTGACCGAAGCGCTCAAAAAACAGGAACGCCGGGTCTCCGTGACTGAGGACTATGCCGCAGAATTGGACGAGATTGCCTCGCTCCAGCACCGGTTGCACCAGGAACATTCGACCTCGGAAGTCTGGAAGATCGGGTATCCCTACGATGAGAAGCTCAAGCGCAAAGAATATGACAAGACCAAACGCGCACTGCAGATCGAACTCCTCAAGCTGCAATTGTGGGTCAAGGAGACAGGTCAGAAGATCCTGCTCATTTTCGAAGGGCGTGACGCCGCGGGCAAAGGCGGTTCGATCAAACGGTTCACCGAGCATTTGAATCCACGGGGGTCCCGGGTCGTGGCCTTGGAGAAACCGACCGAGATCGAACAAACCCAATGGTACTTCCAGCGTTACATCCAGCATCTTCCTTCGGGCGGCGAAATCGTGATGATGGACCGCTCCTGGTACAACCGTGCCGGTGTCGAGAGGGTCATGGGCTACTGCACGCCGCACCAGTATTACGAATTCATGCGCCAGACTCCGGAACTCGAGCGGATGCTCGTCAACTCCGGGATCAAGTTGATCAAGTTCTGGTTCTCGGTCACCCGAGCCGAGCAGGTCGCACGGTTCGAGGCGCGACGCACGGACCCGGTACGGCAGTGGAAGCTCTCTCCCACTGATCTCGCTTCCCTCGACAAATGGGACGACTACACAGAGGCGAAGGAAGCGATGTTCTTCTACACGAATACGGGTGATGCTCCTTGGACCATCGTGAAGTCCAACGACAAGAAGAGGGCCCGCTTGGAAGCCATGCGGTACGTCCTGTCCCAGTTCGAGTACCCGAATAAGGATCACAGCGTCGTCGGCCAGCCCGATCCGCTGATT
Organism: Kocuria sp. TGY1127_2; assembly: GCF_013394385.1. Taxonomy (NCBI): domain Bacteria; kingdom Bacillati; phylum Actinomycetota; class Actinomycetes; order Micrococcales; family Micrococcaceae; genus Kocuria; species Kocuria sp. TGY1127_2. The sequence continues at coordinate 909,743 of NZ_AP022834.1, forward strand.
GTGGGGCCGGCTTCCGACGTCTTCGAGGCCGAGGAACAGAACAACCGAGATGGGTTTCCGGTGGTCAAGTCGGAGGACGCCGACTGACATGCGTAGAATGATTTTCGATGTCTAGATTATTTGGAACCGACGGTGTTCGAGCTCGTGCCAACAGTGAACAGATGAGTGCACGCTCCTCTTTGGAATTGGCGCAGGCGGCCGCTGTCGTACTCGGATTCGATCAGGTTCCCGGAAGTGAACGCCCCAAAGCAGTCATAGCGCATGATTCCCGCGTCAGCGGTGAATTCATCGGGGCTGCGATCATGGCTGGGTTGGCTTCTTCGGGAGTGGACGTATACGACGCCGGGATGCTGCCGACTCCGGCCGCAGCGTATTTGGTAGCGGATCTGGACGCGGATTTTGGCGTGATGATTTCTGCCTCTCACAATCCTTTCTACGACAACGGAATCAAGTTCCTTGCCCGTGGCGGGAAGAAGCTTCCGGACGCCGTGGAGGACAAGATCGAGGCATTGTTCAAATCGCAGGATTTCCGTTTCCCCGACGGTGGGCAGGTAGGCAAGATCTCCCGGTTCTCCGACGCCGAGGACCGATACGTCACCCACCTGCTGTCCACCTTGCCCGGTCGACTATCCCTGGACGGGCTGAGCATTGTCCTCGATTGCGCCAACGGTGCTGCCTCTGGATGTTCACCGGACGCCTTCCGCATTGCGGGGGCGAAGGTCCATGTGGTGGCCGCCGAACCTAACGGTACAAACATTAATGACGGCGTGGGCTCAACCCATCTTGAAGGTCTCCAAGCCAAGGTCAAGGAGCTGGGCGCCGATCTGGGGATCGCCCACGACGGCGACGCGGACCGCTGCCTCGCCGTCGACGAACGCGGCGAGATCGTGGACGGTGACACCATCATGTCGGTTTTGGCGCTTGCACGACGCGACGCCGGAAAACTCAAAGACAACACCCTGGTCGCTACCGTTATGACCAACCTCGGGATGGAGCAGTACCTCGCGTCCGAAGGCGTGACGATGCTTCGCACCAAGGTGGGGGACCGATACGTCCTCGAGGCGATGAACCAGTACGGTTACAATTTGGGCGGCGAGCAGTCCGGACACGTGATCATGAGCGATTACGCGACGACCGGAGACGGTATCCTGACCGGTCTGCATCTGGCCGCCGAGGTGAGCCGGACCGGCCTGACCCTGTCCACCTTGTCACACCGGTTCGAGCGTGCTCCGCAGACGATGATCAACGTTCCCAACGTGGACAAGGCCGCCGCAGATTCGAATGATGCCGTGCAGCGTGCAGTCGCCTCGGTAGAGAGGGAACTCGGCAAGGACGGCCGCGTGTTGCTCAGACCCTCCGGCACCGAACCCCTGGTTCGGGTGATGGTCGAAGGCCCCGACCAGGAATCGGTCGATCACCATGCGAGCCGTTTGGCCGACGTCGTGGCGAAAGAGCTGGCCCTGTAGCCGCTGACGCTCCAATACATCTCCACGAGCAGGAAGGCCCCGCACCGAATGGTGCGGGGCCTTCCTGCTCGTGGAGGAACGAGCCGTACGGTGTCAGTTCTTGTTGGCTTCGGGATCCATGTACGAGGATGCGCCCGTGACGTTCTTGTTGGAAATCAGGGCGTCACGGATCTCGGTGAGCAACGCGACCTCAGGCTCGGTGTCGTCTTCTTCTTCCAAACCGAGCCTGCGGGCACGGCGAGCGTTCATGGTGTTGATCGGCATGACGATGCAGAAGTAGAGGGCCGCGGCGATGAGCAGGAAGTTGACGACGGCGGTCAAGAACACGCCGACCTTGACCTGGCCGAAGACCAGGAAATCATCGAAGTTGGGGGAGCCGACCAGCATTGAGATGGCCGGCATAATAACTGACTCGACGAGAGCGTTGATGACGGTGCTGAATGCACTACCGATGATGACACCGACCGCAAGGTCGATGACATTGCCTTGCATGATAAATTCTTTGAATCCTTTAATCATGCGGACATACTATCCAAAGAATCACCCATAGGGGGCGAATTTTGCGTAGCTTTGCAATTGCGGTGTTAGAAAACCCCGGGTGAGTTCTGCCACTCATATTCCGTACCTATGGGTACGAAATGTCTTCAGTTCTTCCGAAGGAGTACCCGTCGAGTCGAATGGTCAGCGTCTTTGGAAAGGATGAGTTTGGCTCGTCCTCGGGTTGGTCTGACGTTGTGCAGCAGATTCGGCTCGTTGATGCGCCGCCAGATGTCCAAAGCCGTGCTCTTCGCTTCCTCGTCCGAGAGATTCGCGTATTTGCGGAAATACGACTCGGGATCGGCGAACGCAGAACTTCGAAGTTTGAGGAAACGGTCGACGTACCATTGCTCGATATCGCTGGTGCGTGCATCCACATAAATTGAAAAATCGAAGAAATCGCTCAATGCCAATGCGGCTTTGTCGTCGGGGCGCAACTGTGCCGGGGCCAGAACGTTTAGCCCCTCGACAATGAGAACGTCCGGGCGAGTAACCACCGTCTCATCGTTTTCGAGGATGTCGTAGGTCAAATGCGAATATTTGGGGGCGGTGACAACGGGTGCGCCTGACTTGATCTCCGAAACGAAGCGGAGAATAGCTCGCCGGTCGTAGGATTCGGGGAACCCTTTGCGCTGCATCAGGCCTCTGGCTTCGAGCTCCGCATTGGGGTACAAGAATCCGTCCGTAGTGACCAGCTGAACGTTGGGGGTGGTTGGCCAACGGCTCATCAGGGCTCGCAACAAACGGGCGGTCGTGGACTTGCCAGCGGCCACGGAACCGGCCACGCCGATCACGAAGGGCGTGCGCTGATGATCCTCGTGAAGGAACTGGTTCGTCTTTTGGTTCAGGTCCCCGACCGAATTGGCATACAGGTTGAGCAATCTCGAGAGGGGAAGGTAAACCTGGCGGACTTCCTCGACATCGAGGGTCTCGCCGAGTCCACGGAGTCTTTCGATTTCTTCTGATGAGAGTGGCACATCGATTTCGTCCGATAGGCGCGACCAGGTTTCCCGGTCGAGCGACACGAACGGAGAAGTGCGTGATAATGCCGTCGCTTGGCTCATTGAAAAAAGTCTACGGCTGCTTGCCGACTATTCCGAATCCATTTCAGCAGGACCCCTCTGGGGTGAGAGTATCTTCGGCTCGGGCGAACCGGATAGGATACAGCCAAGCCGGGCCCGCGGATGTCTTCGTCGGTCACCGGTTTTGTCGTTTTCACTTTCTCGGCCACGTGGCCCCGGATCCTCGTTTGGTCCTGGGTTCTGATCCCGGTTCGGAGAACGTGATCCCCCTGAACCTGGAGTCATCGTGTCTACCACATCTACCGCTTCCAGCGAGAAGAAGAAGGTCGGCGCGCGCGTGCGCGTGCAGAAATTCGGAACTTTCCTCTCCTCCATGATCATGCCGAACATCGGCGCATTCATTGCCTGGGGTCTGCTCACGGCTCTGTTCCTCTGGTCGGAAGACCCACAAGGAGGTCAGGGGCCGTTCGCCAATGAATACATCAATGCCGCACTGGGTCCCATGGTCACCTATCTGCTGCCCATCCTCATCGCGTACACGGGCGGCAAGCTGATTCACGACGTCCGAGGCGGCGTCGTCGGCGCAGTGGCTACCATGGGCGTCATCCTGGCTACCTCGAGCCCAGTCTTCATCGGGGACAGCCCCGGCTCCCCGATGTTCCTGGGAGCCATGATCATGGGCCCCTTGTCAGCATGGATCGTCAAGAAGTTCGACCAGTTCATGGAGGGCCGGATCAAACCCGGGTTCGAGATGTTGGTCAACAACTTCTCCTCGGGCATCATCGGCGCGGGCCTCTCGATCGCTTCGATGTTCTGGTTGGCCCCGATCATGCACCTGCTGATGAATGTTGCGGGTGTAGCAGTTCAGTGGCTCATCGACATGCGTCTGCTGCCTCTCGCATCGATCTTGATCGAGCCGGCCAAGGTCCTGTTCCTGAACAATGCGATCAACCACGGAATCCTGACTCCTCTCGGCACGGATCAGGCGCTGCAGCAGGGCAAATCGATCCTGTTTCTCCTGGAATCAAACCCAGGTCCCGGCCTGGGGGTTCTCCTCGCGTACATCATCTTCGGTCGCGGGAGCGCGCGTGCGTCGGCCCCCGCAGCCGCTCTGATTCACGCGCTCGGCGGCATTCACGAGATTTACTTCCCTTACGTTCTGATGAAGCCGCAGCTGTTGATCGCGACCATCTTCGGCGGAATGTCAGGGGTCTTCGTGGAACTCCTGTTCAACGCGGGCCTGCGCTCACCAGCGGCCCCGGGCTCGTTGATCTTCCTCTACGTCAATGCGCCGCCGAACGCGATGCTGGGCGTGACCTTCGGGTGGGTCACAGCAACGATCGTTTCTCTGGTGATCGCCTCGGTGATTCTCAAGGCCTCGAAACAGGGCGAAGATGACCTGGCCAAGGCCACATCCGACATGGAGCGCATGAAGGGCAAGAAGTCCTCTGTGGCCGGTACTCTCGCGGGAGACCAGAGCAAGAACACGACGATCCGATCGATCGTTTTCGCCTGCGACGCCGGTATGGGCTCATCCGCCATGGGCGCTTCCGTGCTGCGCAACAAGATCAAGGACGCCGGATACGGCAACGACATCACCGTGGTCAACAAAGCGATCAATTCCCTGCAGGATGAGTTCGACCTCCTGGTCAGCCACGAGGATCTGGCCGATCGCGCGGCGGCTCCGACCCCGTCGGCTGCACACGTCACCGTGGACAATTTCATGAGTTCGCCGAGATACGACGAAATCGTCGAGCTGATCCGGGAACAGCGAGAAGGCGGGCCGAACGAAGAACCGGCCGCGGATTCAGCAGGGTCAACGGCAGCCGGGGTGACGTCGACGCCCACCGACGCGCCCAGTCAGGACGGAAGCGACCAGGAAATCCTGGGCGTTTCCTCGATCGTTCTGGGCGGTGCGGCCACGAGTCGAGACACGGCGATCGACGAGGCGGGCAATCTGCTCGTGGATACGGGCAAAGTCGATGCCTCGTACATTGACTCGATGCACGCGCGCGAAGGCTCGGTTTCGACGTTCATGGGCAACGGTCTCGCTATTCCCCACGGTACCAACGAAGCGAAATCGGCGATTCACTCCTCGGCCATGTCCTTTGTTCGTTACGACGACGGAGTCGACTGGAACGGCAAACAGGCACGGTTTGTCATCGGCATCGCAGGTGCCGGTGGCCAGCACCTGAATTTGTTGCAGAAAATTGCAAAGATCTTCTCGAACAAAGAATCGGTGGCCCAGCTCGAGGCCGCCCAGACACCTGAGGAGATCCTTGAGATCTTCGGAAAGGTCAACGCATGAAAGCCTTGCATTTCGGCGCCGGAAACATCGGGCGCGGATTCGTCGGCGTCCTGCTCCACGAGGCCGGCTACGAATTGGTCTTCGCGGATGTAGCCCAACCGCTGATCGATTCACTCAACGCCCAGCAGTCTTACACCGTTCACGAGGTCGGCAACGAACCCCGCGATATTGAGGTGACCAATTTTTCCGGAGTCAACTCTGCTGATGACCCGGACGCATTGATCGAGCACATCCGCACCGCGGATATCGTCACGACGGCAGTCGGCCCCACGGTCCTCAAGATCATCGCCCCCGCCATCGCCAAAGGCCTCCGGGCACGCGCCGAATCGGGCGAGGGCAAGGTAGCCGTGATGGCATGCGAGAACGCGATCAACGCGACCGACGGTCTCGCCGAGGCGATTCGAGAGGTCTATCCGCAGGCGGACGACGTCGCTATTTTCGCAAATACCGCGGTCGACCGTATCGTGCCGAATCAAGCACCCGGTCAAGGACTCGATGTCACCGTGGAGACTTATCACGAATGGGCCGTGAACTCGGTTCCGTTCGATGGACGGACCCCAGACATTCCGGGAGTCACCTGGGTGGAGGACCTGGCCCCGTACATCACGCGCAAGCTCTTCACTGTCAACACGGGGCACGCCGCGACCGCCTACTTTGGCTATGGAGCGGGAATCTCCAAGATCTCTGACGCTCTGGAGGATACTGACGTGCGTGCCAAAGTCGAGTCCGTGTTGGCGGAGACCAAGCTGTTGCTCGTCGAGAAGTTCGGATTCGCGCCCGAGGTGCAACAGTCCTATGTGGACAAGATCCTGACACGGTTCACGAATCCGCACCTGCCGGACACGGTTGAGAGAGTCGGTCGCGCGCCGCTGCGCAAAATCTCTCGAAACGAGCGCTTCGTCGGACCGGCCGCGGAGCTTGCCGAAAACGGTCATTCCGCTGAGGCACTGGTCTCGGCGATCGGCGCGGCCCTTGCATTCGACGTTCCCGAGGACCCTGAATCCGTTGAACTGCGTCGCCGGTTGGCCGACGCGCGCGGTAACCGTTCGGCCACGGATTCGTTGGTTGCCGAACTGACCGGCATCGAACCGTCTCACCCGCTGTTCACGGCGCTGTCCGAGGCTTTCTCGCAGGCGTGACCGGGGGCAGCGAATAGCGCACCGCGGCCCCGTTCCTGCATCAGGACCGGGGCCGCGTTCCACATCACGGGTAGGAAGGAAGAAAGCACGCCTTGGCTTGGGATAAGCTGAGCACATGTGTGGAATCGTTGGATATGTAGGCGAGCCCGGCTCGGCCGAACGTCAGTACTATGCGCTCGACGTTGTTCTCGAGGGGCTTCGCCGGCTTGAGTACCGCGGATACGACTCAGCCGGTGTGGCCGTCGTCTCGGGAAATCGGGTCGACTACCGCAAGAAGGCGGGCAAAGTCGCCGCCCTGGACGCGGAGCTGGAATCCAATCCGCTCCCTGAAGCCATGCTCGGTATCGGGCATACCCGCTGGGCAACCCACGGTGGGCCCACGGACGCGAACGCGCATCCGCATGTCGTCGACCACGGTCGTTTGGCCGTAGTCCACAACGGCATCATCGAAAACTTCTCCGAGCTCCGTTCGGAGCTGGTCGGCAAGGGCTATGACTTCGTGTCGGAAACGGACACGGAGGTCGCCGCCACCCTTCTGGCCGATTACTACAACAATGATGCCGAAGGCGATCTCACGACGGCTATGCGCATGACTTGCCGTCGGCTCGACGGGGCGTTCACCCTGTTGGCCGTCCACCAGGACCACGAAGACCGGATCGTCGCCGCTCGGCGCAATTCCCCGCTGGTTATCGGCCTGGGCAAGAACGAGAATTTCTTGGGCTCGGATGTATCGGGTTTCATCGATTACACCAAGCAGGCCGTGGAAATGGGCAACGACCAGATCGTGACCGTCACCGCCGCCAGCTACGAGATCACCGACTTCGACGGCAACCCGGCAGAAGGCAAGCCTTTTGAGGTCAAATGGGATGCCACGCAGGCTGAGAAGGGCGGTTTCTCGTCCTTCATGGCCAAGGAAATTCACGATCAGCCCGCCGCTGTTCGCGACACCCTGCTGGGTCGCTTGGACGAAAAGGGCCGCTTGACCCTTGATGAACTCCATATCGACGAGGCTGTGCTCCGGTCCGTGGACAAGATCGTCGTGATCGCTTGCGGAACCGCGGCATACGCTGGTCATGTTGCACGGTACGCGATCGAACACTGGTGCCGTATCCCTACCGAGGTCGAACTCGCTCATGAGTTCCGATACCGGGATCCGATCGTCAACGAGAAGACTCTTGTCGTTGCACTCTCGCAGTCGGGCGAGACGATGGACACGCTCATGGCCATTCGTCACGCACGCGAGCAGGGAGCCAAGGTCATCGCTATTTGCAACACCAACGGATCTTCCATTCCTCGTGAATCGGATGCCTCGCTGTACACCCACGCAGGTCCGGAGATCGCGGTCGCTTCGACCAAGGCCTTCCTTGCGCAGATCACCGCGGCTTACCTCTTGGGCCTTTATCTTGCCCAATTGCGCGGCAACATGTACTCGGATGAGGTCGTGGAGATCCTCGACGAATTGCAGAATATGCCCGAGAAGGTCCAACAGGTTATCGACGGCGAAAAGCAGGTCCAAGACCTGGGCATCCAGATGAAGGATGCCTCATCTGTCCTCTTCCTGGGACGACACGTCGGATTCCCCGTCGCACTCGAGGGCGCGCTTAAACTCAAGGAAATCGCGTACATCCATGCCGAAGGATTCGCCGCGGGAGAGTTGAAGCACGGCCCGATCGCCCTGATCGAGGAAGGGCAACCGGTCTTTGTCATCGTTCCCTCTCCTCGGGGACGCGATTCCCTGCATGCCAAGGTGGTCTCCAATATCCAGGAGATCCGCGCCCGCGGTGCCATCACCATCGTGATCGCTGAAGAAGGCGACGAAGATGTCAAGCAATATGCCAACCACATCATCTACGTACCCCAGGCGCCCAGCCTGATGCAGCCTCTGCTGGCCACTGTGCCGTTGCAGATTTTCGCCAGCTCACTTGCCGGAGCCAAGGGCTACGACGTCGATCAGCCGCGTAACCTCGCAAAGTCGGTGACGGTCGAGTAATGACCTCGCGAAGGCGCCCGCTGCACCCGTGTGGCGGGCGTTTCGTGTATCTTCGGGCATCCGGGCTTATCCGGACCGCGGGAAAAGGAGCTTGGCGTTGATCATGGGAACCGGAGTGGACGTCGTTGATATCGATCGATTCGCCCAGATACTCGGGCGTACTCCTCGATTGCGTGAAAGACTTTTCACGGAAGAAGAACGGGAGCTCCCAGCGCGCTCGCTGGCCGGGCGTTTTGCCGTCCGGGAAGCGGTGGCCAAGGCGCTGCACGCACCCCCAGGAATGATCTGGAGACATTGCTGGATCGAGAAGAACCGGTATGGTGCGCCCCGGCTCGTGGTAACCGGGACCATCCAGGAAACCGCGGAGCGGCTCGGCATCAACCGCTGGCACGTGAGTATCACCCATGACGGCGGGGTGGCCATGGCCAGCGTGATTGCGGAACGCTTGAGCGGGGAAGAACTTACCGTAGCGCAGCGACTCGAGGAGATCACATGGGGCTGAAAACATACACGGCACGTCAAATCCAAGAGACCGAGAAGCCGCACGTAGACGCCGGGGTACCGCTCATGGAACGCGCGTCCCACGGTCTGGGGGAGACCGCGGCCCGACTACTGGCCGAGCGCACCGGGACGGTCTTCGGAAAGCACGGACTTTTGCTCGTCGGCAAGGGCAATAATGGCGGGGACGCGCTCTTCGCCGGAGCTTTTCTGCGGTCGGAAGGCATGAAAGTCACGGCACTTCTCACCGAGGGCGATTGTCATGAACAAGGACGCATCGCCTTTGAAGACGCCGGCGGGAACATCATCAGTCTTTCCAGCATGCCCTCGGCCGACGCCGTCGGAGTCGCTCTCGAGGAGCTGAAGTATGCGGACCTGATCGTCGACGGAATCCTGGGAACAGGCGGCCGAGGCGGTCTTCGGGGCCTGGCTCAGGAGGTTGTACGGGGCATCACTGCGGAGTTGACCAGAACTAAAGGGGGAACGGAAGCGGGCCCGCGGAAGCGGCCTTTGGTCATCGCATGCGATGCCCCCTCGGGACTGGACGCCACGACAGGGCAAGTCTTCGGCCCGGTTCTTCCCGCGGATATCACCATTACTTTCATCGGAGCCAAGACCGGGCTGGTGGCCACACCCTCCCGAAGCCTGGTCGGAAAGATCGTGGTGCTGGATTTGGGGATCAGCGACAGCCTCCCTGAATCTACGGTTCAGGTCCTGCAGAACAGCGATTTCCCGGCCGCTTGGCCCTTGCCACGCGAAGGCGATCAAAAATACTCTCGGGGCGTCCTGGGTACTGTCGTTGGGAGCGATGAATTCCCCGGCGCCGGACTCATGTGCCTCCGGGCGGCGATCAATGCGGGGACCGGCATGGTCCGTTATACCGGCGGTGAGTTCCTGGCCGGCACCGTTGCCGTCTCGTGTCCTGAAGCCGTAAGAACTGAATCGGTCGGGGCGCATCGCGTTCAGGCCTGGGCGATTGGCTCGGGAGCAACCGGCTCGGACCGAGAGCATGACATCCGTGATGCCATCGATTCCGGCTTGCCGTTGGTTGCCGACGCCGCCGCAATCGATATCCTCGCGAGGGACGCGGCCGATGGCGTTCGCGCGTCGCCGCACGTTCTTATGACCCCTCACGCAGGGGAGCTGGCCCAGGCTCTGGAATGGTTCTCGCGTCTGAGGACCCGAGGGTCTTCCGAGCTCGCGGAAGCGGCTGAACAGTCGGGATGGCCTCGCGAGGACTTCCCGGAGGATGGTTTTCCATCGCGAGATCACATCGAGGCATCGCCGCTCGTCTGGGCCCGGACCGCGCAGAAGGTTCTCGGAGGAACGATCTTGCTCAAAGGCGCCACCACGGTCGTCGCCGGGCCCAGTACGGTGTGGGTGCATTCGGGAAATAGCAACTGGCTCTCGACGGCAGGATCGGGGGACACCTTGACGGGAATCCTGGGGGCGGGAATCTCAGCTTTGGCCGCACGCGTGGAAAACGGGGACGCTGATTCTGGCGACGTCGATTCTTGGGGACGCGTAGCCGCCGCGGGGCTGCTGGTGCAGCGGGCCATGAGCACCCTGTACCCGGGGCCCGTGCCGCCGACGGTTGCGGCTGCCAGGATTCCAGAGGCCCTGGGCCGGTTGGCCGGTCAGTAGGCGCCGTCTTTCCCCACGACGGCCCGGGCCGTTTTACAGAGGACGATCAGGTCCCCGATGACCGACCAGTTCTCGACGTAATATAGGTCCAAACGCGTCGATTCCTCCCAGGACAGGTTCGAGCGCCCTGATACTTGCCAGAGACCGGTGATGCCCGGTTTGACCAGGAGTCGTCGATGAACGTCTTCCTCATATCTCTGGACTTCATCGTCCAGCGGTGGCCGGGGGCCGACCAGGGACATGTCGCCGATCAGCACGTTCCACAATTGCGGGAGTTCGTCCAACGAATACCGGCGCATGAACCTGCCCATGCGAGTTACTCGAGGGTCGTTGACCATCTTGAAGAGGACGCCCTGACCTTGGTTCTGCTCCAAGAGCTGCGCCTTGAGCTCTTCAGCGTTAGGGACCATGGACCGAAATTTGAACATTGAGAAGGTCCGACCCCGGTGGCCGACGCGTTTCTGAGAGAAGAGGATGGGGCCGTGCGGCGAATCGATTTTGACCATCACTGCCAAGCACATCAGTAACGGTGAGAGGACCAAGAGCCCCGCAGCGCTTCCCAGGATGTCCAAGGCCCTCTTGGTGAATGCTGCTGGACCACCCATTCTCGGCGCCGATACGTGAATCAGGGGCAGACCATTGAGGGGCTGGGTGTGAAAACGTGGTCCCGCAATATCGGTCAGTGCGGGAGCCATCATCAAACCGACGCGTTCCTCCGCGAGCAGCCAGCCCAGCTTGCGCATATTTCGGGGCCATATGAGATGGCCGGTGGACATGGCCACCACGTCAATGGCATGTTCTCGCACAACCTCCATGATCTTAACCGGGTTGGGACTGTATCCGAGAATTGGGACGTTGCCGTGGGATGCCAATTTCTCGGCATCCGGAAGGCCCGCGAAATAAACGCCTGCTGGAACGTATCCGTAATTTCTTGCTCGCTCCATGGTGCCAACCAGATGAGCCGTGGACTCGGCGTCACCGATGATGAGAACTCGAATTAACGCACCGCCGTCGTGACGCCGACGGACTATCCAGCGACGAAACATCAGACGTAGAACGAGAAGAAGAACAATGCCCAGGGGCGCAGCAATCAGCACGTACCCCCGAGCCAACTGAGCCTTACACGCATAGGCGAGGATGGCAATTCCCGCGAATACCCACAACGAGGATGAGATGACTTTCCGGTATTCGTCATTGCCCGCGCCGAGAATGCGTGAATCCCTGGCCCCGCCCAGCCACATCGCTATCCACCAGGTCGTGCCCAACAGGAACGAGATGATTCCGTACGCGATGGAATCGTTGCCCCTGAACGGAAGTAGTTCGGAGCCGTCCCGACCGAATCGTAGAAATTGAGCCGAGAGCACGGCGATCGCTATCGCAGCGGCGTCTGTCAGGGACAATGCCTTCACGGCCTTGTTGTTCCACGACATTCTTTGGACGGTCGTCTTTTTGGGCGCGCTCAAGCCCGGATACGTAGTCATAGCCAGCGGGTCCCCCTACCGCAACAAGCCAATAACAGTTAATCCGCCGAGAATGCCAAGGGCAGACGGAATATTACTGCAGAGTACGGAACAATACTACCGAATTACGGCGTCAATTGCTTGTCCCTGCAAGTATGTAGTCGATTACTGCCGAGTAGTAACCCGGTAAGACGTTGTCGTCCATCGGAACGCAGACTTCCAGTTCTTCTTGCGCTTCCGAGACGAAGAGGCCAGGATCGTTGCAATCCGCTATGCCAATGGTCGGGATACCTGCGGAGGCCGCGGCGCCGGCCCACCCATGGTCGGCGACCACGAAATCCGGTCGTCCTCCTCCGTCTTGGAGCTGTTCGAGTACCAGTCGCATCGGCTCGGGGTAATGGGTATGTGCCAGAGAACCGTATTGCTGGAACATCACAACGTCATTGATCTGACGAAGGTCTCCTCCCTTGAAGGGGATGCCCTCGCGAATTTCGATCACATTCGCTCCATCGGACCGGGCAGCGGCGGCCATGTGCTGATAAATCGGGAAGAGCCCAGCGGGGTGGCCGGTCGCGAACAGGATGGAGTCGCCTGCCTTGACCGCTTCCCAGAATCGGCGACGATAGCGGTTCAAAGCGTTCAGGCAGAGCTCGGTTCCGATGGTGTCTTGGCCTTCGACATGGTCACGATCGGAATTGATACCGCATCGCCTGACCATGAGATCGAAGACCTGGTCCCAGGTCCAGGTTCGTTTGGGCTCGACGTCGAATTCGAGATGCTCGTTGCCTTCCAGGAATCCCGTGATGTGTGCGAGGTTTATCTCCCGCGCCGTCGCGACTTCGCCGGTGATATGCGTTCTTTCCAAGTGTTCTGCCAAGGCGCTGAGGTCCTGGGTGGGCATGTTTCTCCTTCGTCGAGCGGGTAGTCCGAGATTTACAGGATGGCTTGCGCGGCGGTCGGGCGGACAAGTTCGGAATACAGATTTCCCGTCTTCCTGGCTGCTTCATCCCACGTCAAAGTGCGAGCATGGCGCAGGCCGGCCGTGGCGAGCTGTTCCTGGAGAGCGGGGGAGCCGGCCACGCGGACGATCTGGCGTGCCCACGCACGCGGAGTTCTGCTACCCACGAGAATCCCGGATTCCCCGCCGTTCAGCGCGACTCGCAATCCGCTCACGTCGGAAGCGAGAACCGGGGCGCCACAGGCCTGGGCTTCCAGGGCCACGAGGCCGAAAGTCTCGGAGGAGGACGGGCAGGCTACCGCATCGCATCGGCGGAAAGCCTCGGCTAGCTCTTCGCGGCCGCTCGCAGGTATGAAATTGGACCGCTCGAGAATGCCCCGGTCCCGAGCAAGTTTCCGAAGGGAAGCTATGTACTCCTCGGATGCGGTGCCGCGGATTTCCAGACGTATGGAAGGCACATCTTTGACAGCGAGAGCGACGGCCTCGATGAGTATCTCCGGTCCCTTGAGGGGCTGCGGGCGGCCGGCGAAGAGAACCGTGAATTCGGGGTTGCGTGGCTCCGAGCGATTTTCGGGAACGTCCGAAGGCTTGAAGACATCGGTGTCCACCCCCGGCGGAATAATGTGAAGAGAATCAGCAGCGGCGTTGTAGAGACTCAGCATCTGCTCGGCCTCGTGGCGGGTGTTGACGACGACGGCGTCCGAGAGGCCGATGAGACGGCGCTCGGCGGCCGCCCGCGAGGCCGGCTCCTTCTGTTCTCCGTCGCCGGAGTGCGCATTTTTGACCAGAGCGGTCGTGTGGAGCGTGAGGACGAAGGGGGCGCGGACCCCTAACGCTTCTCGGTAGGCCAAAGCGGCTTCGCCGGACAACCAGTAGTGAGCGTGAACGACGTCAGGCGACAGGGAACGATTCTGGGCGTAACGCGCACAGGCCTTACCGAAAAGCTGTGTCAAATCCGCGAGCTCTTCCTTGGAAGCCGCGCGCGCCTCCGGAAGATAAATCGTGTGGACCACGTACCCGGGAACAACCTGCGTGGACGCCGCGGACGCTACGGAAGGATCGGAATCGTGATTATTCGGAACCTGCGACGGCTCAGTGGCCAAGGTGAAAGCCTCAACGTCAAATCCTTGCGCGACGAGTGCCCGTGACAGATACGCGATGTAGACGTTCATGCCGCCCGCATGTCCGTCTCCTGGCTGGGCCAAAGGAGAAGTGTGCATGCTGAAGAGGTGTACCGATTCCTGTTCGCTCGCGTCTGAAGTCCACACGGGCTCAACAATACGTCACACCGGCACACGCCGCCGATGACGCAGTTGGTGCCGCTGTCGGAAGAACCTCGAAGTGAGCATCGTCGAGAAGGTGAGAGAATAACCGCATGCAAACCGCAGAAGAATCCAGCGGTCCGGACGAGTCCGCATCGCACACGAACTCCAAGTCCTGCGACCGACCCGCACCCGGGGGAAGCCAAGCACCGCCAGAACGAGCCGCTTTGATCGATTTGACGGCCATCGCGGCCAATGTCGAGCGCATCAAGGAAATCGCGGCGCCTGCGAAACTGATCGCGATTGTCAAAGCCGATGCCTACGGCCACGGAGCGATTCCCGTGGCGCGGACCGCCCTTGAAGCCGGTGCCGATGCTCTTGGCCTGGTTCACGTCCGCGAAGCCCTCGACCTGCGGGCGGAGGGCATTGACGGTCGCATGCTGGCCTGGCTCCACACGCACGTGACCGATTTCGACGCGGCGCTCGAAAACGACATCGAGCTCGGCGTCTCCGGGTGGGACCTCGAAGCCGCTGGCGACGCCGCCTCGCGCACCGGAATCCCAGCGAAAATCCACCTCAAGATCGATACTGGACTCGGAAGAAACGGTTGCACAGTCGATGACTGGCCCGAGCTGGTGGGCCGCGCCTCAGAACTCGAGTCCGAGGGACTTATCCGTGTCGTCGGAATCTTTTCGCATTTGGCCGTCGCGGACGAGCCGGAACGGCCAGAGACGGATGGCCAATTGGATCGGTTCGACGAGGCCGTGCGCATAGCTCGCGACGCCGGGTTGAACCCCGAGTTGACGCACGTCGCCAATAGCCCGGGCACACTGACCGCTGAGCGCTATTCCACCGGGGACCGGAACAGGATGACGGCCGATGCCGTTCGAGTGGGGATTGCGCTCTATGGGTTGTCTCCGATCCCGGATACACCTCCGGAAGCCTGGGGGCTGAGGCCTGCCATGACGTTGCAGACTTTCATCAGCTCGGTCAAGGAGGTCCCTGCTGGGCAGGGAGTTTCCTACGGATTGCGGTACAACACGACCGAGCCGACGACGCTCGCCCTGATCCCCGTTGGATATGCGGACGGGATACCTCGCATCGCGACCGGTGGCCCCGTGCGCATCTACCCGACGGGGGCCGAACCCAGAACCTTCCCGGAAGTCGGGCGCATTGCAATGGATCAGATGGTCGTGGATCTCGGACGGCCGGGACTGTCGGATCCGGACTTAGGATACTTGCACGCCCCGGTCGTGCTGTTCGGATCAGGGGAGAACCCGTCGGTCGACGCGTGGGCTACTGCGGCCGGAACCATCAACTACGAGATCGTGACGAGGATCTCGCCGCGAGTTGATCGAATCTATCTGCGGGAGGACAACGCGTGAGCTTTCCCAGCGACCCGGTGTCGTCGACCGGCCCCAATTCCCAAAGCCACGAAGTCGAACTGGTACTCCACGGACCCCAGGCAACGGCCCGTGTGGCCCACGCGCTCGCGGGAAACCTTCGCTCCGGAGACCTTGTGGTTCTGACCGGTGAGCTGGGGGCCGGGAAGACGACGTTCACACGCGCACTCGGATACGGGCTGGGCGTGCGGGGCAATGTCATCTCGCCGACCTTCGTGCTGTCTCGGATTCATCCGAACGACCCGGAAGGTGCCCGTCCCGGTGGCCCAGACCTCGTTCACGTGGACGCCTACAGGCTGTCGAGCCCGGAAGAAGTCGACGATCTGGACCTCGAATACACGATGGACCGCTCGGTAACCGTCGTCGAATGGGGCCGAGACCTCGTGGAGCACTTGAGCGATTCACGGGTCGACATCACCTTGGAAAGGTCACTCGGCGATGACGCCCCCATGATCGAAGGTGAGGAAGAAGACCTCGACCCGCGGCGGGCCAAGATCACTTTCACCGGTCAGCGTTGGGGAGCGGCGGAAGTGGATCAATTGGCCCGCAAGTTCCGGGGTGCGGCTGAGGAGTAAGGGGCGAGCATTAGACTGTATGGCGTGCTCATACTTGGTTGCGATACATCATCCATAGCCAGCGGCGCCCTCATCGAAGTCGACGACCACGCTGCCGGCGGCGAGCCGTACGTGGGCCCGCTCGAAACCCTCGGTAGTTTCCGTACCCACGACACCCGGTCGCATGCGGAGGCGATGGCTCCCGGTATCCGTCGTCTCCTGGACACTGCTGGGGTGCGCGGACAAGACCTCGGAATGATCGTGACGGGCCTCGGACCAGGGCCCTTCACTGGGCTTCGCGCAGGAATCACGACCGCCCGGACCATGGCGTGGGCGTGGGCCGTACCGGTTCGAGGCGCTGTCAGCCTCGACGCGATCGCCGAAGGCTCCTTCCGAGACGCCCGTTCTGCAGGTTTTCGTGAGTTCCGGGTTGCAACGGATGCTCGCCGGCGCGAAGTCTACAGTGCCGTCTACCGTCTCTCCGACCCTGGTTCCCGGTTCTCCCCAGAACCGGGGTACGAAAGAATTTCGGGGCCCACCGTGGGGAACGCCACTGAGCTTGACCCGGATCTGCCTACCGCGGGCAAGGGCGTCGGGTTGTACAACGTCGCCCTGGAAGCTTTGACAGGTCATGAGGAAGACGAGCCATTGGCCGAATTATTGGTCGCATCCGCGCTGCGATCGGGTTTGAACGCGGCTCTCGAGACGACCTCCCCTCTGTATCTGCGGGAATCGGATGCCAAAGTGCCCGCCGGTCGAAAGCGAGCCACACGATGAGCCAACCCGGCATCGGCCCACGGCCAGCGGTATCCGTTCCGGAAACAGACCTGGCGATAGATGCGCGCGGACTTCCTGCCGAATACCGTGCCCGGGTTATGACGATCGACGATATCGATGTCGTGCACGCCCTGGAACTGGCGCTCTTTCCCGAGGACGCCTGGCCAGTGGACATGTTCCTCGCCGAGATCGGACACCCCTCGCGCCGGTATACGGTGGTCGAAAAAGACGGAGTCGTCGTTGCATATGCCGGCATGATGGCGATCGCGGAGACCGGGGACGTTCAAACCATTGCTGTACTGCCGGATCACGAGGGCCGTGGGATCGGGCGATGGCTCATGACCCGGATGCACGATCAGGCGCGTGCCATGCGGGCCGAGACCATGATGTTGGAAGTCCGTGCGGACAACCCCCGGGCACAGAACCTCTATGGATCCATGGGGTACCACAAGGTTCACAAGCGTCGAGGCTACTATCAGGGCAGCGTCGACGCCGTCATCATGAGTTTGGACTTGACCGGTGCCCGGGACCTAAACAAGAAGGGACCAACCCATTGAGCAAGACCCCCGCCCGGGCGTCCGAGCCGATCGTGCTGGGCATCGAATCCTCGTGCGATGAGACCGGTATAGGGATCGTTGCAGGTCATCGGCTATTGACCAACACCGTCTCGTCATCGATGGAAGAGCACGTTCGCTTCGGCGGCGTTATTCCGGAAATCGCATCACGCGCTCATCTTGAGGCCATGACTCCCGCCCTCGAGGCCGCTCTCCATGAGGCCGGGATCGGACTCGAGGACATCGACGCCATCGCCGTGACCAGCGGACCGGGATTGGCCGGGGCCCTCATGGTCGGGGTCAGCGCCGCAAAAGCGCTCGCCGTCGCCACGGGTAAGCCGCTCTACGCGATCAACCATCTTGTCGCTCATGTGGGTGTCGGACTTCTCGAGGACAGCGGAATCGAAGGTCATGGGTTCGACGTCACGGGGCAGCTTCCAGCCGGTCTGGGCGCACTGTTGGTTTCGGGCGGTCACACCGAGATTCTCAAGGTCACCGATGTCTCCCGAGACGTCACGTTGCTTGGGGCAACTTTGGATGATGCGGCAGGGGAGGCATACGACAAGGTCGCACGAATCCTTGGTCTCCCGTATCCGGGCGGACCCGCAATTGATCACGCGGCATCTGGGGGAGACCCGAAGGCGTTCGCTTTCCCCCGGGGTCTGACCGCGTCGAAATACATGGGCACTCCCGACAAACCTGGTAGCCACCGTTATGATTTTTCGTTTTCCGGTTTGAAAACGGCGGTGGCACGCGTTGTCGAAGGAATAGAAGCCGACGGGCGGAGGCTTCCTGTCGCCGACATCGCCGCGTCGTTCCAAGAAGCCGTCGCGGACGTCGTCACGGCCAAGGCCATGTTGGCTTGTGGCGAGAATGGGATAGACACCCTTTTGCTCGGCGGGGGAGTCGCCGCGAACTCGAGGCTCAGGGAATTGGCTGCCGCGAGATGTACTGCCCATGGCATCCGACTCGTGGTTCCACAACTTTCACTGTGTACCGACAACGGGGCAATGGTCGCGGCCCTCGGCGCTCGATTGGTTATGGGCGGCGTCGTTCCCAGTGGTCTGGACTTTACGGTCGATCCCTCAATGCAGGTCACGACCGTCTCTGTTCCCGGGGTTCAGGAACCGTCCTAGAATTTCATCGATCAGGTTTCGGGATAACCGTAACGGGTGAGGTCGACCGTGTCGCGCACGACGGCCCGCAACTGTTGCCCGTGCTCTTCATAGACCCGACGTTGACGCAGATAACCGGGACCGCGCTCGAGTATTCGATGCACGCCCGCCAATTCTTTGGCGCAGCCGAGTTCTCGGGCAATCGGTTCTAACCTCTCGACCAACGCGGCGGTGTGCTCACGGACGGGCGCAACCGTACCGTCTCCGTCCGTGATGACCTCGGCATCCAACCCGTAGCGCGAGGCCCTCCACTTGTTCTCCTCGGCAAACCATCGAGGCATTGTGCCGATCCGGCCTCCGTCGTCGACTATTCGGGAAACCTCTTCGACTATGCATTGGGTCAGCGCGGTGATGGCGCCGATTTCTTCGAGGGTTGCAAGGCCGTCGCAGATGCGCATCTCGACGGTGCCGTACCGGGCAACGGGACGGATGTCCCAACGATTTTCGGATTCCTCGGCGATCATTCCGGTTGCGATGAGACCATCGATGTACTGCTCGTACTCGGTCCACTCCTCGAACTGGTACGGGAGACCGCATGTAGGAATCTGTTGGAAAACCATGGCCCGCTGTGAGGCGTATCCGGTGTCCACGCCCGCCCAATAAGGGGAGCTCGCCGACAGCGCCAAAAGATGCGGATAGTAGTTGACGAGTTGATTCACCGCGGGCAGCGCTTTGCTTCGGGAATCGACACCGACATGAACATGTACTCCGTAAACCAGCATTTGGCGTCCCCAGTATTGGGTACGGTTCAAAACTTTTTGATACCGGTCCTTCTCCGAGACTGGCTGTTCGGTCCACTTCGCATAAGGATGGGTGCCCGCGGAGAACAAATCCACGCCCAACGGGTCGGCCTCCTGCCGCATGACGTCTGCGAGCTCCGAGAGCTGATCAATGGTTTCCGATACGTTTTCACATACACCGGTGACGGCCTCGACGGTATTGGCCAGGAACTCCCGAGTGATCTGAGGAGAGAAACCATCAGGCTCTATGTATTGAGGGTGCGAAGATTCGAGGGCCGCGAGGATCTCTGCGGCGGCCGAGACGAGGTCGCCTGATTCACGGTCGGCGAGAGCGATTTCCCACTCGACGCCGAGGCTCGACTGTTCGGAGCTTGAAAAGGGGATCATGTGCGTCCTCCCGGTTTGGGTCAGTTCATCTTAGCCGGGCGTCAGATGCGGAAACCGAGCATTCGGTCGTCGGCGACACGCGAGTTCACAAGGAAGTCGTGTCCTGGAGCGTGGAGACGGTCAGCGGCTCATTCGGCGGACGACGAACGCGGCGCGTTGCTCAGTTTCCTGGGACTCCCAGCGAGTCAGGATCAGAGTTGCGTGCCGGCCCGTGGACGTCTTCTTGCCGCGCTTGGTACCAGTCAGCAATTGGCCCCGCAGAGTTTCGGGTACAACGTCGACCCCTCGCTTCTTGATCGTCAGCCCTGTGACCCCGTGATCTCGGACCCACTTCTTCAACGTCTTGGCCCCCATCGGCAGATCCTCCTCGACGGCCCAACACGTTGCTCCGGGAATATTGAGCCCCTGCTCGGACGTGAAATAAGCGATCCGCGGGTCCAAAAAATGACCCTCGACGGTGGAGGCCAGCTGATCGATGAGTCCCGCGCGGATCACGGCTCCGTCAGGCTCATAGAGGTACGCCGCAGGAGGGCCTGTACGAGGTTCGGACAATGACCCGTCGACGTCGTGGCCGAATTCCGACCCGGAGGAGAAATGCGCGATCACGTGCGGCTCCAAAGGGTCGGAGTCCAGAACCGTGGCCGACCGCCTGACACCAGGGCGAGCCAACCCGTTGAACCAAAGGATCAGCTCGACAACGTCTCCGCCGCAACTGACCCACTCCGCCTCGGCATGGCCCGGTATGTCGGCGTGCTCCATTCCCGGACCCATCTTGACCCCCATCGCGATGCCGGTCGACGCCCAGCGTTCGATCTGGGAGAACGGCGGGGCAAAGGCCTCAGGGTCGAAGAGTCGGCTGACGCGACCTTGTTCCGTCTCGCGTCGGGCAGGATCGAGCCATAGCGCACGGATCGGTTCCCCATCGACCGTGTGCAAGGCCGTGGCGTCGATACTCGTGACGTCTTCGGTGCGCACCTCGGACTTGGCATGTATCGACAGGTTGTGGCGGGCCACAGACGCGGTGTCAGGATCGATTTCATAGGATAGAACGGACAGACCGGCGCGCAGGAATGCCGCGGAGTCGGACCCGATTCCGCATCCCAGATCGGCGACCGAATCGATGCCCGCTCGTTGGAACCGGCGTGCGTGCCACTGGGCGACGCTGGTGCGAGTAGCTTGTTCGAGTCCGGGCCTGGTGAACAGCATTCGTTCGGCTTCCTGGCCGAATTTCAGTCGCGCCTGCGCTCGGAGTTTGGCTTGGGTCAGGAGTGCGGAGGCCCTATCGGGGGGAAAACCTTGTTTGCGCAGAGCCGTGGAGAGCGCCAATGCGTTCTCTTCCCTGTACTCCAGCGCATCGAGGGCCTTGAGCTCCTCGGAAGTGAATAAATGCGTCACGGGACCACCCTACCGGGGGCTTGTGGGCGGCCGACGTGACACTTTCTTCCCGCTGTGGGCGAAACCTGGCACTCGCCTTGACCCTCTGCTAACCCTCCGAATAGAGTCGTCTTTAGCACTCTGGGACTCAGGGTGCTAAATGGGCCTGGCGCTCAATCGGCACCGCGACGACGGTTGGCACGCCCCTCACGGCTCACGCCAAGAATTGATCCATCCAAGGAAGAAGGTCACTCATGTCCGTCTCCATCAAGCCTCTCGAGGACCGTATTGTCGTTCAGCCCGTCGAGGCTGAGCAGACCACCGCATCCGGCCTGGTCATCCCGGATACCGCCAAGGAAAAGCCCCAGGAGGGCAAGGTCGTGGCCGTTGGCCCCGGCCGCGTTGACGACAAGGGCAACCGTGTTCCCGTCGACGTTCAGGAAGGCGACGTCGTCATCTACTCCAAGTACGGCGGAACCGAGGTCAAGTACTCGGGCGAGGAATTCCTCGTGCTTTCGGCACGTGACGTGCTGGCCGTTGTCGAGAAGTAACAACTCGACAATCCCGCACTTTTTCTAGACCTGTGTAAGGAGTCATGTAGTTCATGGCAAAGCAGTTGGAATTCAACGATGCAGCCCGCAAGGCCCTCATGGCCGGTGTGGACAAGCTCGCCAACACGGTCAAGGTGACTCTCGGCCCGCGTGGTCGCAACGTCGTTCTGGACAAGCAGTGGGGCGCTCCCACAATCACCAACGACGGCGTGACCATTGCTCGCGAGATCGAGCTCGATGACCCGTATGAGAACCTTGGCGCACAGCTGGCCAAGGAAGTCGCCACCAAAACCAATGATGTTGCCGGTGACGGCACCACGACGGCTACCGTTTTGGCCCAGGCCTTTGTGAATGAGGGTCTGAGAAACGTTGCAGCCGGGGCTGCACCGAGCGAGATCCGGACCGGTATCGAAGCGGCGGTCAAAGCGGTCTCCGAGCGTCTCCGCGAGAACGCCCGCGAGATCGAAGGCCAAGAAGTCGCTCAAGTAGCGGCCATCTCGGCTCAGTCTCCGCAGATCGGCGAGCTCCTCGCCGAAGCCTTTGAGAAGGTCGGCAAGGACGGCGTCATCACCATCGAAGACGGCTCCTCGACCGAAATCGAGCTGTCCGTCACTGAAGGCATGCAGTTCGACAAGGGCTATCTCTCGCCCTCCTTCGTCACCGACGCGGAGCGGCAGGAAGCGGTTCTCGAGGACTCGGCCATTCTGATCTACCAAGGGAAGATCTCGGCGATCGCCGACCTCATGCCCTTGCTGGAAAAGGTCGTTCAGGCCAAGAAGCCGCTGACGATCATCGCCGAGGACGTCGACGGTGAAGCATTGTCCACGCTGGTGGTCAACAAGTTGCGCGGCAACCTGAATGTTGTTGCGCTCAAGGCCCCGGGCTTCGGTGACCGTCGCAAGGCGATCATGCAGGACCTGGCTGTCCTGACCGGTGGCGAGGTCATCACCAGCGAACTCGGCATCTCTCTGGACTCCGTGTCCCTCGAACAGCTGGGTAACGCCCGCCGCGTGACCGTCACCAAGGACAACACGACGATCGTCGACGGCAGCGGATCTGCCGAGGATGTTGCCGAGCGGGTCGCTCAGCTGCGTTCCGAGATCGAGCGCGTCGACTCCGAGTGGGATCGCGAGAAGCTCAAGGAGCGTCTGGCCAAGCTTGCCGGCGGCGTCTCGGTCATCAAGGTCGGAGCAGCCACTGAGGTCGAGGCCAAGGAACGCAAGCACCGCATCGAGGACGCCGTGTCCTCGACTCGTGCTGCGCTCGAAGAAGGCATCGTCGCAGGTGGCGGTTCCGCTTTGGTTCACGCGTCCAAGGCACTCGACGCCGACCTGGGGTTGCAGTCCGAGGATGCTCGGACTGCGGTCGATATCGTCCGTCGTTCCTTGGTGCAGCCGTTGCGCTGGATTGCGGACAACGCAGGAGCGGATGGCTACGTTGTGGCCTCCCGCATCCGTGACCTCGAGCCTGGCCAAGGCTACAACGCCGCGACCGGCGAATACGAGGATCTCATCAAGGCCGGAGTCATCGATCCGGTCAAGGTCACCCGATCAGCGCTCGAGAATGCGGCATCCATCGCCTCACTGGTCCTGACCACTGAGACGTTGGTTGTCGACAAACCCGAGGAGGACGAGGACTAGCACTCGTTCGTGCGATTCATTCGTCCCCGCCACGTTTTAGTGGCGGGGACGTTTTTTGATGTATCGATGCGTCGACCTAGGGGAGTATGAGATGCGACGGGACCGCCGCGGTCTCATCCGCAGGACCGAAGCCGGAAAGCCCCAGGGCTTGGGATGATGGCCGTGAACGATCTCGTCCCCCCGGCATTTGCTCGCTCGCGGTCGGCAACGATTACACTTGCGTCGACGACAATCAGCTGACGGCAACGTCCGTCAGCGCCGTCCAGAACTATGCCGACAAGAGTCCGAATCAAGAAAAGGAACATGCGGTGAACAGTCGTTCGTCAGACGCGTGTTAAACGTCATATGTCGATGTAGCATTCGTCAACATTGTGGCGGCACGCGAATATTCAAAAATAAACTACACCGGGAATCCAGGAGTTCCGTCTTGGGCCGATGCGCTCGCTGAGCATTGCCCACCAACACGCTGAAAGGTTTGCTGGTGAGTTGGCCATCGCTGATTCGCTAAGTTTCCTCCACAGGCGCCTATTATGAACACCGAATGTCCGACCGAGGGTAATGGACTCCCTGGGAGCGATCTCCGGAGCGCTTCGCATCACACGAATTGAACGAGATATCGCCTCATCCGAGGCTGACACAGGATCTTGAATGACTGATACGCACGGGACAGGTGGGCCTGACTCACCGGTGAAGGAAGCGCAAGCGCCGGAGGCTGGCCCGCGCAAGAAACGAGCTTTTAGACCTGAAATCCAGGGTCTCCGAGCTTTTGCGGTGCTGCTGGTGGCGATCTACCACATTTGGTTCGGTCGGGTCTCTGGCGGCGTCGATGTCTTCCTCATGATCTCCGCGTTCCTAATGACCCTTTCCTTTACCGGAAAGATCGAGCGCGGCGTCAAGGTCGGCTGGTCGGAGCTGACCAAGTACTGGGTTCACGTCTTCAAACGCATCATGCCCTTGGTCGCCATCATCGTGGCCGGCTCCCTGATCGCAACCCGTCTTTTCATCTCGCCGGATCGATGGCTCTCGATCATGCACGAGGCGTTCTCGGTCATTTTCTATTACGAGAACTGGTTCTCGATCGCGAATGCGGTTGACTACTATGCTGCGGATTCCGGCGCGGCCTCGCCGTTCCGGCACTTCTGGTCGTTGTCGATCCAAGGCCAGATCTTTGTGATGTGGCCTTTGCTCTTTGCGCTCGGCAGTTTGGTGGTCCGGAAATTCCAAGCTCGGGCACGGGTGATACTGGCGATCATCTTCGCGGTTGTCTTCATCATCTCCTTCGGGTTCTCGGTGTACTACACCTACTCGAACCAGACGGCGGCGTACTTCAACACGTTCGCGCGGCTCTGGGAGTTCGCTATGGGGTCCCTGGTTGCCATCGTGCTGCCGTGGATCCGCGTCAGAACCGGTGTGGGTGCGGTGCTGAACTGGGTCGGGTTGCTCGCGATTCTTCTGTGCGGGGCATTGCTGGACGTCCAGGGCCAGTTCCCTGGATTCATCGCCCTGTGGCCGACACTGGCGGCAAGCTTCATCATCATTTGCGGGCAATCGACCACTCGATGGGGAGCCGACCGCCTGTTGAAGTGGAAACCGTTGGTATGGCTGGGCTCCAATTCCTACGGTCTGTATCTGGTCCACTGGCCGTTGCTGGTGTTCTACCTGACTTTGACAGGTCGTGAGAAAGCCGGTTTCTTCTCCGGTGTGGGGCTGCTCGTGCTGTCGATTATTCTCGCGTACTTGCTGACGAAGCTGATCGATACCCCGATTCGTCGGTGGAAGTGGTCCGAGACCAAGAGATGGCGGGCCGGCGTCGTGATCCTCGCTTGCGTCGTCGTCGGAGCGGGTTCCGTGCTCGCCTGGCAGGCACGCATCGCATACGTGACCCACAAGATCGAAGCCTCTGCAGACAAGAACAATCCGGGTGCGGAGATTCTCGACCCGGATTACACCTACAAGGGCGATGCGAAGGCAGGTTTGCTCCCCACCGCGTTGACGCGAAGCGATGATTTCGCGGAGGTCAACGGGCTCGGAGAGGAATGCTCGAAGGACAAAGGCTTCGACAAGGATCTGCATGGCTTGACGGGTGAGCAGTGCTACCGAGTGGTCAAGAACGATCGTCCGAGCAAGCATGTGGTGGCCGTGGGCAATAGCCACACCGAACAGTGGATGACGGCTCTGAAGCAGAAAGCTCAGGACGACAACTGGGATCTCACCTTCGTTCGTCATCCCGGTTGCTTCTTTACCAGCGAGGACGACAACTGGTTCTCCGGGGAGTGCCAGGAATGGCTTCCGAAGGCCGAGACCGCCATCGGTGATTGGCACCCCGACAATCTGGTCATTCAGTCCACCTTCTCGTCCTACGACGGTGCGGCCGAAGGAATCCGGGCGGGGACCGAAGATCAAGTACGCAAGTGGACGAGCGAAGGCGTCGGCGTGATCGGTATCAGGGACAACGCCCGCTTCGGCGAATCCCATACCGAGTGTGAGCAGGGCAAGAGCTTCGAAGACTGCACCTTCCCGCACGTGACCGCCCACACCCCGGATCCGACAGCGCCATGGCGGCAGGATATTCCCGGATACGGGTCGGTTGACATGGACGATTTGGTTTGCCCTGATGGCGGTTGCCCGCCAGCGGTGGGCAACGTCTATACCTACATCGACGACAACCACCTGACGGCTACATACGTGAGGAGTATGCAGAAGTTCTTCGACCAGCGTTTCGACGACGCCGCGAACATTTCCGGTGATGCCTTGGCGTCGCGATAGCCAAATGGAATCTCGGATCTCGCCTCGGAACGAAGCCTCCAGCGCGAGGTCGAGAATCGGACAGGCACGCCAACCGGAGGAGTCATCTTCCGGCTCATAACGAACAAGGCATGGTTTCAGTCACCAACCGCCGGGCCGGGGGAGCGACCTGCCGGGGTATCGTCATATGATGAAAGGCAATAGCTCGGGGTGCCGAGAGGCGCTCGCCGAGACACAAGACGTGAAAGGTCCTATTCCCTTGACCCAGCCCACCGCACTGTCTGACGATCCCTTCGGCCTGACGGGTCTGACGTACGACGATGTCCTTCTCCTTCCGGGAAATACCGACGTCAACCCTTCCGAGGCGGATACGACGACGCGCTTGTCCAGGAGAATCAACCTCAAGTCTCCGGTTATATCGGCTGCTATGGATACCGTCACCGATTCGAGGATGGCCATCGCTATGGCCCGCCTCGGCGGCATGGGAGTCATCCACCGAAACCTGTCGATTCAGGACCAAGCCGAACACGTTGACCGCGTCAAGCGAAGCGAATCGGGCATGATCACGAACCCGGTGACCATTTCCCCGAAAGCGAGTCTCCGTGAACTGGACGATTTGTGCGGACACTTCAAAGTCTCCGGACTGCCCGTCGTCGACAACGGAGGGAAACTCCTCGGGATCATCACCAACCGGGACACCCGGTACTTGTCCGAGGACGAATTCGAAGACCGCACGGTCGAAGAGATCATGACCAAAATGCCCCTGGTAGTCGGGCACGAGGGCATGGCCAAGGAAGAGGCGTTCGGCCTCTTGGCTGCCCACAAGATCGAAAAGTTGCCCCTCGTGGACGACGACGGACGACTCACCGGACTCATCACCGTCAAGGACTTCACCAAGACTGAGCAGTACCCCAATGCGACCAAGGACGAAGAAGACCGGCTCCGCGTGGGGGCAGCAGTCGGCTTCTTCGGCGATGGCTACGAACGCGCGATGGCGCTGATCGACGCGGGCGTGGACGCTCTCTTCATCGATACCGCCAACGGTCATTCGCAGGGTGTACTGGACATGATCGCCCGCCTCAAGAAGGACCCTGCGGCCGAGCACGTGGACATCATCGGTGGACAGGCCGCTACCCGTGAAGGCGCTCAGGCGATCGTCGATGCCGGTGCGGATGCCGTGAAAGTCGGCGTCGGCCCGGGGTCCATCTGCACGACCCGTATCATCGCGGGAGTCGGGGTCCCGCAGATCACCGCGATCAATGAATCCGCCAAAGCGACCATTCCGGCGGGCGTTCCACTGATTGCAGACGGCGGACTCCAGCACTCCGGCGAAATCGGCAAGGCTATGGTTGCCGGTGCCGACTCCGTGATGCTCGGGTCCATGCTGGCCGGTTGCGACGAGTCGCCGGGAGATCTGATCTTCATCGACGGGAAACAGTTCAAAGCGTACCGCGGCATGGGTTCATTGGGTGCAATGCAAACTCGGGGCAAGAACGCCTCCTTCTCCAAGGACCGTTATTTCCAGGCTGACGTCAAGAGTGAGGACAAGCTGATCCCGGAGGGCATTGAAGGGCAGGTCGCATATCGTGGCCCTCTCTCTGCGGTTCTGCACCAGCTGGAAGGCGGGCTTCGCCAGACGATGTTCTACGTCGGTTCGATGACGATCGAGGAGCTCAAGAACAAGGGCAAATTCGTTCGCATCACCCCGGCCGGTCTCAAGGAATCGCACCCTCACGACATCATGATGACCGTCGAGGCCCCCAACTACCGTCGCTAGCTCGGTCACGCCGGGTGACGGCGTGCGGAAGGAAGATCTTGACCAACGACATTGAAATCGGCCGCTCCAAACGTGCGCGTCGAACCTACTCGCTCGACGAAGTGGCATTGGTTCCGGCCCGCCGTACTAGGGATCCGCGCGATGTCAGCACCGGGTGGCAGATTGATGCCTTCAAATTCGATACACCCATCCTGGGTGCGCCTATGGATTCGGTAATGTCCCCGGAAACGGCCATTGCGTTGGGAAAACTCGGCGGTCTTGGGGTGCTGAATCTCGAAGGGCTATGGACTCGGTACGACGACCCGCAGCCCTACCTCGACGAAATATCGCTGCTGGCCCGTGACGACATGTCGCATGTGACCAGCCGCATGCAGGAGATCTACGCGGAGCCCGTCAAAGAGGGGCTGATCACCGAACGGCTGGCGCAGATTCGCGAGGCCGGCGTCGTCGTGGCCGGCTCGCTGACTCCCCAAAGAACCCAAGAGTTCTACAAAACCGTTGTCAATGCGGGGACCGATCTGTTCATCATCCGTGGCACGACAGTCTCGGCCGAACACGTTTCGCAGAACCAAGAGCCCTTGGACCTCAAGAAGTTCATTTACGAACTCGATGTTCCCGTGATCGTGGGTGGAGCCGCCGGCTACACTCCTGCATTGCATTTGATGCGCACCGGTGCGGCCGGGGTTCTGGTCGGATTCGGAGGAGGCGCAACGACCACGACTCGTCGCGCACTGGGGATCCATGCGGCCATGGCCTCGGCGATTTCCGACGTCGCGGCGGCACGCAGTGACTACCTTGATGAGTCCGGCGGCCGCTATGTTCACGTGATCGCGGACGGTGGCCTGGGGCAGTCGGGCGATATGATCATGGCCATGGCCATGGGCGCGGACGCCGTGATGATCGGGGCGCCGTTGGCCCGTGCAACAGAAGCACCTGGTCAGGGATACCACTGGGGTCCGGAAGCTCACCATCACGAATTCCCCCGCGGAACACGTACTCCCATGAACCAGGTCGGGTCTCTCCAAGAAGTCTTGTACGGGCCGTCGCATCATGTCGACGGGACGTCGAACCTCATGGGAGCGGTCCGACGGGCGATGGCCACGACGGGCTATTCGACTCTGAAGGAATTCCAACGCTCAGAAGTTGTGCTGACGGGCCGACCACAGTACTGACCGACGAATGAATTGGCCCCTTTGCTCCGTGACGGGTCGATTCCCTGCTGACTTGGGGAAGTCCCAGGTCCGACCGATAGGCTGGAAGCCGTGCTCAAATTAGCTTTTACCCCGAGATGGCTGGGTGCGCTGTTGCTCGCTCTGGCCTTGGCCACCGGGTTCATGCTCTTGAGCAAGTGGCAGCTTGGTACGGCCGACTCCGGCCAGATCCATGCGAATCCGGCTAAAGAAGCCGTGCAACCGCTTCAAGACGTGGCGAACCCCTCAGAACCTGTCCTGGAGAGCCAAGCCGACTCGATGGTTCAGGCCAAGGGGCACTACGTCGAGAACACGAGCCGATTGGTCGAAGGTCGGGTCAACGATGGCACGAAAGGTTATTGGGTGGTCAGCCAATTCGCCATCGACGCCGAGCCGCAGGAAACGGGCGAGAAATACTCCGTGCCCGTGGCCCGTGGATTCACGACCGACAGCGATCCCGGAAAGATTGGGACAGAGCCCACCGGGGAAATGAGCGTGGTCGGACGGCTTGTAGCCAACGAGGCCCCGGTGACCTCGCAGGACACGAAGACTGCAGGCGCTCTGGGCTCGGCGGCGACGGCCCAATTGGCCAATCTGTGGGACACGCCTCTTTATGCGGGAACAATTACCGCCGTGGCAGAAACTCCCGTCGGGCAGCCGGCTCAAGTTGACTCGGACGGGCACGTCAAGCCCGACGCTCAGTTGGCAGATCCACACGGGAATCTCGCCACGATTCATAGTGAGCAGGTCGTCGATCACTCCGTCAACTGGCTCAATATCTTCTACGCGATCGAATGGGTCGTCTTCGCAGTCTTTGCCATATACCTGTGGTGGCGCATGCTTGCTGACTCGCACGAACGCATGATCCATCCCGAGAAGTACTACGAAATCCTCCCAGCAGGGGAGGGCAATATGTTCTACGAGGAATCCACGGGTCGTTATTTCTACTACGATTCCGAAGCCCGTGAGTACTACTACTTCGATGAACCTGAAACCGGGGAGAAAGACGGCACGGATGTCGTTGCCGAGAACTCCTCCGGGTCCACGTACGACAACCAACGAGGTGACCAAGGTGGCCGATAAGCCAACCCCCAACAATCAGCCCCGTCCCGTGGAGCGTACGGATGGCAAGTCAGTTCCTTTGCCTCCTGACGCGACGCCTCAGAAAGCGGGAAACGTTCGCGCGACTCGTCGCAAATTCGGCGGAACCCAGGCTCAGATCAGGGGCGCGCTCGGGATATACAAGTACTGTGCGTGGATCTCGGGTACCTTCCTTCTTCTCCTGGTTGTCGAGATGATCACTCGATATGTGTTCGGCTACGACCTGATGGCCGGGGCAACCAACGCCTCGACCGGGGACAGTGTGGCCTTGGGATGGCTCAACCGCAACACCGGGAATCTCACGGGCGGCCTCAACATATCGACCGGAATCCTCATCATCCACGGATGGTTCTACGTGATCTATCTGTTGGCCTGTTTCCGTCTCTGGCTCCTCATGAGGTGGCCGTTGCCGCAACTGATCGTGATGGCATTGGGCGGTGTCGTTCCCTTCTTGTCATTCATCGTCGAGCGTCGCATCCACCGCGAGACGGTCTCGCAGGTCGCCGCGAACCCCAAATCCACCAAACGGTATTAGCTCCATCACGCCGGAGGCCGCGTCCGGGCGGCGAAGTTCTCCTGGAATGCCCCGTAGTTTCCGGGAGGCCCGGCCGGTTGCCCTAAACTGGCAATAACGAGACCCCACACATCTTGGGGAAACTCCGCATCGCACCCAACAAAACCGAAGGTATGGCAGTGACCCAATCCGAAACCTCGGCGACGACCGAGTTGGAAGATCGTCCCGTTCTGGTCGTCGACTACGGGGCGCAATACGCCCAACTCATCGCACGCCGCGTCCGTGACGCCAATATTTACTCGGAGATCGTGCCGCACACGATGTCGGCCGAGCAGATGCTGGCCAAAAAGCCCGCGGCCATCGTGCTGTCCGGCGGGCCCTCCAGCGTCTATGCAGACGGTGCACCAGCGGGGGACCGCGAACTGTACGAATCCGGCGTCCCGATTTTCGGCATCTGCTACGGATTCCAGGTGATGGCGCAGACCCTTGGCGGGACCGTGGCAAAAACCGGCCTCCGCGAGTATGGGGCGACCGACGCAACCCTCACAGGAGGGGGAGTCTCGTTCCTCGCGGGCACTCCGGTCGCACAGAACGTGTGGATGAGCCACGGCGACTCCGTGACGGAGGCACCCGCGGGTTTTGAGGTGCTCGCGAGCACCGAAGGGGCTCCGGTCGCGGCCTTCGTCCACGAAGGGCGAAAACTGGGTGGCGTGCAATGGCATCCTGAAGTCAAGCATTCCGATTTCGGCCAGGAGGTTCTGGAGAACTTCTTGTTCAACGTGGCGGGTCTGAAGCCGACGTGGACCACAGGCAACGTGATCGAGGAGCAAGTTGAGAAGATTCGCGCCCAGGTCGGAGACGCGCAGGTTATCTGTGCGCTGTCCGGCGGCGTCGACAGCTCGGTCGCGGCGGCGTTGGTGCACAAGGCCGTCGGAGACCAGCTGACCTGCTTCTTCATTGACCACGGTCTGCTGCGGGCCGGTGAACGCGAGCAGGTCGAACAAGACTACGCCGAAACGATGGGCATCAAGGTCGTCACCATCGACGAATCGGACCGGTTCCTGTCGGCTCTCGAGGGGGTCGCGGACCCCGAGGCCAAGCGCAAAGCCATCGGCCGAGAGTTCATTCGATCTTTCGAAGACGCCCAACGGAAACTGGTTGCCGAAGTCGGAGGCACTGGAGAGGACATCAAATTCCTCGTGCAGGGCACGCTGTACCCCGACGTGGTCGAGTCCGGCGGCGGTGAAGGCGCCGCGAACATCAAATCCCACCACAACGTCGGCGGCTTGCCCGAGGACCTCGCTTTTGACCTCGTCGAGCCCCTTCGTACCCTGTTTAAGGACGAAGTTCGTGCGATCGGTCGTCAGCTCGGAGTCCCCGAAAAGATCGTCGCTCGGCATCCTTTCCCCGGACCAGGCTTAGGCATTCGAGTGATTGGCGAAGTGACCCGCGAAAACCTGGACGTGCTCCGGGCCGCGGATGCCATTGCTCGCGCCGAGCTGACCAAGGCAGGTTTGGACAGCGAAGTCTGGCAGATGCCGGTCGTCCTGTTGTCCCAGGTTCGCTCGGTGGGCGTGCAAGGGGATGGGAGAACATATGGGCATCCCATTGTTCTTCGCCCGGTCTCCTCCGAGGACGCCATGACGGCAGATTGGTCGCGGCTCCCGTACGACTTGCTGGCGCGCATCTCGAATCGGATCACCAACGAGGTCGAGGAAGTCAATCGAGTCGTGCTCGACGTGACCTCCAAGCCTCCGGGAACCATCGAATGGGAGTAAACCCGTAGATTCAGGGTCCGCCCGAAAGACAATGGTCCGTCTCGAACTGATCGAGACGGACCATTGTCTTCCCCGCGGCGAAGGAATTTGGACGTCTATACGGAATCCCGTTCGGTGTGCTTCTACTATAGAGATGGTGCGCGGTGAAGCCGCGACCCCTAAGATGTGCGAAGAATACGCCGACCACACCGGAAGCAGAGGCAACGTGACGAAGCCACACTCCGCCGATCAGAACGAACAGGACACGTCCGAGGGAGCGACCTCGAATCCCTCGTCCGTTCCTTGGGCGAGCCCTCAGAACGCCGCAGAGGCCTCTGAAGGTCACCAGTCTTCTACGCAGGATAATGCCTCAACGCCCGGAACCCACGACCTCCGGATCGCTCGTGTCCGAACCGACGGGTCCGACGCCACTCGTCCGGAGTCCGTAACGTCGCTGGCTGATTGGTCCGAGGCACGTGCGGTTGACGGTTCCGGCGATGATGCGGGGCACAGCACTGAGCCGGGTCATTCGTCATCGGAACCCGCTGCATCTCAGGTGAGCCGGAGCAGGGGCCCTGAAGCAATGCCCGATGACGATCAAGAGAACTACCCGTCAGAGGCGCCGTCAACCGACGACCAGGGGCCTGACGAAGCGGATTCGGCGGACAATAACGAGCTGCTTCTCGACCGATGGCTGCGGCAAGTGGACGTGTACACGGGACCGGACGCCCTGCTGGACTTCAACCCGGTCGACAACGTGCACATCGATCTTTCGGGGTCCAACCCATCCGGATATGCTCAGTTGCTCGCCGGACGCAAGACCCGCCTGTCGACTATTCTGCGTGATCGTGCGACGTTCACCAACGGGGTCCGCTCTGCGCGAGCAATACGAGGCAAGATCTTTGAGCTTGATGCCGACCACGGTCTCGAAGCTGGGTTCCTCGCCGCCGGCACGGCATCGTGGTTCGCCAAGCTGAACCCCTCCGGAATCCCCGACGGGGCCCGCGGGGAACGGCGTCACATCGCACCCGTGCTCCTGGCCCCGATCGTGATCAATCCTCATCCCGACGGAGACGACTTCGAGCTGCGGATCAACGGTCCTGCGCGGCTGAACCCGGCGATGGCCCGCCAACTGCGGCGTGACTTCGGAATCGACCTCTTCGCCAACGGGGTGCATCGAAAGGCCACATCCGGGTCCCGGCTTACGCCGGAGGCGGTTCTGGAAGCTATGCGCGCGGTGTGCATGAACGTTCCGGGAATGCATATCGAAGCGCGTACCGTGATCTCGACCTTCGCGGATCTTGCGGACACCGTGGGCGAACTGCCCGAAACAGCGACGTCGGGACTATTGCGAGACATCTCCGACCTCAACCGCGCCCAGATCAACGCGCCACGGGAACCCCGTGAATTCACCTCGAATCCTCTACCAGCGAATGAGGTGGACCCGGCTGACGAGACCCTGGTTTACGATGCCGACGATACGGTTTCCGAGATTGTTCAGCGTGCTCGTGCCGGCGAGTCGATGACGGTCACGGCGCCGTCCGGAACCCATCATCTGCGTGCGGCGCTCAACGTCGCGGCCGGTCTCCTCTCCGAGGGCAAATCGGTCATGATTCTGGCCGAGCGTCGAGAAACGTTGCACAATGTGCGGCGTCGTGTGGCTGACCTCGAGCTGTCCGACCTGACCCTTGAACTCGGCGAAGAGACCGATCCTGAGGGGCTGGCCCGGGACCTGATCGAAACCATCGTCCGATACGAACAGGCGGTTGAGCCGCGGCTTGCGGGATTGCACGATGAACTCAGGAACATGAGGCGCCAGCTTGCCGAGCACGTGACTTCGCTCCATTGGAGGGACGAACGCTGGGGAGTGACACCCCTCCAAGCGATGCAGACGCTCGCGGAACTGACGTCTCGGGATCCAGGGCCGTCGACGCGGGTGCGTTTCAAGCGTGCCGTCATGGACGCTACCGTTGATCGCTCCGAGACCGTGTCCCAGTTGGAGCGGGCTGCGGAACTCCGCGCGTTCAACCCTTCGACGCGCACCGCGCCCTGGTACGGTGCTCGGCTGGTCAACACGGAAGAGACCAAACAAGCCCGGGCCCTGGTCCAGAGCCTTTTGCAGACCGCGCGTGAGCTGCGTCGCGAAATCAACGAAGGTTTCGACGGGATAGGTCTTAAGCCCGAAAGAACACTGGCGGGTTGGAAAAAGCAACTCGATTTGCTCGAAGGGATTCGGAACTCTCTATCCCGTTTCAATGGAGATATATTCGACCGTCCTGTTACGGACTTGATCGCGGCGACGGGCACCTCGACCTGGCGTCGGGAACGCGGAATCGACATGTCCGCGATTCAGCGCTCGCGTCTGCGCCGGGCCGCCAAGGAGTACATCATTCCTCAGGTGCACATCTCGGATTTGCACCAGGCCCTCATCGAGGTTCAGGCGCAGCGGGAGCAATGGCAGAGCTGGGCGGTCGAAGGCCGAACCGTCGGAATGCCGGGGAACCTCGAGAGAATCGGGAAGCTGTATGCCGAAGTAGCAGACAACCTGAGCGATCTTTCGATCGTGATGGAGGAGAGCCCTGTCCGGAAGGACTACTTCAATCTGCCGATTCCTGACCTGCTCGAGACGTTCGAAGCTATGGCCAACGACCGCATCCTGTTGGATACGCTTCCCGAACGTGAACAACTGACCCATAT
The DNA here is from genome assembly GCF_013394385.1 of Kocuria sp. TGY1127_2. Classification (NCBI taxonomy): domain Bacteria; kingdom Bacillati; phylum Actinomycetota; class Actinomycetes; order Micrococcales; family Micrococcaceae; genus Kocuria; species Kocuria sp. TGY1127_2. The sequence continues at coordinate 944,963 of NZ_AP022834.1, forward strand.
TCTTCGCGGAAAGGGCCTCGAGGACTTGCTCAAAGACCTCGAAGAGCGGCACGTTGCCACCGACCAGGTCGCGGCCGAGCTGGACCTCGCATGGTGGCAGTCTGCGTTCGAAATAATGCTCGAGCGGCCCGAAGTGAACTTGGTCAGTGGAAAAACGCTTTCCGAGTGGGAGTCGGCTTTCCGTCGGGCCGACGTGGCCCACGTCGCCTCGGGACCCGCTCGCGTTCGGTATGCTGCGGCGCGCGGTTGGAACCAGCGGGTCCACCTGAAGCCTGTGCAGGCCAAGGAATTGCGTCAGATACTCAAAGGGGCTCCTATTCCCCTTTCAGGATATCTGCGCAGGGCTCCGGATATCTTGGCCGGGCTGCGACCATTGTGGCTATCCAGCCCGTTTGGCGTAGGCCGTACCCTGCCTCCGTCGGCAACCGTGGACGCGGTCATCGTCTTGGATGCCGAATCCACACCCTTGGGAGCGTGCTTGGCGGCCCTGGCGAGGACGCGGCAGGTCATTGCGTTCGGGGACGAGAATTCGGGATATCCGCAACCGTTCATCGTTTCCCCGACCACCGGTGACGATCAGACACCGTCGAATGAGCGCGTCGATTCCGCGATGCATGTGCTGAGTCAGGTCCTGCCGGGCAAAACATTGGGACGTATCCATGAATGCCGTGACCAGGCTCTGGTTTCTTATCTGAACGAACACTTCTACGACGGCGCTTTGTCTGCCATGCCCTTCGGGGAAGAAGCAGTCAGCGGCGCACGTTCGATGAGGGTCGACTATTTGCGCAAACAGAAACCCGACGACCGCGTAGGGGCTCCCGTCATCGAGTCCCCGAAAGCCGAGGTGCGCGCCGTCGTGGACATGGTTTTTGAGCATGCTTCACGTGATCCGCGGCAGTCTCTTGCCGTCCTGACCGCCAGCCCCCGGCACGCTGCGCGCATTGCCGAAGGGATTCGCAGGGACTTGGACTCTCATCCGGAGCTCCGAGATTTCTTCGAGCCCGGATTGGAGCCATTCCGCGTCCTCGATCTGGCACGTGCTCAGGGATTGACTCGCGATCGGGTGATTTTCAGTTTGGGTGTTGCTCCGGAGGCAGGGTCCCGAGCATCGCACTTCGGGCAGCTCTCCGACGAACACGGGCGCCAGCGCTTCGTGAAGGCGATGTCTACAGCGAGGTTCCACACTCGAGTGGTGAGCTCGTTGAGTCTTGATCAGCTCCGCGAGAGCGAACTCCGGAACGGGATGACGGATTTGGTGGGCTTCCTGGAATCCTATGAGGCCGCGCACTCCGTTTCCGAGCCGGAGCAGGCTTCCATCTTGGCGCCCGAACACGCGATCAGCGAGTTTCTGTCAGTCCACGATTCCAATGAAGAGGAATACAAGGCGGATTGGCTCTTGGCCGACCTTGCTCGTCGCTTGAGGGTGGCCGGGGCAGAGGTTTCAGTGACGCCTGGACAGGAAATCGATGGTTTGGCCACTGCACGAGCCGAGTCGATGTCCGCGGGGGCGGTTCTGAGCCCCCGGGCACGAACAGCCGGAACAGCAGACGGAAACGGCGGGGCGGCCATGCAACTTCCTGTTGCCTTGTCGACTGACGGGACGACTCAGTACGCGTCCCTGTCAGTTCGTGAGAGATCGCGGTTGAGACCCGAAAGGCTCGAGCGCACCGGTTGGAACCACGTGTCCTTGTGGACGGTCGATGTATTCGCCGACCCCCAGTCGGTTGCCGATCGCATACTGGGTTACTTGGGGCTTGAGACCCCCGAGGTACCGGAGCAGCGATGACCTCCGGTCCTTCTGACAGCGGTACGCCTGCGCCCGACAACGAATCTTCGGGCGCAGGTCCCCGCGAGACCGACAAAGATACTGGGGGCGCGAGAAAATTCCGCCACCGTGGACCGCGACGCGCGACCGGCGGCACCTCCGCGAGCCAAGGGGAACCGGAACGGTTGGCAGGTATTGCCGGATCTGCACCGACGCTTCATGGCCAGAGTACAAGCGGTTCCGGCTCGTCCAAAGCATCGGGGACGGCCCAGCCCGAAGACGCTCGAAGCCGGTGGCTGCGCGAACAGCGGCCCCCTCATTGGGATTGAACTCTTCGCCTCGTTCTCTTCCGATGAGAATTCCGCAACCCAGCTGCGGCATCGAAGACTCGGGTGGCACCGGAAATATCGGTATTACGGCGACTATCCCGGATCATCCTTCGGGGCTTCTGGCTACGACGACAGCCTCACTATTCAATCCGGCCAACTGCTCCGCGGTGGACGGATCAACGGCAAAGAATGCCAAGTTTCCTCCTGAATTCGAGCCCGAATTCTGGAGGAGAGGTGAATTCTGTGGATTTTCCGGAGCCAATATCAGCAGCCCCTCTGCCTTGACCTGTTCGCCATGGTTTCCGGCCACGAACAGGTGAACCGGCGCCGACTGTCCTATGAACTTCAAAGAATCCGGGTCTCGGACTCGCAGACCCATGGCAACCATTCCGTCAGGCAATCTTTGAATGAGGTGGGCGGAGACCGTCATCGAGGCCGTAACCTGTTGGCCGAGATCAACCGGCACAGCGAGCCTGGAACCGGTCAGAGAATCGATTCGCGCACTGGCCTCTGGCACGGAATCGGCCCACGCCCCCAAGACCTCGATGGATTCGAGGTCGGCCTCCGAAATCCTGTGTCCCGCGGGCAGAGCTCGCTTCGCTACCACAATTTCAGCACTCGAGCCCTGTATCGAAGGTTTCAGGAACACGCTGGCCACGGCGGACCCGACCAGCAGGACGACCCCCAGAAAGCGTGCTCGGCGGCTGACCCGGGAGCGGAGGCGGACACTGATCGGAACGGTCTTGTGGAACCCGCGGCGCGTGGCCTGATGCCGGAAAATACGCATAGGCCTACGGTCGCAAAGTCCCCGGCCTCCTCCATTCGGCTCTGGCCCAGAAACAGTCTTTTGGGTACAACCTGTCCGGCGTCTGAGTCAGAAAATCACATGTGGGAAACCTAGGAATCGCTACCGGAGGATGTCGTCGTCGTGGACGCTGAAGTCGACGTCGAGGAAGAGCCGGAGGACGAGTCTCCGGCCGAGTCTCCGGAGCCAGAAGAATTGGACGAAGACTTGGAATCGGTGCTGTAGAAGCCGCTTCCCTTAAAGCTCACCCCAACAGTGTTGAACTTCTTTCGCAGTGCGCTCACATGGCACTCGGGGCACTCTTTCAACGCGTTGTCCGTGAAAGCCTGACGGATATCGAATGCATGCTGACAGTTCTTGCACACATACGCGTAAACGGGCATGAAGAGTCTCCTCTGAATCGGTGGGATGCGGCGAACCTATTTTACGGCGACTGACGAATTCTCGTGAATCCTTCATCGGTGCAGACCTGGGGCAACCGCGCATCGTGCGATTCCGAAGGCACGCGCCCGGCCTCCAGAAATTCGTCGGCAAAACAAATGCCGATGTCGGCGGCGATGTGAGGTCCGTGTGCCGCGGCCTCGAGAGCAGTATCGTAAAACCCGCCGCCGTAGCCGAGCCGCACACCTCGAGCATCGATCGCCAGAGCCGGTACGAGCCGAAGTTCGGCTTGAACAAAGGCTTCTGCGCCGAGGCGAGGGCCAACCGGTTCCTGGATTCCGAATCGGCTGATCTCGACCCGGGTATCCGGGGTCCAGCGTGTCCAGTCAAGGACCCTGCCCGGTCGCGAGATGGGCGCCAGAATCGTCCTCCCGGATTCGTATATTGATCTGAGGGCGGGTCGGATCGGGGGCTCGGTCGCGGTCGGCAGGAAGGCACATACCGTGCCGTTGATCGGGACAGTCTCGATCACGAAATCCAAAAGTGCATTTCGCCAGGAATCCGCCAGGAGCCGGCGCTGCACACCCTCGCTGTCCTGTTCACACCGGTAGACGCGTGCCGCGAGCAGTTTCGTCCGAAGGTCTGACTTTGCCCGGACGAGCTTGCTGGTGTTCATCGGCGATCCTCCGGCTTCGGGTGCAACGGCCTAGGGCTTCCTACCGTAGTCCATCTCCCAATATTCGGTTTACGGGGAAAGCGAATCCGAACGAGGAGATCCGTCGCGGTATTACACGGCGCATGACAAACAAAGGCAAGGCTACGAAGCAACCTTGATAAACCCAAGGTTTTTCCCAGATCCTCAGCTATTCTGAAGGTATGTCCGCAAATCATTCACAGAAACCAGTCACCAAGGCTGTGATTCCGGCCGCAGGACTAGGTACTCGGTTCCTGCCGGCCACCAAAGCCAGCCCCAAGGAGATGCTGCCGGTCGTCGACCGTCCAGCCATCCAATACGTGGTTCAAGAGGCCGTGTCCGCGGGTCTCGATGACATCCTCATGATCACCGGCCGTTCCAAACGAGCCTTGGAAGATCACTTTGACCGCATCCCCGATTTGGAGGCGTCACTCGCGGCCTCCGGCAAAGACGATCTCCTCAAATCGGTTCAACAAGCCACCGCACTGGGGGAGTTGCACTACCTTCGTCAGGGTGACCCGAAGGGACTTGGCCACGCGGTCCTCCGCGCGAAGACGCACGTTGGGAACTCGCCTTTTGCCGTGTTGCTGGGCGACGATTTGATCGACGAGCAAGAAGATCTGCTCGTGCGCATGATCCAGGCCCAAGAGGAAACCGGCGGCAGCGTTGTGGCCCTCATGGAGGTCCCGCAGGATCAGATCAGCGCGTATGGCTGTGCAGCGGTGGAGCCCGTCGAGGGGCAGGATTACGTTAAGGTCACCGGTATGGTCGAGAAGCCCAAACCGGAAGATGCGCCTTCCAACCTGGCGATCATCGGTCGTTATGTTCTGCACCCGCATGTCTTCGACGTTCTTGAGGAAACCCCTCCCGGACGTGGTGACGAAATCCAACTGACCGATGCGCTCGAGACGCTCGGCCAAGGCACCGGAGAAGGGGAAGGCGTGTACGGGGTTGTCTTTAACGGCCGTCGCTTCGACACCGGAGACAAGCTCTCTTATCTGAAGGCAAATGTGATTTTGGCGGCCGAGCGCGAAGATCTGGGCCCCGGTCTTCGGTCGTGGCTCAAGGAATTCGTACAAACGCTGCCTTCCGAATGATGCACTAATCGCAAAGCCAACGTGTCCGTGAATGCGGGGTCCTCGTGAGGGGCCCCGCATTCGTCGTATTCCGAAGGTGTTTCGGATTGCGTCTGTGAAACGCAGGGATTTATCAGGTGACACGCCAGGAGACAGAGAGTTGGTGTACGCCACAAGAACGATAAACTACAGGCGTGTCTTTCTCATGGGTTTCGGCTTCCAGCATTCTGCTGATCGTCGCTTTCATCCTCGTCGCGTGGTCGGTGCGCAGCATCGATCGACGTCGTCGGCCTTCGGTGGTCGCCCAAGTCATGGCTACCGATATCATGGAAAACACAGAACCCGCCTTCCCCCGGGACCACGTGCTACTGCGTCAAAGGAATGACATGAACAGTAACCAGTCCCCACACGTCTCCTCCGGGGCATCCACGGAAACCTCCGTGGTCTACGAGGAAGAGAAACGGCACGAGGGAGTACGCGTTCCCCGTCCACCGAGGTCCACCTCGCACGGATCAGCTACGGAGGCTGTAAAGCCCCGCATCCGTACAGGACGAACTGTCGCGGCTGTTATCGGCCTGATTGCCCTCGTATTCGGGCTGATCACCGGAATTCTCGCCCCGTTCACTGCTATCGCCTGGCCTTTGCCGGTCTTCCTTCTGATCGTGGGGCTTGGTGCCTTCGGCAGCCTGCGATACTTGGCGCTTTCAGACCGAGGTCTCATGGGGCCCGGTCGGGCGATCTCTCAGAACGCGTCTCGGGACCTGGCACCGTCTGAGGAAGATGACCGCTCCGACGAATGGGTCGTCGAAGGTGACTACCTGACCACGGCCGACGACCCTGCCGAGGGAGAGGGCCTCGTCGTCAAGCAGTCTCAGGGTGTGTACGACAACGAAAGTTCTTCGGCAAAACCGCAGGACCCCGTTGCAGACGTGGGATCGGTCGAAACCGTGACCTATGATGCGCCGTCCGCCGGATCAGGCATGCCCGGTGCCCAGGAGGTTCCGAATGTTGAAGAGCCCGGATTGGACATTGAGTCTCTGCGTGAACAAGCCCGCCGTGTAGCCGCCGGCAAGCCGGTGGCTTTCACCCCGGCGACCAGTCAGTGGTCGCCGGTCGAATTGCCCAAGCCGACGTACGTCGATGCTCCTGCGGCGCGCCGCGAAGCTCCCAGCCCTGTGGAAGTCCCGACGGAGCCGAAATCAACGTCTTCCACCTTGGCGGAAGCGGCCAAGAAGGGTGACTCCGTTCTCAACTTGGACGACGTACTTTCTCGTAGGCGAGCCTGACCGCGGACCACCTGATATCACGCAGCCCGTCGGGAACCCGGCGGGCTGTGTGATATCCCTGAAATGCTTCCGGTATTCGCGAGCCACTCCTGCGTCCGAGACGGGCGCTAACGAACCAAGAGCATTGAGGATCATGAGTACAACGCACCAAGAAATTGAACGCAAATACGAAGCTCCGGCCGATGGTGACCTCACGCCTGACCTGAGTGGCCTCCAACGGCTCATTGCCGAGGTGGAGCCTCAGATCCAAGAGCTCGACGCAACATACTTCGATACGGATTCGCGCGATCTGGCCCGTGAAAAGGTCATCCTGCGCCGGCGTCGTGGTGGCCATGATGAAGGCTGGCACATCAAGTTCGTACTGGGGGAAGGGCGCCAAGAAGTTCATTTCGGGCTTCTCAAAGACGAAAACACGATGCCGGCTGCGGTCAAGGACGTTTTATCAGGCATCACCGTCGGTGAGAACCTGAGCCCGATCGCACGGTTGACAACCCGTCGCGAACGCACGATTCTTCGGGACCGGGATGGCCAGGAGATCGCGGAGCTGTGCGATGATTCCGTGCGCTCGACCGACTACGCCACAGGAATCGAGAGGGCCTGGCGGGAATGGGAAGTCGAGCTTCTGGCAGAGGATCTCTCCCTGAAGGCGCAAGCCGAAGTCTTCAAAGAGGTCGAGGAGGTTCTGGAACAGGTCGGCGCAACGTCGTCGAGTGCAGTGGCCAAGATTTCCCGCGCGCTCGGGCAGGATCCGAAGTTCGACGCCGATGCCGGCATCGAGGTCCCTCGGAACCGCGGGGACGAAGCTGGCGGACCCCATCTCACTGGCTCGCAATCCCTGATTTCTGCCGTCATCCATGAGTTCCTCGACGATGTCCCTGCGCTTGACCTCGGTGTTCGAGTCGGTGTCAGTGATTCGGTACATCAACTTCGAATCAGATTTCGTGGCATCCGGGGCGTACTGAGAGGGCTACGCGGGATCATCGACAGAGATGCCGAAAAGTGTCTGAATGGCAGGATCAAGACGACCGGCGTGGCGCTGAGCGATGCGCGTGACCTCGAAGTCGTGCGTGAAATCCTGGGTGCACAAGATGGGTGGAACCGTCTGACCAAAGTGGCTCAAGAGCAGCTGAGCGCATTGCTCGATGAGGACGAAGAGGCGGCTGTTCGCGTAGCCAGGAGCCGGCTGTCATCTGCGGAACACCTCGCTCTGATGAAAGATCTGAGGGAGTTCGCTCGGCAGCCCCGGCTCGACGACGTCGCCTCCGGCTGGGGATCGAAAAAAATCGCCAAAACGATGCTGGATACCCTGAGCGACCGATTGTACAAACGAAGTGGACGGGTCCAAGACCTGGACGACCCGACGATCGGCGAGGTCCTGGAGAATCTCCACGATGTACGAAAGGCTGCGAAATCGTTGCGGTACGCGATCGAGTCCCTGTGGGCCGAGTCAGAGGTACCGAAAAAACGGGTCAAAGATGTCACCTCGGAGAGAAAGCGGTCGAAGAAAATCCAATCCCAACTCGGCGAGATTCTGGATCTGAACGTCACGAGAGAGTGGCTGGAACGGGCGGCACGGGTTTTCCAGCGCAGGGGTTTGGATCGATACGCCGTGGGGCTCCTCGCGGGAGAGGTCGACACCCGATTGAAGGAATCCCTGGAGAAGGGGGTCGTGAAGGTGCGGCACATCCATTAAGTCATCGGTCCGGAGTGTAAACGGTTGGTGCGCAGCATGCTGCCGCCGCATATAGCTTCAGGCCTCTGGGAGCCAGAATTAATGACGAGTGGGCCCCGGGGATTCCCCGAGGCCCACTCTTTGCATCACACACAGGAAGAAGGTCTTCACTCACTGGAGGCGCCGACCGCTGTAAGTTCGCTCGAAAGCGACCGTCCCAGGTTTGCCTCCCGGCTATTTGGTAATAAAAACATTACCTAATGTCCTGAGGGTCCGCTACCCCTAATTTAGGATTGCCTGCATTTTCTTGACGACGTGCTGTCCCTAAGTGCCATATGGCCTTGTTCAGCAGTGGATTCTCTCTTGGCGGACGCTGCAAAAATGACAAAGGTCACAGCCGATGGCCTTGAGGTTCAGGCATGCGATCCCGCCGCGAGCCTTGCAACTCTTGAGGCTTGGGCCCGAGTGTGGTCCATCGAACCTGATGAGCCGGGGAATCTTCGGTAAGCTAGACGATATGCATGGATGGATCGAAAGCCTGGACCTCGGGATTGCGATCCTTTTCTTCTGGGGTGTCGGCGTCGTCCGCACGTCACTCGTATACGGGATCGGCAGGGCTGCTGCGGCCGGGGGCCGAAGGGCAGGCAAGCTGAGGGCAGCCTTCGAAACGCCTCTGTACAGGCACGCCGAAGCATTTGTTAATCGCTGGGGAGTCCTCGCCGTGCCTGCCTGTTTCCTGACGGTCGGGTTCCAGACCGCCGTCATTGGCGTCACGGGTTTCACACGCATGCCTCTGCCTCGGTGGGTACCCGCGATGCTCGTCGGAACCCTCATTTGGGGAACTATCTACGGCACGGTGGGCATGGCTGTGGTGTGGGCCTGGCTTCAGCGGCCGTGGCTCGCGGCCGTCGCGATCCTCATCGTGATCGTGGCGATCGTCGCGATCAAGTACTGGCCGCGACGCGTCCGGTCGAGCCAGACGACGAAGCTATAAGCCCCAGCCTTTTCCAGGATGCGAGCCACCTCCGGACCGCACGGGCACAGTGAGGCAGTCTTCCGTCCGCCGAACGGCCCGATGCGCGGCATCCTGCGAGGACCAAGCTTCCGGAAACGGCAAAACCCCGTTCCCTGAATTCACGGAACGGGGTTTCTGCTGGAACGTCGACGTGGAGCTAAGGGGAATCGAACCCCTGACCTTTTCATTGCGAACGAAACGCTCTACCAACTGAGCTATAGCCCCGAGCAACCCCTCTACCGTACTCCCGAGCGCGCTCGTGCACAACTCGGAAACGGTATCCGGAGGGAGGAGCACCGCTGATAAGTTAGCACCATGAGCGACTCGCCCTCCGAGAATTCCCCCCATCACGACGACGCCCCTCGCACGCCTGCGCCAACGGGCCGTCAGGAGCCTATCGGTCCGCCCAGCGAGGGGTTGACGGTGGGGTTTGTACCCGGGGTCATGCCGGGTAAATGGTTCGCCCGGTGGGATGAGAGATTCGGCCGGTCGACGCCCCTCGAAAGACTCGCCCTGGAGGAGGGAACCGGCCTGCGTTCGCTCACTTCGGCAGACGCCCACATGGTTCTGGTGCGTACCGAGGCAGAACCGGAATGCCTGGATAAAACCCGTTTTCACGCGGTTCATCTCTACGAAGAGAAGCCCGTTGTGCTACTGCCGGCCGACCACGTCCTGACCATTTTCGACGAAGTTCCACTCGAGGAGCTCGCCGAGGAATTCATGCTTCAAGAACCCGAGAACATTCCGGAGTGGGCGGCGGTTAGCAACGAAAACCGGAATGCTAATCCACGGAAATTGCCGAGTATGCGCGACACGGGGGATGCGGTCGAACTGGTTGCTGCGGGCTTGGGCCTATTGATCGTGCCGATGTCCGTCGCGCGGCACCACCACCGCAAGGACCTGACGTACCGGATAGTCGAAGACATGCCGAGACGATCGGTTGCGCTCGTGTGGACCAAGGACGTCGATGGATCGCGCAGCGACGAAGACGAAAGTGTCCTTCAGGAATTCGTGGGGATCACGAGAGGCCGTAAAGCGTCGAGCTCTCGTGGTGCTTCGGGTGCGAAGGCTGATCAACAAGTAACCGGCCGAACCACAAAACGCCCGGCACCGGTTCGAAGGAAACCGGGCCGGGCGTCATCGTCCGGAGGAGCTAATTCTTCGAAGGCTCGCTCGGCGAAGAATCCTCGCTCGAAGTCGAGGGGGAAGAAGAAGTAGTGCCGTTTGACCGCGCGGAGACGATTGGCATGGTTTGCGTTCCGTGAATCACTGACTGGTTCAGCAGAGGAATGTGCAGACCATTGTGGTCCAAAGCCTGTTTGACATAGACGCGGAGGACGCGGGCGACGTCCCACTGCTGAAGAGGAGCCGTGCGAATCGCGATTCGCATGGTCAGGTACTCGCCGGTCATCTCCTCAACACCCCAAACCTCGGGTTTGCCGCGAATCGAGTGGCCGACTTCGGTCTCGGTCTTGACTCGCTCTGCGGCATCGAGCAGGAAGCTGGTGACACGATCGATATCGCAGTTGTAGGGGACGGGGACATCCACGATGGTTCGAGCCCAACCTTGGGACTGGTTGCCCACGCGGAGGATCTCGCCGTTGCGGACGTGCCACAGGGTTCCCTCGACGTCGCGCACCTGCGTCACGCGCAGCCCTACTGACTCGACGGTTCCGCTGGCCTCGCCCAGATCGACGACATCCCCGATACCGAGCTGGTCTTCGGCCACGATCGAGACGCCGGCCAAGTAGTCCTTGACGAGCGATTGGGCGCCGAAGGACAAGGCAACACCGGCGATTCCGGCGCTGGCGATCACCGGAGCGATGTTGAACCCGAGTTCCGAAATGATCATCAGCACCGCGATCGTCCAAATGCCGATGGTCGCGACGGAACGCAAAACGGATCCCACGGTTTTGGCCCGTTGGGATTGCCTCTGACGGGCCGTGACGGCGTCTTCGACCCATTCCTGAGGTCCATTGCTGTTCTTCTTGGCCACGACCCTGGCTTTCGTGCCCCGCGCAATACTGTCCGTGACCTTGTGGATCACGGTCCTCGCGACCAAGTTGATCAACAGGGCGATCAAAAAGATCAGGACGATTCGCAGCGGATGATCGAGCCAGAAGTCCAGACTTGAGACGTCCGTGAGGAGGTTGCCGGAATTCTCGGCTGTGAGTTTCATAAGTTCAATTTTAGGAGAGCACGTTGAGACAGTGCCAAATATCAACTCAGTACACGCTGGACGTGCATAAACGCATGTGCAACTAAGATTGAACCCATGGCTCTTGAGATGGACACCCGACCTGCCGCTTATGCGGTCATCATTGAACAAGGCAAAATGCTTCTGACCCACTGGACGGGGGAGCGGCACCCTGAAAGAGCCGGATGGACACTTCCCGGCGGCGGTCTGGAAATCGGCGAGACGGCCGAAGAAGCTGTTATCCGTGAGGCATACGAGGAAAGCGGGTACGACATCCAGCTCGATGGGATCCTCGGAGTAGACAGCAAGTATTACGACGACGGTCGTGAGCGGCCCTTCCACAGTTTGCGTATCCTGTACCGTGCGATCATCACGGGCGGGAAAGCGGAGGTGACCGACATCGGTGGATCGACGGACGATGTCGCATGGGTTCCGCTCGAGGATCTTCCCAAGATCCGAAAAGTATCCTTGGTCGAAGTTGCGGCCAAACAGTACGGACTGGCCTATTGAGGGCAGCGAGAGCCTGCCCCACCCCTAATGCCACGAGGAGATTACTGTGAAGCGTTGGATGCTGCCGGTCATTGCGTTGTTGACGTCCGTCGCCGTCGTGCTGAGTGGTTGCTCAGGTGCAGGTGAGGCCGACCCCGACCCGTCGGCATCAGACTTCCGGACCATTCGCATCGGGAAAGGGATATCACACGAATCCGAAGTGGTTGCCTACCTCTATGCGGGGGTTCTGTCTCACGCCGGGTACAAGACCGACGTAGTCGACTCTCCGGACAGCCGCACCGACTACGTGAACCAGATGGCCAGGGGAGACGAGAATTCCGTCGACATCACCCCTGATTACTCGGGAAATCTGCTGCTCGATCTGACCGACGGGGGCGCCGAGAACCCGCAGGCTACCGCCACTCCGACGGCCAGCGAGAGCGACGCGAGCGACCCTCGCGCAAGCATGACACCGTCGACGACGCCCACCCCGAGACCGGCCTTCAATATTCACGGAATGTCCAGTAGCGATATTTCCTCGACGCTGCCCAAGGTTCTGCCCGAAGGGGTGACAACGCTCAACACCGCCACTGCTGAGAACAAGGATGCTCTGGTGGTCAATCAGATCACTGCGGCCAAATACAAACTTTCCACGATCGATGATCTCGCGGCCCACTGCAAGGAACTGAAGTTCGGGGTGCCCAGCGGTTTCAAGGACAAGGCTTACGGCAGCAAGGGGCTCCAAAGCCTCTACGGGTGCGAGCCCGGAAGTTACCAAGAGGAAGACGACCAGGAGAAGCTTTCGGATCAGCTGGCCGACGGAAGCGTCGGTGTAGCCGATCTGTTCACTGCCTCCGCAGCCGTCAAGGACAACGGCTATGTGGTTCTGGAAGATCCGAAGGCCAATTTTATCGCCCAACAAGTCGTTCCTGTGGTTCGATCGAAGGAGTTGCCGTCCCCGGCGAAGAACGCCATCAACGACCTTTCCGGCAAGTTAGGGACCGGGGACTTGGAATTCCTCAACAGACTCACAACGGGTGACCGTCCGATTTCAGCTCAGGATGCGGCACGATTCTGGCTCAAGGAAAATGACTCCTGAGGACCTGTAATGCGGTGAAAACACGTTGTGGTTATGGCGGCGGATGGCGGCCAGTGAGCTAATCTGAAACCTTCGCGAAGGCGATCGTGACATAAATCTGTTCACGCTCAGATGGAGGGTACTCTAAATCACATGGCACAATTCCGGCAGTCAACGAAGCTGAATAACGTCCTTTACGACATCCGAGGCCCGGTACTCGAGGAAGCCCAGAAAATGGAGGCGCAAGGACATCGCATCCTTCGCCTGAACATTGGCAACCCCGCACCATTCGGTTTCGAAGCGCCGGACGCGGTCATGATGGATATGATCCGTCACTTGCCCGAGGCTCAGGGGTATTCGGACTCACGGGGGATCTACTCGGCGAGAACTGCTGTCGTCCAGTACTACCAGACGCGCGGGATCCGTAACCTCGACACTGACGACGTGTACATCGGCAATGGCGTCTCGGAAATGATCACGTTGTCTCTCCAAGCCTTGTGCAACCGGGGTGACGAAATCCTCGTCCCCACGCCGGATTATCCTTTGTGGACGGCTTCTGTGGCCCTCTCCGGTGGTACACCCGTCCATTACCAGTGCTCAGAAGAAGACGGCTGGAATCCGGATATCGAAGATATCGCGTCGAAGATCACTCCTCACACCAAGGGCATCGTGATCATCAACCCCAATAACCCGACCGGGGCGGTGTATTCCAAGGAGACCCTTCAGCAGATCGTGGACCTCGCCAAGGAACACGACCTCATCCTGTTCTCCGACGAGATATACGAAAAGATCACCTACGACGATGCGGAAATGATCAACACCGCTACTCTGGCCGGCGAGGACGCCCTGTGCTTGACGTTCTCCGGTCTGTCCAAGGCTTATCGCGTGGCAGGATACCGTGCCGGATGGTTGGCGATCACGGGACCGATGTGGAAAGCCAGCGACTACGTTGAGGGCATTAAACTCCTCGCCAACATGCGTATGTGCGCGAACGTCCCTGCCCAACATGCGATTCAGACAGCCCTGGGTGGTTATCAATCGATCAACGATTTGATCCTGCCCGGGGGCAGGCTGCGTGAACAGCGGGACATCGCTCATAGGAAGCTCAACAGCATCGACGGCGTAACATGCCAGCAGGCGAAGGGCGCACTCTATTTGTTCCCGAAGCTTGACGCAGAGAAATTTGGGATCGTGGACGACGAGCGCTTCGCCCTAGACCTTTTGAAGGAACAGAAAATTCTGGTCAGCCACGGCACCGCGTTCAACTGGAAAGCACCGGATCACTTCCGTCTGGTCACCCTGCCGGACGTCCAGACACTGGACACGGCCTTGGACCGTATCGGTGAATTCCTGAGCGGGTATCACCAGAACTGACGTGAGTCTTGGCCCTGGAAGACATCGAACATTCGCACTGTGGCTTCCATGCCAGGAAGCGCTATTGGGAAGGTTCCTGATCCGATTGGGCGCGGCGCTCTTTCGCCGCGTCCAACCTCTTCTTCGCACCGTCCAACCATTCTTCGCACCGTTGTGCGAGTGCTTCCCCGCGCTCCCACAGGGAGAGGGATTCTTCGAGGCTTGAGGCGCCGGACTCGAGTTTGGATACGATTCCCATCAATTCTTCCCGAGCCTGTTCGTAGCTGAGCTCTTCAACGGGGGTGAAGTCTTCTTGTGGCATGGGGCTCCTTTGCGAGGGTTTCGGTCTGTTCTCATTCTTCAATGGTCGGGTTGTTATGTCGTGTTTCAGCCGGGTTGGTCCCTGGGATCGTCGTCGCGGATCTTGTCCACGGTGGCTTCAAAGCCTCCTGCAGCCACACGAACCTCGACAGGGATTCCGGGCTCCAAGGTTCGGGCATCTTGTACGACGGACCCGTCCCGACTCTGAACCACCGCGTATCCCCGGTCCAGCGTTTTCTGAGGGGAAAGGGACCTGACCCGAGACCGCAGATGAGCGACGGATTCTTGGTGGCGATCCAACGATACGGTGACGGCGCGCAATACACGCGCTCTTGCCGCATCGGTCTCTTCTTCTCGAGCCATGAGCATGGTTTCGGGGTGTGCCAGGACCGGCCGGGATCTGTACTGGGCTAAACCGTTGGACTCACGATCGATGAAAAGCCTGACCACGCGTTCGGTCGTGGCTCGCGCCTGGCCGATGCGCAATCGTTCTTCCTCGACATCCGGTACGACGGTTTTGCCTGCATCCGTGGGGGTCGAGGCTCGCCAGTCAGCAACGTAATCGAGAAGTGGCTGATCGGCCTCGTGGCCAATCGCCGAGACCACCGGTGTGCTCGCCTGGGCTACGGCGCGGATCATCGCTTCTTCGCTGAAAGGCAGCAGATCTTCCAGCGCGCCTCCGCCTCGGGCGATGACGATCACGTCCACGGATGCGTCTTCGTCAAGTTCGCCGAGTGCCGCCGTGACCTGGGAAAGCGAGTTGACCCCCTGAACAGCGACCTCTCTGACTTCGAATTGGGCTCCGGGCCATCGCAACCGAGCGTTGCGGATGACGTCTTTCTCGGCATCCGAATCACGGCCTGTGATCAGCCCAATCTTCTGTGGCAGCACCGGCAAGGGTTTCTTCAGCGCCGCATTGAACAGGCCCTCTGCTTGGAGTTTCCGGCGGAGGCGTTCGATGCGCTCGAGCATGTCTCCGAGGCCGACCTGCCGTATCCCGCTGCCCAGCATGGAAAGCCGACCGGTTTTCTTCCAAAAATCCGGTTTGAGGCGGACAATGACTCGCATTCCGTGTTCCAAGTCGCCCTCAATCCGGGCGGTCTCCTTGGGGAACAAGCTCACGGGTACGGAGATTTCTTCTTCGAGGTCCCGCAGTGTCAAGTAGGTGACACGGGCGCGCTTCTTGAGCTCGATGATCTGCCCCTCGACCCAAATGGGGTCGCACCGGGAGATATATTGGTTCATCTTGGCAGAGAGCAAGTGCAATGGCCACGGGTTCTCCGGGGTTGTGTCTCGCGCGAGGTTCGGCAGGGGCGGCCTCTGTGTCTGGTCGGCTGCGCCCAACCCTGCTTCGGTGCGATCTGGCTGATCTGAGGATGGCGAGTTGCTCATGGTTAATGACTACCAGGCCTGACCGACAGAATAAGGATCCCGGCCGCATTGTGGACGAAGATACAGCGTGAATTGTGCCGAGCGATTACGGTTGCCTTATGTCCAGCTCCCCGTCACAAACGCTCCGTTGGGTGTCCGCGTCCATAGCGGCCGTACTTTCCGTGTGCCTGGCTGCCCTGACCCTGGTTCTGATTTGGTTCCAATTTACGGTGAGCGATGAAGCCCACTTCGTGTCGAGCGCCAACAGCGTGGTTCAGGATGAGCAGTTCCGTTCGCAGCTTGCTGACGACGTTGCACAAGACATCATGAGTTCCGAGAAAGTGAACCAATATTTGGGGGACGGGTCCGACACCGGGACTTTTGCAGGAATCCAGAGTTGGGCCAAGGACCGCGCATCGAATCTGGTGCGGTCCACCGTTGCTGGCGTCGTCGACTCGAAGGACTTTCGGGAAACGTGGAAGGAGATGGCCTCCTCTACCCATTCCGCCAACTTCGACGATCCCTCGTCATCGACGCTGATGGTGGACGCAGGGCCGCTGTACCAGGCCTTCAACGATCGGGTGCAGAGCACTGTCCACCTGGACTTGGGTCTTGACGAAGGTTCACACCGCGTCGAATTGGAAAACGCTCCCCAGGATGGGGGCGATGCGCCCATGGCAAAGTTCCTGCACCGTGCGCAGTCTCTGTCCGCCGTTTCCCCTGCCCTGGGTGCGGCGGCCCTGGTCGTAGCACTTCTCGCGGCTCTTCTGGCGCCCCGTTCCAAAGCGCTTTTTCTGGCCCTGGCCTCGGCCGGCACCGGCCTGGCCACGTGGTTGGCGATGACGGTTCTGTCGGCCCGGTTCAACACCCAGATGGGCGCTGTTCAGGGCACCGAGGGGCTCATCGCTCAGCATTTCGGGGAGGCGATCACGGCCAACGTGCAGACCTGGGCGCTGACCAGCATGGGTGTGGGGCTGGGCATTGCTCTCGTACTTGTCATCGGTCACGTCCTGACCTCCGCGCGACAAGGCAATACGTCGCATACGTTCTAGTCGCCGGATGGGTCGTTGGCCCCGGG
This sequence comes from Kocuria sp. TGY1127_2, assembly GCF_013394385.1. Classification (NCBI taxonomy): domain Bacteria; kingdom Bacillati; phylum Actinomycetota; class Actinomycetes; order Micrococcales; family Micrococcaceae; genus Kocuria; species Kocuria sp. TGY1127_2. The sequence goes on from NZ_AP022834.1 coordinate 961,873, forward strand.
ACGAAGATCTTGGAACTCGGGTGCGGTCAGGGGCTTCGGCGAGACGTCCACGGGACTGGCCTCGAGCCGCTCATCCGACGGAGCCGTGGGATCCATTTCGTTGATTTTCCTGGCCGTCACGAAGACCCGTGATTCCATCGAGCCAAGCATCGCATTATAGGACTCGACGCTACGGCTCAGGGCGCGCCCCATGCTCTGCAGATGCCCTCCAACGCTGGAGAGCCTCTCGTACAGTTGGCGTGACAAGGCCAGCAGATCACGGGCATTCTGCGAGACGGCTTCTTGCCGCCACGAGAGCGCTACCGCTTTGAGGGAAGCCAACAAGGAGACCGGGGATACCAGCGCTACACCGCGGGACGAGGAATAGTCCAACAAGCCTGAGTCGGCACGTAAGGCGGCCGACAAAGCAGATTCCATGGGCAGAAAACACAGCACGATTTCCGGCGACGTCTCACGAGCATCCCAATACCGTTTGGACGCCAAAGCGTCCACGTGCGAACGCACTGCTTTTGCATGTTTGCCTTCCCACGCCGCCTTTTCCGCTTCCTCGATGGCTTCCTGGGACTCGAGATATGCATCTAACGGAGCCTTGGAATCCAGGACCAACTCTTTGCCTCCCGGAAGGGTCACCACCATGTCCGGGCGGAGGCGTCGAATCTTCCCCGTCTCGTCCTGGACCTCGGAAACGACCTGCTCGGAATAGGACACGTGGCGTTCCATTCCTGCCGCCTCGACGACACGACGAAGCTGCGTCTCTCCCCACGTCCCTCTGGCCGTAGTGGAACGCAGCGCACTCGACAAATGATGTGTGGATTCCCGCAGTTCATCCTGGCCTCGACGTGAGACCTCCAATGCTTCCCTGACGGAGCCGAATTGGTCGGCGCGCTCGCGTTCCATCTGACGCACCTGCTGCTCGACCGTCGCCAACTGGTTCTTGACCGGGGCGAGGGCACGCAATACGTCCTGGTCCGTACGTGCGCGTTCCTCGAGACTCTCCACACGTTGAGCCAACAGTTCCTTGCCCTCCACTGCGGCGGACAGATCATTTCTCAACCGGGAGTTCTCTTCGGCAAGATCTACTCCCGAAGTCCGTGAACGGGCGCCCAGGACGAACCCGAGCACCCCTCCGATCATGAGAGCCAATAGCGCTGAGAGTACAAGGGGAAGTGCGGTCATATTTCTACTCTGCCAGTGGCGACTGACAACTTAAGGAAATGACAGGTGTGCGAACCTGCACGGACTGGCCACCTCAGCCCCTTGGTATCCTGCCGGCACGCGTGGCTTCAGACCCAACTGTTGGCCAGTGCCTCGAACCGGTTGCTCGCACTCGTCTTCCGGATTACGGAGAAGAAGGCGACGCCGGAACGATCCGCGAGGGTTCGTCGAAGGTCGATCAGGGTGAAAGTTGCGATATCCGTCGGGTAGCCGCTGGTCAATTGGCGAGCCCGGAACGGGGCGGAATCTCGACCGTCCGATCCGAAGTCAGCGCGGGAACTGCATATTTTAGGGAGCCTGAGGAGACCGAGAGGTCCCGATCTACGGTGCTTGTCAGCAGATAGCGGGCGAGTTCATCCGAGAGGCTCGTGGTCATGGTGGTTCGGTCCCCGTCGGTCGAGACCGACCGGACTTCGGGCAGGGACGAGGCATCGAGGTCGTCGGGCAGTATCGCCGTGACTTGTCGCGGTGCAGCGTGGCCGCATACTCGTCGATCTACCCGTCGACGAGTATGCGGCCCGCGCCGATCCGACCCCGGGAGATCGCGGCGTGCGGAGTCTCCCCGAAGATTTCGACGGATCCCGAGGACGGTCTGGTCAGACCCAGGATCATATCGATCAGAGTGGACTTTCCGGCCGCGTTGGGCCCAACATGCCGATGATCTCACCAGCTCCGATTTCGACGTCGATCCCGTCGACGGCATTGAACCCTCGCCCCGACCCGTCCCTGAAACTCTTAATGAGGCCCTGGGCCTCGATGACCTTGTCTTCCATGTTTCAAGGCTCCCCGTTCCCGGGAGCCGGTACGCATACGTCATGTCACGATTTGACCATAACGTTTGTGAGGGCTTTCGGATGGGGCAGGATGAGGTCATGAGCGAGAATACGAAAGCACAAACTCCCCGTGAGGACGACCCCGGTTACCGTTCCGTCGAGGTGCAGAGGCTCGGCAAGACCCGTTATCGTGCGACCAACTCCTCCGGCGACTCGGTCGAATTCGGACAAGGCGAGGGGCTCATGAGCCCGGTCGAGCTTCTTCTGGCCGCGATCGCCGGGTGCTCAGCGGTGGACGTCGACGTGGTCACCTCCCGCAGGGCGGAGCCCGAGGAATTCCGCGTTGTCTCGAGCGGAATCAAGTACAAGGACGATGAAGGCGGAAGCCGGTTGCGCGACGTCGAGCTGGCTTTCACCGTGAAGTTCCCGGAAAGCGAGGTCGGTGAGAAAGCGGCCTCCATGGTGCCGCGTTTGGTGGAGCTGGCACGCACCAAGGACTGCACCGTTTCCCGAACGGTTGAGCATGAGACGGATGTCAGTATGCGGGTTGAGGACTAGGCCGGTAAGGTAAGTCAATGTGGCTTTAACTATCGGAATCGTGGGGCTGCCCAATGTGGGCAAGTCGACCCTCTTCAATGCACTGACCCGCAGCACCGTCGTCGCCGCGAACTACCCGTTCGCGACGATCGAGCCGAATGTTGGCGTGGTGAATCTTCCGGATCCCCGGCTGGATCGTCTCGCCGAGATCTTCGGGTCCGAACGGATTCTGCCCGCGACGGTGTCCTTCGTGGATATCGCTGGAATCGTGAAGGGTGCTTCGGAGGGCGAGGGCCTGGGCAATCAGTTCCTCGCGAATATCCGCGAGGCCCACGCGATCGCGCAGGTTGTACGTGCTTTCGACGACCCGGATGTCGTGCACGTGGATGGCAAGATCGACCCCGCCTCCGATATGGAGACGATCAATACTGAGCTCATCCTGGCCGATCTGCAGACTCTCGAAAACGCGATTCCGCGCCTTGAGAAGCAGGTCAAGATCAAGAAGGGCGACGCCGCCCAGCTCGAGGCGTACAAGGAGGCCCAGAAGATTCTGGAAGCGGGGGAGACGATTTTCCGCGGGGCTCCCGGCGCCAAGCTGGAGACGGCTTACTTGCGTGAGCTGAATCTGTTGACCGCAAAGCCGTTCATCTACGTCTTCAACTGCGACGATGGTGTCCTCCAGTCCGAGGAACGCCAGCAGGAGCTGCGCGATATGGTTGCGCCCGCCGAAGCCGTGTTCCTGGACGCTAAGCTCGAGGCCGATATCGTCGAACTGGACGAGGACGAGGCCCGCGAGATGTTGGAGATGTCCGGGCAGGACGAGTCCGGCCTGGACAAGCTCGCCCGGACCGGTTTCCACACGCTCGGCCTACAAACGTACCTAACCGCCGGTCCAAAGGAATCCCGTGCCTGGACGATCAGCAAGGGCGACACCGCCCCCCAGGCCGCCGGCGTGATCCACACGGACTTCGAGCGCGGCTTCATCAAAGCGGAAATCGTTTCCTTCGAGGACCTGGATTCTTTGGGCTCGATGGCCGAAGCCAAATCCGCCGGCAAGGTCCGGATGGAGGGCAAGGACTACGTGATGCAGGATGGCGACGTGGTGGAGTTCCGTTTCAACGTCTAACGTCCGAACGCATCCCTGCGGATCGTCGGAGCGCAAGCTGCACCATGGGTTCATGACTTCCGTGACCCTGTCCCAGTTCCGCAACCAGCAGAGTAACGACATCGTTGCCGAGCAGTGCGGCCCCGCCGAGATCACCTCGCGCGGTGTTGCTGAGACGCGGCGAATAGGAGCGAATCTCCCCACGGCGATGTCATGCATGAACTAGGCGTCTGGACCTGCTCGATTTAACGCGCAGGGGCGCGCTGTCAGAGACCATCTCTCGTGGACTTCGCCTTGTGGCTACCCACTGGTTATCGTGCGTCAAGCTCGTCCGGCGTCGTCAGGTCATCGTTGGGAGAATCGGCACGCGTGGTTCACCATGCCTACCGCATGTCTGTCAACGTGGTGTCGGTAGAGAACCACCTGATGGTGCCGAGCGCTCTTGTGAGGTGATCCGTGAAGCTCGCGTGCGTGTGGTCTGTCAGAGCACGGTTGAAAGCGGAGCGGAAAGCTTCGGCGCACAGGGCGCCGATCAGTGCGGCGTCGGCTTCATCGTCCCCATGTCGTATGAGTGATCGCGCGATGGCCGCGCCGATGCTTGCCGTCTTGGTGCGGTCGCGTTCCTGAAGTTCTGCACTGGAGGCGATGATCGCCTGTCTCCGCCGCTGGGCGTCGATGTCGCCGAGAAGGTGTGTGCCTACCTCGTTGAGCACGTGCAAGGCCTCGGCTTTCGCGGAGTTCGGAGACACGAGCTCCAGTCGACGCTCGAGCGCGTTGACGATTTGGTCGGAGCCAGCGAAGAGCACTTCACGTTTGTCCGGGAAGTAGCGGAAGAACGATCTGCGCGTGAGGTCTGCACGTTCGGCGATGTCGCTGATGGTGACGGCTTCATAGCCGCGCTCGGAGAACAGATCCAGCGCCGCGCGGCGCAACCTATCACCGGCATCGGGTTTCCAACGAGGCATATCTCTAGGCTAGCCGACGACTGCACTCTGTGCCATCATTGTGATAACACACAGTGCAATCGCAAAAGGAGTCCCCATGAGTGGGAAGATCAGCGAAGAGATCTGGATCCTCGGCGCGACAGGGCGAGTTGGTCGCGCTCTGGCGGCGCGTTTGGTGCAAGACGGTGGGCGCAGCGTAGTCCTTGTGGGGCGGAGTGAGGCCCGATTGCAACGGGTGCGGGCCGGGGTAGGGGGCAATGCGAGGATGCGGGTCCTTGAGGGCACCGACGCGATCGTTGAGGCTGTGCGGCACGACCGCCCGCAAATGGTAGTTAATCTGCTCGGTTCGTATACGGAGACCGCGACCGTCATCGCGCGTGCGTGCATGCCAGGCGGCGCTTATATCGACCTGGCCAACGATCTGACCGCCTTGCGTGCCCTCCTCGAGATGGGCGACGAGGCGAACGATGCCGCAAGTACGCTGATCACGGGTGCCGGGTTCGGTGTCGTCGGAACAGAGGCTGTCGTTGCCCGCCTCTGTCAGGGGCGGCCCACTCCGGAAGCCGTGCGGGTTGACGCGCTGGCTTCGTTTGCCTCCGAGCGCGGCGTGCTCGGTGAGGCGTTCGCGCACACCTCCGTGGAAGTACTCAGTACCGGTGGACTGAGCTACCGCGAAGGCAGGCTCGCCCCTGTCCGGCTCGGGTCAAACCTGCAGCGGCACGCGCTGCCGGATGGGACCACCGTGGCCTCTGCTGCGGTGCCCTCGGGGGAATTGCTCGCCGCCCGCAACGTCAGTGCAGCGCCGAACGTTGATTTCACCTCCGCTCTCGCCCCGACCTCACCTGTGCTGCGGTCATTCCTGCCGTTGGTTGGCCGCCTGGTCAAGCTCCCGGCGGTACGGAGGCTCATGATCCGGTTGATGGCCGCATCCAAGACAAAGGATGCTCCGGCCCCGCGACCGCACACTTGGGGGCACGCTGTCATCACCTGGCCGGAGGGCGCGCGACGGCAAGGTTGGCTACGCGCCGACGATGCCATGGACTACACCGTCGCCATCCTGGCGGCGATCGTTGCCAGGATGGCTTCTGGAGATAAGCCTCATGGAGCGTTCACACCTGCAGCAGCCTTCGGTCCCGCGATAGCAGCGGAGGCTGGCGGAGTGTTTATTGATGAGTAATCGTCGAGGACGTGGTGTTCGGTGACTGGGAAGCACGCTGAGCGGGCGCCTGCGTGCCCTCACTACATTTCAAGGTTCTACTCCTGAGCGTCGGTCGCGAATCGGGAGCGGGATGCCTTGCCGATCGGTGTGAAGAAGTTGATCAGGTTCCCGTCGGGATCCCTGACGAGCAGGGAACGATTTCCCCAGGGCATGTCCGTGGGTTGATTGACGAATACTTCGACAAGATCCTGAAGTCTCGCGTAGGTCGCATCGACATCGTCGACAAGGAAGTCCAAGGTGATGCTGCGGTTCGCGCGAGCCTCGGCGGCATTGTCCCCGAGTAGCGGAACCGTGGCAGTGCTGGCGATGGCCAGCGTGCCGGTCGGAGTGCGGAGCTCAGCAAACATCGGGTGAAGCCGGTTGGCGGTGATTCCAGTGGTTGTTTCGTAGAACGCTACGAGCGCGTCGACGTTGTCGGTGATGATGCGGGTGGCTGCCAATTGCATTGCTGTTTCCTCCTGAGGTGAATCGGAAAGTGACCTACGAACCCGGCCACGGACTTGACGCTAATACCTATACCGGGCGATACCTGTCCGGTATTTGAGGAATGATGGGTGTCATGGTCGGTCCCACCGCGCGAGCCTTGCACATGCTCGAACTACTGCAATCCGCGCAACTGCGCACTGTTTCCGAGCTGGCAGAACGCCTCGACGTCGACGAACGGACGATTCGCAGAGATGCGGCGCGTCTGTACGATCTGGGAGTGCCGGTCGAAACTCTACGAGGGCGGTACGGCGGATATCGGCTCGCACCCGGCCAACGCGTCCTCCCGCTTATGTTCAGCAGAGAAGAAGTGGTCGCGGTCTTCCTCGGACTTGCCAATGCGCAGGCAGCATCACGTGAACCCGGGATTGCCGCGCAGACTGCCCTATCCAAGATCAAACGAGCGATGCCGACCGCTGATGCGAAGCGGATCGACATGCTGCTCGGAGTGATGACGGGTTCGTCCCAGTATGGGGGAGCGGCACCCGACCCAGCCGTGATGCTGACTCTGGCGGAGGCCGTGAACCATCGAGACGTCCTCGACCTGCGCTATCTCAGCGCCAAAGGGGGCCTGTCGTGGCGCACGATTCACCCTTATGCCCTGGTCGCGCACTCAGATCGCTGGTATCTCCTCGCATTCGACACGGACAGGCAGGATGAACGTACATTCCGGGTAGACCGTATCCGGTCGGTCCGCTCAATTGGTGGAACCTTCGCATTGCCGCGGCCGCACGAGACAGAAGGTCACCTCCTCGAGTCCTTTGCCAATGCGGACTACCGGTGGCACGTCGTGCTGCGCATTCGCCAGACAGCGGATCGCATCCGGGCACATCTGCCGCTCAGCGTCGCCCGACTCGAGGGGCTGGACCGTACGGCGGACCAAGGATGCGAAGACGCACCGTCTTGGTATCGAGCCGAGATCCATGCCGAGAACCTCGACTGGCTACCGTCCGTCATCGCGGCACTCGACTGTGAGGTGGTGATCGATCGTCCCAATGAACTCCGAGACCGGGTGAGGGCCACGGCGACGAGGATGCTGCACACGGCCGATGACATCTTAGATTGATCTTGATTCGGTCAAGACGGAATGGCTTGACCGGCGTTCTCGGCAACGCGCTGCAGCTGATTCTCGTACGCTCCGTCACGTGTGTAGACGACCAACCCGGCAAGTAGGACCTGTGTGAAAGCGGCCAGGGCCGCCAACGAGCCTTCGTCCTGTTCATTGTCGGAAGTCTCTTGCATTATTTGTGTCGTTGGCGCGCGGTTATGAGCACGTTCGCCTACGAGCAGGGGCTCACTGTTCACGAAGCATCCGTGGGGGTGCCCATTATTTGAATACTCGACTACCGCGCGGTCGAGCATCGCTTGCAGAAGATCGCGGGGACTGTTCTTTCCGGTCCCGGCGTGGGTCACCGGCCTCGGGTCCGCCTGGTACCGGGCGACAACCTCGTCGAAGAGTGCACGCTTGTCGCCGAAAGAGGTCTACAGGCTCGGAGCCGAGATGCCTGGCTCTCGGGTGAGGCCACCGATCGAGGTCTTCTCATACCCAAACTCTCAGAACAGCCACATGGCTCGATCCAATGCAAGTCCCCCGCAGCCATTGGTTGGTAGGTCGGGTCTCGAACCTTCACTCCTCATCTGTTCCGATTTCCTGCTTGATAACGGTGTCAAACAGTGAGATGACGGACTATCTCGTGGGCGACAGCAAGCATCCCATCCTCATTCGGGTGGTACGACCCGGAAGTAGATTCTACTTCGGACTTGAACCCGAATATCCAAGGCTCTTTGGTGCCAAGACCATGATCCCGACTCAATTCCGACGCCGCCAGCAGCTCTGCGCCTGACCTCTCAGCCGCCAAACGGAAAGCAGCAGCCAGGGCTGCCTGTATATCCGCGAAAGACTCCGTCTGTTTAGGAGTGAAAGGCAGCGAGGCTCGTGCTCTGGCATCCGCGGGGATGATGGTCAGATAGTCGACCAGCAGAATCCGGGGGCTTCGCGCTCGGTCCCGGACTGCCGAAACGATACGTGTCAGTCCGCTCACCACTGCTTCGATGGAATGTTCGGTCGGTGAGGGAATCCCGGTTGCCAACTCCTGGCCCATCATCTGCGTGAGGGGGCTGTTGGGGGCTTTCATGGACCAGGCAGTGTAGAGCATGGATCCGAGGAAGTGGAGGTCGTTGCCTCCCGCGGTAACGGTCACGATGTCCGCATTCGCTGGGACTCCCTGGATTTGAGGGGCAAACGTGGCGCCAGTGCCTGTACGGTGTGATTCCTCAAGGATGGTAGAGGTGGTTGCTCCAGATACCGTGAGATCGATCAAATTGACACCCATAACTTCAGCGGCGATATGCGCGTAATTGCGTTTCGACCGCATCGCATCAGGGTCGGCGACTGGCTCGATGGTTGGACCCGCTGCAAATGAGCTTCCCAGTGATACAAAGGTGCGTTTTTCGGACATCGCAAGCTGCTTTCTGTCGAACGGCGGACAAGTTAGTGACACGCTAGAAGTCGTTGTGTCACTGGAACGACGGATGCTCTCAACACTTCAATAAATGCCGGCATACTCAGCGTGTGTGTTTGGCGATGAAGGCTCGTTGCGCGGCTGCGTGGTCCTCATCCTCGGGGCTTTGGCCCCCGAACCCTCCGTGCGGCATCGCTTCGAATACATGGAGCTCGGCTTCAACCCCTACCGCGAGAAGTTTGCGATGCATGCGTACCGTGTTCGAGAGGAAGAGATCTCGCGTACCGCTTTGGAGAAACGTCGGAGGAAACCCTGTGAGGTCGCCGAAGATCGGCGACAGATACGGATCAGTGAGGTCCGCGCCATCGGCATAGAGATCGTTCACCGTTGCAAGGCTGCTGAGGACATTGTCGACTCCATCGAGAACGGTGAAAGTATCACCAGACTCGGTCAAGTCGATTTCCGGGGTATTGAGAATGAGTGCAGCAGGCAGCGGTAGACTTTCGTTCTTGGCCCGTAGCGCAAGGGCAGCGGCGAGATTTCCCCCGGCAGAACCTCCGCCGACGATGATTCTTCTCGGATCATGCGATTCCAAGAGACGCTGATAAACGGTTGTCGCGTCGTCGAGGGCCGCCGGGTAGGGGTCTATGGGTGGCATTCGATAATCAACGCCCCATGTGACCTGGTTGGAGGAGAGCGCGGCCACCGCAGTCATCGCGCGGCATGCGTCTCCGCCACCCATGAACAGACCGCCTCCGTGGAAGTTGAGATAGATTAACTCGTCCGGCTTCTCACCAACGCCGCCTGGCCTGGCAACATAAACGGTTACCTCGTCAACTGTCAGAGTGTCGATTGAGACGGGGAGTTCGTGACCGAGGAACTGCCGGGCGATATATTCGTTGCTCTGTTCTACAAGATTTATCCACCCTTCGGTGTCGCCGCGTTCGGGAAACTGCGTGGCCGGATTGCGAAATCCGAGCCACCGCTGAGCCTGTGGGCTGATGGTAGAGGGCACCGGATATGAGGGATCGGTCATGGGTGGTTGCCTTTCCTGGACCGTAGAAATTCATGACTGCTGGCCCACGGGGTGGGAATATACGACGTGAAACTCGCCGCTGATACAGGTATCAGGTAAGTGAGCTGGTGAAATTTGGATCTGTGCGTACGGCCCCGACCACTCCACCATCGACAAGCAGGTCAGTGCCGGTGACGAAGGATGCATTTCGGCTGAGAAGAAATGCAGCGGCATCGGCAATATCTGAAGGCGTGCCGATTCGGCCGGTCCCGGAAACGCCGATCATGGCCAGCATTGCCTGTCCATTTTCTCCTGAGAGCTCTAACTGCCCCATGGCAGTGGAGATAATTCCCGGACTGATGGAGTTGATCCGTGCGCCCTGGGCACCCCACGAGCGGCTGGCTGCCTGAACGCGGAGTTGATTCGCCCTCTTGGCCAAACCATAAGCGGCGCCCGTGTCCCCGACTGAGTCGGCAGAAAGGAACGGAAGTGCCAAAAGTTCATCTGCCGGGGCAGTCGCCAACGCAAATTCAACTTCGGGCGACATCGGCGACTTCATATGACCGGCCATGCTGGAAATAATGACTCCGGCGCCTCCAGCACTGATAACAGTGGAGAACTCTTCGAGAACGATTGCGACCCCCAATAGATCAACACGCAGGATCGCATCAACCGGCGCCTGAACTGGTGACAGGCCCGCAGTATGAACCACCTGGGTAATTGGCCCCAGTGCTCGAGCCTTGTCCGCCAAGGCCCGCACAGACTCGCGGGCCGATACATCGACCGCGGCTCCTATCGCATCGAACCCGTCAGCGCGCAGAGCTTCGGTTTTGCCGGTGGCAAGATCCTCGTCGAAATCAGCCAGTACGATCTGACTACCTGCGCCTTGTCGACGGGCGATGGCTTCACCCATCGCGCCCACACCAATGATGACCACAACTTGTTTCTCAGGCATCCGAGTCCTTTTGAAATCGAGACAATTTGTCTTCGTTATGGTGCAAGACTCTACGCTTGAGCTGGCCAGAAGGTATAGCCCTCGCGCGGTGGTGGAACCTTCAGCCCTTTCTCTCAGCGAAGCGCGATGCTGTGCTTGGTAAAGAACGTGTGAGTGCTCACCGAGTGTGGCCACCAGGAGAAGCACGCGGCGGACGAGATTCCCGACCCAATGTGGGGAAGGCAAACGAGAGCGGCTCCGGATCGCGAGTTACCTGGCGAGCGACTGATGCTGCTGGCCATACCATCGTAGAGATCTTTGCCATGGGAAGAGGAGGCGTCTATCCATGAACGTCGTACGACGGGACGAAGGTCTACCATGACGGTCCTCAGGATCATCGCGAGTAAAGGCTTGAAGGGCCGGACCAGCCGATGCCAGCCCAGCTTTCCTGCTGGGCTTTCGCGCAAGTTGTAGTTCTGAATCTTTTGCAAATACGTGGAAGATGGTGTCATGGCAAATGGACGACCGGGCCGTGCTCGTAGCGAGAAGTCTAGACTGGCCATCCTTGAAGCAACGCGTGACGAGCTTGTTGCGCGCGGATACGACAAATTTTCTATCGACCGGGTTTCAGCGATGGCGGGGGTCGGTAAACAGACAATCTATCGTTGGTACCCCACAAAGAGTGCGCTCGTCGCAGAAGGCATCCTCCACGGCAATCTCTCACCGACCATACCGGTTGCTCATTCAGACGACATCCGGAGGGATATCACCGCCTGGATGAGCGATTTCGCTCACGCAACAGCCAACCCGGACAACGCTGCACTGCTTCGGGCCACCACTTCCGCGACTGCCGAGAACGCCGCGGTCGCTGCACAATACGAGGACCAGGTCACGCGAAAAACGCGTGCAGCCCTTGTCTCTCGCTTCCAAGACGCGATCAAAGTCGGGCAGGTGCGGGAAGAGGCGCCAGTTCACGCTGCCGTGGAGGCGCTACTTGGTGCTGTGCTGATTCGAGTACTTACGCGCCAGGAAGTTGACCAGGCGGTCGTCAATGAACTTATCGATGTCGTGTTCATTGGTTTGGGTGTCGTTCGGGAGCGGTAAGAGCCAGCGATAACGCCTAGGCTGGCGGGGCTGCGCTCGCGGGCTGGCGGTTCAGGACGGTTCCAGACGTCCTCGAAGTTAGTGCGACACGCAACGAAGAGGGCTTTGCCCACGTGGGGATCGAACTAGCCAATTCTTGGGCAGGTGGGCACCCTGAGTTTGACTTCGAGCCCGGTCCGCCGAGATGAGCGCCGAGGGCGTCATCTCATCTCGGATCTCGCCTCTGGTCGACTCGTTGGTTTCAGCAAGGGGCTTCTGCACGCCCCAACCCGAAGAAGTCGTTCCCAAACTGAACGAACCGGCCCCGTGCCCGTCTTAAGCTGCGGGAGGGGGAATGCGGCTTCCGGGCGGCCCGGTTTGAACAGTTAGACTATCCTGCGGTCCGGGCGCACTCCGAACCGATGGCATTGGCCCGAGACCTTCCCCCGATAACTCCCCTTGACTAGTTTCCACCTTTGCAGGGGATCAATCGTCCGCTCGACGGGTCTTCAATCGCATCAGGAGTCGGTTCACCCTCTTGGCACGCAATGCCTCATTCGGAGCGGTCAAAATGGGGTGGAGAGCGCTGTAGCGCTCGGAGCGGCTGAGTGCGGCGAAAGCAATTTGGGCCGCAGGCTCCGCGGCGAGCGCCTCGGTCAGCTCCACCGGGACCTCGACCGCGGCCGAACCAGGATAGGCGCGTTCCCAACGCCCATCGGCTTTGGCACGTTCTATCTCGTCGATTCCGCGTGGCCGCAAGCGACCTTCTGAGACGAGACGGGCCACGACGGCGACGTTCCGCTGTGACCACACTGATCCGGTCCGTCGTGGCGTGAAGCGTTGCAGAAAGACATATTCGTCGAATGCTTTGCGCTGCCCGTCGATCCATCCGCTGCACAGAGCTTCTTCGAGCGCTTCCTGGTACGTCAGGGAGGTCGGTGAAGTCGTGCCTTTCTTCGCGAGCATGAGCCAGACGCCGTCGGAATGGTCGTCGTTGACTTCCAGCCATTCCCGCCAGGCGTTGGTTCCGGCGACGACAAGGGGCGAGTCGGTGGAGGATGAGGTCATGGGCTCGGCTTATCTTCCTCTTTCAGATCGGCATGGGCTCCGCGGTCGGACTCAGCGGTCGAGTCCGACCTGGTCCGGCTCTATCCGGGCGGACCGTAGTCAGCGGGGGCGGCCTCGACCGAGGGCGGTCAGCCACTCGATCAACAACTGGGTTTCCGCCTTCCCCAGGGTTTCTGGGCTGGCCGCCGCGATCTCGATGGCCGCGGCGAGCGGGTCGTCTTTCCGGGGATCAGCTCCGGTGATTGCGGCGATAACTCCTTCGCGTACTGCCTCGGAGAGCTCCGGATCGGCTTTCGCGAGGACTATTTGTCGGAGAGTCACGCCGGTGTTGGCCACGAGAACGTGTGCGGCGGCTTGCTCGGGGGAGACGACGAGGCGATTCTGTTCGGCCGCTCGGGTGGTGAGCCCACGCAGGATATCGCTCGCCCGTGACTGAGGTGCCGGCGAATGCCCTGGGCTCACGGTTCCGTACATCAAAGTGTAGAAACCAGGGTTGGCGAGTCCGAAATCGACGTGAGCATCCCACCCCGACCGAATGTCCTGAATCGGGTCACCGGAGGGTTCCATAGATGCCTTCCCGCCCAGGTAGAGATCGAAGCCGTGCTCTATGACCGCGTCAATGAGCCCCTGTTTGGATCCGAAAAAGTGATAAAGGGTCGGCATTTTGACCCCGGCAGCATCGCATACGGCGCGCAGGGAGACTTCTTCGCCGGGGGATGCAGTAATGAGGTCTGCAGCCGCCGAGATGAGCCTTTCTCTGGTGCCGGTTCCGGAACGCTCTGTCATGCTGTTATCGTACAGAACGTATCGCTGATATTGAGTTGCATATCGCTGATATGGGGGTATTGAAATGACTGATCACACCCTGATGTGCAAGAACGTCCTCATCGCCGGAGGCGCCAAGAATCTCGGCGGACTAGTCGCACGGCAGGCTGCTGACGCCGGCGCAAACGTTGCGATCCACTACAACTCCGATTCCAGTCGCACCAAGGCCGAACAGACCCTGGCGGCGGTCCGATCCGCAGGGGTCAAAGCCGAAATCATTCAGGGCGACCTGACTGTTCCGGCGAACATCACGCGTCTCGTCTCGGAAGCAGAGGCCGCGATCGGCACGATCGACGTAGCGGTGAACACGGTGGGAAAGGTCCTCCGCAAGCCCATCGCTGAGACGACCGAGGTCGAATACGATTCGATGTTCGACACCAACGCCAAAGCGGCATATTTCTTCATCCAGGAGGCCGGCAAGAGACTCGCTGATGGCGGAAAGATCATCACGATTGTGACCGCACTCCTCGCTGCATTGACGGATGGTTACTCCACGTATGCCGGCGGCAAATCGCCCGTCGAGCACTCCACCCGGGCGGCCGCCAAGGAGTTTGCCGACCGCGGAATTTCGGTGACGGCGGTCGCGCCCGGCCCCATGAATACGCCGTTCTTTTACGGGCAGGAGACCCCGGAGCGCGTCGAGTTCCACAAATCCCAAGCCATGGGAAACCACCTGACCCAGATCGAAGACATTGCACCCATCGTCCGTTTCTTGGCGTCGGAGGGTTGGTGGATTACGGTCCAGACCATCTTCGCCAACGGAGGTTATACAACTCGCTGACCTGTGCTGGATGACCCAGGACGACGCATGGGGTGGAGACTGCGTACCACGGTGTTCGCACTCGACCGCATGGTATTCCTAGGCGAGGCGAGGAGCAGCAGTGAGGCCAACCCTGCGAAAGGTTAGTGGCCGAGCGGTTAGACGGTGTCGGTCGCCGGCGGCACAGCCGGTGGAACCGTGGCTTCCCACACCTCGCGCCATTTCTGGGCAAGGGATTCGATGTTCTCGTGCGCGTTCAGCCCGGAAGGATTGGGTAGCACCCACAACTGGACGTCGTCCGGCCAGTCGGCCAAGGCGCCTGTACGCTGAAGCCCCATAATCGTTCGCGGAGCTGCGAACGCATCGCGGAATGCCGTAATTCCTACCACGGCCACAGCCTGTGGCCTGATGACGCGTATGCGCTCGACCAGCTGGGATCCGCCGTCACGCAATTCGGAGCGTGAAAGCTCGTCTGCGCGTGCGGAAGGGCGGGAGACGAGGTTGGTGATTCCGAGGCCTCGTTCGGCGAGTATCCTCTCATCCGCGGGGGAAAGACCTCGGGAGGCGTCGATGCGACGATCCAGTATTCCGGCGGCTTCGAGTGAGGCCCAGAATCGGTTTCCCGGTCGCGCGAACGGGGCATTGACGGCGGCCGTCCACGGACTCGGGTTGATCCCAATGATGAGTATCCGAACGAGCCCCGTGTTCTGCTCGTCCCGAGGATAAGGGAGCACGTCTTCGCGTCCATTCCCCGAGCTGACGGCGTGTGCGGTCTCCTTGCGGGTGGGGCGCCGGTCGCCCAGATGCGACCGGCTACGCCACGGTTCCCAATTCTCCGGCAAGGCTGAGGTCATGGGCCCTCACTCTACGCGGAAACCACATAACGGACGATGTGGCTTCGAGGCCCGGCCTGGTCATGCCGTGAAGGGCCACGTTAATCGTTATTGCATAACCGTTGTGGGTGCTCGAGCACAGTGCTAGACAGGTTGTATGCGTGCTTACGGAGTAACCCAGTACGGAGGACCCGAGGCCCTCCATGAAATCGACGTTCCCGCAGAGGAGCTCGGACCCGAACAGGTGAGGGTCGCGGTGACGGCGGTGGCCGTGAGCCCGACCGACACCGGCGTTCGCGCCGGGCAGCGCTCGGAGAAGGACAGGGCCGAAGATCCGGGGGATGTTCCGGGAATGGACGTCGCCGGTGTCGTTGCCGAGCTCGGGCCCGGAGCGGATACTGACTTGGAGATCGGGGACCGCGTGGTCGCAGTGGTGCAGCCTTCCGGATCTCACGGCGCTTACCGCGAGGATATTGTGTTGCCGCTTGGTTCCGTCGTCCGAGCACCCTCGAATGCTTCCGACGCCGCAGCATCCACATTGCCCATGAACGCCCTGACAGCTCGACGGGCTCTTAACCTGCTTGACCTCCGACCCGGTCAGACTCTGGCTGTGACGGGTGGCGCAGGTACTCTCGGGGGGTACATTATTCAGCTTGCCAAGGCCGATGGTCTTACCGTAGTTGCCGACACCGCCGAGAAGGACGAGGAACTCGTGCGTTCCTTCGGTGCGGATCATCTTGTGCCACGTGGCGACGACGTCGCGGACAGGATCCGCGAAATCGTTCCGGAGGGTGTGGACGGGTTGGCGGATGCCTCGATTCAGTCCGAACAAGTCCTTCCGGCGGTCAAGGATGGTGGCTCGGTCGCCACATTCCGCGGATACAAGGGTGACGGCACCCGAGGTCTCCAGGTCCATCCGGTGATGGTCTGGGACGTGGCAGAAGACCGACAGATGCTCTCCGAACTTCGCGACCAAGCTGAGAACGGGACGCTCACGTTGAGGGTTGCCGAGACGCTGCCGGCGGGACAGGCCGCAGAAGCGCACAGGAAACTCGAATCCGGGGGAGTGCGCGGCCGGATCGTCCTGGATCTGACTGCCTGATATTTTTTCGTGGTGGGAGGCTTCGGACGCGGCAGCCTCTCGCTCGCCCTCGACGAATTATTGAGGCATTCGCGCTCACCTCCGAGGCGGAGGGAATCGGCGTCATGGTAGTGCAATGTCTGGACGGCGCACCATCGCACGGAGATAAAGTCAGGTCATGATGACCCGGAGACTGCACATCAAGTGGCTTATTTGGGCTGTTGGACTGGCCGCGTACATGTTCGCTCTGGTGAACCGCAGCTCCTTCTCGGCCCTGGGCCCAACCGCTCAGGAGCATTTCGGCGCTGAGGCGACGGTCCTTTCTTCTTTTCTCGTCCTTCAGCTCGTTGTCTATGCCCTATGCCAGATCCCGGTAGGCGTCTGCCTCGACCGATTCGGAACCTCATGGGTCATTGGCGTCGGACTACTGTGCATGTCTGTGGCTCAGCTCATTCTGGCTTCGACCGACGTGATCCCGGTGGCGGTCTTCGCCCGAATTCTTCTCGGTGCCGGCGATGCTGGAATATTCACATCGGTGGTTCGGCTTGCGGCAGAATGGTTTACGCGTGACCAGGCACCCCTGGTCAACCAGCTGACGGGACTCGCCGGCCAAATCGGCCAGCTCGTCGCGGTTGCGCCATTGGCCGCCGTGGTCGGGGTCTTCGGATGGATGACCGGGTTCGCGAGCCTCACTGCGATCGGCGCCGTGATCCTGGTTTTCGTAATCTTCGTGATGCGAGACGGCCCCGGTTCGGGAACCATCATCGAGCGGGTGACGGGCAAGAAAAAGGGCATACAAACCATGTCCTCCCCGGTTCTTGCTGATACCGGCCCCATCATCCTGACCGAGGTGCTGCCCGTGGTCGGGCCCGGCTCCACCGGCGTCTTCCCAGCTATCACATCGCTCCTGAAAAGACCCGGTGTCAGGTTGGCCTTCTGGGTGCACTTCTCCACGATGTTTGCCCCCGATAGCTTCCTACTTCTGTGGGGGACCCCGTTCCTGACGGGTGGACTGGGCTACTCGAACGCCGCCGCACACCTTGTTCTTAACGTTGCCATTGTGGCCTCCATGATCGGTGCCCTGGTCTTCGGCCCGATCCTCGCGAAATACTCTCAACACCGCGTCATGCTGTCTCTGTCCGGCGTCGTCATCATGTTCGCCGCATGGATGGTGCTCTTACTGTGGCCAGGAGCCGCACCTTATTCCGTCACCCTGATTTACGGCGCGATCATGGGCGGCGGAATACCGTTGTCCATGACCGCATTCGACATCGTTCGCACGCACGCGCCCAAGCGTCAACGCGGCGTCGCAACAGGACTGGTCAACATGGGTGGCTTCAGTGCGGCCCTGATAACGGTCTTGTTGATCGGATTCGTCTTGGATCTGCAAGGCGCAGGCACTCCCAGCACGTATTCACTGCATGGTTTCAAAGTCGCTATGTCCGTGCAGATCCCCCTCTGGGTCCTCGGCGCGGCGATGATCCTCATCGAAATGCCCAAGGCCAAGCGTTACCTCAAGGAGCGAGCGCGCTGATCGGCCGGACCAGGAGGGATGTCCGGTCGGGACCCGCACGGTCGGAATTCGGAAACATGATCGCCTGTCCGGTGGAACCTCCTTCGTCGACTTTGGTGCAAAGGCGCCGGCGACGACGTCGGCACCCTCGGGTGCCTCCCTGTTGCGAAGTGCTTCAGAGCTCGGCCTGAGCGCCCATGACCGTGGTGCGGTGCAGCGGCAAATGCAGCGCCTGAGTGCGGTTTGCCGAGAATTTCTCCAAGAAGCGGAACAGGACCTTCTGCCATCGGGGCATGCACATTTCCTCGCCCGGTTCTATTCGGAAAACCGAGAGTATGTATACGGCTTCCGAGGGATCGAATTCGAGCTCAGGGTATTCGACCTTCGTGAGCCTCAGCGCTTGCGGTACGTCCTGAGAGTCGTTGAAACCGACGCGGCAGAGCACGTGGATGATTCCGTCCTGCGGATCGCCCAGCTGGGTAACGTGAATGCGCTTGTCGCTCCGGACGTGCGGGACCCCCACATTCTTCATGGTGATGATCACGGAATTCCTGTGCAACACATGGTTGAACTCGAGGTTTGAGCCCAGTGCCAGGGGAGTCGTGGAGGGGTTGCCGTGCGGGTATACGGCGACCCCGGGCACCCGTTGGACATCCGATCCGTGGATGCAATTCACGAAATCTTCGATCGGACCCTCCATCTCGGCCCGTCGGCCCCACATGATGCGCGAACCTCGGCGCCACGACAGCATGACGATGATGAAGCACGCGGCGATGAGTAGCGGCAACCAGCCCCCGGAGAGAACCTTGACCACATTCGCCCCGAACAGGAGAAGCTCCAGTCCGCCGACGAAGAATGCCAACGTCGCGACTCGGATGAAGGACCATTTCCACACCGCATGAGCCAACAGCAGGAAGAGCGACAGCTCCAGCAGGAGCGTGCCCGTCACGGACAAGCCGTAGGCCGCGGCCAAATTGCTGGAGGAACGGAACACGAGGACCAAAGTCAATACGCCCAGGAACAACAGGAGATTGACTGTGGGCATGTAGATCTGCCCGCCTTGGTCCTTCGAGGTCTGCACGACTCGGAGCCGGGGCAGCAAGGACAACCGTGTGGCTTGACGCGATACCGAAAAGGCACCGGAAATGACTGCCTGGGAGGCGATCACCGTCGCGCAGGCCGCGAGAACCACGAGTGGGATCCTCGCCCAATGAGGTGCCAGATGGAAGAAAGGATTCTCTATGGTCTCGGGATGGTCCAGGATCATCGCGCCCTGGCCGAGGTAGTTGATAGCCAGAGCGGGAAGCACGAGAGACAGCCAGGCGAGCATGATGGGCTTGCGGCCGAAATGCCCCATGTCCGCGTACAACGCTTCGACGCCTGTGACCGCCAGGACCACAGCGCCCATGGCGATGAACGCAACAAAGGGCCGGTCGAGGGCGAATGCGATCGCATAAGTGGGCGAGAGAGCACGGAAGATCGACGGGTTCTGAAAAATATGCGGGACCCCCAGGACCAGCAGCACCAGGAACCACGTGACCATGATCGGTCCGAAGGCTTTGCCGATTGAGCCGGTTCCCCAACGTTGGATCGCGAACAGGGTGGAAAGAATCACCACCGAAATCGGAACGATGTATTCGGCGAATCCCGGGTCTGCGACCTCGACGCCTTCGATCGCGCTCATCACCGAAATCGCAGGGGTGATCAGCGAATCTCCGTAGAACAGGGAGGCGCCGATGACGGCGAGGACGATGGCGACCCCGGCCCGGTGGGACGATTTTCCGAGCTTGTGCCAGATGAGCGAAGCGAGGGACAGGATCCCGCCTTCGCCTTGGTTGTGGGCCTTCATGATGAATCCGATGTAGGCCACCGTCACGATCAGCAGCAGACACCAGATGACCATGGAAATCACGCCCAGTACGTCCTGCTGGGTCGGGCCGATGGCCCGGTGGTGAATGCTGAACACCGTTTGCATTGAGTACAGGGGGCTGGTTCCGATATCCCCGAAGACGACGCCGACTGCGGCGACGATCAACGCGACCGGTGCCTTGGACTTGGGACGGGGTGCTCCGAGGGCCAATGCCATGGTTTCGCCCTTCGGATCCTCTTCCTGCCCCGGTGAGTTCTCCGCTGCGGAATTACCGTTTGACGAGGATAAATAATCCGAATTAGAACCAGCTGTCTTGTTCACGAAGGATGATTGTGCCACCACGGATGGGGGCCGGCAATACAATTCGCGGAGCAGATAGTGTGAAGTGAAGCATGGTCATGTATGAGCCCCGGACCATTATTAGGACAGCGAACTAAAACCGTTGATTGTAGGCTACGAGAGTTCCGCAGTCCCCGCTGCACCCCGGCGCAGACAGGCCGTCTCATGCATACAGCACCTTCGCCAGCCCGGTTTCGGCTCGTCCCGATGGGCCCACGGAATCCAACAGAGAAATTCCGGGCCGCCAGCACGCTCGAGCTTTTCTTCGATTTGGTCTTCGTGGTCGCTGTCAGCACAGCGGCGCAGAATCTTCACCAGTTGATGTCGGAGGGGACATCGGCGGAGCCCTGGCACACTATCTGATGGCGTTCTTCGGTATCTGGTGGGCATGGATGAATTTCACATGGTTTGCAACATCATTCGACACCGACGACTGGCTCTACCGACTCGTCACCATCGTGCAGATGGCCGGGGTCCTGGTTCTCGCAGCTGGACTCGATCCCGCCTTCACCGAAAGCAACTACACGGTTGTGGTCATTGGATATGTGCTCATGCGAGTCGCAATGGTCTTTCAATGGTTGCGCGCTGCCAGGTCAGGCGGCCAGGCAGGCCGAGCAGCATTGATTTCGCCTTCGGGGTCCTCTTCGCCCAGGTTCTCTGGGTCGCCTGGCTGATGGTTCCCGCGTCGACGACCCAAGTCGTCGGCTTCGTGCTTCTGATGCTCGTCGAGGTTTCGGTTCCGGTCGTGGCCGAACGAATCGGAAGCACGCCGTGGCATCCGCACCACGTCACCGAACGGTACGGCCTCTTCACCTTGATCGTGCTCGGAGAATCCCTGGCCGCTTCCGCGAATGCGATTATCGAAGCCTTGCATGAGTCCGAGAAATTGGGTGAGCTGGTGGCCATAGCCATTCTCGCGCTCGTGGTCACGGCCGGCCTGTGGTGGATCTATTTCTGGCCTCCGCACCACCGCTCGATCTCCAGCCTCGGAGCATCACTTCGTTATGGGTATGTCCACTATTTCGTTTTCGCGGCCGCTGGGGCCTTTTCCGCGGGAATCGAAATCGAAATCGACAACTTGTCCCATCGCTCCCACCTACCGTCTCTCACTGCATCTATTCGGTTGCTCTGCCGGTCGCCGTATTCCTCATGGCGATCTGGTGGATCGCTTTCCGAAAGCACACGGACGGCGTCGTGAATGCCGCGGATCCATTGGGCGCGCTCCTGGTGCTCCTCGACCCGGTGCTTCCCTTACCCGTTGCTGTGACTGCCTTGGTCATCGCGGCGGTCGTCGACGTGCTGGTTATTCGCGCGCCACTGGCCGATCCGACGGAGGCACCGACCGTCTAAAGGATTCGGGCCGTCGAGGGCGTCGGGATGAATTCCCGCAGACGCTGGGCGAGCCTCTCATTGTCCCGAAAAACGTGGGCATCGGTTCCTGGCCTTGAGAACGCTTCTTCGACCGAGCCCGCAACCGACGGACCGACCATCAAGAGGTCGTCCTGGGGAACCCCGCGAGAATCAAGGGCGCGATTGTTCTCATCGATCAGGAACTTGGCGGCCATCCCACCCTGACTCTCAACCTTCAGATCACCCTGTCGAATCAAGTCGCGCAGCAAAGTGTCCTTGGCCCGCTTCGCGCTGACTCTCGCGAGTCGAGCGTCAAACATCGAGCGGGTGCGCACCACTTCCCGGTACGCGGGGGAGGCCGCTTCGAACGCGCCGTCGTGTACGCAAACCCGTACCTCCGGACCCAAGAACCGAACCAATCCCTCACGATGCAATGCGAGCAGATTCTCCAGACGTTCGGGCGGAGGGCCCGAGGCGATAAAGGAGAAGAGGCCGTGGAGTCCGGCGTCGAAATTCTGAATACGATCTTCGGCCGAGAATTCTCCGTGGGCGACGAGCTCTCGGACCACATAGTAGGCCCCGACCAAGGCGTGAAAACGAGCCGAGTCCTGCGAGTAGGAAGGATCGGCGGCGCGGTCGAGGTCGCCCCGCACATAGTCGGACACGGCTTGTTCGACGTCCTCCCTACCATCGAAATCACGCGCGGCGAAGGGTCGGTCTATACGCGCGAGATCGTAATGGTCTCTGGGATCCGGCACCAGGCTCTGCGCCCATCGATCCAGCTCGTTCCTGAGGTCGGAGGCATGAGAGCGGTTTCCCGCGAGGAAAATGCTGCTCCACTCATCCCCCCTGTCTCGGATGTCGTCGGGTGCGAATTCGGCACGCTGCGGGTGCCGATACGCAAGTTCGGAATAATGCGCGACGAACAACTCCATGTCCAGCAACGGCATCACGTCGTCCAGGACGGTGAGCCTTCCCGGTCCCTCGACCTTCGCATCATCGGCAAGACGTGCGAAGTTTTCCTTGGTCACATACCGAGTCGGGCCCACGCGCATACCCTTGGGGAGATAACCCAGCTTGGAATGGTAGGGAACCCCTCGCCGAGAACCGACCCACAGGACCGGTTCCCGGCCCGAAGGCCGATACCGAGTCCTGGCACCACTTGACTGGAATACTCCTCCACGGTCTTCGGTCACCATCATCATGGCGTCGATGAATGCCAGGCCGAAGCCCCGAACCAACACGTCCTGCCCCGGCTCCAGACCGGAGAGATCTACATCGGCCGTGTATCCGGGCGCTATGTACGACAACCCGAGTTCTTCGGCCTGAGTCTTCAGCATGCGGGTTTCCGCATCGTCCTCGATTTCCACGAAACCTTGTGCCAGCACCACCACATCGGCGTCTATTCGGGCAGATCCATTGCTGCTCGACTCCAGAAAGACGCTGCGGCGATCGCCGGAAGAGAGAACCTTGACCGCCAATGACCGGTGCACATGCACGTGAACGGCGTCCGGCATAGACTCGACGGCCCTGTCGAAGGCCCAGGCTAAGTATGCGGCCTGAACCTGACGCGGTGCGAAGCTCTCCGGTGTGAAGCCCTCGACGTAGTCACCCAGCCCACGCTCTTCGAGGACGTTCCGACCCGCACCCTCGACCCACGTTGCAAGGTCGGGACCAGTGAGCGGCGGGGCCGTCAACGAGGCGTCCTGGTCAGCGAAGATGGTCACGTCCCGGGCCACGGAGTTCATCCACAACGTCGGAGACTGCTCATGCCGCCAGATGCGCCCGCCACCGGCTTCGAATGGTTCGATCACATGGACATCCACCGGATCGTCCAGGGCCGGGGCTTCCGGTCGCATCGAAGCCGCGAGAGCGAGGAGAACCCCGGTCGTTTTAGGGCCGCCACCCACAAAGACTATGGAAGTCGGCACGTCAAGAATCCCGTTCGCCACCGGCGAGCGCAGCTATGGCGGCATCGGCGGTCGGGGAATCGAGAAGTACTCCTTCGATACCCGTGAGCTCGCGCGGTGACCCAGCGGATTCCTCCACGCCGCCGGCGTGCCCCAGGAATTCGTTGGCTTCGTCCACTAGAGCCGACAGCTCCGCTTCAGAGGTCCCGCCGCGAGCAGTCCGCCCCTGCTCGGTCACAGCGACGCTCATCAGAATAGTGGGGTCGGCCGAGCCTTCAATCAACAGATCCAACAACCGACGCCCAGCCTCGGCCGTGGGGCACGCATCGGCGTCGAGTACAGCGATATCCGCGATGTCGGCCGCGGTTCGTGCGGATGGTTCGTCCGAGACCCTCACGAGTGCAGGCAATTCGCCGCGCGGCGGACGCGGAGTGATCGAGGGCCCCTTGACGGTGAACTGCTGACCGACCGAATCAGTACCGGTGAAGTCAACATAGTGGACCTTTTCGCGATCGATGAACCGACCCGTTGATTCGTCCCGAATCACGGCGTCGGGCTCCCACGAGGTCCAAAGCCGGGTCACGACGTCGTCCACATCCCGCACCTCCCGCCAGGTCTGTTCGGAATCAGCGGCGGCGCGCCTTCCGGCTGCGGCGGCGGGAGCGTTCTCCGTCTGCACAGTAGGGGAATATCCGGCACGGCCCTCTGCCGCGAAGTCGAGAGTGGCCGTCGCGGTGCTGATATGGAACGGCTCGTTATGGGTCACCGGCACTTCAGGCATGAGCTGCAGGCGCGTGGACTGAGGGGCCAACCACGCGGAAAGCGTCAGCGCGTCCAGACCCGAAACAAAATCGTCGCGGACCACGAGCCAGCGGACAGGCGGTACCGTACCGGCCGTCGAATCCGCCCGGGCGACCAGACGGGCCAAAGCGTGAAGATCGGCGGTGGCCTGCGGAGAAACCGCCACGGCAAGAGGTAAGTTCATGCTGTCCTCCTAGTTTTCTTCCCGGGATTCGTCCGCGCGCTCGCGGGATGCTGCCCATTCTTTTTCTGGCCGGTAGTCTGGCAGGCCCATGTTCTTCCGGAGGGTTCGGCCCGGGTAACCATCCCGGTAGACGCCTCGCGAGCGGAGCTCAGGAACCACCCGGTCGACGAATTCGTCGAGTCCGCCAGGGGTGAGGTGGGGAATCAGGATGAAACCGTCCGCGGCACGCTCCTGGACGTAGAGGTCCATTTGACCGGCGATTTCTGCAGGCGTTCCTACGAAGGAGTGCTGCCCGGAAACTTCTACGACCAGCTCGCGAATCGACAAATTCTTGTCCCTCGCCAAACGACGCCATTCCTCGACGACGGGACGCGGATCCTTGACCCGTCGCACGCGTCCCTGGGTCAACGATTCCGATTCGAAATCCGGTTCGATGTCCGGAAGCGGTCCGTCGGGGTCGTAGGCGCTCAGGTCCTTTCCCCACTGCCTTTCGAGGAAAGCGATGGCTCCAGGACCGGAGACCTGCTGGAAAGCGACCTGGCGGGAACGTTCGACGGCGTCCTCATGTGTATCACCGATGATGTAGGTGACCCCAGGGTAGATCGACAGGTCATCCTTGGAACGTCCGAATCGTGCAAGACGGTCGGAAATGTCGGCGTAGAATTCCTGTCCGCCTTCGAGGCCGGAATGCCGCGTGAAAATCGCGTCCGCATTGGCGCACGCGAAATCACGGCCTGTAGGCGAATCACCGGCCTGGAAGAGTACCGGGTGGGTTTGCGGAGTCTTGTGCACGGGGAAACGCCCCGCAATGTCAAAGAATTCCGAGGAGAATTCGAACGGCCCGGCGTCGGACTCCCACATCTGCCGTGCGGCCGAAATGAAATCGACAGCCCTGCGGTAACGATCCGCGTAGTCGAGATAGCCGCCTCGCCGGAAATTCTCGCCGGTGAAGGCGTCATTGGTGGTGACCACATTCCACGCGGCCCGTCCGCCGGAAACGTGATCGAGAGTCGCCAATTTTCGGGCCAAATCATAAGGCTCGTTGAAAGTCGCACTCAACGTGCCTGCAAAACCGATGTGTTCCGTGACAGCGGCCAACGCGGACAATACGGTGACCGTTTCAGGACGACCGACAGTGTCCAGATCGAAAACTTTCCCTTTGTGCTCACGAAGTCGCAGGCCCTCGGCCAAGAACACGAAATCGAAAAGCCCGCGTTCTGCCGTTCGGCTGAAATGTTTGAAGCTGGAGAAATCGATATTGGAACCGGATTTAGGGTCCGACCAAACCGTGGTGTTATTGACCCCGGGGAAATGCGCCGCAAGGTGTACCTGACGTTGGCTCATCCTGCTCCTCACTCGAAAAATGACTCGTGCTGATCGTTTGGACTGGGGAGCCTCTTGGGGCCTGCCATCTGGTCAGAGCACTTGGCTGAAATTTCAGCGTAGGAGTCTTCCTGCGCAAGTGGAACGCCACTGTCACAGTCCGAAATATGTCCGAAAGCATTGCATGTGCCAAAGCTGTAAATTCGGGAATAACAGAGATGCCCCAGGGCGTTCTCCCAAGAAGAGTTCCCGCTATCCAACGGAGGAAAAGTGTCAGCACCGAATGACAACAGCGCGAAGTTCGCCGAATATGCGCATCCGGAACGACTCGTCAGCACGCAGTGGGTCGCAGACCACGCCAAGGATCCGGGCGTCGTGATCGTGGAAAGCGACGAAGACGTCCTCCTCTACGAGACCGGCCACATTCCTGGTGCGGTCAAGGTCGACTGGCACACGGAACTCAACGATCCCGTGACCCGAGACTATGTGGACGGAAAAGCATTCGCTGAGCTCATGTCCAAGAAGGGCATCAGCCGGGATACGACCATCGTTGTCTATGGCGACAAATCCAATTGGTGGGCCGCGTACGCGCTGTGGGTCTTCACACTGTTCGGACATCAGGACGTTCGACTCATGAACGGTGGCCGTGCCAAGTGGATCGAGGAAGACCGCGATGTGACAACTGACGTGCCCTCGCCGGCGCAGGGGGAGTACCCCGTCGTCGAACGCGAGGATGAGCGCATCCGTGCATACCTTCCGCAGGTCCGCGAGAGCATCGGCAGCCTTCCACTGATCGACGTGCGAAGCGCCGACGAGTACACAGGGCGCCGGACGCACATGCCCAATTACCCTGAGGAAGGGGCTCTTCGCGGAGGCCATATCCCAACGGCACATTCCGTCCCGTGGGCCCGTGCGGCCAATGAGGACGGTACATTCAAGTCCGCAGACGAGTTGCGTGGCATTTACCAGGACGAGCTTGGCCTCGAGCCGGAACAGGACATCATCGCGTACTGCCGCATCGGCGAACGTTCTAGCCACACGTGGTTCGTTCTGGAACACCTGCTCGGATTCAACAATGTGCGCAATTACGACGGCTCATGGACCGAGTGGGGCAACGCCGTCCGTGTACCCATCGTTCAGGGCGAAGAGCCCGGAGAGGCACCTTCAGCATCATGACCCAGACCGCAACCGAACTTCCCGAATCACTGCAGGAGATCGTGGAAGAGTTTGCCGAACTTCCGCCTCAGGACCGTCTGCAGCTCCTCCTCGAATTCAGCAACGGCCTGCCTGAGCTTCCCGCTCGGTTCAAGGACCACCCCGAGTTGCTCGAGCCCGTGCCGGAGTGCCAGTCGCCGATCTTCCTCGTGACCGAGGTCGAGGAGGACAGCACCGTTCGTCTGTACTTCTCCGCGCCACCGGAAGCTCCCACGACTCGAGGTTTCGCGGGGATTCTCCACGAAGGACTCGACGGAAAATCTGCCGACATCGTCGCTGGCGTCCCCTCGGACTTGCCGTTGCGGCTCTCCCTCACCCAGGCAGTCAGTCCTTTGAGGTTGAATGGGATGAGCGGCATGCTGGCGCGCATTCAGCGTCAGGTCGCCGAGAAAACCGAGTAGGCAGTTCATCGTCCAGCTGAGCGAATACACGAGACAGAGGAATACACATGGCTGAAATCACCTTCAAGGGAAATCCGACCCAGACCTCGGGCGACTTGCCCGACAAAGGATCGACCCCTCCCGCGTTCACCCTGGCAGGAACCGACTTGGGGGAAGTCACCGAGAACGACTTCCAGGGAAAAACCATCGTCTTGAATATCTTTCCTTCGGTGGATACCGGAGTTTGCGCGGCGAGTGTCCGAAAGTTCAACGAAGAAGCAGCCGGCCTCAACGATGTTGCGGTCGTGTGCGTCTCGAACGATCTTCCCTTTGCACTGGGTCGCTTTTGCGGTGCCGAGGGTATCGACAATGTCGTGACCGCCTCGGGGTTCCGCTCTACCTTCGGCGATGACTACGGGGTCCGGATCACCGACGGTCCGATGGAAGGGCTCCTGGCGCGGTCCGTCGTCGTGATCAGCCCTCAAGGCGAAGTGGTTTACACCCAGCTCGTCCCGGAAATCGGTCAGGAACCCGACTACGATTCGGCGATTACGGCCGCCCGGGGCTAAACCGAGAAATCGGCAGGAACAGACTTCACCCCGTCACGGAGCCCGGGCCCCGTGACGGGGTGTTTTCGCGTCCGAACCACTTCATGTGAAAGAACCGAACCTGAATTATGGCATGTTGGTAGGTTCCCTTTTGTGAGCGCCATTCCTCGGGGATCCGGGTGGTAGCCTGAACTAAATTTGGCGTTCAACCCCTGGGGAGAATTGTGTCCAGCAGTAGCACCGAGTCGGAGAATTTCACGCCCGAAGGCCTCAAGCGTGGGCTTCGGAACCGGCATATGCAGATGATCGCCATTGGCGGCGCCATCGGCACTGGACTTTTTCTCGCCTCCGGCGGAACCATCGCGGACGCTGGCCCAGGAGGCGCACTCGCGGCCTACGCCGTCATCGGTCTGATGGTCCTCTTGCTCATGCAATCTCTGGGGGAAATGGCCGCCCATCTGCCGGTGGCCGGATCGTTCCAGACGTACGCTACGCGATTTGTGAGCCCGTCCTTCGGCTTCGCGATGGGATGGAACTATTGGTTCAACTGGGCCATCACGGTTGCCGCCGAACTGGTGGCGGCCGGGCTCATCATGTCGTTCTGGCTGCCCGACGTGCCGGGCTGGATTTGGGCTGCAGTGTTTCTGGTCTTGCTGACGGCGCTCAACGCGCTGTCGGCACGCGCTTATGGCGAAGGCGAGTTCTGGCTGGCAGCCGTCAAGGTTGCGGCCGTCATCGTTTTCCTGATTGCCGGGATCCTGATGATCGTGGGCATCATCGGCGGGAACTCCCCGGGCTTCTCGAATTGGACCGAAGGGGACGCACCCTTCAGCGGTGGGTTCATCTCGATCATTTCGGTCTTCATGATCGCCGGCTTCTCGTTCCAGGGAACCGAAATGATCGGTGTGGCCGCGGGCGAAGCCGAGAATCCGCGCCGGGACGTCCCCAAAGCGTTGCGTTCCGTGTTCTGGCGCATCATGCTCTTCTACATTGGAGCTATTGCGGTGATCGGTTTTCTGATTCCGTACACCGACCCGAACCTGCTGAGAAGCGACGAATCGGATATCGCTTTCTCCCCCTTCACCCTGGTTTTCGAAAGAGCCGGGGTCGCATTTGCCGCTTCCCTCATGAACGCCGTGATCCTCACGGCCATCCTTTCAGCGGGCAATTCAGGTCTCTACGCTTCGACCCGTATGCTTCTTTCCCTCGCGCTCGAAGGCAAGGCACCGAAAATTTTTGCCAGAGTGAATAAGCGCGGGATACCCATGCCCGCCTTGATCGCGACGGCGTGTGTCGGCCTGGCCGGATTCATCACGGCCGTGGTGGGGCAAGGTGCCGCCTACACGTGGTTGGTCAATATCTCCGGTCTTTCAGGATTCATCGTGTGGGTCGGGATAGCGGTATGCCATTTCAGATTCCGCAGGGCCTACGTGGCGCAGGGGTTTGATCTCAAGGACCTCCCGTACAAGGCGCCCCTTTTTCCTTTGGGGCCGATTATCGCTTTCGTGCTGTGCATTGTGGTCATCCTTGGCCAGAACTACGAGGCCGTTTTCAAGGGCCAGCTTTTCCATGTGTTGAGTTCCTACATCGGGTTGCCGGTCTTCTTGCTGGTGTGGCTTGGGCACAAACTCATCACTCGCTCGAAATCGGTGACCTTGGAGGAAGCTGACGTTCAGTCGTTGGCTCCGCGAAACCACAATGTCTGAGGCATGTGACGACTTCGCGTCGCTTCCCCGGCGAAGTCCTCCATGCACCGGCTGAGCAGATCCGGATGAGGTAGATAACCTTGCCCGTGGGAAAGCCCTGTTGATAACCTGCACGGAGACACAAAGCGGTGGGCCTGCGGATATTTTTATCCACGGTGCACCGCTTTTTTGCACCGCTCCTGGACCGACCGGTGGCATCCGTCCCGGTCGAAGTTTTTGACGGATGGCCTCGGCGGCCTGGAAGTGAATCATATTTCTCTGACCGTCAGGAGTGCTTGATGACCACCGAAAGTTCTTCTTCGAATATGCCGGAAGGTTCGGGGCCGCACAGCCCGGACACGGGTTCGCTTCGAGCAGCCGCGTTGAGCGAGGAGCCCCGCCGCACGGCGCGACTCCGCGTCCTCTCTGCTTCCCTTTTGGTAGCGCTCGGGGGTTTGCTCTACGGCTACGACACCGGCGTCATCTCCGGAACCCTCGCGCAGATCGCTCAGGACTACGGGGTGAGCGAACACGGGATAACGGCCGAGTTCATCACCTCGTTCATTCTCGCCGGTGCCGTCCTGGGCGCCCTGGGGGCCAGCTTCTTCGCTCGTCGCTTCGGGCGGCGCATCACAATCATTACGGTCGCATCGGTCTTCGTCCTCGGGGTCGTGTTCTGCGCCCTTTCGCCGAATCCTTACATCATGATGGCGAGCCGTTTCTTCCTCGGCCTGGCGGTGGGCGGTTCAACCCAGACCATTCCGACCTATATCTCGGAGCTTGCCCCGAAGAACAAGCGCGGCAGCTACGTGACTTTCTTCAATATCGCGATCGGTGTAGGGATTCTGACGGCGGCACTCGTCAACTACTTCCTGCGCGATGTGGAATGGCACTGGAAAATCGTTGTCGCCGCTATTCCGGCCATCGTGCTGGTGATCGGCATGATTCCGCTGCCTGAAAGCCCGCGGTGGTTGGTCAGTCAGGGAGAGGTCGATACGGCGACCCAAGTGCTCGAGTGGGTTCGACCCAGTGAAAAAACCGCGAAATCGGAGATCCGTGACATCGAACGCACTCGTCGTAAAGCGCAGCGGCAGGCCGCGAAGAGCGAATGGTCCGCAATGTTCACCGAGAAATGGATGCGACCAGCGATTATTGCGGGTGTCGCCGTCGCGATTTTCACGCAGATTACTGGCCTGGAGATGATGATCTATTACACGCCGACTTTGTTGACGCACGTTGGTCTGCCGTCGGATATCGGTCTCAGCATCAACGTCATGGTCGGCGTGGTCTACGTCGTGATGACCGCGGTGGGTCGGTTCATCGTGGATCGCATGGGCAGGCGGACCCTCATGTTGTGGACACTGCCGTTTGCGGCGCTGTGGATCTTGCTTTTCGGTATCACTCTCTCCGTTGGCGGCAACGACCCCAACCTGCCGCTCATGCTGACCTTCCTCGTGCTGTTCATGCTTTTCCAAGCAGGTGGTATCCAGGTCGTGGGTTGGCTCATGGGCTCCGAACTCTATCCACTCAAGGTGCGCACTTCGGCCACGAGCCTGCACGCGATGGCACTGTGGGGCTCGAACCTCTTGGTCACCTCCACGGCCTTGACACTGGTCAATTTCTTGTCGCCGGGCGGCGCGATGATGGTCTATGCGGCCCTCAACGTGATTGCGTGGATCGTGATCTACTTCCGGGTCCCCGAGACCAAGGACCGAAGTCTTGAAGACATCGAGTCCAGCCTGCGTGACGAGGAATTCCTCCCCTTGAAACGCAAGCGGCTGGCCCAGGAACGAGCCTGAGCGCACGAACGACTAAAAAGGCGCGCGTCCGCCGCAATGAGTACCCACGCCCGAGGGCGCACCCGCGAGGTCATAGCTTGTGGGAGTGGCCTCGGGCGTTGCGCATCTCGTCCGGATTCTTGAAGGGTCCCCCTGAATGTTTGCCGACGAGCGGGATCGCAGACCATTGCAATGACATCGATTGGAGCGACTGAATAAGGCACCTTCTGCGCATTCGTCCCATTTTGGCACTCTCCGGGGCATGTTCAGGGGCTGGCCAAAGGCTTGGAGTATCCCTAAAATCCTCGACAACCATGTGGGAAAATATGGACAACAGTGGGTTTGTGTGGCACGCCATTTCCCTCCATTTCGGGCATATTGCCGGGGAATGAACGATTGTTGCCATTGAAAGAAACTTATCCTTATATGAAATTTCGCCCGTGGTGGAAGGAAAAAACGTTGACCGTGAGTTGCTATGTGGTTAGGTTGTTTATATAGCTCGGAATCACTTGGTTTCGAATTGGATTGGTAATTCAACCGACCAGCGATCAGAAGGTAGTGACCATGACTAATAACCAGAACATTGAGTCCCTGCGCAACAGCACAGTTTACGGAAACAACGGCGACAAGATCGGCAAGGTCGGGGAGATTTATCTCGACGACCAGACCAACGAGCCGACGTTCGCTACGGTCAATACCGGCCTCTTCGGTTCCAAGGAAACCTTTGTGCCCTTGAACCAAGCCCGCGCTTCCGATGACGGCCTGACGGTTCCTTATGACAAGGATTTCGTCAAAGATGCCCCGAACATCGATGACGACGGTTCGTTGACCCCCGAGGAAGAGCAGCGTATCTACGAGTACTACTCGCTGGACGGCAGCAACTCGGGACGAGACAACAGTGGCAACGCCGATGCCCAGCGTGGGCAGGCAGGTAATCGGACAGGCCAGGAGCATGGCAATGCGGCGGCCGGTACTGCTGCCGCTGGAACGGCTGCGGCCGGAACTGCGGCAGCAGGTACGGTGAATGGGCGTGAGGATACCCAGGCCGGGACCGGTCGCCACAGCAATGGACAGGCTGAGGCCCAGACGCGAGGCGGAACCGCGGACCAGGCCGCAACCGGCCGTCACGGTGCTGCCGACAACGACGTAGTGGCTCACGAGGAGCGGCTCGAGGCAACAGACCAGACCGAGCGCCGTGAGACGGGTCAGGTGCGACTCCGCAAGCACGTCAAGACGGACACCGAAACCGTTGAGGTCCCGGTTCGACACGAAGAGGTTCAGGTCGAGCGCACCAAGATCGATCCGGACTCCGCAGAGGCCCGCCAAGCGGCCGATGGCAACGAGTTCGGTAAGGACGAGGAGGTCACGGTGACCGCATACGAAGAACGTCCTGTCGTCGACACCGAGACCGTTGCGACCGAGCGAGTCTCTCTCAATAAGCAGGCCCGTGAGGACACCGAGACCGTATCCGGGCAGGTCCGCAAGGAAGAAATCGAAGTTGATGAAGAAGGCAATCGTCGTGACTGATATCGGATGATTGGCATGACAGATGCCCCGAGCGTTGCGAAGGCGATGTTCGGGGCATCTTTGCATCAACCGGTTCCGCACGGTACCTCGTGCAGCTTCCGGGCGCAGACGGAAAACAAAGAGGCTCCCCGGAACGCTTTCGCGTTCCGGGGAGCCTCTCAGATCAGCGGACCGTTACTTGGTCAACTGCGCCAGAATCCCATTGAGGGTTTCTGAAGGTCGCATTACGGCGTCCGCCTTTGCGTCCTGTGGCCAGTAGTAACCGCCCAGATCCACCGAAGAGCCCTGGACATCCAAAAGCTCCTGGGCGATCTTGTCCTCGTTGGACTTGAGCTGTTCGGCGATTCCCGCGAACAATTCCGCGAGGTCCTTGTCGCGACTCTGACGGGACAGTTCCTCCGCCCAGTATGTCGCCAGGTAAAAGTGGCTGCCTCGGTTGTCGAGTTCACCCACCTTGCGGGACGGGGACTTGTTCTCTTCGAGGAAGGTGCCCGTAGCGGCATCGAGCGTCTCCGCAAGAATACGGGCCCTATCGTTATCGGTCGTGCTGGCGAGGTGCTCGAAGGACGCGGCCAAAGCGAGGAACTCACCGAGGGAATCCCAGCGCAAATGGTTCTCCGAAACCAGCTGCTGAACGTGCTTGGGAGCCGAGCCACCCGCGCCGGTTTCGAATAGTCCACCGCCGTTGATCAGCGGAACGATCGAGAGCATCTTGGCGGAGGTTCCCAGTTCCAGGATGGGGAACAGGTCCGTCAGATAATCGCGGAGTACGTTTCCGGTAACGGAAATCGTATCCAGGCCCTGACGGATCCGATCGATAGAGAACTTGGTCGCATCGATGGGGGAGAGGATGCGGATATCCAGCCCGTCCGTGTCTTCCGCTTCGAGGTACTCGTTGACCTTCTTGATCAGGTTGGTGTCGTGAGCGCGTTCTGAATCCAGCCAGAACACGGCCGGAGTCCCGGACTCGCGGGAGCGACGAACTGCGAGCTTGACCCAATCGCGAACCGCGACATCCTTGGTCTGGCAAGCGCGCCAGATGTCTCCGCCTTCCACGTTGTGGGACAACAGGACTTCGCCCGCAGAGTTCAGGACTTCGACGACGCCCTTCCCCTCAATCTCGAAGGTCTTATCGTGAGAACCGTATTCCTCGGCCTTCTGCGCCATGAGCCCCACGTTCGGGACGGATCCCATGGTCGTGGGGTCGAAGGCGCCGTTCTCGCGGCAATCCTCGATGACGGCCTGGTAGACGCCGGCGTACGAGGAATCGGGAAGGACAGCGAGCGTGTCGTGTTCGTCGTCATCGGCACCCCACATGTGGCCGGACGTGCGAATCATGGCCGGCATCGAGGCGTCGACGATCACATCCGACGGTACGTGCAGGTTGGTGATTCCCTTACGAGAATCGACCATGGCCAGCGACGGTCCTTCTTCCAGGCCGCGCTCGATGCCTTCCTTGACGCCCTTCGCGGTGTCCTCGTCAAGGAGATCCAAACCGTTGAGGATCGAAGCCAGGCCGTTGTTCGGAGAAAGTCCGGCTTCGGTGAGCTTGTCACCATAGGTCTCGAAAACGTCGGGGAAATAGGCCTTCACGGCGTGGCCGAACAGGATGGGGTCGGAAACCTTCATCATCGTCGCTTTGAGGTGTACGGAGAAGAGCACGTTCTCTTCACGCGCGCGAGCGACCTGGGCGGCAAGGAACTCGTCCAAAGCGGCCGCGCTCATCACGGTGGAATCGACAATCTCGTCCTTGAGGACTTTCAATCCGTCCTTGAGGATCTTCTCCGAACCGTCATCAGCAGTGAAACGGATGGTCAGGGTGTCATCCGAAGGCAGGATCACGGACTTCTCATTGGACTTGAAGTCCTTATCGCCCATTGTTGCAACGTTGGTCTTCGAATCCTTCGACCAAGCCCCCATGGTGTGCGGGTTCTTCCGCGCGTAGTTCTTCACGGACAGAGGTGCGCGACGGTCCGAGTTGCCCTCACGGAGGACGGGGTTCACCGCCGAACCCTTGACTCGGTCGTAGCGCCGGCGAGCATCGGCGTCGGCCTCGGATTTGACCTCGTCCGGGTAGTCCGGGAGGTCGTAACCATCTGCCTGGAGCTCCTTGATGGCCGCCTTGAGCTGCGGAACCGATGCCGAGATATTCGGCAACTTGATGATGTTGGCCTCGGGCGTCTTGGCGAGGTCGCCGAGTTCGGCCAGGGCATCATTGACCCGCTGGTCATCGGGAAGCACATCGTTGAACTGGGCAATGATGCGCCCGGCCAGCGAGATATCGCGGGTTTCCACCGCGACCCCGGCGCTGTTCGCGTATGCCTCGACGATCGGCTTGAAAGAATAGGTCGCCAGCAACGGCGCTTCGTCGGTATGGGTGTAAATGATTTTCGACATGGGTTTTCGGCGTACTCCCTGCTTGATTTCGCGGGTTATTTCCACTGGCCAATATACCGGACGTGCCGGTGCTCACCTCCGAGATGACCTAACGTCCTTCTTCCTTCCCGGAACACAAGCGGATAGCCTCCGGAATATGACGATTCACCACATCAACCGCGTGTACGAGAGTCTGTAACCCGGACGGCACACGGATCCTGGTGGCCTGGAGGCGGCCGCGCGGGATCACACGCAAGGACGCCGCCATCGAGCAGTGAGGGAAAGACCGTTCCCCTTCCACTGGCCTGCGCACAAGGTTCGGTCATGACCCGGAAAAAACTCGAGGAGTTCGCGAAATAATATCGGACGGACTGGACAACAACGACCCTACGCAACAAGTACTCAAAGAGCTGCCGAAGGTTGAGGTCGTGACGCTTGTCTGCGGGACCAAAGACGACGAACACCATCACCGGTCCTCTTGAGGGATTATTCGTCCGAACAGTAAGGGCTCGCTATCGGGCAATGGATTACGGCGGCGGCACGGTTTCGTCTCGCCGCGGGGACGAACCTAAACTTGGCTCATGCCACGAATAACCGTTTCCGCAGTCGTCATGAGGGATATCCAGGGAAGGGTTCTGACCGTTCGCAAACGCGGCACCAGTTCCTTCATGTTCCCCGGAGGAAAACCAGAGACCGGTGAAGAGCCGCGTGCGGCCGCGGTACGTGAAGTCCGGGAGGAGCTCGGCGTCGATATTGCTCCACATGAGCTCGAAGTCCTCGGCCGCTGGGAAACACAAGCAGCCAATGAAGCCGGCCACGAACTCGTGGCACATGTTTTCGATTGGGTCCGTTCGCCTGAGTATGTGGTTCGGACGCCGATCTTTCCGCTCGCGGAAATCGAAGAATTGCGGTGGAGCGTGCCTGCCGACTCTCTGGCCGAGCCCGACATTGCACCCCTCACACGAGATTGTGTATTTCCGCTACTGGCTTCCACGGAACGAAGCGAGCTGGGACGTTAGCCCAGGAATTCGTGACTTTATTCGATCAAGTGCGGGAAGGGACAGATTCAGGTAGGCCGTACTGACCCGGATAAATAGGCCGCTCCCCTCAGAATGTCCCCCGCGACGGGCCTGTTCGGCCACTTTTGCAGAATAGGAAACATCGTCATATCCTATTCATTTCGGTAAAAAATCATGACTCTATTGACCGAATTCTGGTGAGCTTTGTCTTACTGGACGTGAAACAGTTAACTCCGGATAATTGGGTGTGAAATACCTCATTCATCGAAAGGGATGATCGCCATGTCCGTCATGACAGATGTCACCGAATGCACTGTTTCAAATTGCTCGTTCAATCACGATGGTTGCACTGCCTTTGCTGTGACCATCACGGGCGAACCGCAGGATGCCAGTTGCGGAACTTTCATCTCCTTGGACGCCGATGGTGGCTTGCCCCGGGCTCAAGCGCATGTCGGAGCTTGCCAGCGGATCGAATGCATCTTCAACAAAGACCTCATGTGTGGGGCGGAGTCAGTCAAAGTCGGTTCTGCGACTTCCGGAGCGGACTGCTTGACCTACCGACCGGCCTGATCGGGCGGAGGAGCGTCCGTCACCCGTGACGCGTGGTGAGAAATCTGCAATCCGACGGGCGAATCCGTAGCGGTATTCCAGCCCGGATGAACTGACTCGATCCTCTCGTGTGCAGACCGGCCGAAAAAGGGAATACGCCGACCCTGCACATCTGCCCCGCCTCGCATCATGAATGCGAGGCGGGGCAGATCGCGTGAGGAGTCGCTCGGGCTCTACTTGTCTCTGTGGTTGAGGTAGTACGAAATCAACGAACGCGTTGAGGAATCCTCTTTGGCGACCGCGTCGGCATCTCCTCCGACGGCGGGGGCAAGATCTTGGGCAAGTTGCTTTCCCAGCTCGACGCCCCACTGATCGAATGAGTCGATTCCCCAGACGGTCCCTTCGACAAAAGTGATGTGCTCGTAGAGGGCAATCAATTGACCTAGAACAGAAGGCGTCAGCGCTGGTGCCATCACGGAGGTCGTGGGCCGGTTGCCCGAGAATACCCGAGCGGGAACGACGGACTCGTCGGTGCCCTCGGCTCGAACTTCTTCCTCTGTCTTCCCGAAAGCCAGGGCCTTGGTCTGGGCGAAGAAATTGGCGAGAAAAAGCTCATGGACGTCGGTCTTGCCGTCCTTGGTCGGGTGACTCGGATTCGCGAACGCGATGAAATCGGCAGGGATCACGCGGGTGCCCTGGTGGATCAACTGGTAGAAGGCGTGCTGGCCATTGGTGCCGGGCTCGCCCCAGAAAATCTCGCCGGTCTGGGTGGTCACGGGGGATCCGTCCCAGCGAACGGATTTTCCGTTCGATTCCATGGTCAACTGCTGCAGATAAGCTGGGAAGCGGTGAAGATGCTGGTCATAGGGGAGAACCGCGTGCGAGGCGGCACCGAAGAAATTCACATACCAAACGTTGAGCAATCCCATGAGCAATGGAAGGTTCTTCTCCGCCGGTGCCGAACGGAAATGCTCGTCCATCGCGTGGAAACCGGATAAGAACTCCTCGAACACGTCCGGGCCGAGCACCACGGCCAGAGAGGTTCCGATCGCGGAATCCACGGAGTAGCGGCCGCCGACCCAATTCCAGAAACCGAACGCGTTCTTTGGGTCGATCCCAAAAGCTTCTACCTTGTCTAGGGCAGTGGACACGGCCACGAAGTGGCGGGCCACGGCCTCGGTGTCTTCGGCGTCCGAGAGTGCACCTGATTCTCGCAGGGCCTCGAGCAGCCAGGTGCGGCACACACGGGCGTTGGTGAGGGTTTCCAGGGTGCCGAATGTTTTGGAGGCGACGATGAACAACGTTGTCTCGGGATCCAAATCCGCTACCGTTTCGGCTGCATCAGTGGGATCGATATTGGAGATGAATCGAGCGGTCAGACCGTCCTGTGCATACGTCCTGAGTGCTTCATAGGCCATGACAGGGCCCAGGTCCGAGCCGCCGATGCCGATATTGACCACCGTCTCGATGGGGCGACCGGTGATCCCGGTCCACTCACCGGACCGCACGCGATCGGCGAAATCGTAGACCTTGGCGAGGACTTCATGCACGTCCTGGTCGATGTCTTGTCCATCGACCTCGAGCATCGGCGCGGCTCCATTGGGGCGACGCAACGCCGTGTGCAGGACAGCGCGGTCCTCCGTCACGTTGATGTGTTCGCCGGCAAACATCGCGTCACGACGCTCCTCGACACCCGCCTGTTCCGCAAGTTTGAGAAGCAACCGGCGGGTTTCGCTCGTCAAGAGGTTCTTGGAGAGATCCGCGACGAGATCGCCGGCGGTGAGGGTGAACTCCTCCGCGCGCTGGGGGTCTTGGTCGAACCATTCTCTGAGATCGGGCTCGAGGACCGCATGATGCCGGGTCAGTTCTTTCCAGGCTTCGGTGGACGTGATGTCGGGAATCTGTGATGCACTCATGGTTTCCATTCTCCTATGCCGGGCCGGGATATTCCATAGCGTTCCGGTGCCGAACCGAAGGGATCATTGCACACGGTTGGCGTCTCGAATCGGTCCAGTTGGTCAACGGTTCAAAAGATTGATTAGGCTATAAATAAGTGTGCTTGCTTTTCGGGCCGCTACTGCGAAGGCATGTGTGTGACTTTGTAGATACGAGCAGTTGGCGGACCGCTGTCTGCGCACGACACGCATCACTAAATGAGGTACAGAACGAGGATTGCATGGCTAACTTCTTGACCAGGAAGCCGGACCTTCGGGTCGGCGGCGTCCCAGATCGCTTGCACGAGAAGATGAAGCGCGGGGCAATCGACAAAAGAGTCTTTATACCTGCGGCAATCATCATGGCGCTTTTTATTAGCATCACTATGATATTTCCGCATCAGGCCAATGAACTATTTACTGCGCTGCAAACGGACGTCATCGGATATTTCGGCTGGTATTACACGGCAATTGTGGCCGTCTTCGTCGTCTTTGCGCTGTATCTGGGCTTCAGCAGGCTCGGCGACATCAAGCTGGGACCGGACGATTCCACACCCGACTATTCGTTCATGACATGGCTGGCCTTCCTGTTCGCGGCAGGTATGGGCATTGGGCTGGTGTTCTACGGCGCATCGGAGCCTATCTCTCACTTCATAACGCCTCCGCCAGAGGTGGGGGGTTCGCCGGAGCAGTTGGCTCAGCAGAGTATGTCCCGCAGCTTCCTGCACTGGGGCCTGCACCCGTGGGCCATCTACGTGATCGTCGGTATGGCGATTGCCTATTCGGCCCATCGGAAGAAATTGCCGTTGTCCATCCGGTACTCGCTCAAACCTCTCCTCGGGGACCGAATCAGTGGCATTTGGGGAGATGTCATCGACATCGTGGCCCTGGTCGGGGTGCTGTTCGGCGTCGCGACGTCGATGGGCCTCGGCGTGATGCAGATTGCGTCAGGCCTTGGCTTCCTGAATATCGACGCCACCAGCAACATGGGCTACACCATGATCATCATCCTTCTCTCGGCCGTCACTTTGTTCTCGGTGGTCACCGGCCTCGAGAAGGGCATGAAATGGCTTTCGAACGGCAACCTGATTCTGGCGGCGGTGATCGTACTCTTCGTGCTGATCATGGGACCCACGATCTTCCTGCTCCGTGAGTTCGTTCAGGCCATTGGCCATTACCTGCAGCACGTCATCGAGTTGACGTTCTCGACCTTCGCGCTCGACGGTGCTGAAGGTCAGGAGTTTGCAGGCACCTGGACAACCTTCTACTGGGGCTGGTGGATCTCGTGGTCGGCCTTCGTCGGAATGTTCATTGCTCGTGTTTCCAGGGGACGCACCGTTCGTGAATTCGTTCTCGCCGTTCTTCTGGTCCCCGCGGCGATGTCGTTCTTCTGGTTCTCCGTGATGGGCGGTACTGCGCTGCATACCGAGCTCTTCGGTGACGGCGGACTTGCGAACCTGGACAGCGAAGGCATCCTGTTCACGATGCTTCAGGACTTGCCGGCCTCCGGCGCGCTGATCATCGGTTCAGTGATTCTGATTATCGTTTTCTTCGTGACCTCGGCCGATTCGGGCGCGTTGGTGTTGGGCATGATTTCTTCTTCCGGCTCCCCGAACCCGAAGACTTGGGTTCGAGTTTTCTGGGTCCTGGTCGCCGGCGGCACCGCGACGGCCCTGCTCTGGGCGGGCGGAGAGAACTCGTTGAACGCCATCCAGACGATTTCGATTCTGACGGCGTTGCCGTTCTCGGTGGTCATCGTGTTCATGTGCATCTCGCTGTTCAAATCACTGCAGGCCGAACACCAGTTGTTCATTCGGGCTCAGCGGCGCCAAGTCCGGAACGAGATCGCAGACGAAATCTCCGAGAGCGTCAATAGCCAGGTTTCGGCCAACTTCAGCCAGCTCGAGGAGCACTGGAACGACCGCATGGAAGCTGAGGCCGTGGAAGCCGCGGAAGCTGCGGTTGCTTCTGGTGCGTCTTCGGCGTCGACCTCGGGCGCCAAGAAGCGGAGCGGCAAATTGCCGTGGCGCTCCATGAAGGACTGATGGCGGCTGACACGCCGTTGAAAACGGAGTACAAAAAATAATCCAAAAGGCCCGCTCCCTTGGTGGAGCGGGCCTTTTGCGCGTCCGGAGCGTCGAAGGCAACACGGCGGTTACATACAAGCAACAAATGTGGTTTAGACTTCTTCCAAGCGTGTCATGCATCACAAGTTTCCGCTCGTACGCGGGGCCTTGAAACGTTACCCACGGGGCATCGCGCGCGCTTATCACATCGATCAATCACTCCTAGGAGGCGAAATGCGATTCTCACGCATTTCAACGTTCGCGAGCGTTGCGGTGATCTCCGCATTGGCTCTTACCGGTTGCGGCGGGGGATCCTCCGCCGGAAGCGGAGACGCCGACTCGTCCGCCGTCATCACAGCCGACAGCGTCGAACCGCAGAACCCGTTGGTACCGACCAACACGTCTGAAAATGGCGGCGGTGTCGTCGTAGAGAACATTTTCAATGGCCTCATCTCGTACGACGAGGACGGGAAACCGCAAAACGATCTGGCCGAGTCCATCGATTCGGACGACAACCAGAACTGGACTATCAAGATCAAGAAGGACAAGAAGTTCACCAACGGTGAGCCGGTCACGGCCCAGAGCTTCGTGGACTCCTGGAATTACGGGGCGGCCGCCAAGAACGCACAGGCAGCTTCGACCTTCTTCAGCCCGATCGAAGGATACGACGCTGTATCCGGAGAAGGATCCACAGAAGACAAGATGTCCGGCCTGCAGGTCAAGGACGACAACACGTTCACCGTCAAGTTGAACTCGCCGCAGTCGGACTTCGATCTCCGCCTCGGGTACGCCGCCTACGTCCCCATGCCCGAATCGGCTTTCAAGGACATGAAGGCCTTCGGTGAGAATCCGGTCGGCTACGGTCCCTACAAGATGGCCAAGGAAGGGGCATGGCAGCACAACACCCAGATCGATCTGGTCAAGAACGACGACTATGACGGTCCGGAGAAGCCCAAGAACGGTGGTATCACTTTCAAGCTGTACCAGAACCCGGATACTGCCTATCAGGACCTGCTCGCCAATAACTTGGACGTTCTGCAACAGATTCCGACCTCTGCTCTGGGCAACTACAAGGACGACCTGGGTGACCGCAGCCTGGACAAGCCGTACGCCGGAAACCAGACGATCGCCATCCCGTACTACCTCAAGAACTGGAGCGGCGAAGCCGGTAAGCTGCGTCGCCAGGCGCTGTCCATGGCAATCGATCGCGATGAGATCACCAAGGTGATCCTGAACAACACTCGGAAGCCGGCGACGGACATGACCGCACCGGTGCTGGAAGGCTACAAGGACAAAATCGAGAACTCGGACAACACCAAGTTCGACAAGGACAAGGCCAAAGAGCTCTGGGACAAAGCAGAGAAGATGCAGCCCTACGACACGTCCGAGAAATTCACCATCGCCTATAACGCTGATGCCGGCGGACACAAGAAGTGGGTCGACGCGGTAGCGAACCAGATCAAGAACAACCTGGGCATCGATGCAGAAGGCAAGTCCTACTCGACCTTCAAGGAAGTCCGCACTGACGCGACCTCAGGCAAGCTGACCGGAGCCGTACGTTCGGGCTGGCTCGGGGATTACCCTTCGCTCTACAACTTCATGGAGCCGACGTACACCAAGGGCGCCAACTCGAACGACTCGAAATACGACAACCCTGAGTTCGAGAAGAAGTTGAATGAGGGTCTCGCCGCCACCGACAAGGATGCGGCCAACAAGGCCTTCCGGGAAGCCGACTCGATGTTGCTCGAGGACCTTCCCGCCATCCCGCTGTGGTACTCACAGGCCAACGTCGGTTGGTCGGAGAGCGTTTCCGGCGTCAAGGCGTCCTGGAACGGTACCCCGATGTACTACAACGTGGAGAAATCCTCCTGACCGTGCCGGAATCGGCCATATAACTCAGAAGATGGAGGGCCGCTGTGCGGCCCTCCATCTCCGCTTGCCTCTGAGGTAGATACTTATGAATTCTAGCCAAACGAACCATCGACGCGGAGTCGACCTATCAGGCTTGGGGATGATCTAAGCCGTGTTGTGGTACCTCTTCAAACGTCTCCTCCAGCTCGTTCCCGTATTCCTGGGCGCGACGCTGCTGGTCTATTTCTTGGTCTTCATGCTCCCAGGTGACCCGCTTGCTGCTCTCTGCGGCGAGAAGGGCTGCACCCCTGGCGTCGCCGCGGCATTGACCGAGAAATACCGACTCAACGACCCGTTCCTGGTCCAGTACCTCCATTATCTCGGAGGGCTCTTCACCGGAGACCTGGGCGTGAACTTCTCGGGCCGCGAGATTGGCTCGATCCTCGAATCCGCATTCCCCGTCACCGCACGATTGGCCATCGAAGCGCTGATCTTCGAGGGAGTCTTCGGCGTGATCTTCGGTCTGTACGCGGGACTCAAAAAGGGCAAGCTCTTCGACTCGACTGTTCTGGTCATCTCGCTGATCGTCATCGCCATCCCGATTTTCGTCCTGGCCTTCATGATGCAGTTCTTCGTGGGCGTCCGTTTGGGACTCGCCAAGCCGACCGTCTCGGGCGCAGCAGGCTGGGGAGAACTCATCCTGCCGGCCGTGGTCCTGGGCCTGGTCTCATTCGCCTATGTCCTGCGCCTGACCAGGACGTCGGTGGCGGAGAACGTCAACGCAGACTACGTGCGCACCGCAACCGCCAAGGGACTGAGCCGTGGACGAGTGATAAGGGTCCATGTTCTTCGTAACTCCATGATTCCGGTCGCTACGTTCCTCGGCGCGGACCTCGGAGCGCTGATGGGCGGTGCCGTGGTTACCGAGGGGATCTTCAATGTGCCCGGAATCGGTTCCCAGCTCTACAAAGCACTCACGCTCGGAGATGCCCCTACGGTGGTGTCCATCGTTTCGATCATGGTCCTGATCTTCTGCGTGGCCAACCTGTTGGTTGATTTGCTCTACGCCTGGCTCGACCCGAGGATCCGCTATGCATAAATTTGAAAGTTCAGAAATCAACCCATCCGAGAACGCAGAAGCCAAAGAAAACATGCGTGAACGGATTCAGCCCGAAGCCGCGGAACATGCGGTCGCGGGCAATCAGAAAGATCTCGGGGGATCGGCCGTCGCGATCGAGCACTTCATCGCCGATATCGATGAGACCCCCGTGGTGGCCACGGATTCCTCCGTTACGGACGAAGCTCCGCTGAGTCTGTGGAAAGACGCGTGGCGACAACTCCGCACCAAACCGACCTTCATCTTCTCGGTAATCCTGATCGTTCTGGCAGTTGTGATCGCCTTCTTCCCGCAACTGTTTTGGACCGAGAACCCTGCCAGCGGTCAGTGCCTCCTCGAGAATTCCAACGGCAAGGCCGGGTCGGGTCACATCATGGGCTTCACAGCTCAAGGGTGCGACGTCTACTCGCGCGTCATCGCCGGCACCCGGGCGTCACTGACCGTCGGTCTCTTCGCGACCCTCGGCGTCGTCGTGATCGGTGGAATCGTCGGTGCCATCGCCGGGTACTTCGGCGGATGGGTTGACGCGGTCCTCGCCCGTTTGGGCGATATCTTCTTCGCTCTGCCGTTGATTCTCGGCGCATTGGTCATCATGCAGCTTCCGGCATTCCGCGAGAATCGCGGCGTGTGGACGCTGGTCCTGATTCTCGTGCTGCTGGGGTGGCCGCAGGTCGCGCGAATCATGCGTGGTGCCGTGGTCGAAGTCCGCAATGCGGATTACGTGACCAGCGCTCGTTCGCTGGGAGTCTCGTCATTCGGAATCCTCATGAAACACATCATCCCCAATGCCATGGCCCCGGTCATCGTGATCGCGACCATCTCATTGGGCACGTTCATCGTTGCCGAGTCGACGCTGTCCTATCTCGGTAT
Organism: Kocuria sp. TGY1127_2; assembly: GCF_013394385.1. Classification (NCBI taxonomy): domain Bacteria; kingdom Bacillati; phylum Actinomycetota; class Actinomycetes; order Micrococcales; family Micrococcaceae; genus Kocuria; species Kocuria sp. TGY1127_2. The sequence goes on from NZ_AP022834.1 coordinate 1,006,415, forward strand.
CGGTCTGCCGCCCGAGATCATGAGCTGGGGCAACGACATCTCCGATGGCAAGGACGCGTTCCGCTCCAACCCCATGCCCGTGTTCTGGCCAGGTTTGGCCTTGTCCCTCACGGTTCTGAGCTTCATCATGCTAGGCGATGCCCTCCGTGATGCGCTCGATCCCAAGTCCCGGAAGAAGTGACCCATGACTGAAGAAACAGTGAAACCGCTGCTCGAAATCAAGAACCTGGGAATCACGTTCAAAACCAGCACGGGTGAGATAGAGGCTGTCAAGGACTCGAACTTCACCGTGATGCCGGGGGAGACCGTGGCCATCGTGGGAGAGTCGGGATCCGGCAAGTCGACCTCAGGACTCGCGGCAATCGGTTTGCTTCCGAGCAATGGCCGAGTCTCCAGCGGCAATATCATCTTCGACGGCAAAGACATCACCCACATCAGCGAGGCGGAGAAGGTTAAGCTTCGCGGCAACCAGATCGGCATGGTGCCTCAGGACCCCATGTCGAACCTGAACCCCGTGTGGAAGATCGGGTTCCAAGTCAAGGAAACGCTCAAAGCGAATGGTCTGCCCAGCGCAGACAAGGATGTCAGCCGCGTTCTGGAGCAGGCAGGTCTTCCGGACGCCGAAAAACGTTCTCGCCAGTACCCTCACGAATTCTCCGGCGGTATGCGCCAGCGCGCGCTCATCGCGATCGGCCTGTCGTGCCAGCCGCGCCTGTTGATCGCCGATGAGCCGACCTCGGCCCTCGACGTGACCGTGCAACGCACCATTCTGGATCACCTGGAGACCATGACCCAGGACCTCGGAACGGCCGTCCTGCTGATCACACACGATCTCGGTTTGGCCGCCGAACGGGCCCGCAAAGTCGTTGTGATGTACAAGGGCCGCGTGGTCGAGGCCGGACCGGCATTGGATCTGCTCCGCAACCCTCAGCATCCCTACACCAAGAAGCTCGTCGAGTCCGCTCCGTCTTTGGCCTCTCGACGTATCCAGGTGGCCAAGGAAACCGGGCGGGAAGCCGAGGATCTTCTGGCCGAACGCCCGAAGACCGAGATTCAGGCGACTCTGCAGCAAGACTTCGTGCGGGTCCAGAATCTCACCAAGGTCTTCAAATTGCGGGGCGCTTGGGGCAAATCGGAGCGGTTCACGGCCGTGGATGACGTCACCTTCTCGATCCCACGAGGTACGACGACTGCGGTTGTCGGGGAATCGGGTTCTGGCAAGTCGACCGTGGCCCGCATGCTCTTGGGCCTCGAGACCATCACGAAGGGGAACATTTCCTTCGACGGCCGGGACGTCGCAGGCCTCAAGGGTCGCGAAATGTTCAAGTTCAGGCGTCGAGTGCAGCCGATCTTCCAGGATCCGTACGGTTCCCTGGACCCGATGTACAACATTTTCCGGACGATCGAAGAACCCATGCGTGTTCACAAGGTGGGCACCAAGTCCGAGCGCGAGAAGAAGGTCAACGAGCTCCTGGACCAAGTTCAACTCCCGCATTCGATGATGGCTCGATACCCGAATGAGCTGTCCGGCGGCCAGCGCCAGCGTGTGGCCATCGCTCGTGCACTGGCGTTGAACCCTGAACTCGTCGTCTGCGATGAGGCGGTCTCCGCCCTGGACGTCCTGGTACAGGCGCAGATCCTGAACCTACTCGCCGAATTGCAGTCCGAGCTCGGCTTGACGTATCTCTTCATCACCCACGATCTCGCGGTGGTTCGCCAAATCGCGGACAACGTGTGCGTCATGGAAAAAGGGAAGATGGTCGAGACCGGGTCCACGGATTCCGTGTTCGAAGATCCCCAGACCGACTACACGAACAAGCTGCTCGCGGCCATTCCCGGAGCGGGCCTGATGATCCCGCCCGAGGCCGCCTGAGCAAAATTCGCGACCGGTGATGCCTGGGGTTTCCGCCACGATGGTGGGAGCCCCGGGCATCGGCGTTTGACGACCTGGCTATGATGGGTACTGGCCCCATGCGGTCGCGCATGAACGCGCCTGAAAATTACGCCGACGCTGTGGCCCACCATGACGTCACACCAGCCACTCTCCAGCAAAGCGAGCCTTATCGTATGACTGAAACTTCCAGCACCGCTACGCGAACCGACATCCGCAATGTCGCGATCGTGGCCCACGTTGACCACGGCAAGACCACCATCGTCGACGCCATGCTCAAACAGACCCACGCATTCTCTGACCATGCGGACGTCGAAGATCGTGTGATGGACTCCGGTGACCTGGAACGTGAAAAGGGCATCACGATCCTCGCGAAGAACACCACCGTCGAGTATTCGGGTCCCGCAGCGAACGGGGAAACCGTCACCATCAACGTGATCGATACTCCCGGCCACGCCGACTTCGGAGGCGAGGTAGAACGCGGCCTCTCCATGGTCGATGGCGTCGTCCTGCTCGTTGACGCTTCCGAAGGTCCGCTCCCGCAGACTCGCTTCGTACTGCGCAAGGCGCTGGCCGCCAAGCTGCCGGTCATCCTCGTCGTGAACAAGGTAGACCGCCCGGACGCGCGAATCGAAGAAGTCGTTTCCGAGACCATGGACCTTCTCCTTGGTCTTGCTTCAGACCTGTCCGAGGAAGTTCCGGACCTCGACCTCGACGCCGTCCTCGACGTGCCGGTCGTCTACGCTTCCGGCAAGGTCGGGCGCGCCTCGACCGAGCAGCCCGCTGACGGCGAGATCCCCGACAACGAAGATCTCGAACCTCTATTCAAGACCATCCTGGATCACGTTCCGGCCCCGACGTACGACCCGGCCGGTGTTCTCCAGGCGCACGTGACCAACCTGGACTCCTCACCCTTCCTCGGACGTCTGGCTCTGCTCCGCGTCTTCAACGGAACCCTCAAGAAAGGCCAGACCGTCGCTTGGGCCCGCCAGGACGGACAGCTCAAGAACGTTCGTATCTCCGAACTGCTCAAGACCAAAGCCCTCGACCGTGTCTCGGCCGATGAGGCCGGTCCCGGCGAAATCGTCGCCGTCGCAGGCATCGAAGACATCACGATCGGCGAGACCCTGACGGACGCCGAGAATCCGAATCCGTTGCCTCTGATCACGGTGGACGATCCGGCGATCTCGATGACGATCGGTATCAACACCTCCCCGATGGCCGGTCGCGTCAAAGGCGCCAAGGTCACGGCTCGTCAGGTCAAGGACCGTCTGGACAAGGAATTGATCGGCAACGTATCGATCCGCGTTCTGCCTACTCAGCGTCCCGATGCCTGGGAAGTTCAGGGGCGTGGCGAGCTCGCGCTCGCGATCCTGGTCGAGCAGATGCGTCGCGAAGGCTTCGAGCTGACCGCGGGCAAACCGCAGGTCGTCACCAAGGTCGTGGACGGCAAGGTCCACGAACCAATCGAGTACATGACGATCGACGTCCCGGATGAATTCATGGGTGCCGTCACGCAGCTCATGGCGAGCCGAAAGGGCCGCATGGAAACGATGACCAATAACGGCACCGGTTGGGTACGCATGGAGTTCCGCGTTCCTGCTCGTGGCCTCATCGGCTTCCGGACGCAGTTCCTGACAGAGACCCGTGGTGCTGGCATTTCGAACTCCTACGCAGACGGTTTCGAGCCGTGGGCCGGAGACATCGAATACCGGACCAACGGTTCGCTGGTGGCTGACCGTGCGGGCGTCGTGACTCCCTACGCGATGATGAATCTGCAGGAGCGCGGAACGTTCTTCGTGGAGCCGACTTCGGAAGTTTACGAGGGCATGATCGTGGGCGAGAATTCTCGCGCCGACGACATGGAGGTCAACATCACGAAGGAGAAGAAGCTGACCAACATGCGTTCGGCCAGCGCGGACAACTTCGAGAACCTTACGCCTCCGCGCAAGTTGACGTTGGAAGAGTGCCTCGAATTCGCTCGTGAGGACGAGTGCGTGGAGATCACGCCCGAGGCTATTCGCATCCGGAAGGTCATCCTCGACGCCAATGAGCGTGTCCGTGCCTTCCGTGCCCGCAACCGCGCCAATTAATCCGAGGAATCAGACAGCACGTCTTCACCGATGACCAACCCCGAAACACACGGTTCCCATCCTGAACCGTTTTACCCCGAACAGGCCGAGTACACGTCGCCGGACGCGGTGCCGTCCCTGCTACCGGAGGATCTGGATCCTCGGCAAGCGACCATATTGTTCATCCACGCGCATCCGGACGACGAGTCCACCTCGACCGGGGCGACGATGAGCTACTATGCGCGAGCCGGGGCCAAGGTCGATCTTCTGACCATGTCCCGGGGTGAAATGGGAGAGGTCATCGGTGAAGAGCATGCAGCGTTGGACGTGCGGAATCGTCCCTCCGAGGATCGAGGAGAGAAGCTGGGTGCGCTCCGGGAAATCGAGCTCGAGGCCGCGTGCCGCGAGCTGGGCGTTCGACGCCACTGGTTCGCTGAACGGTCCAAGAGCCCAGGTTTCTTCCGCGACTCTGGGATGTCGTGGGGCAGGCACGGTCGCGCTGCGGCAGCCGAGAACGCGGCTGCCGACTGCCTGACGCACGCGCCGCTCAAGGAATCTGCCGCGGCCATCGCGAGGGTCATCGAGAAGTCCCGTCCCGACGTCGTGGTCAGTTACGACGTCGACGGCGGCTACGGACATCCCGACCACCAAAGAACCCATGAGGCGACCCTCAAGGCCCTTTCCATGCTGTCCCGCAAGGCTCAGCCGGCTCTGGTCTGGGGTGTGGAAGGCGAAGCGGATCCGCAGGACGAGAGACAGCAAGCCGTCGTCCAAGGGGATGCCGCGGCCAAAAAGCGTGCCATGGCCGCCCACGCGACGCAGGTCGTCGTGGGGGAGGGGAGGACCTTCCACTACTCGAATAACATTGAACAGAAGATCAGCGGAGCAGAATCGTTCAGACTTCTTGCGGAATCCGTCGATCAATCGCGTGAAGAGCGAAAGAACGTGGCAGCCGGCCCGATCAACTCCGCCATCGCCGGAGTGGGGTTGGGCTTGGTCATCGGTTTCATCGGAACCATGTTCCACGCTTCGATCAGCTATTTTTCGGGGTGGTACCTCCCCTGGGGTCTTTTCTTGGCTCTCCTGCTGGTGCTGAGCGCAACGCTGTGGGTCTCGCATTACACCCGTAAGGCCTGGGCCACGGTTCTTCCCGGAACCATTGCTTTTCTGGAAATCGGGCTCTTCATCTACGCCCGGTCGGACTCGCTCCTGGTGATTCCGAATCCCAAAGTTCCGATCGGCCAGGTCGGGATTGCCTGGGTACTCGGGACCCTGGTGATGACGATGATCGGCCAATGGATCTCCAACCGCGCGATCCTGAAGACCCGAAATTCGTAACGTCACGCAAGACTTCACGCGGCTTAACCGCAACCGCCTTGTGACGTGATAACTCATACAGTGTGAAGTACCCACGTGAGTCTGCGCCACATGCACGACTAGACTGATGGTTCAACAGACTTGCCGCGGAGCAACGAACCGAACCGCGACGACCGGGGACCCGGTACCGATGAGAGGTTTGAATGACATACGTAATTGCCCAGCCCTGCGTCGACGTCAAGGACCGCGCGTGCGTTGAAGAATGCCCCGTCGACTGCATTTACGAAGGTGAGCGGTCCCTTTACATCCACCCGGATGAGTGCGTGGACTGCGGCGCATGCGAACCGGTGTGCCCCGTCGAAGCGATCTACTACGAGGACGACGTTCCCGAAGAATGGGATGCCTATACCACGGCGAATGCCGATTTCTTCGATGACTTGGGTTCGCCCGGTGGGGCCGCTCGGACCGGCGTCATCGACCACGATCACCCCTTGATTGCCGGGCTGCCGCCCCAGAACCAAGAATAGGACCGGCCCGCATGTCTTCCTTCGGTTTGAGCCTGCCGGATTACCCCTGGAACTCCCTGGCTCCTTATCGCGAACGCGCCGCCGGTCATCCGGATGGCACGGTGGACCTGTCGATTGGTACGCCGGTCGACCCGACCCCTGACGTCATCCGGCAGGCTTTGGCCGACGGGGCAGATGCTCCGGGGTATCCGACCACGCAGGGAACCGCGGAAGTTCGGCAGGCCATTGTCCAATGGTATGCGCGCCGTCGTGGGGTAGAAGGTCTGGACGAGACATCCGTGATGCCGACCGTAGGCTCCAAGGAGCTGGTGGCTTGGTTGCCATTCCTCCTTGGCCTGGGTGAGGACGACGTCGTTGTGCGCCCCGTCGTTGCCTATCCCACCTACGATATCGGGGCGAGGTTTGCTGGGGCGCGTGCCGTCGCTGCAGACAATCTGGAAGATCTGGATGCAGAGACTCGTTCCCGCGTGAAGCTCGTGTGGGTGAATTCACCCGGTAACCCCACAGGCACGGTGAGGGATGCGACATCTTTGGCCCAGATGGTGCGCGAGGCACGTGAACTCGGCGCCGTCGTGGCGTCCGATGAATGTTATGCGGAATTGGGATGGGGCGACTGGGACGAAGAACGAGGTGGCCAGCGTGTGCCGTCCGTTCTTGATCCCCGAGTCTCCGGTGGCGAGATGACCAACCTTCTTTCCGTCTACTCCCTGTCCAAGCAATCCAACCTCGCCGGATATCGGGCGGCATTCGTTGCGGGGGATACGGGTCTGATCGCGAACCTCATCAACTCGAGAAAACACGCGGGCATGATCGTGCCGCGTCCTATCCAAGATGCCATGACGATTGCCCTGGGCGACGAGAATCATGTCGCGCACCAGAAAGCTCTTTATCGGTCCCGGCGTGAGGCCCTGAAGCCCGCCGTCGAGCAATACGGCTTGTCGATCGAGGGATCACGGGCCGGACTGTATCTATGGGGAACCATGGGGGAGGACACCTGGACCACGGTGGGTCGTTTTGCCGATCTTGGCATCGTGGTCGGCCCCGGGGTCTTCTACGGTGACGAGGGAGACGGACACATACGGATCTCTCTGACCGCATGCGACGAACGTATCGAAGCGGCCGTCCGGCGGCTATCGAAGGCCTGACTCGAGGAGACCCTGGCGGGCGGCGGATATCGAAGTGTCTTATTTCGCCGCGTCAAGCGCGGTGAAATGTCCGTGCACATCGCGAGGATGATTCGTGACGGTATGTCTGCAAAGGGTAGGCTATGCAGAGATAATCTGTGTCCCCGCCCACGCCGCGGCCCTGACCGTTATGGCAGGGCGGCGCTTTTGTGCCGGCACCAGGGCGACCCCCGAGGCTTGGCATGTCACGGCGGAGGACACACGCAAACGGGAGGAAATATGACCGATAACGCGACCTTCACCTTCGACGGTACGAGCGTCGACTGCCCGGCCGTCGAACCGACTGACGGGACGGGCGCATTCGACATCGCCAAACTTCGTTCCGAAACCGGGGGGTACGTCACCTACGACCCCGGCTTCATGAACACCGCCAACGTCAAGTCCGCTGTCACCTATATCGACGGCGATGCCGGAATCCTGCGGTACCGTGGTTACCCGATCGAAGATCTTGCCAAGAAAGCGAGCTTCGTCGAGGTCGCCTACCTGTTGATCTACGGTGAGTTGCCAACGCAAACGCAGTTGGATGAATTCGATCGTATGATCCGGACCCACACCATGGTCCACGAGGATCTGAAGATCTTCTTCTCAGGTTTCCCTCGGACCGCGCACCCGATGCCGGTTCTGGCTTCGGCGGTGTCCGCACTGTCGACCTTTTACAGCGACTCGTTGGATCCGCACGACGAGCACGAGGTCGAGGTCTCCACGATCCGTTTGCTGTCCAAAGTGCCGACCCTGGCGGCGTATGCATTCAAGAAGTCCAAGGGCGAGCCGATGCTCTACCCGCAGAATGACCTCAATTACGCTGAGAACTTCCTGCGGCTGTGCTTCGGCGTTCCCGCAGAAGACTACGAGGTGGATCCGGACATTGCAGAGGCACTCAACCTCTTGCTGATCCTTCACGCGGATCACGAGCAGAACTGCTCGACCTCGACAGTCCGCCTGGTCGGCTCGTCCGATGCCAATATGTTCGCTTCCGTCTCCGCTGGCATCAATGCTCTGTACGGACCTAAGCACGGTGGCGCAAACGAGGCCGTCCTGAACATGCTTCGCAGCATTCAGTCCGAGGGCATCAGCCCCGAGGATTTCATGGAAAAAGTCAAGAACAAGGAAGAGGGCGTACGCCTGATGGGCTTCGGCCACCGGGTGTACAAGAACTACGATCCGCGCGCCCGCATCGTGAAGGCCACCGCGGACAAGATCCTGAAGAAGATCGGCGGCGACGACGAGCTCCTCGAGATCGCGATGCGTCTCGAGGACAAGGCACTGGCCGACGACTACTTCGTCGAGCGCAAGCTCTATCCGAACGTGGACTTCTACACGGGCCTGATCTACAAGGCGATGGGCTTCCCGGAGCAGATGTTCACGGTGCTCTTCGCCATCGGTCGTCTGCCCGGGTGGATCGCCCAGTGGCGTGAGATGATGCTGGATCCGTCCACCAAGATCGGCCGCCCTCGCCAGGTCTACACCGGTGAGACCGAGCGTCGTTACCCCGGGGTCGAGTAGCCAGACCAACTCAGATTCGGGCCGTCGCGTGCATCTCGGGTTCACCTACGAACAGGGATGCACGCAACGGCCCGATTTTTATCTGAGGCGGTTCGCATATCCCTTGGCCCTCGCCACAGAATGCAGGGCGCCTTCAACCCGCCCGGGGTCGCTGATCAGCGGCAAGCACGGACGACGTCCGCCGGAATAATGTCCACACCGGACCTCGCCTACCTCATGGTGTGGGAACATGGGTGTCCACTGCGAGTTACTGACAGCGAATCGGGCTATGGGGTGGATTACGGGCCGCTATGCAACCCGAAATGCACGCGCGATCCCGGTCCGCTGTCTATCCCTCGTATCCGTTGGGATTGTTCTTCTGCCACCGCCAGTGATCCGCGCACATGGTCGCGATGTCTCGGCTCGCGGACCAGCCGAGATCGGCCAGGGCAGAAGAGGGATCCGCGTAAGAGACGGCGACGTCCCCCGGCCGGCGATCCACGATCTCGTACGGGATTTCCTTGCCCGATGCGTTTTCGAAAGCCTCGCGCACCTCGAGGACCGAATAACCGTTGCCCGTCCCGAGGTTCCACGTATGGAGTCCGCCTCGTTGAGAAACGTAGTCGAGGGCCTTGAGATGACCTTCCGCGAGATCGACGACGTGGATGTAATCCCGCACACCGGTACCGTCCGGTGTGGGGTAGTCGTCGCCGAAAACCTTGAGCTTGTCGCGGCGCCCGACCGCGACCTGCGCTATGAAAGGCAGCAGGTTGTTCGGAACCCCCGTGGGGTCTTCGCCGATCTGTCCGGATTCATGGGCACCTACGGGGTTGAAGTACCGCAGAAGAGCAACATTCCAGGACTCGTCCGACTGGGCCACGTCGATCAGCATGTCTTCAATGTGCTCTTTAGTTCGGCCGTAACAGGATTGAGCGTCCATGGGCAGCTTCTCGGTGAGAGGCATCTCCTCGGGAGCGCCGTAGACGGTCGCCGATGACGAGAATACGATTGAACGACACCCCGACTGATCCATCGCCTGCAGGAGATTGATCGTTCCGGCCACGTTGGTGTTGTAGTACCACAGCGGTTTTTCCGCCGATTCGCCGACTGCCTTCAGCCCTGCGAAATGGATCACCGCCTCCGGCCTGGACGATTCGAAAAGCTCGTTCATCGCCGGAGCGTCCAACAAATCCACTTCGTGGAATTCGGCACGCTTGCCACCGGCGAGATCGCTGACCCGTTCCAGCGAGGCCTTGGACGAGTTCGCGAGATTGTCCATAACGACAACCTCATGCCCGGCTTCGAGAAGAGCCAGAACCGTATGGCTGCCGATATAGCCGGCACCGCCGGTCACCATGATCTTCATGTCTATTTCCTAACGGTGGGTGAACTAGTTGGCGTGCAGGACTGAATTGAGTTCAACGGATCCAGTCGCGCGGGGGATTGCTTCCACGGCGCCGCTCTGGGAGTTGCGGCGGTACAGCAAATTCGCGGTCCCGGATAGGTCCGCGGCTTTGACGACCTTCGATTCCTGGCTCGTGACTACAGTCACGCGGGTTCCAGTGGTCAGGTACAACCCGGCCTCGACGACGCAGTCGTCGCCCAACGATATCCCCACACCGGCGTTGGCGCCGAGAAGCACGCGTTCGCCGAGGCGGACGCGTTCCTTGCCACCTCCGGACAACGTACCCATGATCGACGCGCCGCCGCCGATGTCGGTGTGGTCACCGACCACGACGCCCTGGCTGATGCGGCCCTCGACCATGGCGTGGCCCAGCGTTCCGGAATTATAATTGACGAAGCCCTCGTGCATGACGGTTGTGCCGTCCGCGAGATGAGCGCCCAGGCGCACGCGATCGGCATCGCCGATACGGACACCGGTGGGCACCACGTAATCGACCATGCGCGGAAATTTGTCGACCGAGTAAACAGTCACGTGTCCTCGTGTACGCAGCGCCAAACGCACCTGTTCGAGCTCGGAAGCGAGAACGGGGCCGAAATTGGTCCACGCCACGTTGGCGAGTTTCCCGAAGACGCCGTCCAAATTGATCGAATTCGGCACGACGAGGCGGTGCGAGAGGGCATGGAGCCGCAGATACACATCTGCCGCGTCGACGGGCTCCTCCTGAAGCCGAACGGAGGTCTCAATAACCTTCAGTTCTACGTTGCGGGCGACGTCAGGGCCCTGTGAGGCCTCCAGGGCGTCGCGCACGGAGGTCTCCGCGGTCTCTGAAAGGGCTGGGGCTGGATACCAGACGTCCAGGACCTGTCCCTTGTTGGGGCCGGCGGCCACGACGGTGGCCAGGCCCAAGCCTGCTGCGTATTCGGCGCTCGTACTTGAAGTCATGTTTCCCAGTCTACGAAAACCTGGACGATGTTCCGTAGTGTGAGCCCGGGTCGTACCGAATCGTAAGACGATACTAAGGTGAACGCATGACTCCCCACAGCTCAACGAAGCCTCGAAACGTCCCGTCCCTGAACCTGACCCAAGACGTCGCACAGCTGACGGCAGACTTGTTGGACATATATTCGGTCTCCGATGCCGAGGAGCCGATTGCCGACGCGGTCGAACGAGCACTGGGAGAACTCGGACACTTGACCGTCCAACGCCATGGTGACACCGTGGTCGCCCGCACGGAGCTCGGACGGGATGAAAGAGTTGTTCTTGCCGGTCACTTGGATACGGTTCCCCTTCCCTCGACCCCGGGAGCGAGGGGCACCGTTCCTTCGGAATGGGACCAGTCCGAGGGCCGCAGGGTCCTGTACGGGCGTGGCGCGACCGATATGAAGGGGGGTGTGGCGGTTCAGCTCCAACTGGCGGCGACCCTGACTCAGCCGGGCCGTGACATCACGTACGTCTTCTACGATCATGAAGAGGTATCCAGCGACGCGTCGGGGCTGGGGAAACTGCTGAAAGTCGCCCCAGAACTGGTGACCGACGCCGATTTTGCTGTTCTGCTCGAACCGACGGACGGCCGGATCGAGGGCGGTTGCAACGGCACGATGCGTTTCTGGATCCACACCTCCGGTATTGCCGCCCATTCCGGGCGAGCTTGGATGGGCGAGAACGCTATTCACAAGCTGGGGCGTGTTCTCCGGATTCTCGAAGAGTACGAGCCGGGCAGCGTGACCGTTGAAGGCCTGGATTTTCGGGAAGGCCTCAACGCGGTCCAGATCGAAGGAGGGGTGGCAGGCAACGTTATTCCCGACTCATGCAACGTTCACATCAATTACCGTTTCGCCCCGGACAAGACGTTGGACGAGGCGATGGTCCGGATGCGAGAGCTCTTCGAAGGATACGAACTCGACATCGTGGACGCCTCGCCCGCGGCCAGACCGGGTTTGGATGCGCCACTCGCTCAAGAACTGGTCCGCTCGGTCGGAGCCGACCCCCACCCGAAATATGGCTGGACCGACGTCGCACGATTCTCCGCAATGGGAATTCCGGCGGTGAATTTCGGACCGGGCGACGCCTTACTGGCCCATTCCGACAACGAGCACGTTTTCGCCTCCGAAGTCCACGACTGCCTGAACGCGCTCGAACGGTGGCTGACCTCCTAGAGGTGGTGGGACATCGTCTCAGGCGATTTTCATTCTCATAGTCCAGAATGAGTGTATGAACTTTATCCTGGTGGGACTGACCTTCGTCATCTTGGCGGCCGTCCTCATCTCGTGCGCCGTTCTGGGAGCCGACCGGCTTTCCGGTGCCGAGTATGCATCTCGCGATGGTATCGACTGCCCCGGACCCGAACGAGGGCCTCTGGAAGACGGCCAAGGTGCTTCCGGCACCGAACGCCCGGTCACACATAGTAACCACACGTGAGTCCCGCGAAACACCTCATGACCCACGCGGTGGCCAGCTTCAGGCTATGGGTCCTGGGACTGCCCATTTGGACTTGGGTGTTGGGCGTTTACACTGCTACGCGCATTTGGGGATGGGCGGCGTTCACTCTTGTCGGGCGGCAACAGCAAGCCAGTCCCTGGGGAGCGGGACCCCTGAGTTATCTGCAGTTCATCGGTATCTGGGACAGCGATTGGTATCGGCATATCGCCGAGATCGGATATCCGAGTGTCCTTCCAGTGGATATGTCGGGCACCGTCGACCAGAACCCCTGGGCCTTTTATCCACTGTTCCCCATGACGACGTCGGTTCTGATGAAGGTGACCGGCCTTTCCTGGCCAGCGGCGGGAGGCCTGGTCTCGATAGCGTGCGGAGCGGTCGCTTCGATTCTTCTCTACGGACTATTCACATCTGCACGGGCCGTCGCGACCCGTACTGAAGACGTAGGTGGGGAGCAATATGTTTCCCCACGTCGCATCCTTCACGGGTTGGGCCTGAAGCAGCCGGGTCACGGTATCGACGGTTTCGCGCTCTGGACGACGGCCTTGGTCCTCCTGAGCCCGGTCGCGCCGATCCTTCAAGTGCCTTACGCCGAGTCCATGAACTTCATGTTTCTCGCGGGATTTCTCCTCGCTCTGGTCCGCGGAAATCTGGTCATCTGTTCGATAGTGCTGATCCCGACCTGCTTGTCCCGACCTGTGGGGGTCCCGATCGCCCTTGCGATGGGATGCTGGTGGCTGACGCGATTCGTCATCGCCTACCGAGGACAGATCGAAGCAACCGGTCGCCGACGATTTGTCGTGGCGTTCGGAGCCTCGGCCCGGTATCTCGCGGTGGGGCTCTTTGCCTGCGTCTGCGCTCTGGCGTGGCCCGCCATTGCGTGGATCGCTACCGGCCGATACGACGCGTACACGGCGACGGAAACCGCCTGGCGCGGAGAGCATCTCCTTCCGTTCCAACCCTGGATCGACCAAGCGCTGAATTACCTGGGAGAACCGGGTCCCCTTGTACTTCTCATGCTGGTCGTCGGCTTCTTGTGGGTAATGCATAGCCGGGCCGTTTTGACGACGTTGCCGCGTAACATCCGGTACTGGTGTTACGCCTATGTCGCGTATTTGCTGGTCTTTCTGTTTCCGCAGTCCTCCACTTTCCGGTTGCTGCTTCCAGTGTTTCCTCTTGCAGCGCCTCTGGTGGCTGTCTCGGATTCGCGCGCTTACCGCACAACACTGCTCGTCGGGGCAGCCCTGGGGCAACTTATTTGGATTGGGTGGCTATGGCATTGGAAAGAACTGCCTAGTGGCGGTGACTATCCACCGTAGAGGTCACATCGGGACCGCAACCTGGTTGTTAAGGTGATGGAGCTATCATTGGGCAACCGGGGGACCTCTGTTCCTCGGCGATGAGCGTCAATCCGACAAGGAGCAACAATGGCCGCGATGAAGCCGAGAACCGGTGAAGGACCCATGGAGGTCGCGAAAGAGGGCCGGTCCCTCATCATGCGGATTCCCCTTGAGGGCGGAGGCCGTTTGGTCCTCGAAATCACCAAGGACGAGGCTCAGTCTCTGAAGGAATGCCTGGATCCCATCACGCATTCGTGACGCCGGGGAACACCAGGCACGGCGACGACGCGCATGCCACATAGGCCTCCATCACAAAGGACGGCTCGTACCCGGTTAGGGCTGGTAATGTTCTGGTGTGTTTGGAATCAACGGTGCCGAGTTCCTCGTCTTGGCCGTTATCGTCTTTGTGGTGATAGGTCCTGAGCGCATGCCTGAGTACGCGCGGCAGCTCAAGGACCTCATCAAGTCATTGCGTCGTACAGCAATGGAGGCAAAGGATGACATGAAGGACACGCTCGGCCCAGAGCTGTCGGACATCAACTGGCGGGCTTATGATCCTCGGCAATATGATCCTCGGCGGATCGTACGCGAGGCCCTTTTGGAAGACGACGAGGAGCTGAAACAGGAGCAGACCCAGGCATCGACTCCGCCGGCGACCAATACCAGCCGTTTGTCACCCGGTCAGCTCGCGCCGTACGACACGGAAGCAACCTGACCCCGAGAACTTTATAAGAATCACTAAGGCCGGACGATTAGCATCGTCCGGCCTTGTCATATGCGCTCTTCCGGATCGGTTTCACCTCGATCCGCCAGGGCTAGTGCAGATCCAGCGGAAGGCTCCGGCCCGAGAGACCTCGTTTGAGTCCCCGAATCCCTTCTGCGACGTCCCTCAGAGCGACTGCCGACGGCGATACCGGGTTCGACCAGACCACAGGCACCCCGTCGTCTCCTCCTTCGCGAAGGGCCAGATCCAAGGGAACAGATCCGAGTAAGGGGACGTCAGCACCGAGAGATTCCGTGAGGCGCTCAGAGAGCTTCTCACCGCCCCCGGAACCGAATATGTCCATGCGGGTGCCATCCGGCATGATCATCGCGGCCATGTTCTCGACGACGCCCACGACTTTCTGGCCCGTCTGAAGTGACATGGTTCCGGCGCGTTCGGCGACGTCTACGGCGGCAACCTGGGGAGTGGAGACGACCACGAGTCCCGCGTTGGGGACGAGTTGGGACATGGAAATAGCGATATCGCCCGTACCCGGCGGCAGGTCGAGAAGCAGAACATCCAGGTCTCCGAAGTGGACGTCCGTCAGGAACTGTTCGAGGGCCCGGTGCAGCATCGGACCGCGCCATGCGATGGGTCGATTGTCTTCGACGAACATACCGATCGAAATGACTCTGATCGATCCCGGAATCCGGTCCTTGCCCAGCCCGGTTCTTTCCGACTCGGGGACTTCTACCACTGGGGGAAGGATCATGTCCTCGAGCTTGGTCGGCGGCTGAGTGATCCCGAGCAGCCCGGGGATCGAGAACCCGTGCACGTCGGCGTCGACGATCCCTACCGAGAGACCGCTCGAGGCCAACGACGCCGCGAGGTTCGCCGTGACGGTGGACTTGCCGACGCCGCCTTTGCCCGAGGCTATTGCGTAGACCTGGGTCAGGTTTGCCGGATCCGCAAAGGGGTTGGTCTTGGTATGACCCAATTGGTCCCTGAGCCGGTTTCGAGCCTCCGCGTCCATGTAGCCGAGGTCGATCTCGACGTCCTCGACGCCGTCCACCTGAGAGACGGCCTCGCGAACGTCGGTCTGGATCGTGTTTTTGAGAGGGCACCCCTCGATCGTCAGTTTAATGCCGATATGCGCGGTGGCCCCGTCCAACTCCGCATCGGTGACCATTCCCAGTTCGGTGATCGGGCGGCGCAGCTCGGGGTCGATGACTCCCGAGAGTGCTGCACGCAGGGCCTCATTCATCGGGTTTCCTCAATTCATCGGGTTTCCTTGGAGACGCCTCACGGGGTGTTCTCCGCTGAGGCGGTGCGGTGCTCGAGCCGGAAGCTCCGTCGGTTGCTTTCGCGATATCCAGGATCGAGGTCTTGGGCTCGGCCTCTTTAGCCGGCCATGACAAGTCCGACTTCTTCCGCTGTTGTTCGCCGGCATCCTCGGCCTCGACTTTGCCCTGGTCCCGCGCGTCCTGGACGATTTCCTCCAGGAGGTCTCGGATCTCCGAGCGGACGAAGTCGCGGGTAGCGACCTCTCGCAGAGCGATGCGCAGGGCGGCGATCTCCCGGGTCAGATACTCCGTGTCCGCGAGATTCTGCTGTGCTCGCTGACGGTCCTCTTCGGCGACGACGCGGTCGCGGTCGTCCTGCCGGTTCTGAGCCAGCAACAGCAGCGGTGCGGCGTAGGAAGCCTGCAACGAGAGCATGAGTGTCAACAGGGTGAAGTTCAGCGCGCGGGGGTCGAACTGCCAACTCTCCGGGAGCAAGGTGTTCCACAAGAGCCACACGGTCACGAAGATCGTCATCCACACGAGGAATTGGGGCGTGCCCATCCACCGTGCGAAGGATTCCGTCATGACGCCGAATGACTCGGGGTTGGGTCGATAGCGCTGGTACCACTTGGGCTTGCTGGCCAGCGGCATGTCGAGGCCAGCGCGGTGGGTATCACGGCTTCTACGGCTTTTGGTCGTTTCACTCAAATTTGCGTCCCACCTTTCGGACGGGAGTTCCGTCGTCGTTGGTGCGCCAGTCTTCTGGGAGGAGCGCATCGAGTACGTCGTCGATGGTCACAGCCCCGACGAGCCTGTCGTGCTCGTTGGTGACGGGGATAATGGTCAAGTCGTAAGTGGCCAGCACCCGGGACAAGTCTTCCAGGGAAGCGACGTCCGGGATCGGCTCGATACTCCGGTCGATGATGTTGCCGACGGGTTCGGGCGGGGCAAAACGCAGCAGCTGCTGCATATGAACCATGCCGATGTAGCGGCCGGTCGGTGCCTCGAGCGGAGGACGGCACACGAAAACGGCCGCGGCGACGGCCGGGCTGATCTCCTCCTGACGAATGTGCGCCAAGGCTTCGGCTACTGTTGCCTCCGGGGGCAAAATAATCGGCACCGGGGTCATGAGTGAGCCTGCGGTTCCTTCCTCGTATTCGAGAAGGCGGCGCACGTCCTCTGCATCGTCCGGCTTCATCTTCTGCAACAAGGTTTCGCGCTGGGCATCCGTGAACATGTTGAGGAGGTCGGCCGCGTCGTCCGGTTCCATCTCTTCAAGAATGTCTGCGGCGCGTTTGATGTCCAGGTTGGACAGGATCTGGACTTGGTCCTCTTCTGGCAATTCCTGCAGCACGTCGGCCAAGCGCTCGTCCTGAAGCTCCTCGGCGACTTCGAGCATGCGTTTGTCGTTCAGGTCGTGGAGAGCATCCGCGAGGTCGGCGGGTTGGGTGTCCTCGTGAGTCGCCAAGAAGTGCGAGGCCCCCTGGGGGTCCATGGCGGTGCCGTAAACAACGTCTTCCCAGTCGACCACAAGGGTCTCGTTCTTGCGACGCATGAGCCGACCCGTACTTGCCGTCCGACGAACGAAGAGCTCTGTGATTTTCCAATCACCGTTCTTGGTCTGCTCCATCGCGCAGTCTTCGATCGTGGCCTCGCCGGTGTTGTCCTTGAAATGGACCTTGCGGTCAAACAACTCACCGATGACCAAAGCTTCGGCGCCACGCTGTTCGAATCGGCGAAGATTGACCAGGCCGGTCACGATGACTTGGGTCGCGTCCATGCTGTTGACTCGGGTCATCGGGACGAAGACAGGCTTCTTCCCGAGGACTTCGACCACAATACCCACCACGAGCGGTTGCAGGTGTTTGCGCTGGGCGTCTCGGTTGAGCACGACGACGTCCCGCAGCCGGCCCAGTCGGTCGCCTACGGGATCGAAAACATCAAGGCCCAATAGCCTGGCGATGAAGATTCTGCTCGGTACGTTGCTCACTCAATCAGATTACTCACATGTACCCGCTGGAAACATCCTCTCGGTTCACCTGTGGCGATACACACCCTTATGGTTGGCGGTCAAGCCCGTGGTCAGGGAAAATGGCTAGTATGGCAAATTCCGGAAAGTCCAGACTCGCCGCGATGCGGACCGAACAGCTCGCGGGGTCCGTCACCGTGGGGAAGTTCTCCAAGTACCAGGATGCGCAGGGGGCGGTTGACCTCCTGGCCGATCGTGGTTTTCCCGTGCAGAATCTCGCAATCGTCGGCTCGGACCTGCGACAGGTCGAGCACGTCGTCGGGACCCTTTCCTATGCTCGTGTCGCGGCTTCCGGCGCCTTGCAAGGCCTGTTCTACGGAGTCGTGCTCGGTTTTCTTCTCATGGTCTTCAGCCACGAGTCTCCTTTGTCGGCATTCCTCACATCGATACCACTTGGCGTGGCTTTCTGGATGATCCTGGCGATTGTCGGTTTCTCCCGTCGTGGTGGGCACCGCAGCTTCACTGCGGTCGGACAACTCGTCGCGGGCAGCTACGACCTGGTGTGCTCGCCACAAGAAGCAGGCGAGGCGCGGCGCCTCCTCGGAGGCTCATCGAACCGTCCCACGCTTCGGCCCACACCTCGTGAACAGCCCTACTTCCCGCAGGACGAACACGGCTCATCGCAGCAGCCTGGTACCCGACCCAGTCAGCCCGGCGGTCAGGGGCCGTGGGGCCAGCCGGACCCCCAAGAACGCGGAAATGCTCCGCAAGCTCCGCAGGGGCCTGCGGCCGCAGAACCTCAACCAGGGGGACAGGCGCCCGGCGAATCCACGGACCGTTCCCAGGCACGGGATTTCAAGGACTTGCCCGACGGGCGGCCCCGTTTCGGTATTCGTGCCGAGAACCAGCCACCCCGTTCCACCGGCGACCCCGAAACGACGGAAGGTCGGGAAGGGCCGGTTTCCCCAGAAGAGCGGCCTGACCCTCCTCGCGGATAGACGCCGGCCGCAGGCCTCGGAGAAAGAACTCAAGAACGAAGACGCCCCCGGACCTCGTGGTCCGGGGGCGTCGTGTTCACTGGGGTCGGTTCTACCGGGAGAGTTCCGCGATCCAGGCTTCGATGGCTTCCGTGGTCCTCGGGAAGTCGGCGCTCATGTTCTCCGGTCCGTCGGCGGTAATGAGCACGTCGTCCTCCAACCGGATACCGATGCCGCGATATTCTTCCGGAATCGCGAGGTCGTCTTCCTTGAAGTACAGGCCCGGTTCGATCGTGAAGACCATCCCCGGCTCGATGGTTCCATCGAGATAGAGATCGCGCTTGGCCTGTGCACAGTCGTGGACGTCCAGGCCGAGGTGGTGGCTCGTCCCGTGGGGCATCCAGCGACGGTGCTGGCCGCCTTCGTCGGAAATAGCTTCTTCGACGGTGCACGGAAGCAGCCCCCACGAGTCGAGGGACTCGGCCAGGGATTTCATGGCCGCCGCGTGCACGTCACGGAATTTGTTGCCTGGTACCGCGGCGCGGAACGCGGCTTCGGAAGCTTCCAGGACGGCGTCGTAGACCTTCTTCTGAATGGGAGAGAATGTGCCGTTGACCGGCATCGTGCGGGTGATGTCCGCCGTGTACAAGGTATCGTCCTCGACTCCGGCGTCGACGAGGATCAGCTTTCCGTCCTCGACAGTTCCGTTGTTCCGAATCCAGTGCAGCACGGTTGCGTTGTTCCCGCAGGCGGCGATGGTCTCGTAACCGACGTCGTTGCCCTCGGCGCGCGCGGCCGCGAAGAATGCGCCTTCGACGATGCGTTCGCCGCGGTGATGATCGCGCGCCTGGGGGAGGGCCCGGATGATGTTCTCGAAACCGACCTTGGTCGAAGCTATGGATCTCCGAAGGTTGGCTATTTCTTCCTCGTCTTTGACGAGGCGCAGTTCGGAGAGAGCCTCGGTCAGCTGGCTGTCGAGCGAATCCGACTCCTCGAGGTCCACGCTGGTGTTGTACCGAGAGGTGTCGACCAGCGCATCCACGTTCAGATCGACCTCGCGCAACAACCGCACCCGGACCCCGCCAAGAGCCTGGGGCCCTGCGTTCTTGGTGATTGCGACCTCGACGTCGGAGAGATCGTGGCACTGGATGCCGTACTCCGACTCGATTTCTTCCAAGGTCGGACGGGGGCCGACCCAGAATTCGCCGTAACGCGGATCGGAATAGAACTGCTCCGAATCGCGTCCTGCCAGAGGGCGGAAATAGAGAGTCGCCTCATGGGCCGAACCGTCGGCTTCCGGCTCGTCCAGGGGCTCCATGACCAGAACGGCGTCCGGTTCGTGATCGACGCCGAGACCCGTCATGTGGGCAAAACCGGAATGAGGGCGGAAACGATAGTCCGTGTCGTTCGAGCGGGTCTTGAGCGGTCCTGCCGGAATTACGAGGCGCTCGCCGGGGAATTTTGCCGACAACGCCGCACGTCGCTGCGCGGCGAAGTCGGCAACCGAGGCACGCTGGGGGAGCGCTTTGGCGGAAGGTGCCCAGTTCGTGCCCATGAATTCCTTGAAAGCATGAGAGCGCGGCGGCTGGGACCGATTTCCGACGCGTTCTTCGAGCGGCTGCTGTTCAGAGGAATCCTGTGTTTCTGGGGAATTATTCGAAGTCATAACTCCACGATATCGCCCAAGTACCGCCCCTGCGTCCACGGGCACCGAGTAGATTGGATGTGTGTGCATCGATCTTCATACCCATTCGAATATTTCCGACGGGACAGAAACCCCCGCCCAAGTCGTGGAGCAGGCGGCTCGAGCCGGGCTCACAGCGGTCGCGCTGACCGACCACGATTCGACCGTCGGGTGGGAACCTGCCGCGCAGGCGGCGTCACGATGCGGTATCGAATTCGTCCCGGGAATGGAAGTCTCGTGTGCCTCGGACGACGGAGTCTCCGTGCATCTGCTGAGCTACCTCCACGACCCCCAGGCCCCAGGACTCAGATCGGAAATTGAGAAATCACGCGCGGCACGCCTCACCCGGGCACAGAAGATGGTCGAGCGGTTGAGTGAGGACTTTCCTATCAACTGGCAGGATGTGGAGGACCAGGTCGGCAAAGACGCGACGGTGGGCCGTCCCCACATCGCCGATGCCCTCGTCGCGAAGGGCGTGTGCAAGGATCGGAGCGAGGCCTTTGGCACTATTCTGACCACCCGGACGAAATACTATGTGCCCCACTATGCGCCGAACCCTGCTCTTGCCGTTGCCCTCGTCAGAGAAGCCGGTGGAGTTCCGGTGTTCGCCCACCCCCTGGCGAGCTCCCGGGGCCGAGTCGTGGGACCGGAAGTCTTCGAAGAGATGGTTGCGGCGGGATTGGCCGGTCTTGAGGTGTATCACCGTGACAATTCCGAGGACGATCGCAAATGGCTACTCGACTTCGCCCGGAACCATGACCTCATCGTGACGGGATCCAGCGACTATCACGGTGCGGGGAAACCGAATCGGCTCGGAGAGAACACCACGACGAGGCAGTCCTTGGAGGAAATCCAGGCGCAGTCGCGCGGCGTGTGTCTCTAGGCTTCGAGAAGCTTCGCCTGCGGCAGCCGCTGGCGCATCACCTCGATCGCTTGATCATTCGAATCGACGCACACGAAGCGGCGGTCGAGCGATTGGGCAACGGCGCCGAGGGTTCCCGAACCGGCGAAAAAATCGAGGCACCACTCGCCGGGACGGGACGAGGCCGCAACCATACGGCGCAACAAACCCATAGGCTTCTGCGTGGGGTATCCGGTCTTCTCCTTGCCCGTGGGCGAGACGATGGTGTGCCACCAGACATCGGTCGGCAATTTGCCGCGCGCCACTTTCTCTGGTGTGACCAGTCCCGGCGCCATATAGGGCTCCCGATCGACTTCTTCCGAGTCGAAATGGTATTTTTTCGGGTTCTTCACGTACACCAGGATGTTGTCGTGCTTGGCCGGCCAACGCTTTTTCGCGCGCGCCCCGTAGTCGTACGCCCAGATGATCTCGTTCAGAAAACACTCGCGGCCGAAGATCATGTCGCACATGACTTTGGCGTAATGAACTTCCCGATAATCCAAGTGCAGATACAGGGTGCCCGATTCGGCGAGCAGCTCCCGGGCTTTTTCGAGTCTCGGAAGCAGGAATGACCAGTAGTCCTCGAACGCGTCGTCGTATCTCGAGAGGGATTCGAGGACACTCGTGTAGCTCTGTCCCTTGAATCCCTTACGGTCAGCCTGGTCGGGCTCGACCCGCTGGTTCCTGAGGCTACGGCGAACTTGGGCCCGCCCCGTATTGAAGGGCGGGTCCACGTAGATCATCGAAAATTCGCTGCTCGGCAATTGCGCAAGCACGTCCTGATTGTCGCCCCGGATGATGAGGTCCGGGCCCGTCAGCTCGATTCCCACGAGTGGCAGGATCTACTGACCCGAACGTGCCTGATTGCCCGAGTCCCCGCCACTGCGACGACGACGGCGACGGCGCCGAGGAGCCTCCGACTGCTTGGAGTCCGTTTCGGTCGTATGGTTCTCCGAACGATTGCGCGACGACTTCTCGTCCGGCTGCTTCCGATCATTCCGGGATCCGGAGGACCGCCCACCGCGAGGGCTGTTCCTGCGGCCACCGTTTCCCGAGCGGTTCCCGCCCTTGTCGTCGCGTCCGCCAGTGCGAGGCTTGCGCGAGTGGCCGCCGTCGATGTCTTCAACCGCTTCTGCACCCAATCCGGCATGCTTGCGCTGACTCACGGGCAACTTGCCCTTTGTACCAGCCGGAATGTTCAGATCGTTGTAGAGGTGCTTGGAAGAAGAATAGGTTTCAACCGGTTCGGGCACTCCGAGGTCCAGCGCTTTGTTGATCAAAGACCACCGGGGGACGTCGTCCCAATCGACGAGGGTTATGGCGGTTCCCTTGTTGCCCGCTCGCCCCGTACGGCCGATGCGGTGCAGATAGATCTTTTCGTCTTCCGGACACTGAAAATTGACCACGTGGGTGACGTCCTCGACGTCGATACCGCGAGCGGCGACGTCGGTAGCCACGAGGACGTCGACTTTTTCATTCCGGAAGGCCCGGAGCGCTTGCTCACGAGCTCCCTGGCCGAGGTCACCGTGGATGGCGCCGGCAGCGAATCCGCGCTTGACGAGCTCGTCCGCAAGGCGCGCGGCCGCTCGTTTGGTCTTGGTGAAGATAATGGTCCGTCCGCGCCCCTTGGCCTGCAGAGCACGGGCGATCAGCTCGTCCTTGTCCATCGGGTGAGCGCGGTAGATGACCTGTCGAATGTCCTTCTTGGTTGCGCCTTCGTCGTCCGGGGTCGAGGCACGAATGTGCATCGGGTGGGACATGTAGCGTCGGGCCATCGCTATCACCGGACCCGGCATGGTTGCAGAGAACAACATGGTCTGGCGAACCTCGGGTACGGAGGACAGGAGACGCTCGACGTCGGGCAGGAAGCCGAGATCCAGCATCTCGTCGGCCTCGTCCAGAACGACCGCTCCAACCTGGGAGAGATTGAGGTATTTCTGACGGTGCAGATCGATGAGGCGACCCGGCGTACCCACCACTACCTCGGCGCCCTTTTCCAGCTCGGCGATTTGAGGCTCGTAAGCCCGTCCGCCGTAGATCGTCGCTACACGCGCATTGCGCTTTTTGGCGGCGACCGAGATGTCGTTTCCGACCTGGACGGCCAGTTCACGGGTAGGAACCACGATCAAGGCCTGGGGTGCGCCCGGGGACTTGAGTCGACCCCATGCGTCGTCACCGCGCCCGACGACGCGCTGAAGTACGGGCAAACCGAATCCCAGGGTTTTTCCGGTTCCCGTTTTCGCCTGGCCGATGATGTCCTGGCCGGACAGGGCGACGGGCAATGTCAGGGATTGAATCGGGAAGGGATGAGTTATCCCTTTTTCGGCGAGGGCTTCGCAGATGTCGTCGCGGACCCCGAAATCGGCAAAAGTCTTGTCTTCTTCCGGGGCGACCTCGTCCACGGCAGGAGTCTCGGCCACGAGCTTCTCCTGCACGGTTTCAGGTGTTTCTTCGAGCACGGTGGTCTCGTTGTTGTTTTCTTCGTTCACGGGATGAGCTCCGCTCGGTCGATGGTGTGACCGCGGGGCGGACGATGTGTGTCGTCGCGCTGTGACCTGGCCTCGCGCCGGGAGCGCGGGTCTCGGAATTTGTTTGCGGTCGAAAGGATCGGTAGGAAGCCGATCGCAACAATCATCAGGTGATGCGCACTGCCTCGGGGCCGAGATGGCGCAACGTGGCGGAAGTCAACTCAACAGGCAACGACCGGGCATCCAGGTGTTGGTTTATTATATCTCGCAATACGCGTCAAGAGGAGGACGTACGCCACTTCGGGCGGGTCCTCCTCTTGAGCGGTGTATTGACGGTGTTCGGATCAGCCCTCGCTGAACGGACCGAAACCGATGTGCCGGCGAGTTTCGGCACCGATCTCGACGTAGCCGATCGAGGCGCCCGGGACGAGGGTAATGTTGCCCTTGCTGTCGGAGAGCTTCAGGAGAGTTTCTTTCTCGAGCGCCTCGGCGACTTGCTCCTGAATCGTTTCGGGGGTCTCTTCGGACTCCACGACGACTTCTCGGGCCACGTCCTTGATGCCGATCTTGATTTCCATGCGTATTCCTCCTCGGATGGCGGCGGGAACTGCTTTGTGCCCCAGCCTACTCAACGAGGTCGGAGCGGTCGTGCGGTTCGCCCTCGATTTCGCTGAGCGCGGGAGTCAGGCCCAGCTTTTGTCGACGCTCTCGATGCCGCGCCACGCGAGCTTGAAGAGCAGGAACCGTTGTCGTACCTGCTTCTCGGCGTCGTTCGTCGAAGAAACCACTCGTGCAGCGGATGTTGCCAGCCCCACCAGAGTCTGGGCGAGAAAGTCGCAGTCCTCGGCATCGAGTGCGCTGTTGACCTGCAGGGTTCGACTCAGCCTCTGGGAAACCCGAGAGACCAGTCCGTCGATCTTCGTAGCGACCGAAGGGTCGCCCCGCATGTCCGAGTCGAAAATAATGCGGTACGCGTCGTGATCGTCGATGACCACGTCGATGAAGTTCGAGATCATTTTTCGGGTCCGAGTCTCATTGTCCATGTCTCTGAGCAGGGGAGTGATGACCTGATTCTCGAAAAGCTCGATACTCGAGTCGAGAACCGCGCAGTAGAGCTCGTTCTTCCCGGTGAAGTGCTGGTAGAGCACGGGCTTGGACACCTGGGCCGACTCCGCAATGTCTTCCATCGTGGTGTTGTGGAATCCGTGTTCGGCGAAGTGTTTGCGCGCGGTGGAAAGCAACTGCCGCCGCCTCTTAGGCCCCGGCATGCGAGTCGCTGCCCCGGCGCGCGGACAAGGGTCTGGTGAGCCAGGCATCGTGAAGTCCTTTGCTGATCATGACGAGTCGAGGGTCGACTTGGGGTGGGGCCACGCCGACGATGACCCACCGGGGATACTTCGCTCAGAAAACTGAAAGTCTACTGTGCGGATCCGCCAAGGGTCACGGATCTACTATAGGACTTATTTACCCTAGTCAGGATGCCTTTGACTGTTCCTGGAAGTCGTGTCGAACTTCACGCGATGGACTGACCGCGGGAAGGTCTTCGGATTCCGGCTCTGCGACGGAAATGTCATACAGGGCCTCGATCGCATCCATGAATTCTTGTTCCCTGCCCTCGGCCGCGAGCTTCCGGGCCTTGACCATGGGGGTGTGGAGCAACGAGTGCATCATTCGCCTCATGGCGAATTCCAGCTGATCGGCTTGTGCGCCGCATCCGTACTGGTGACGGACCTTGTCCATCTCCGCGTCCAGTACCTCCATCGTGTGGCGTCGGAGGGCCACTATGGCAGCGTCAACGTTCTGCTGATTGCGGTGGGCGCGGAATTCGCGCGTGGACCGATCGACGATTTCCCGCGCAGCGGAGACCGATTCGTTCGTTTCCTCGGGTGCCGCAAGTCGAACAGACTCGAGAGTAATCAGTTCCACGCCGTCCAGATCCGCGATCGATGGGTCGAAATCCCGTGTGAGCGCGAGGTCGACGACGATGCGGTTCCCCTCGGGGAAAGTTTCCGAAGAGAAGGGGACCGAGCCACCGCTGCATCCGATGATGACGTCGGCCGAGCTCATAGTCGCCGACAGGTTTTCATCGTTCACCGGGATTCCGCCGCGCTTGGCGGTAAATTCTCCGGCGCGTCCGGAAGCGGAGTATACGAAGACGTTCTCGCACCCGCGCGCGCTGAGTGCCGCCATTGTTGCTCCTGCATAGGCTCCCGTTCCGAAGACAAGAGTCCGTGCCTGCTGCCACGGAATGGGCGTGACCTCTTCGGCGAGATCCAAAGCCACGGAGACGATTGACCTGCCTCGTTCGCCGAGCGCAGTCTGCGTTCCCACGGTTCGTGCGGTTCGGGCAGCGGCCTCGAAGAGACGGATCAGTTCCCCAGACGCGGATCCTTCTTCGCGTGCATTCACGAGAGCTCGGCGAACCTGACCCGTGATTTCCCGCTCTCCCACGACGGCAGATTCCAGACCAGAAACGACGGTGAAGAGGTGAGAGGCAGCATCCTCGTCATAGAAAACTTCGAAGGAGCCTCGTACGAAGGAGGGATCGAGCTCTGCCGCTTCGGAAATCTCGTCCATGATGGCTTCGAGGGAGGGCCCAACACCATCTCGATGAGTTGGCGCTTCGCCGTAAAGCTCCAGGCGGTTGCAGGTCGACAATGTGACCAAACCACTGAGAGGCCCCTCGTCCACGAGGGTGTGTTTGAGCGCCCCGACGCCCGTCGACAACTGAGCGACGGTATTCAGGTCAACGTTCTTGTGCGATGAAACCAGCGAAAACAAAACCACGACTCACTCATAATAACCACGGTCCACGAGGCTGTGAAATGGTTCGGGAGTGAGGCTCGCGACCATGTCGTGGTGATGACAACCTGTCCGCAAAAACCGCGTGCCAAGTTGGCACAATGGAACTACTATGACGACTCCGAATCTCACGCAACGGCCGATGCTGACCGAAGCGCAACTTGCCCTTCTTCCGTCCAGTCATCCCTTGCGATCGGCAGGGACAGCGCAGTCACCAATGATTCGTGCCATGGTCGGAGACCGCCCTGAGCACCCCCCAGTCTGGTTCATGCGTCAAGCCGGTCGTTCATTGCCGGAATACCGTGCCGCACGTGAAGACACCACCATGTTGGAGTCGTGTTTGACACCGTCCTTGGCGTCGGAAATCACTATGCAGCCCGTCCGTCGTCACAACGTGGACGCTGCGATCTTCTTCTCCGACATCGTTGTGCCGCTCAAGGTCGCTGGCCTGGATGTCGATATCGTGCCGGGGCGAGGGCCAGTCATGGGTGCCCCCTACAACACGATGGAACGCATCAGCCATTTGCCAGAGGTCCCGGATTCGGCTTTCGACCCGATTCGTGAGGCAGTAGCGCTCACCGTGAACCAGCTCGGCGAGACCCCGCTGATCGGTTTCGCAGGGGCTCCGTTCACCGTCGCCGCATACATGGCCGAAGGCTCATCATCCCGGGACCATTTGGGCCCACGAACCATGATGCATCGGGATCCGGAAGCATGGGACGCTCTGGCCTCTTGGGTTTCACGAGTCGCCGGGCAGTTCCTGACTGCTCAGATCGAGGCGGGGGCCAGTGCGGTCCAGCTCTTCGACTCGTGGGCCGGGTCGTTGCCGGAACGCGACTACAGAGAACACGTCATGAAGCATTCTGCGAGTGCACTCGCGGCCGTTGAGCCTTATGGAGTTCCTCGTGTCCACTTCGGTACCGGGACCGGAGAACTCCTCCTGGCGATGAAAGAAGCCGGGGCCGACGTCATCGGTGTGGATTATCGGCTGGACCTGGACGAAGCATCGCGCCGGGTGGGCCCGGAGACCCCGCTCCAGGGCAATATCGACCCTGCTTTGCTCGACGCGGGGTGGGATGTTCTGCAGAAGCACACCATGGACGTACTCTCGAAGGGTAAGACCGCCGTGGCTCACATCGTGAATCTGGGTCACGGCGTCCCGCCGAGCACGGACCCCGCCGTGCTGACCCGGCTCGTCGAACTCATACATGAAAGTTAGCGTCGATGGCACCCGAACCTCAGAAAGTCACTCCGGCCCAGGCCAAGACCCTCAAGAGCGCCGAAACGCCCGCGTCGTCGGAGGATTCCTCCGCCACGTCCGCTAAGTCCTCTTCGGGCGCGCGGAAGCGCAAGGCCAGAACCGCTCTCGTCGTCGGAGGCGGTGTATCCGGACTGCTTGCCGCACGCGAACTCGCGGAAAGAGGATTGCGGGTCGTTCTCACGGAGACCCGGGACCATTTCGGCGGAGCCGTCGGCGCGCACCAGGTAGCAGGGATGGTCCTCGACTCGGGCGCGGAATCCTATGCGACTCGTAACGGCTCGGTCGCGGAGCTCATTGACGATCTCGGGCTGGGGCATTCACGCACGGTCCCGTCTCGCGCGGGCTCGTGGCTGTACCTGCCGAGCGGACCGGTACCGATGCCTTCTTCAGGGATACTCGGCATTCCCGCCAATCCGAATGATCCTCAATTGCGTCCCGCGCTCACTTCGGCCGGGCAACGACGAGCCGCGATGGACCGCTACTTGCCGGCCTCCGTAGGATCGCACCAGAAAACTCTGGGTGGACTCGTCAAAGCACGAATGGGCCAACACGTCGTGGACGGCCTGGTCGCTCCGGTCACGATGGGCATCCATTCGACGCACCCGGACGAACTCGACGTGGACGCCGTCGCGCCCGGTCTGCGGGAGGGCATCAAGACCTACGGTTCACTCGGAGCCTCCGCGGCAGTGCTTCGCGCCAACGCTCCGGCAGGGTCACAGGTAGCGGGTCTCGAGGGCGGGATGAACCAGCTTTCGGAAGCGTTGGTCAACGATCTCACCCGTCGTGGCGTTCGGTTGTTGGCCGGTTGCGACGTCATCGCGATCGACCGAGATGAAGTGACCCAGAACTGGATCGCGATCCGCCGGCAGGAAGGGGCGGCCGGCAAGAGAGCTGCCCTCACGGCTGACGTGCTGGTTCTTGCAACGGACGGCCCGACGACGGTCCGCCTTCTCGGCCCGCACCTGGACAGTGACCTTCTGCCCGAAGCTCGACGCGGACCGGAAATCGCATTGGCGACCCTCGTTCTCGACGCACCTGCACTGGACTCCGCGCCCCGTGGCACCGGGGTATTGGTCAGCGATCAGGTGCGCACCGTGCGTGCCAAAGCACTGACTCACGCCACCGCAAAATGGCAGTGGATCGCCGACCGGGCCGGAGAGCACCGCCATGTCCTTCGACTCTCCTACGGACGGGGCACGACCTCCCAAGGACAATCGATCACCGAACTGACGCTGTCGGACGAGCAACTCATGAGCCTCGCCCTGCATGATGCGTCCCGCATCATGGGCACGAGCCTTAACCGGAAGTACCTGCTGGGCGCCGACGTCGTCCGGTGGAAGACGGCGATGCCTCACGTTGCCGTGGGCCATGCCCAAAAGGTCAAGAACTTCCGGCAAAACCTCTCGAAACTCAGCCGGGTCGCTTCCGTCGGCGCCTGGCTGTCCGGAACGGGCCTGGCTTCGCTGGTTCCGGACACGCGCAAGACCATCGCGGAGCTCGATCTTGGGTAAAGCGTGGCCGGTCCATGGAATCCGAACCTCACTCAGACCCCGGACTTCACAGAGACCATACGCGAAATAGACGCACCAAACGCCTCCGATCGAGGCGCAGGCACTGAAAGGACAGGTCATCTCATGGCTGAACAGAATTCGGGAACCACGCAGGCAGCGGAAAATCGGGCCGCTTCCGGCGATGATCGCCTCTACTACGCGCTCTACACCGTGTTCGCGCGCGGAAGCCAGGCTTCCGAGAACGCGCACACGCCCGAGGCAGCTTCCGAGCTCGAAAGCACAGTCGAAGCATTGGAAGCAAAGGGCGTGACCGTCCGCGGGATGTATGACGTCTCCGGAATGCGGAACAACGCCGACATTCTCGTCTGGACTCATGCGGACAATCCGGAAGATCTTCAGGCTGCGGTCCGCGACTTTCGCCGTACGGCCGCGCTCGAGGGTACAGAAATCGTGTGGTCAACCATGGGAGTCCACCGTGATGCCGAATTCACGCGTAACCATGCCCCCGCATTCGCACGAGGTAAGGACCCCGAAGCATGGGTCTGCGTTTACCCGTTCGTGCGGTCCTGGGACTGGTACTACATGGATGAAAAGCACCGCTCCGAAATGCTCAAGAACCACGGTATGAAGGGCCGGGACTATCCGCAGGTTCTCGCGAACACCATCGCGACCTTCGCGCTCAATGACTACGAGTGGGTACTTGCCCTTGAAGCTCCCGAACTGGTCGACCTCGTCGACCTGATGCGTCATTTCCGCAACACGGAGGCGCGATTGCATGTGCGTGAAGAAACCCCGTTCTATACCGGACGCCGCATCGGCGCCGACGAGGTTGTGGAGGTCCTCCGATGAACATGACGCAAGCGGACCCGATTCCGAACCGGACCGATCCCAACAACACGGCGACGAACGGTCCGAAGACTCTCGAAGGCGTGACCGACTTCGTCTCGGAAGAGACCATCGGGCGCCCGCGCTCGCAGGCCCCCGAGAAGTACGACGCAGTGATCCTCTCCTCTTTCGGGGGTCCCGAAGGCCAAGACGATGTCATTCCCTTCCTGCGCAACGTCACCGCGGGACGAGGCATCCCGGACGAGCGGCTCGAAGAAGTCGCAACGCATTATCGGGCCAACGGCGGCGTCAGTCCCATTAATGAACAAAACCGCAACCTTCTCGAAGCATTGCGCCGAGAACTCGA
Organism: Kocuria sp. TGY1127_2; assembly: GCF_013394385.1. NCBI lineage: Bacteria > Bacillati > Actinomycetota > Actinomycetes > Micrococcales > Micrococcaceae > Kocuria > Kocuria sp. TGY1127_2. The sequence goes on from NZ_AP022834.1 coordinate 1,036,820, forward strand.
GGAGAACGGTCCGGACGTACCGGTTCTCTGGGCCAACAGGAACTGGGAGCCGTACGTCAGCGACGTCGTCCAGGAGGCCTACGACAAGGGGTACCGCAAACTTCTGGTGCTGGCGACCAGCGCTTACCCCGGATACTCGAGTTGCCGGCAATACCGCGAGGACTACGGAATCGCTCTGGAGAAGCTTGAGCTGGAAGGTGAAGTCCAGATCGACAAGCTTCGCCAACATTACGACGCCCCCGGCTTCATCTCAGCCTTCGTCGAAGGGCTGATCCACGGTCTCGAAGAGCTCAGGGAGAAGATCCGGTCCACGGCGCAACCGGCGGCGGGAAATGGTCGGATCCGCATCATGTTCTGCACCCACTCCGTGCCCACGACCGCTGCGAACGAGGCCGGGCCCCGCGGGGTCGAGTACGAAGGCGGTTCGGCTTACGTCGAGAAGCACCTGCAAGCGGCACGAGCGATTCTCAGCCAGGTCGAAGAAGCGAATCCAGAGCTGCTGGCGGATTGCGACTGGGAGCTGGCCTATCAGTCCCGCTCGGGTTCCCCTTCGACTCCGTGGCTTGAACCGGATATCAACGATGCCCTGGAAGCGCTCGAGGGCTCCGTGGACGGCATCGTAATGGTTCCCCTGGGGTTCGTCTCCGACCATATGGAGGTCAAATGGGACCTCGATACCGAGGCCATGGAAACGTGCGACGATTTGGGCATTCAGGCAGTGAGGGTCCCGACGCCGGGAACTCACCCTGCATACGTGCGGTCTTTGCGCGACCTCATCGCCGAGCGATTCGTGGATACGGCGCCTTCCCAGGACCCGGTGGAGCTCGATGCGCTTCGTCGCAGCGCATGCGGCGGCAAAGGATGGTTCGATCGGTGCGATACGAATTGTTGCCTCCCGGCTCGCGCTCAGGCGATCAAACCCGTGATCGCGGACCATGCGGTGGCCGCGGGAAAAGAGTCCAAGACGGTATGACCAAGGTGCTCGTAGGAACGCGAGCCTCGGCGCTCGCGACGACCCAATCCCAGCACGTCGCGGACATGCTGGTGGATGCCGGCGTGAATGCCGAGCTCAAAACGGTCACGACGACCGGCGACGTCATCTCTGGTCCCCTCGCACAGTTGGGCGGAACCGGGGTCTTCGCCGCGGCCCTGCGCCAGGAACTTCTGGGCGGAGCCGTGGACGTGGCGGTTCATTCGCTCAAGGATCTTCCGACCAAGGATCTCTTCGACGGAAAGCTGTCTCTGATCTATCCTCCCCGTGGAGATTCCAGGGACGTCCTGGTTGGTCGGGACGGAATGACTTTGGACGAATTGCCGGAAGGGGCAACCATCGGTACCGGCTCTCCCCGGAGAGCCGCACAGGTTCGAGCGCTTCGGCCAGACTGCGTCGTGACGGACATTCGAGGCAACGTCGGAACCCGATTGTCCCGCGTGCGCGGGTTGGAACATTATGCTTCCAAGGACAAGGGCGTCGGACGCGGGACCCATGGTGACCTCGACGCGGTCGTGCTCGCGGCCGCCGGATTGGCCCGTCTGGGTCTCAGCGAGGTCGTAACGGAGTTCCTGGACCCCACGAGATTTCTGCCCGCCGCGGGGCAGGGGTGCCTCGCGGTCGAATACCGTACCCATGAGACCGCTCCGCAGATCATGGCGGGCCTCGCCAAGATCGATGATTCCCAGACCAGGATTGCGGTTCTGGCCGAACGGTCGCTGCTGTTCCGGCTCGAGGCCGGATGCGCGGCTCCCGTCGGCGCTCATGCTCAGATCACCGACGGGAAGCTTCGCCTGGACGCCGTCGTCGCTCATCCGAGTGGCACGGAAACTCTCCGTGAGCACATGAGCGCCGAGGCGGACGACGAAGCGGCAATTCATCTGGGTACCAAGGTGGCCGAACTCCTGCTGGAGCGCGGGGCGGATCGATTCACCGAGTTGACGATCGATTGACGGTGGAAGCCTCTCCGACGGGGGCGACCGCGTCCCCTCGCCCCCGGGTGCTCGTGACCCGGGGGCCTGAGCGGTCGAGCGAACTGATTGTTCAGTTGCGGCGTCGTGGTCTGGAACCTGTCCTGAGCCCGCTGTCCGAAGCAGAGTTGGTGGGCGGAAAAGAAGCCCAGCACGTGGTGGATGCGTTGCATCAGGAGTCATACGACGTCGTTACTTTCACGAGTGCCAATGGCGTGTGGGCCGTTCGAGCATTGCTGGAAGCTCACGGTTTGAGGACGGTTTCGTCAATCTTGGCATCGGCGAGAATCTGGTGCGTCGGTGAGGCCACACGGCGTGCCGCTCAGGACGCCGGGTTGGCTCCGGTGGAACCTCCTGAGGAGAACAGCGCCATGGGAATGTTGGCGGCCTGGACGGACGTTATGGGTTCTGAAGAGGGACAAAAGGTACTCTGCGTGCACGGCAGACCCGCCAGGGCGGAGCTTGCCAACGGATTGCGTGAACGTGGCCTGCGGGTCAGTGAAGCCGTGGTCTACGAGCGCGTGCCGTATCCTGCCGATCGCCCCCTTGTCGCCCCGAGGCCGGACTCGGCAATGTCAGCAACCGTCCTCGATCGCCAAGCCACAATGAAGCAACTTCGGGACGAGGCAGATTCGGCTCTCTCAGCGATCGTGGCAACCTCGCCCCGCCTGATCCAGACCCTCGACGACCTCGGCCCGGTTAAGGTCCCGGTCATTTGCATCGGTAGGACCACCGAGCGGGCAGCTCAGGATCTGCACCTCGAAACGTTCCGGTCCGAGAGCCCGGGCGCGGAGGATCTGGCCGAGGCCGTGATTCGGGCCTTGGGCAGGGACACGAATAGTCCTCGAAAACTTAAGAATTGACGACGAAAGAAGTGGTGACCGTGAGGGAAAACAACGCACGTCAGGAACTTGACCTGACCCGCAGGCCGCGTCGACTCCGTACAAATCCCGCGATGCGTGACATTGTGGCCGAGGCCAGACTCCATCCGGAGGATCTCATCCAGGTCTTGTTCGTCCGGGATGGCATCGACGGGCCGGTCGAGATCAGCTCGATGCCGGGTCAGTACCAGCACACTGTCGAATCTCTCATCGAAGCCGTCCGCCAGGCCGAGAGAGCCGGCGTCAAATGCATCGACCTCTTCGGAGTGCCGAAGGACGAGGACAAAGATGCCGAGGGCTCCGTCGCGTGGGATCCCGAAGGAATCCTCAATCGTGGCATCCGTGCCGTGCGCCGGGAATTCGGCAATCGGGTCGTGATCATGGCCGATACGTGCCTTGACGAATTCACGGACCACGGGCACTGCGGGCCGCTGACCGAAGACGGCGCCGGCGACGTCATAGTGGACAACGATCGCAGCGTCGAACTGTACGAACGCATGGCGGTCGCTCAAGCCGAGGCAGGAGCGCACGTCGTGAGCCCGTCCGGCATGATGGACGGGCAGATCGCGGGTATCCGTGAGGCCTTGGACGACAAGGGGTTCCACGATGTTTCGATCATGGCCTACTCGGCCAAATATGCGTCTGCATTCTTCGGACCCTTCCGGGATGCCGTGGGCTCCTCGCTCCAAGGGGATCGGAAGACCTATCAGCAAGACCCGGCGAATCGTCGCGAGTCGATCCTGGAAACTCAGCTTGATCTCGAAGAAGGCGCCGACATGGTCATGGTCAAGCCGGCGATGGCGTATCTCGACGTCGTTCGAGAGGTCGCCGATTTCTCGACCGTTCCCGTAGCCGTCTACCAGGTCTCGGGGGAATACGCGATGATCGAAGCTGCGGCGGCCAATGGTTGGGTAGATCGTGAGCGCATCGTTCTGGAAGCCCTGACGGGTATGCGGCGTGCCGGGGCCGATCTGATTTTCACCTATTACGCGACCGAGGTCGCCCAATGGCTGGCGCAGGGAAAACGGTAGAAAAGCACTGGCAACTGGATCATCACACACATCAGGAGGACATCTTGACCGTATCCGAGGAACTCTTCGACCGTTCGCAGAAAGTCATACCCGGAGGCGTCAATTCTCCGGTTCGCGCATTCAATTCGGTCGGGGGCACCCCACCGTTCATCGTTGATGCCGAGGGGCCCTACGTGAAGGACGCGGACGGAAAAGAGTACGTCGACCTGGTCGGTTCGTGGGGTCCAGCCCTTCTGGGGCACCGACATGAGGCCGTCATCGAGGCGGTGCACGCAGCCGTTGATCACGGTCTGTCCTTCGGCGCGTCCACGGTGGGGGAAACCGAGCTGGCCGAAACGGTAGTCGACCGGATTAATCGTTCGGCGACTAAGGGCTCGGCCATCGAACAGATTCGTTTGGTCTCCACGGGTACCGAGGCGACCATGACTTCGATCCGTTTGGCGCGTGGGTACACGGGACGCGACAAGATCATCAAGTTCGCCGGGTGTTATCACGGTCACGTGGATGCTCTGCTGTCCGAAGCCGGATCCGGAGTCGCGACGCTTTCCCTCCCCGGATCTGCAGGGGTGACCGAAGCGACCACGGCCGAAACTATCGTGGTCCCTTACAACGACCTCGATGCAGTCCGCACCGCATTCGACAAGTACGAGGGCGAGATTGCGGCCGTTATCACCGAGGCTGCCCCGTGCAATATGGGCGTGGTGACGCCCGCGGAGGGGTTCAACTCTGGTCTGCGGGATCTGACGCGTGAACACGGTGCCCTGATGATCTTCGATGAGGTGCTCACCGGCTTCCGGGCGTCCTCGGCGGGATACTGGGGGCTGACTTCGGAAAGCGAAGGCGGTTGGGCTCCTGATATTTTCACGTTCGGCAAGGTCATCGGTGGGGGCATGCCCATTGCTGCATTGGGCGGGCGCCGCGAGATCATGGAGTATCTCTCGCCGACCGGTCCCGTTTACCAGGCGGGAACTCTTTCCGGCAATCCGCTGTCGGTTGCCGCGGGAATCGCGACCCTTCGAAATGCTACGGGTCAGGTCTACTCGACGATTGATCGAGTTTCGTTGCAGCTCCAGCGGGAAATTACCTCGGCCTTGAACGCAGAAGGCGTGGAGCATTCGATCCAGACCGCGGGCAATATCTTCTCCGTGGCATTCGGAACCGGATCTCAGGGCGTTCGGAACTACGAGGACATCAAGGCCTCGGAATCGTACCGCTACGGACCGTTCTTCCATTCGATGCTGGAATCCGGGGTCTATCTGGCTCCGTCGCCGTTCGAGGCATGGTTCCTGTCCGCTTCCCACGATGACGTCGCGATGGATCACATCGTATCGGCCCTGCCAGCCGCAGCTCGAGCGGCCGCAAACGCAGAAGAACCCCGCTAGGGGCGCTCGGACTCGGCCTGTATCGGCCAGTCTCCATTGACTTTGGAGTTTTTGCCGATCTTGTCGAAATACGCCTGAAGATCGGCCGCTTGTTCTTTGGCCCACGTGACTTGAAGATCATGGAGTTCCCCGGCTGGCATGTCCAGCTGGGGATACTTCTGGGTCATGGCTGTTGCCAAACGCTCGGTCGCCAAGCAGTCTGCTGCCGACGTATGAGCATTCTCGAGCACTACGCCGTACTCCTGAGTGAGATTCGTCAGGGTGCGCTTGCCTTTGTGGTACTTGTCGACCTTCTTGTTGAAGACGAGAGGATCCAGAACAGGGTAGGGGACCAAATCCGGCAACTCGAGCCGATGCAATTCCCGGGCGAGGACGGTGAAGTCGTAGACCGCGTTGAACGCAAATATCGGCACGCCGTCGGAGAAGAGCCCGCCGATCGCCGAGGCCAGTTCGTAGACGACCTGTTTGAGCGGGGCTCCGTGTTCTTGGGCATATTCGGTGGAAATCCCGTGGACGGCCGCGGCTTCTTCCGGGATGGGCACTCCGGGGTCGGCAAGCCATTCACCGTGGCGAAGCACTTCGCCGTCCGGGGCCACGAGGATGAGCGATGCCGTAACAATTCGCGCGGTGCGCGGATTGGGTCCTGTGGTTTCCAGATCGAAGGTGGCTCGGGGCCCTTGCGTCCAGGGAGGCGTTTCGACACGTGCATCGCTCGTCATGGACTCCACCGTACCCGGATTCATAGGTGACTCGCGCGTACTGCCGAGCCGAACGTGTTTGCAGATCCCGGGCGCTTGCCTGGGAACCGGATAGCCCGGACACATCGTGCCGAGGTGTTTGCTCGAGGTAGTGGATTGGTCGGAAACTGGTGGTTGCCTTCTGCAACATGTAGTCGACGTCGACGAATCGCCTTAACTTGTCAGTGGCTCGTGGTGAGATTGGTACATGAGCCCCAAGAATCCTCTCGCGAGCCGTCTCCCGTCCCGGTCTCATGGCGCCACTTTGGTCCTGGGCGCGCCAGGAACCGGCAAGACCAGCAGCCTGATTGAATGTGCATTCGATCATGTGGGTGGCGGCGAGGCGGAGGGCGCATCGGCGGAGGAGATTCTGCTCCTTGCTCCCACGCGTACCCTTGCGGATCAGTTGCGCGATGGATTCTCCCAAAAGTTGTCCGCGACCATTTCCACGCCACCGGCAAGGGCTTGGCATTCTTACGCATTCGACATCCTGCGGCGGGCGCACGCGGAAGGACTGCTGGAAGGGGTGGACTTCGAGCCTCGGTTGCTCACCGGACCGGAACAAGACGTTCTGATCGGAGAGATGTTGCTGGCCCACTCGAACGGCCTAGGAAAACAGCCACAGTGGCCCGAGGAGCTGAAGGAAGCTCTGGAAACGCGAGGATTCCGCCGCGAAATCCGCGAGTTCCTGGACCGTTGCGCAGAATTCGATCTCAGCCCGGAACGGGTCCGCGAGTTGGGGAATGCACTGAACCACCCGGAGTGGGTTGCCGCCTCGGACTTTCGCGTGGAATACGAACAACTGAGGCGGCTGAGGATGCCGCAGGCCTACGACCCCTCGGCACTGATCCACCAGGCCGCTAACTTCCTCGAGAGCAACCCCGAGTTCTTGGCCAAAGAACATGAGCGCTTGCGTCTGATCCTGGTCGATGACCTCCAGGAGGCTACGCCGGCCATCATGAGGCTCCTCGAGTCGATGGCACCGGCGGCCGCAGTCAACCCGCCCCAACTGGTGATGACTGCTTGCACGGATACCGTGGTCCAGGGATTCCGTGGAGCCAGGCCCGAGGTCTTGGCGGAACTAGGATCCCGGCTCAAGGCTTACCCCGAGATCGAAACTCGCCGACTGGATCGACAGCACAGGCTGCCGAGCCCCATAGCGGATTCCGTGCGTCGCGTGAGCGAGAGAATTCCCGTGGTCGCCAGAGCACGTCACGATCGCTCGCCTGAACCATCGGATGCTGTACTCGAACGATCGACTCGAGCCGAGATCGCGATCCGCCTGACGGCTTCTGCCCAGCACGAATTGAGGCTAATCTCGCAAGGTATTCTCGAGGAGCACGTGAAAGGCGGTCGTCCGCTCGGGGACATGGCCGTGGTCGTGAGAGACGGTACCTCATTGGCGAGGATCAAGCGCCACCTGGAGTCCGACGGAATCCCAGTATCCATCCCGGTAGCCGAGACGCCCTTGCGAGAGGAACCCGCGGTTCGCCCGTTCCTGGATGCCCTGTGGCTGGCCAGCGGGGAACACGGTCCGGCGGATATTTCCAGGGCACTTTCGCTTCTGACATCGAGGCTTGGTGGGGCCAGCCCCAATACGGTCAGACGTATCCGTCAGTCGCTGAGAGCAGCAGAATTGAGACGGGGCGGTACTCGTTCGAGCGACGAGCTAATCCTGGAAGTCCTCAACGGGAGTGTGGGTCCCTCGGCCCTGACTGCAGCACCTCACCGCAATTCTTCGGATGCTTCTGGAACCCGGACCAACGAGCCTCTTGAGAGGTTGCACTCCGTGTTGAGCGCCGGCAAGCGGGCCATGGAGGAAAACACATCCACCGCTGAAACCGTGTTGTGGGCACTGTGGGAAACCAGTGGGCTCGCCCAAGAATGGCTCAGTACATCCAAGGGAACCGGACCTGCCGCCCAGCGCGCGCATCGTGATCTCGATGCTATGCTCGCACTTTTCGAAACTGCTGAGCGTTACGTGGACCAGCAACCGGGTGCAGGCGCGAGGGAATTCCTGGAATACATCGACAGCCAGGACCTCCCCATGGATACTTTGGCTCCCCGCTCTACGAACCACGCCGCGGTTGCGCTGGTCACGCCCGCTTCTGCAGCAGGCCGCGAATGGGCCTGGGTGCACGTTGCGTCAGTACAGCAGGGGAGTTGGCCGAACACGACCCTACGCGGCGGTCTCCTGAGCACACCGGAACTCTCCGACGTCGTACTCCTAGGTGTGGAGCAAGCGGTTCGGGTGACCCGTAGGAACCGGCTGCGAGAAACCCGGTACGACGAACTTCGAATGTTCGCGACCGCCATCAGCAGGTGCACGTCGCAGTTGGTCGTCAGCGCGGTCGCGAATGAGGAGGAGGAGGCGAGCGAGTTCCTCGACATCCTTGATCCTGTGGCCATGTCGGAAGCGGTCGTGAGCCCAGTCAGGCGCCCTATGACCATGCGAGGTCTGATCGCGGAACTTCGACTTTGGGCGCAATCCGCGGACCATCCCGGGCTCGCTTTCCGGGCCGCAGAACAACTCGCGCGGCTTGCTCAAGAGCCACAGTCGTCGGACTCCAGAGGCAACGGGAGCAGGCGGGGCGAAGAGATGGTGGGCATTCCGGGGGCTCATCCACGGGACTGGTGGGGGCTTGCTCCACTGACCGATGAGAGCGCACCCCTTAATGTCAATGATCCGGTGCCGGTTTCGCCCTCCAAACTCGAAACCATTCGGCGTTCGCCCCTCGATTGGTTCGTCAGCTCCGCTGGCGGAGAACCGGCAACCGACCTGTCCAGATCCGTCGGAAACCTGATCCACGAGATCGCCCAGAACATGCCGGATGCCCCAGGCCATGAACTGGAAGAAGAACTGGAGCGACGGTTCGGGGCGCTGGGCTTGTCGGATACGTGGGAGACCCGGGTCGTCTACGATCGAGCCGTCACCATGATTCGCAAATTTGCTGCGTATGCGGTGGACTCCCGTGCGTCGCTCGGGCGGAAACTCGTCGGCGTCGAAGGCGCCTTCGAAGTGCTCGTTCCGGGACCAGCGAGGGATGCCCTGCTCTCCGGAAGAGTGGATCGTCTCGAAATCGATGAATTGGGCCGTTATGTCGTGATCGACCTCAAAACGGGCAAGAGCGCTCCGTCGGCCGCGGACGTCACGCAGCATCCGCAGCTTGCCGCGTATCAGGTCGCGCTCGAGGCCGGCGCCGGAGCGGTGATGTTCGATCACGGTGAGCCTGCATCTGTCCGAGAAACACCCCTGAGGTTCGACGGTGCCAGTATCACCGAGCTGTCCGGTGGAGCTGCGCTGGTTCAGCTGGGAACCTCCACCAAGGCGTACAAGGTCCAGTCCCAAGAACCGTTGACAGAACAGGATTACTGGGCTGTTGACCTGATCCGAAAATGTGCCGAGCTCGTGGCCCATGAGCGGTTCCAGGCCAGGCACACGGATTCGGCCGGAGGATTCGGCCTCAAATGCCGTCTTCCAGAAATATGTCCTTTGTGTTCGTCAGGAAGGCAGGTCACGCAACCGTGAACCGCACCGAGAATTCAGACCGGATTCGCTACTCGCCGGAAGATATTGCAACGGCTCTCGGCCACAATCTGCCGACCGAAGAACAATCGAAGATCATCAGCGCAGATTTGTCACCGAGGCTTGTGGTTGCGGGCGCTGGCTCCGGCAAGACCGCAACTATGGTCGACCGGGTCGTGTGGTTGGTCGTCAATGGACTGGTCCGACCCGACGAAATCCTCGGAGTCACGTTCACCAAGAAAGCCGCCGGGGAGCTTCGTCATCGCATGGCTCAGAGGTTGGCCGCGTTGCGTGAGGAAGGCCTCTACCAACCCGAGGCCGATTCCGACGAGCCTGTTCTCGATCCCACCGTCAGCACCTACCACGCTTATGCAAAATCGTTGGTCTCGGAATACGGACTCCGGATCGGCATTGAGAAGGACGCGACCCAGCTCGGACAGGCGCAATGCTTCCAGCTGGTTGCCCAGATTGTCGAGAACTGGGATGGGGAATTACCGGAGAAGCTCCCGGCGGCGTCGACCCTCATCACCGAAGTGCTTCAACTCTCGGGGGAATGTGCAGAACATCTGCGGACCCCGGCAGAAGTCGAGGACTTCTGCCGGCGCAGCTTGTCGTCGTTGAAGAATATGCCGAACAACCACCCCAAGAAACTCAAGAAAGAAGAGAAACTCCGGGGAACTCTCGTCGAAAAGCTCGAACAAAAACTATTGGTCGCAAGGCTGACGGAGCGGTATCGGCGTATCAAACAAGCTATGCAGGTCATGGATTTCGGCGATCTGCTTGCCTACGCCGCAAGCATGGCTCGAGGGATCGATTGCATGGGCAGCGAACAGCGTCAGCTCTATCGCGTGGTACTGCTCGACGAATTCCAGGACACGTCCCATGCGCAAATGGTCCTCTTCTCGAGTCTGTTCGGAAACGGACACAGCGTCATGGCCGTGGGAGACCCTAAACAGTCGATCTACGGTTTCCGAGGAGCCTCGGAAGGGCAGCTCTTCGACTTCTACCGTTACTTCCCCTCGCCCCACCAAGACGCCGACTACTTGTCCGTCGCTTGGAGAAACGGAACACGGATACTCGACGCGGCCAATCGGATTGCGCGCCCTCTGTCCGACCAAGGAGAATGGGTCCGCGCAGCTTCATCGGTTCACGTCCCGGACCTGGTTGCCCGACCTGACGCCCCGGAAGGCCGGCTTATGACCGGAATATGGGGAACGGACCAAGACGAGGCCGAAGCCATCGTTTCGACTATCGCTGCGCATCGATCGGACGCTGACCGCGAGGGTCGAGAGGTTCCCAGCTCTGCCGTCCTCTGTCGAGCCCGTCGCCACATGGAGACCATCCGTTTGGAATGCGAACGCCAATCGGTGCCGTATCAATTGGTTGGCCTGGGAGGGCTTGTTGAAACGCCCGAAGTAACCGACCTCATCGCTGTCCTGCGGGTGTTGTCCGATCCGGCTCGTTCAGATTCTCTGATGCGTCTCCTGGCAGGAGCGCGCTGGCGGATCGGACCTCGGGATCTCATGGCACTGAATGACTGGGCACACTTCCTTGCCCGTCGACGCAAGAGATCCATTCTCACCGGTATTGCGGAGGACCTCGCTACACCGGAAGGTCGCGTTCCAGGGGAAGAGCATCTTGTCGCGGACGACCCACAAGCCGAGCTGCATGAAGCTTCGCAACGGCTCGAAGATCTCTTGCGCACCGGAGGAGATCAGAGCGAAAATTCGAGCCTGATCGAAGCGATCGAGACCCTTCCCGAGGCCGGATGGACCTCAGCAGCCGGCCGATCACTGAGTACGGAAGCCAGGCAAAGACTTGTCAGACTTCAGCAAGAGCTGGAGGAACTTCGGGGCTACCTGGGCGAAGATCTGATGAGCCTGCTGTACCACATTGAGCGCGTCACCATGTTGGACCTGGAACTCGCATCCAAGCCGGGACGTGATGTGCATCAGGCGCGAGCCAACGTAGATGCCTTTTATCAGGCAGTAGCCGACTATTGCGCGACTGCACCGCGTTTGGCAGCCAGCCTGGACGCCGGCTCCAGCTTCAGCGGGACCTCCGGGGCAGAGGGTGCCGAGAGCGCCGAACTCAAGGAACATCGGTACACCGTGACCTCGTCGGCGACGGGAGTAACCGCTTTTCTTGCGTGGCTCGAAGCGGCCATCGCTGAGGAATCCGGTCTGGCCATGCCTGTCCAGCCCTCAGAGTCGTCCGCCGTGCAGATTCTGACCGTCCACGCGGCGAAGGGCCTCGAATGGGATGAGGTCTACGTGCAGGGACTCACGGAAGGAGGGTTCCCCTCGGACAAAACCGAATCGTGGTTCTCGGATGTCGGAGCTTTACCCTGGACGCTGCGCGGAGACACCAAATACCTGCCTGCCTTAGACCTCGGAGCCGGCTCAACCCAAGAGCTCGAGGAGTCCGGACAAGAATTCAGCCAGCACAATCTTGCCAGGCTCGTCTCCGAGGAACGTCGTCTGGCATATGTGGCAACGACCAGGGCCAGGAGCGTACTCTTCCTCGCGTCGAGTCACTGGAGCGGAACCAAAGCCAAACCCAATTCGCTTTCACGATTCGTGGAGGAGATTTCCGAGGAGTTCGATCCGACGTCGCCCGCGATCGAGTGGGTCAACGAGGCTCCGGTGCCCGAGGAGGGAGCAAAGAACCCACAGGGCGAGCGGATTCATGCGGCTCTATGGCCCTTTGACCCGCTGACGAGGCCCTTCGTCAGCGAATGGGAGTCTGAGGAAGAACTCAACGATCTCGCCATGACGGAAGACCACGGTGCAGCGGAGCTGGATCCGGGGCCCGTGGTATCTCGGCGCGTTGACGTCGAGAGAGCCGCGTCGCTGGTTCTGTCTCACATGGACACGGAATCCGGTACCGAGTCAATGTGGCCCGCTTCCGACGCGTCGCTGAGTCTTCCATCGGACGAGTTGCCGGATCCGACGGATTGGGCCGAAGAGACAAGCCTCCTGCTGGCTCTTCACCGGGCTAGAGGAGATGGCGGCGGAAGCCCTGAACTGCCGACGCACCTCAGTGCATCTCTGCTCGTGGGTCTCGCGCAGGATCCGCAGAGGATCCTCGAGCAGATCCACAGGCCCATGCCGCGTCGGCCCGAAACATCGGCCCGTGCAGGAACCAGATTCCATGAATGGGTCGAGGAGCACTACGGAGCCGCAGGAATGTTGGACCTTGGAGAGAGCTTGGCCGACCCGGAAGAAGGAGAAGACGCCGGACTTGCTGCTCTGCAGGAGTCTTTCCGGACGAGCCCATGGTTCGATCGCCAGCCGTGGGCTATCGAATACCCCATCGAAACACCGCTCGCTGGGTTTACGGTCCGCGGAAGAATCGATGCGATATTCCGCAATCAGAATGCCTCAGGGAAAGTTCAGTGGGAATTGGTCGACTGGAAAACCGGTCGGGTCCCCCAAGGAGCCGACCTCACGCACAAAACGGTCCAATTGGCCGTATACAGGATGGGATTTGCGCGCCTTCACGATGTTGATCCTGAAGACATCTCCGCGGCCTTCTACTACGTCGCGCACGGAAAAACCATTAGGCCCCGCAAGGTCGCGGACGAGACCGAACTCATCGACCTGGTGAACCGCATGCAAAACACAGCTTCAGAAACCAAGTGAAAAGTTCCTCTACGGCTCGTCGATTGTGGAAATAGGCCCCGTCGGATCTTCGCTCGGTTTCGCACGAGAAGACCCATGTCCGCTCGCATGGGCGCCGGCGCTAGCCGAGGTGCGGGCAGGCTCGCTCGAATCCGGGGTGGTCTCACGCGTCGGATCACTCTGCGATGAAGGAGCCGCCGCGGGCTCGGAGACCGACCGTACGTTCGAGGTAGCCGACGACGAAGAAATGGCCCCGGACTCTCGGAGATCATCTTCCAGTGTCCTGAGCATTGAGACGGCTTCGTCCACGGTCTCCCGGTCCTTCTGCTCGACGCCCCGGGCAAGCCACTGAGCCAACGCAAACTCTGCGTGAAGGTAAGCTCGCCGAAGCAAATGTTGGTCGGGTGCGTGCGGAAGCTGGACGGAGTAGACCTCGATGATCGAATCCGTGAATTCCTGGTCCGGGCAACTCATCAGCCAAGAGAAATCCAGCGCTGGGTCCCCGACGTGCAGGTCATGCCATCCTCGGACTGCCGTCAGCCGGGTTCCGTCCAGAACCAAATTCTCCTCGGTCAGGTCGCCGTGGACTACGGTGGGCCGGAACTGCCACATGCTCTCGTCCTCCAGCCAGGCTTCCCAGCGCCGAAGGAGTGCGGAGGGAACTTTGCCTGTGCTTGCCGTTCGGTCGAGTTCCGAGAGCATCCTCTTGCGGCACTGTTCGTGGGAGTACATCGGAAGGTCGGCTTCCTGAACCATCTCCGCCGGAAGCGTATGGATTGTGGCGACGGCTTTGCCTATCTGTGTCGCGAGGGGGTCTCGTTCCGGTGACACGACGTGGGAACGCCGCGCTAGTTCTTCGATGTCCAAAACTTCCCCAGGAACCTCTGGATACACAAAAGTCTTGAGGCCGCGACTATCAGCCGACCCCACTACCGTGGGCAATTGGAATGGGAGTCGTGCGCGCAATCCCGGAGAAAATGAATGCAGTATGACGTGCTCGGACTCGAGTCGCACACTGGCTTCATGATTCTGCGGAGCGCGCACAATCCACCGCTGGCGAGCGGAGTCGACAACGAGCGCGGAACCATAGTCCGGGTTGTCTTCCTCGTACGCGTACGCGGCCACGGGGAAGAGGCCCGGCACTCCTGCCGAGGCCATAGCGGCTAACGTTAACGGTGTTAATTTCACTCGTTCAGAGTACTAGAGACAGATGGAAGCAAGCTGATCACGTGAACCACCAATTTGTCACACAGCCCACACCCCCGCTTGGGCCCGATTTACTGGGGACATACCCCATTCGGCGCATCGACGACGGGCGCCTGAGAACCGAACTCATGGATTCAGCTCTGAGCGATTCTTCAACCCGAGTTTTGATGCTTGACCAGGGAAAAGTTCCGACGGCGTGGTCTGAGGGCCGCGCCGGCGTTGCGTGGGCTGCGCCCACCGAAGGCCTCGACGTCGTCGCATACCTCGGGACGTCGGAGGACCGGGCCCCGATACTCCTGGCTCGCGCTCCGCACACCAGGCCGGAAGACATCCAAGCCGGTGATCCTTGGCCGGAGGAACACGAGCAGAGCTCACAGAGCGGTGGTGAGAACATCCAGTGGCTGGGCCTCAGGGACGCGGCTCCCGTTCTGAGCAAGGAAGAAAGCACGTGGCTGAGCATCGGGATCGCTCTCATGAACTGGCACTCCAGCTACAAATTCTGTCCCACCTGCGGTTCCCCCTGCCAACCGGACCCCACCGGGTGGGTACGAATCTGTGAATCAGAGGGTCGGGAACTCTTTCCTCGAACCGATCCGGCCGTGATCTCGGCCGTGGTCCACACGGACGACAGCGGCGTGGATCGCCTCCTCCTGGGACATTCGGCGGCGTGGCCCGAAGACCGTTACTCGACCTTTGCGGGATTCGTAGAGTCGGGCGAGTCCCTAGAAGCAGCCGTTGCGCGGGAAATCTACGAAGAAGCGGGCGTCGCTATCGATGAGGCGACCTATCTGGGATCGCAGCCCTGGCCTTTTCCGCGCTCGCTCATGCTCGGTTTCGTCGCGCATGCAACTCGGCTCGAGTCGGCCAGGCCGGACGGCAAGGAGATTTCCAGCGTTCGATGGTTCACACGGGACGAGCTCGAGGCCGCTGTTACTTCGGGGGAGATCCGCCTGCCGGACAGTGTCTCGATCGCTCATCACCTGATCGCCAATTGGTACGGTGGACCTTTGCCTCAATCGCCAGCGGAGTTCGACGACCGGGGCCCTTCCGGATACGACAACCAATCCGATACTGAGGAGGCGACTCAGCGCTGAAGACCGCAGCCGAATTGCTGATCCCCGGGGAACCGCCCAGCCCCGACCAGATCCTCGAGGGCCTCGACCCTGAGCAGCGAGAGGTCGCCACGAGCCTGCAGGGACCCGTGTGCGTGTTAGCAGGAGCCGGGACGGGTAAGACGCGGGCGATCACCCATCGGATCGCATACGGAATCGCTTCCGGCGCGTACGTGGGACAGCGTGTCCTCGCCCTGACCTTCACCTCCCGTGCAGCCAATGAAATGAGGAATCGGCTTCGTTCCTTGGGCGCAGCAGGTGTGCAGACTCGCACTTTCCACGCCGCAGCGTTGCGCCAACTCCAGTATTTCTGGCCCCAAGCCGTAGGAGGGACCCCGCCTCAGCTCATCTCGGGCAAAGCGCAATTCATCTCAGAAGTTGCATCTCGCCTTCGATTCAGTACGGATCGCGCGATTATTCGGGATCTGGCCGCGGAGATCGAATGGGCAAAAGTCTCGATGCTCACGCCGGATACGTTGGAAGAGCACCTGGGGCATCGGGAGCTGCCCACGGGATTTACCCCGTTGAGCATGGCCAGGATCATGCGCGGCTACGAGGATCTCAAAACCGAGAGGAATGCCATCGACTTCGAAGACGTTCTCCTCGCCACGATCGCTATCCTCGAAGAAGATCCGGCGGTCGCTGCAGCGGTGCGCCAGCAATACCGCCACTTCGTCGTGGACGAATACCAGGACGTCTCTCCACTCCAGCAACGCCTACTTGACTGCTGGCTCGGTGGTCGTGACGAACTGTGCGTCGTCGGAGACGCTTCGCAGACCATTTACTCCTTCACGGGAGCGACCTCGCGGCACCTGTTGGAGTTTCCACGCCGTCACCCGGAGGGCAAAGTCATCAAGCTCGTGCGGGACTATCGGTCCACTCCTCAAGTGGTGACCCTGGCCAATCGATTGCTCACGGCTCGCAAGCCCTCGCGGGACTCGACCCCGGGGGCGTGGGCGCCACCCTTGGAATTGCGTGCCCAGCGGCCCAGCGGACCCGATGTGGAATGGTTCGAATACGCTGACGACGAGCAAGAAGCCGCTGGTATCGCCGAGGACATGTCGGACTTGGTCTCCAAAGACGGCATCGACCCTGCCGAGATTGCGGTACTCTTCCGGACCAATGGACAGTCGCAGGCGATCGAACAGGCACTCACGGATGCTGGTGTCGGTTACCAATTGCGAGGCACCGAGAAGTTCT
Source organism: Kocuria sp. TGY1127_2 (assembly GCF_013394385.1). Classification (NCBI taxonomy): domain Bacteria; kingdom Bacillati; phylum Actinomycetota; class Actinomycetes; order Micrococcales; family Micrococcaceae; genus Kocuria; species Kocuria sp. TGY1127_2. Next base: position 1,053,480 of record NZ_AP022834.1, read on the forward strand.
TCAACCGGCCTGAGGTCAAACAGGCCATACTCCAGATTCGCTCGTCAGCGAGAGCCGCCGGCGATGAGCCCGCCCCACAGCTCGTCAGGGACTGCTTGGCATCGCTCGGGTATCGCGACAAGCCGCCGTCCAGTACCGGTTCTGTGCGCTCGAAATGGGAGTCACTGGCCGCCTTGGTCTCCTTGGCCGACAGGCTCGCCAGGGTTCACGAGGAAAAGACTGGCTCGGACGAATCGACATTTACCATGTCGATGCTGGTCGACGATCTGACACGACGTGTTGCTCATCAGGACGCGCCGGTCATGAACGGCGTGACGCTCGCGTCTTTGCACTCAGCCAAGGGCCTCGAATGGGATGCCGTGTTCCTGTGCGGCTTGAGCGAAGGCCTCATGCCGATCAGCTTCGCCGAAACCGGCGACGAAATCGATGAGGAACGTAGGCTGCTGTACGTGGGTGCCACCCGCGCTCGCGAGCGGTTGACCCTGTCGTGGTCGCTCTCCCGCACACCCGGGGGTCGAGCTCATCGAAAGCGCTCCCGTTTCCTCGATGGCATAGCGCCGCGGACTCAGCTCTGAACCTCCTGGTCGGCTCCGAGCGAGCAGACGCAATCGGGCCAGAGTCTTTGGTCCTCGTCCGGCCCCCGGTTCCCGGATGCGACCGTGTCCATGAGCCGCAATAGTTCTGTGGGTGACAATCCGGTTTCGCACCCGGTGGAGTCTTTCGCGGGGCTAGCCGCAAGAATACAATCCGGGCAACGCCGACGGGCCCATGTCGTCGCGTTGCAGGGCCGTACTTCTCCGTGCTCGTCTCGACAGAGCTGCAGACAGGGGACGTCCGGTGCCAACGGGAGGTCCCAATCGGTTTCCTGCTCGGGCCAGCTGGTGTGGACGATGACGTCCGGGTGAACGACGAGTTCACCCAGCCAAGGATTCGGCGTGCCCCACCGGTCGTGCCCCGGATACAAGGCCTCGATATATCGGTCTTCGGGGCGATGTCCGCCGCTGACCAGAACCTCGGGCACATAGGTCGCCAAAGTCCACATGAGGCACCGTACGCGGGGCCGCCCGCGGTGGAAAGGGCGATAACTGCTCGACATTGTGTCGAGGGCGTCCACCGCCGAGCGATCGCACAGCATGGGAAACGCAGCCGAAGTCCGCACGTAATGCGATACGGCATCAGCCACCGGCCCCGGAATCCCAATGAACAGGGGCCTAGGCCGGCCCGTCCGAGTCAATGTCGCGGAATGCACGGATGTGGTCCTCGGCGGGCTCGCAGTGTGAAAACGCGCTTCGGTGGAGTGAAGAACACGGAAGTCAGTCATGCCCCCAACTTTGCCTGGTCTCTCGCCCGGCAACAGGGTAATCCACAGGCAGCCGGTGCGGTACCCTCTCACTGCGAGGCTTCGTCCGTGGCCGTATTTGCCCCGCGCCGGTAAGCTTCTGTCGATGCCAGGACTTCCTTCTCGCGAACGGCTCGCCGCAACGCGTACACGACCAGAGGTCGAGATCAGACGTTCCGCACGACGGCGAAAGACCATTTCCGCCCGCTGGGAAGGGAAAATGATCGTCCTTCTGGTGCCTGGCACCATGGCGACGCCGGTCGCACGGGACTACCTCGAACGGTTGCTTCCCAAATTGCTGTCGGAACGGTCTGGGGCTCGTGACGACCCTCGACGGACCGACGCATACCTGGGGGAGCGGGCATCGGTGATCGCTCGGACCTATCTCGACGATCGCGTCAAACCGGTCTCCATAGGCTGGGTGACCAATCAGAACACGCGGTGGGGCTCAACCACTCCCGCAACCGGCAGGATACGAATCTCCCACCACCTGTGGGGTGCGCCCGAATTCGTTGTCGACTACGTGATCCATCACGAGCTCTGTCATCTCGTCGAACCGTCTCACAACAACCATTTCAAAAAGCTCGAGGCTCAATTCCCGCACGTCGAGCTGGCCAAAGCCTTCTTGGAAGGCATTATTTTTGAAAGACACCGCTTGGACACAGAAAACGCCGGTCCCTGGGAGTAAAGGGCCGGCGTTTTCCGCCTGGGACGACTGATCGTGACGTCGGTGGCTACTGAGTCTGGGGCCCGCGACCGGAATCCTCGGGTCCATCGGAACCTGACCCCGAGTCGTCTTGGCCCTCGTCGTAGCCTCCCGAGAGAAGCTTCTCCAATGCGGCGTCCATCTCCTCGTCGGTCGCGTTCAAAAGGTCGCGTGCAGAGCCGAAGTTTTCGGGCTGGTCCAGGTCTTCATCGGTGGGCAGATTTTCAGGGGCGGACCAGAGAGCGTCGCGCTTCTCGACGCCGTGCTCTTCCTCGTAGCCCTTCCAGAACTGTGAGGCCTCGCGCAGGCGGCGGGGACGGAGCTCCAAACCGATGAGGGATCCGAACGCTTTCTCCGCCGGGCCACCGCCGGCACGACGACGCCGCAGAGTTTCGGTCAGCGCCGCGGCACTCGGAAGATTCTTGGTCGCTTCCGTGCTGACGTGATCCACCCAGCCCTCGACGAGCGCCAGCAACGTTTCCAACCGCCGCAAGGTCACTTCCTGGTCTTCGGTGAGTGTCGGCTTGAAGATGTCGCCGGACAGCGCATCCTGAAGCGACTCGGGATTCATGGGGTCCATGTCCCGGGTCGCCTCTTCGATCCGGTCCATGTCGACATGGATACCACGAGAGTATCGCTGGATGAGCTCCATGATGTTCTCACGCAACCAAGGATTGGCGTGGAAGAGCCGGATATGGGCCGCCTCCCGAACCGCCAAGAACAGCATGACTTCCTGCGCGGGCAGGTCAAGGCCTTCGCCGAATTCGGCGATATTCGAAGGCAGGAGAGCGGAGCGACCGGGTGCGAGAGGAAGACCGATGTCAGTTGAGGAGACGACCTCCTTTGACAATTCACCGACTGCTTGGCCCAGCTGCATGGCGAACATCATGCCGCTCATGCCTCCGATCACGGAGGCGCCCTGGCCCAGCATGGACTTCATCTCCTCGGGCATCTGCTGCGTCAATGCCTCGCTCATCGCCTCGGTCACGGAATTCGCAACCGGCTCCGAGATCTCACGGAATGTATCGAAGCAGTTCTCGATCCATTCGCTGCGCGACCAGCCTTCATCAGACAGCGACGCACGGTCGAAATCGATCGCGGGATCGAGCCATAGCTGTGCCAGTTGCGCGGCGTCCTTGACGGCCGACTTCTGGTTGCTGGTGACCGAAGGATCTTTCTCCGCGGAGGCGATACGACGGGCGTGTTCGCGTGCTTGGCCCCAATTCGGGGAGCCATCGGAGTTCATCCCGGACATCATCGACTGAATCTGGGAGAACATCCCGGACATCATGGCTGGGTCGACCGGCAGGGCCATCCCTTGCAAATCCTCCGGGTTGATGCCTTGACCAGAGGACAGCTTCCGGAACAACTCCTCGAAGGGGTTGTCCTCGTTGTCGTCGTTCTTGCCGTTGTTGTACGGATTATTCGTACTCATGACACCTCGTGGTCGTTGGTTGCCGTGAGGTCGAATGCGCTCACGACATTTCTTCTCTTGACTTCATTAAAGAGCAATGGGACCGGACGCGTCAGTCCCCACCCTGGTTTTTCAGCTCATGGCACATAGGCGGGCGTCGCGCACAACTCGACGAGGTCCGCCCCAGGAGCTGTCCAGTTCAGTGAGTTAACATAGCGGGGCAGTTTGCTGACCGAAGTAAGAGAGTTCGACGATGTCCCATCTCCAGACCCGATCCCTGCGATCTAGGAGGTTCCGTCGACCGCAACTGGGAACGATCGCAGGTTTGGCAACACTCGGCCTGGTCGCGGCAGGAGCCCTTCTTCCTCCCGATTTCGTGACGGAAGGGGCCGGACCGACTTTCAATACGATCGGTGACTACCAGGGAAAGCAACTCATCTCGATTTCCGGCCACCCCACGTACCCGACCGATGGTGACCTGGATATGACGACGGTTTACGTCGCGGGTGGCCCCAACGGTGCGACGGGTGCGCTCAATGTCCTGAGCGCTTGGTTCAACAAAGACTCGACGGCACTTCCCGCCGATGCGCTCTACGAGCCCACCATGACCCAACAACAGGTCAGCTCGCAGAACACGGCGGATATGACTAATTCGCAATCCTCGGCCCAGGCGGCCGCGGCGAAGCATCTCAATCTCGAATACAGCACCACGCTTACCGTGCAGGGAGCTACTGACGATGCCGCCGCGAAGCTCGACAAAGGGGATGTGCTGAAGTCCATCGATGGAAAGCCTCTCAAGACGTACGAGCAGCTCAAAACGACCCTTGCCGACGGGAAGGGCACTCCGATCGAGCTCGGTTATACGAAGGGCACGGGCGGCGAAGAGAAAACTATTCGAGCGACGCCCCAGAAGGATCCTTCCTCGGGCGAGTACCGCCTTGGTCTGTATCTGAAGTCCGACTACGACTTCCCGTTCCACGTCGACTACGGACTCGAATCCGTGGGCGGCCCGAGTGCGGGCATGATGTTCACGCTCGGGATCATCGATGAAATGACCGAAGGAAGCATGACAGGCGGAAAACATTTCGCCGGTACAGGGACCATTGATGCGGACGGAAAAGTCGGAGCGATCGGCGGAATTCGTCAGAAAATGATCGGAGCCAAGAATTCTGGAGCAAGCGTATTCCTGGCCCCGTCGGAGAACTGCGATGAGGTCGTGGGTCACATTCCGGACGGACTTTCCGTGGTGAAAATTTCGACGATCGACGACGCCGTCAACGCCGTCGAGAAGGTCGGCAAGGGGGAGGATCCGGCCTCGCTGCCGCAATGTACTGGGTAGGCCGTCGCAGTGCGGACGAGGATTCCGGACTGTAGTTCAATTCTTCTGGTCACAAGTGGAGTTGCACACACAAAAAGGGCAAAATGGAAGTTCACGGTTTTCCGGTCGGTGAGATCGGGTCGACCGTGTTGTGAGAATGGCAATTGCCCTTTCGCTCATCCACCGCACCGCTAGTTGAGGATTCCCGTGACCACAGGACCATCGACTCCAAGTTCACCCCGCGACAAGTCCGGAGCCACCGGTAAGAAGAAGAAACGCCCTCTTCTGACGACGTTCATCATCGTCGTGGCCTTGGTCATTGCTTTCGTTTATATCTCCCAGGTCTATACCGAGGTCCTTTGGTACGACCAACTGGGGTACATCGGGGTCTTCATCCGCGAGAATCTGATCAAGATCGCAGTATTTGCCGTAGGCGCGCTGCTCATGGGAATCGCCATCTGGCTGAGCCTTCGCACCGCTTGGAACAAGCGGCCTGCTGAGCGCCCTCAAAGGGCCAGTACCGATGAGGAGAAGTCCGCCGACGGGGAGTCCGTGAGCGATCTGCAGTCCGTGTTCAACCAGAACATGGAGCGGTATCAGCAGGCGCTCGAGCCGATGCGCCGGGTCCTCATGATCGCCATCCCGGTGGTCTTGGGCCTTTTCGGCGGGATGACCATGCTTGCTCAGTGGGACACCGTAGCGTTGTTCTTCATGCAGGAGCCTTTCGGGGAAAAAGATCCTCAGTTCGGCTTCGACATGTCCTTTTTCATGTTCACTTTGCCTTTCCTGCGCTTGATCGCGGGGTACCTCATCACCATTCTGGTCCTGTCTGGTGTCGGGGCTCTCGTGACTCATTACCTGTACGGCGGCATCGTCGTGCATGAGAAGGGCATTACGACCACCAAGGCGCTCAAGGTTCAGATGGGCGTTATCGCGGCAGTCTTGCTTCTGGTGCTCGCGGTGAATTTCTGGTTGGCTCGCTACTCGACGTTGCTGTCGAACAAGGGCTCCTGGACCGGTGCGCTCTTCACGGATGTCAACGCCGTGATGCCGACCAATGCGATTCTTTCCGTGGCCGCTCTGATCGTTGCGTTGCTCTTCGCATACTCGGCATTCGCCGGACGGTGGCGCTTGCCTCTGATCGGAACCGCAATGTTGCTCGTTGTTTCCCTGGTGGCGGGGGGCCTTTACCCGTGGGTTGTGCAGCGTTTCCAGGTCACTCCGACCGAGCAGTCGATGGAGAACCAGTACATTCAGCGGAACATTGACATGACGAGGGATGCGTACGGCCTCAGCGGCATGCAGATGCAGGATTACGACGCTACCGTCGAAACGGGCAAGGGCGCACTGGACGGGGACACCCCGACCGTGTCGAATATTCGTCTTCTCGACCCCAACGTCGTTTCGAATTCCTTTGCACAGCTTCAGCAATTCAGGCCGTACTACCAATTCGGAAAGACCCTGGCGGTTGATCGGTACAACGTTGACGGACAGAACGAGGACACCGTCATTTCGGCCCGCGAGCTGAACCCGGACCAGAACAAGGGGTGGTACAACCAGCACGTCGTGTACACGCATGGCTACGGTGTGGTTGCCGCCTATGGCAATCAGGTTCAGGCCGATGGCAAACCCAAATTCATGCAGGAGGGGATCTCCGCGAAGGGTGTCATCTCCGATGACTACCAGCCACGTATTTACTTCGGGCAGTCTTCCCCGAATTATTCGATCGTGGGCGGGTCCGACGGCGAACCCAACCTCGAGTTGGACCGACCCCAGACCCCCGACGACGAAGGCTCCGGAGACGCCAAATACACTTACACGGGCAACGGCGGACCGAAGGTCGGAAGCTGGTTCAACCGGCTGGCCTACGCGATCAAGTACCAGTCTTCGGATCTCCTGCTCTCCGACGCCGTGCGCTCGGATTCACAGATCCTGTACGACCGCGACCCCGCTGACCGTGTCAAGAAGGTGGCGCCGTATCTCACGGTGGACGGCAATCCGTACCCGGCTATCGTCGACAACAAAGTCGTGTGGATGGTCGACGCTTATACGACGTCGAGCAACTATCCGTATTCGACACCGACATCTCTTGGCGACGCGACACAGGATTCCCAGACGGAGGCTGGAGGAAGTAAAGCGTTGCCGAATGAGAAGGTCAACTACATTCGCAACTCGGTCAAGGCGACAGTCGACGCCTATGACGGTTCAGTCGACCTGTACGCGTGGGACGACCAAGATCCGGTGCTGAAGGCGTGGCAGAAAGTCTTCCCGACGACGGTCAAGTCCTACAAGGACATGAGCGCGGATCTGATGGATCACGTGCGGTACCCCGAGGACTTGTTCAAGGTTCAGCGAGAGCTGCTCAACAAGTACCACGTGACGGACGCGAACAGTTTCTACGCGAGCGACGACGTCTGGCAGACGCCCAAGGATCCCACGCAGGAACAATCGCAGGATCTGCCTCCGTATTACATGTCCTTGCAGATGCCCGGGGACCAGCGCACCAGGTTCTCCCTGACGAGCTCGTTCATTCCGCAGCAATCTGACTCGAACACTCGAAATGTCATGTATGGCTTCGTCTCGGCCAACGGTGACGCAGGTACCGGCAAGGATGGCGTCAAGGACCCCGATTACGGCAAGCTGAATTTGCTGGAGCTTCCGCGTCAATCAGTGGTTCCGGGCCCGGGTCAGGCGCAGAACCTGTTCGATTCGGACACGAATGTTTCGACGGAGCTCAACTTGCTCCGCCAGGGCGCCTCGCGGGTAGTCAACGGTAACTTGCTCACCCTGCCAGTAGGCGGCGGCATCCTGTATGTCCAACCGGTTTACGTTCAGTCCAGTGGAGATGCGTCGTATCCGACGTTGCGCCGCGTGCTGGTCGGTTTCGGTGAGAAGGTTGGTTTCGCGCCGACCCTCGACGAAGCCCTCAACAAGTTGTTTGATGGTGATTCGGGTGCGCAGACAGCGAAGGATGCGGGCGTCGACACATCCGCGGCCGATCCCGAATCGGGCGGGGACTCCGGCAACGGCAGCTCGAGCGGCGGAGAATCGCCGGACTTGAAGAAGTCCCTCGACGATGCGAACAAGGCCATGAAGGACTCGTCGGAAGCGATGAAGAACGGAGACTGGGCTGCTTACGGTCAAGCTCAGGATCGTTTGAACAAGGCCCTTGACGATGCCCTCAAGGCTGACGGCGCGGACGCCTCGAAAGAGAAGTAGGCCGGGTTCCGTGTAATCGTCGAGCAGCCGGAACGCCGGTCCGCGAGAGTGTTTTCTCGCGGGCCGGCTTTTTTGCTGTCATCGGGAGCAGATAGGGCCCCTTATGAGGAGCAGATGCGGGTGTGCACCTCTTTTTGGGTGACCTCACCCACAAACAGGTCTTTTCGTTTGCGAGGCTGGGGGAGCGTGCGTATAGTAGAACAAGTCGCCGCGGGGTGGAGCAGTTCGGTAGCTCGCCGGGCTCATAACCCGGAGGTCGCAAGTTCAAATCTTGCCCCCGCAACGAAGAAAGACCACGTCAGCCTTTTGGCTGACGTGGTCTTTTGCTTTAACGTGGTCGTTTCAGGATTCGACGTGACGGCTGTGGTTGAGGGCATCGAGAAATACGTGAGCGACGTGGTCGTCGGCCAGACTGTAGTAGATCGAGCGGCCAGAACGCCGGCCGGTAACGAGGTGGGCTTCGCGAAGGCTGCGCAGATGCTGAGACATCAGCGGTTGCGAGATGTCGAGAAGATCGACGAGTTCACCCACCGTTTTTTCCCCTTCGCTGAGAAGATGGATGGTCGCTGCCCGGGCGGGCGATGAGAGTGCTGAAAATAATCCGCAAACAGGCTGGTATGAATCCAGTTCAATCGGGTCGTCGTCGTTCATATGCATCCTCCTGCGTGGCCTCGCGGCCCAATGGTCGCGGCGCCAGGCCCGCGATGGGTCCTGACGCCGCCGGTGATTGTACTGGGTGTTGGTCTAGCTGTTCTGGTTCTTGAGCGCCGCCAGTCGCGCCTCAACTTCCGATTGTTCGGAGAGGTCCTCCAAAGATTCGAACTGTGCATCGAGTGAGGAGGAGGCGAGTTCTTCTTGTCCCCTTACTCGCGCTTCTTCACGGCGAACCTTGTCCTCGAAGCGACTGACCTCACTCGTGGAGTCCATGAGATCAAACGCGCGCAGCGAATCGTTGACCTGGCTCTGGGCCTGGACGGTTTTCTGCCGCGCATTGAGCTCATCTCGTTTTCGTGACAACTCGTCCAGTTTGGAGCGCATCTTGTTGAGACCGTCCTTGAGCTTTTCCACAGTCTCGGTTTGCGAAGCGATCTGCGGTTCGGCGTCCTTGGCCTCTTTTTCTGCGCTCATTTGACGCTGGAGGGCTACTTTCGCCAGGTTGTCAAATTTGTCGGCGTTGGCCGTATCACCATTGGAGCGATGCTGATCCGCTGTTCTGGACGCGGCGAGGGCCTTTTGGCCCCATTCATCTGCTTCCTTGACGTCCTCGGCGTGGTCCTCTTCGAGCATGCGCAGGTTGCCGATGGTCTGAGCCACGGCCTGTTCTGCTTCGACGATGTTGTTCTTGTAATCCCGCACCATCTGATCGAGCATCTTCTGCGGATCCTCCGCGGAGTCGATCAAGGAGTTGATATTGGCCTTGGCGAGTTGAGCAATGCGTCCGAAAATTGACTGCTTGACCATAGGAGTCCTCTTTCCTTGGGTGAAGACGGGGTGTCCGCCTTGCGATCGATGGGGTGTGGCTGGCTAGGAGTATTTGGTGTGGTGCAAGTGCGAGGTGGTTGGGATGGTCGGCGGGTCATAGGCCCTGGCCTGTGAAGCCACCGCCGAATCCGGGACCTCCCATACCCGGCCCTCCGAATCCGCCGGGTGGTCCGCTGCGGCCGTAACCTGTTCCGAAGAGAATTCCGCCCAACGCGGCAGAGCCGTTGTTTCCGTGGCCGTATCCGCGACGGCTGAAGTCGTCGACATCACCCACAGCAATCCGCTGGGCGTCTTCAGCGAGGCGAATCGCTTGGTTGGCATGATTCAAGGCCCCGCTCGGATCCGACAGGCGCATTTTCTCAGCTTCTTCGAGATTCCTCTCTGCCTCGCCCAGGCGGGTTCTTGCTTGGGCTTGTACCCCGCCTCGCCGCGCGCGTACATAATCCGATGCCGAGGTCAGCCGGGCCTGGGCGGAGAGCATCGTATGGGCAAGCGTTTCTCGGGCCGCTCGATCCCGTTCGTTCTGGTTGCGTACGCTCTCGAACCCTCGATCCAATTCTTGTCTGGACTCGGATAGGCGACGGGACAGCGTCAATGGATCTATGGGTCCTCGAGCGCGTTCGGCCTCGATTTCCGTGACGACAGTTTCGACGCTGGCGGTGCTGCCCGCTAAGTCGGCAAATGTGCCCCGTTCCATGAGCGAGCGAGCTTCTGCGAGGTCCGTTTTAGCCTGAGCCGTAGCTTCAGCCAGCGCACCATCGGCGCGTCGGAGCTCGTCACGGGAGTGTCCGATGGCTTCCAGGAGGGCCCGGGCTTGGCTCATGGCTTCTTCTCCTGCACGCAACCGGACGACGGCTTCGGAGGAATTGCCGTCATCCAGACTGGACTGGGCTCCGGAGACGGCGTGGTCCGCAAAATCCAATCGATCCGTCGCCTGGCGGAGGTTGTCGGCGACCGAATCAGTTGCGTCGGGAGAGTAATCGGTCAGTAACGAATGATGTTCCTGTTCCCAGGTGGGCACATCATCGCGCAGGGCCGAGATGCTTCGCGTGAGCGAGTTGATAGCATCAGGCGCGTTTCGTTCGAGCTGTCTCAGTTCGGTGAAATTCTTTTCTTGCTTTTTCAGGGATTCTTGGGCCGAGTGGCAACCTTGAATAATCTCCGTGAGCCAGCTGCGTTGGTCTTCTTCCGAATCCGGGATTTCGTCGTCGAGTTGCTTCTGCAATTGGAAGCTCCGACGCATGTGGACTTTGGCCTGATTTATGGCCGTCTGAAAAGGTCGGATCTGCTCATCACCGAACTGCGCTTGCGCGAAGGCCAATTCCTGCTCGCTCTGCGCGATGACATCGTCGGTACTGACGAGGAGACTGCCGGCTTCAGCGCGCAGATCTGCGATGTCGGCAGGCGGGGGAGGCCCGTCATCGGCGTACCGGGCTTGAGCTTCGGCATATCGGGACCTCTGGTTACGGGATTTCCTCTTCGAGGTCATGTACCACCAAGCGAGGACAACAATGACGAGGACAAGTCCGAGGCCGGCGCCGGCACTGAACGCGCTACCAACCCCTGCGGCGAGCGGAGCACCTGTATCACTCTGCGGGGCTGCGGCTGAGGCGGCGACGGGAGATGCCACAAGTCCTTTTGCCACTACCGAGGAACCCAGCGCGACACCGAGTGCGTGACGTACTGACGAATTCATGGGTAACCTCGCAAGCGTGGTCGGGGCGGGAACTCTTGCGCACCAGTCTAAGTGGTTTTTCTGCTCGGCCCTCGGGAAATCCACAGGATCTTCGCGCAGAGCATGTGTGGACACCTCGGCCCTGCGAAGTCCCAGGAAATGTCCAGATTTCGCACAAGTCGCCCACAGTCGAGTGCGTCATAGTCGACTCAGATCCTTCTGGTCCGACCCGGTCAGCACCAGCATAAAATGACCTCGGCCTCGATCCATGAGATGAAAGGCAAGACATGTCCAAAAACCCCGATGAGTATGGTCAAAATCCCGACAACTGGTCCGAAGGCTCCGGTCGTGAGCCACAGGATCCGGGAGCAGGACACGGAGAAACCGGGGACGCCGACGGGGTCGACCACAGCGTTCCCACGCAACCATTCCCTCAGTATGGGCAATCGGGTTCCGGGGCCTACGGCCAACAGGACGAGTCCGGACCAGACTCACATCAGAGCTTCGACGGCACGCGGGAAGCCCCCCAAGGTTACTCTCCCCAGGATCCCTACGGATATCAGTACGGTTCCGCCACCAACGGCCAGTACTACAACGAGAACCCCTACACGCAGCAGGGTTATTACGGAGCGAACGCTCGCGGGGTTCGTCAGAATCATCGTTTCGGCACAGGGACACTCATCGGTGGAATGCTTCTTGCCGCCCTGCTCGGCGGGGGAGTTGCGGCAGGAGCCGGCGCGCTCATAGACAATCATTCGACGTCAGCCTCGGGATCCACAACGCCCAAGACGACGATCGTCAATAACCAGGATTCCGTTAACGCCGTGTCCGCGGCCGCTCAGAAGGCTTCCCCATCGGTCGCGACCATCTCGGTATCGGGCAGTTCGCAGAGCGGATCGGGCTCCGGCGTCGTTCTGGACGACGAGGGGCACATCCTGACGAATACGCACGTTGTCACGCTGGATGGTACGACGAGTAACGCCTCGATCCAGGTCAAGCTCTCGGACGGTACCGTCAAGCAAGCGAACGTCGTAGGGACCGATCCCACCTCGGATTTGGCGGTTATCAAGGTCGACCCCCAGGGTCTCAACCTCACCCCGGCTTCTACGGCGGATTCGAGCAAACTCAATGTCGGGGACATCGCGGTGGCTATCGGCGCACCGCTCGGTTTGGACGGGACCGTTACGGACGGCATCGTATCGAATCTGTCGCGCACTATCTCGGTAGCTTCCTCGGCGGCACCCGATGAGAGCGACTCCGGTCAGGACGACTCCCAACAAGGGTCCTCGCCCTTCCAATTCCAATTCCCGGACAAGGATGGCGGAACCAAGAACAGTCAGTCCAACAAGACGATCGCATTGAACGTCATGCAAACCGACGCCGCGATCAATCCCGGCAACTCCGGGGGTGCGCTGGTCAACTCCAAGGGGGAAGTGATCGGCGTCAACGTGGCCATAGCGTCCGCGGGGCAGTCGAGCGGCGGCTCGGGTTCGGATTCCTCCGGAAACATTGGTGTCGGCTTCTCCATACCGATCAACTATGCCAAGCGCATCGGTCAGGAGATCATCGACAACGGCAAGGCCTCACATGGCTACCTCGGAGCCAGCGTTTCGTCGAATCCTGCGTCGGGCGGGACAAGCCCGGACAGCTCATTCACCAACGGTGCCGTGGTCAAGAACGTCGTCTCAGGCTCGCCCGCCGAAAAGGCCGGGCTGAAGAAGGGCGATGTGGTGACCAAACTCAACGACCACGCGATCTCGGATGCGGAGTCCCTGACGGCAGCAGTTCGGGAAGCCCGGGCCAACGAGAAGGTCGGCATCAGCTACACGCGAGGTGGCAACACCCAGGACGGCGAGGTCACCTTGGGCGACGCCGACGATTCAGGGCAGTAGACCCAATGTCCTGGCTTCCCGAGGCGAGGAGCGCGCTTCGGGAAGTCGGCCTACAGAACCCCACCGAAATCGTGTTGGCGCCACGCCTCATAGAGCGCGATCGACGCGGAATTCGCTAGATTGAGGGAGCGCCGTCCCGGGATCATTGGAATACGAACCAATTCGTCGATCCGAGGATTGTCTTGAACCTCGTCCGGCAGGCCGACGGACTCCGGGCCGAACATCAACGTGTCGCCCTCCTGGTACTTCACGTCGGCGAAATTTTTGGTGCCCCGAGTGCTGAACGCGATCATTCGTGACCCTTCCAGCGCCGCCCAGGCCGCATCAAGGTTCGGATGAACCGTCACGACGGCCAAGTCATGGTAATCGAGTCCTGCCCGCCGCAGATGCGCATCGGCAAAATTGAATCCAAGCGGCTCGACGAGGTGAAGATGGGCCCCGGTTACTGCAGCCAGTCGGATAGCGTTACCGGTATTGCCGGGAATTTCGGGGGTATAGAACAAGATGTTGAACACGTCGAGCAAGTCTAGCCGCGGCATCGTCCTCCGTCTCATCGGGCAACATCGACACGAGCACTAGAATGGGTGCGTCGGGCGGGGTAGGCCCCCGTCCCAACAATCGAACTCGTGACCGAAGGAGCATCCGCAGTGCAGGGCGTTTACCTCGACAACGCGGCTACCGCGCCCGTCAATGAAGCGGCATTGCAAGGCATGATCGACCAGATGCGTACCGGAGGGAACGCATCATCCCTGCACGCAGCAGGACGCCGGGCTCGCATGGTCGTGGAGTCCGGACGCGAACAGATCGCCCGTGCCGTCGGCGCGGACCCGGCAGAGGTCATTTTCACCTCCGGCGGCACAGAAGCGGACAACCTCGCCGTCAAAGGCATGTTCTGGAAGAGGCAGGAAAATCACCCTGAGCGGGACCGCATCATCCTCAGCCCCGTCGAGCACCACGCGGTCAAGGATGCCGCGCTTTGGCTTGAGAAATATCAGGGCGCTCGCCTGGAATGGCTCAGCGTCGACGTCGAAGGACGCGTGGATCCTCACGAATTGAAGGACCTCTTGGCGGGTAGATCCGACGACGTCGCGCTCGTGACCGTCATGATGGCCAATAACGAAGTCGGCACGGTGCAACCCGTATCCGCTCTGGCGGCTGTCTGCGAGGATGCCGATGTACCTTTTCACACGGATGCAGTGCAGGCCTTCGGCGCGATTCCCCTGAACTTCCACGGTACGGGGTGCACGACGATGGCGATCTCGGGCCACAAAATCGGGGCTCCGATGGGGATCGGGGCCCTGGTCGCCAAACGTCAGGCGCCTTTGACCGCGGTGATCCACGGCGGCGGCCAAGAACGCGACGTCCGGTCGGGGACGATCGACTCGCCCGCCATTGCGGGCTTCGGTATTGCAGCGGAGCAGGCTTGCGCGCGCATGGGCGAAGAATCTGCACGAATCAAGAACTTGCGCGATCGTTTGATCGCGGGCATCCAGGACAGAATTCCGGAGGCCGTGCTGCGCGGACCCGGGGATCTGGCCGTTGAGAGTCGTCTCCCCGGTAATGCCCACTTCACCTTCCCGGGTTGCGAGGGGGATTCGCTCCTTTTTCTTCTCGACATGTCCGGTGTCCTGTCCTCGACGGGTTCCGCCTGCAACGCGGGGGTTCCCCGGCCTTCTGAAGTGCTTTTGGCCATGGGAGTTGAAGAGATCGATGCCCGAGGCGCCCAGCGATTTACCCTGGGAGTCTCTACGACGGAAGCCGACGTCGACGCCCTCTTGGACGCGTTGCCGGCCGCCTACGCTCAGGCGGTCAAGGCGGGAATGGCCGACCATGCTCCCAGTGGTCCCTGGAGCTGATCCGATATTCGCGGTCCACGGGGTGCAGGGCACGGTGACGAGGGGAATAGCGCCGTGCCCGCGGACGTTGTACCGTGGCGAAGCCGACCAAAGAACCGTTGAGGAAGAGGACACATGAGGGTATTGGCAGCGATGAGCGGGGGTGTCGACTCCGCGGTTGCGGCGGCACGAGCAGTGGACGCGGGACATGACGTCGTCGGCGTGCATCTTGCCCTCTCCCGTATGCCCGGGACTCTCCGCACAGGTTCACGGGGCTGTTGCACGATTGAGGACTCCATGGACGCGCGTCGTGTATGCGACAAATTGGGGATCCCGTTCTACGTGTGGGATTTCTCGGACCGTTTCAAGGAAGACGTCGTCGATAATTTCATCGACGAGTATGCCCAGGGTCGGACCCCGAATCCTTGCATGAGGTGCAACGAGAAAATCAAGTTTTCAGCCCTTCTGGAGAAGGCCGTTGCCCTCGGCTTCGATGCGGTGTGCACGGGCCACTATGCCAAGGTCGTCCAGGACGAGGACGGCAACGTTGAGCTGCATCGCGCAGCCGATTGGGCCAAAGACCAGTCCTACGTCTTGGGCGTATTGACTCATGAGCAGTTGAAGCATTCGATGTTCCCTCTCGCGGAGACGCCCACCAAAGCTGAGGTGAGAGCCGAAGCCGAGGAACGCGGTTTTTCCATCGCCAAGAAGCCCGATTCGCATGACATCTGCTTCATACCGGACGGCGATACCCGAGGATGGCTTGAAGAACGCATTGACCTTGAAGAGGGAGAGATCAAGGACACTTCGGGCGAGGTTCTGGGAACTCACAAGGGTGCGCACGCGTTCACCGTGGGTCAGCGCAAGGGATTGTCGATCGGTCGCCCCGCGTCGGACGGCAAGCCGCGCTTCGTCCTCGAGATCCGTCCTAAGACCAATGAGGTCGTCGTGGGCTCCAAAGAGATGCTTGCGGTCGACGAGATCCGAGGGATCCGAGAGACATGGGCGGGTCTTCCGGTTCCCGAAGTGCAGGCGTTCGGTACCGGCCTGGACCATCCCGGTGCCGTCTCGGAATCTTTTCAGATCAAGGCGCAGGTGCGTGCGCACGCTGATCCGGTTCCTGCGGTGGCACATCTGGAGATCGGTGAGGTCGACGGCGAAGCCGCGCGCGAACTGGTCGTACGTCTTGACGAGCCCCTGCGTGGTGTAGCACCTGGTCAGACCGTTGTCATTTACCAAGGAACCCGCGTGCTGGGGCAGGCGACCATCAACCGCGCATATTCGCTCTCGCGACCCGACATCGTCGGCTGAATGCTGTTGGTGACAGCGCTGCGGTCAGAAGTTGCTCTCGGTATGCGGAGACGGCCGAGGGAACCGTAGACTGTCTCACTATGACGCAGACTCCAGAGCCCCGCGAAACATTTGATGCCCGCGCCAGTTCCTTGAACGACGTCGACCCCTCCGTTTTCGAGGAGCTTCTCCAGATGCGGAGCACGATCGATAATATTGACGCGGCACTCGTCCACATGCTCGCTGAACGGTTCAAGGCGACGCAACGGGTCGGATACCTGAAAGCGCAATATCAATTGCCTCCTGGGGATCCCGGCCGCGAAGCAGCTCAGATCCAACGTCTCAGGAATCTCGCCAAGAACGCCCACCTCGATCCCGAATTCGCCGAGAAATTTCTCAACTTCATCATCAGCGAGGTCATTCGACACCACGAGCGCATCGCGGAGGATCACAACGGTCGGGACAGCGAGGCCGTGGAGGGCGAGGAATGACGCTCAACTCGCCGTCCGGAGGCCACAGCCCTCGCGGGGACAGGATTGTGGCCTCATCCAGAGGGAGAGTCTCGGGAACCGAGTTCTACGAATCTCTCCTCGGCGTCCGTGGCGAATTGGGTGCTCCTCACCTTTCTCCTTTGCCCGAACTGCCCGAACGCGGGTTCTCGGCAACACGTACGGCCCGAACCATCGCATCTCTCGAGGAGCTCTACGCGGACGGTCAACCCTTCGGCTGGCGACTTGGGGCGCGTCCCAGCAAGGAGTCCCGGGCGGCAGCGTCGCAGTTGCACAGTGATATCAACATACTGGCGGATGTCATCGGTTCTGCGGGTCGGGGGCACAAAGGGCACACCGTCGTGTCGCTGACCGGACCCGTGAGCCTGGCCGCTGAGCTCAAATTAAGGAATGGGGAAGCCGTGCTGAGTGACCACGGCGCCCGTCGGGAGCTGGCGGATTCGCTGTGCGAAGGGCTGGGCTCTTTGACGCGGGCCCTCAGAACAGCGGTCGACGGAGAGGGACTGACCGTCAGATGGTGCGAGCCCGACCTGGAGCAAGCTCTCGCGGGTCAGATCCCTACCTCAAGTGGCTATCGAACCTTGAGGTCGATTCCTCGTGCGGAGGTTCGGAATTCACTGGCGGATATCGCGGAAGCCACCCAACGTCACGGAGTCGGCTCCGTCATCGACGTCGGTGGCCCGGTTCCCGACATGGAATTCGGGCGGTTCTTCGACGCCATTGCGGCCCGTCCGCACGGTCGGGGAGCTGACGAATGGGAACGCATCGCCGGCGCCGTCGACCGAGGACAATCGGCGTGGTTGGGCGTCACCGGTAGCGGAGCCCAGGACCAGACTGTGGAGACCATTCGATCTTTCTGGAGAACGTGGCGGGACCTCGGACTTGGGGCACAAGATCTCGCCAAGGTGACGATCGAGGAAGAAGATGACCTCTCGACCGTCTCACCTGAACGAGGTTTGACCGTTCAGACCCGGAGCGCAGCGATTGCGGAGGGTCTGCTCGACCTGTCACGCGAGTAATCAGACCGGCTCTTACGTGACATTCATTGCTTCACTGTCGGCACCGAAAGGATATTGCGTACTGATGTCGCGTAATGTTGCATGGAACAGTATGCCGACTTCAACCTGGTTTTGTTGTGCCCGTCGTGGGTAACCTCAGGGGAACTGGAAAGGAGCGCGAGTGAAGGCGCGAATTTTGGTAGTGGACGATGACGAGGCCCTCTCGGAGATGGTAGGTATCGTTCTGACCAACGAGGGCTACGAGCCCACATTCTGCGACGCGGGAGACCGTGCCGTGAGCGCCTTCGAAAGCTACGATCCGGATCTCATTCTTCTGGACCTCATGCTGCCAGGAATGAGCGGTATCCAGGTGTGCGAGCGTATCCGAGAAACCTCGGACGTCCCGGTCATCATGTTGACCGCCAAGTCGGATACGGAAGACGTGGTTCGTGGTCTCGAGGCAGGCGCCGACGATTACATCGCCAAGCCCTTCAAGCCTGCCGAACTCTTGGCTCGAATCCGGACTCGGCTGCGGACCGGTGATGCCCGTTCGGCCGAACGCATTGAGATCGGCGATCTGAGTATCGATTTGGCGGGTCGGGCCGTGACCCGCGGTGAGGCAACGGTGCGCCTGACTCCGCTCGAGTACGATCTGCTCGTCAATCTTGCACAGGAACCGGGCCAAGTGCTGTCCAGAGACCTTCTCCTCGATCGAATCTGGGGTTACGACTCCGATGCAGACCGGAGGCTTGTCAACGTCCACGTTCAGCGGCTCCGCGCTAAGATCGAAAAGGACCCAGAAAAACCTGACCTAATTCAGACCGTGCGAGGGGTTGGGTACAAGGCCAACGCGAGCCAGGTGCGACGCTAAGAGGACATGGCAAAGCACACACCACATAGTAGAGCGAGGCGCTTTTTTGGCGCAGTTCCCGCTTTCATTAGGGGCATCCGCAAACAATGGCGGGAATCTCTCCAATTCTCCGCGGTGATCGTGGCGACCTCGCTTGCTCTGGTGGCTTTCATTTTTGCCGGCAACTTCCTCTCGACTCAGATCGCGAACAGTCTGTTCAAAGAGCGTCAGGAGCAGGCCCTCGAAGAATCCTCGAGCGGGTTCTCCGACGTCCAGAAGATATTCGACAATGCGGTGACCTCGGACCAGAACGAGGTCCAGTCGCTCATGCGCGAAACACTCACGATTCTGGAGAATCACGGGGCCGACGCAAAGCGCCAGTGGATTCTTATTCCGGTGGAATACCACCAGGGGCAGGGCTACGTGGGTCCCCTTAGTCAGAACGACTGGATGACGTCGTCGTCCGTGCCGCAGGACTTGCAGAAACAGGTCGCTGCCCAGAACGGCGTGTTCTGGCAGTCCTCGAAGGTTCAAGCCAACGGGAACGGTCCCGAGCTGCCTGTGATCTTCGTGGGCACCAAAGTCCATTTGAACCAGGGCAACGATTACGCCCTTTACCTTGTTTATGATCTGTCCTCATCGCAAGGGACTCTGGATTACATCCAGCTGGTCATCGTGGCGGGCTTCGCAATCCTTCTGGTCTTCGTCGCGACTATTGTCTGGTGGGTCACGCGCTCCGTCATTCGCCCCATTTCGCAGACGGCGCGCTCGGCCGAAAGATTGTCGCGCGGCGACCTGGGTGAGCGAGTCGTCGTCCGGGGCGAGAACGAAGCGGCGGTACTTGGCACATCCTTCAACCACATGGCCGACAGCATTCAGGAACAAATTGTTCAGCTCGAGACGCTGTCGAAAATGCAACAAAGATTCGTTTCGGACGTGTCCCATGAGCTGCGCACCCCGTTGACCACCGTCAAGATGGCGGCCGAGCTGTTGTACGGCGGTCGGGACAACATGGATCCGTCCTTCCAGCGATCCACGGAGCTTCTCTACCACCAAGTCGATCGGTTCGAGTCGCTGTTGTCCGACCTCCTTGAGATATCCCGCTTCGACGCCGGCTCGGCGACCCTCGACTCCAGCACGGTTGACTTGGGCGACCTTGTCGAGGACACCGTGGAATCCGTGCGTCCGCACTTGGACAAACAAGGACTCGAAGTTCGACTGCACGGGACGGAACAGCGTTGCTCTGTGGAAATGGACCCGCGACGCATTGAAAGAGTGCTCAGGAACCTGCTCGTCAACGCGATCGAGCATTCCGAAGGGAAGCCAATCGACGTCCATATTGCGGCCAACGATCTCGACGCCGCCGTTGCCGTCCGCGACCATGGCATGGGGATGACTCCGGAACAGACGCGTGAGGTTTTCAATCGTTTCTGGCGTGCCGATCCTTCGCGCAAGCGAACCTTGGGCGGTACCGGCCTCGGTCTGTCGATCGCGGCGGAAGATACTCGACTTCATCAAGGCAGATTAGAGGCCTGGGGCGAACTCGATCATGGTGCATGTTTCCGCTTGACGCTTCCCAAACAAGGGGGGCGACCCGCGGGAGATTCGCCTCTCGGCCTGCCGCCGGAGGGAGTCCCCGACACACCCGCTTCGATCCCTGAGATCGAGGACAGTCACGGCGAAGACGAAGACGGATCGCAGGAGGGCACTGAAGCATGAGCGGACACCAACGGAGGACTTGGTCCGGCCGACGGACGTCGATCGTGCGCGCGGTGGCCTGGGTCGGCGTGGTTGGACTCCTCCTCGTCGGGTGCGGGAGGATTCCGACCAGTGGCCCTGTGTACCACTACAACGAACCCGATGCCAGCGCCTCGTCGGCGTCTCCAGCTTTCAGCCCTTCAGGACCGCAGAATGGCGCCTCCCCCTCGGAGGTCCTGAACGGTTTCATCAAGGCGGGTACCGGAGTAGAGAACGACTACTCTGTGGCCCGTGAATACCTCACAACGGAATTGGCCGGGAGCTGGAAGCCCGAGGACCGGACTCTGGTTTACTCAGACGACGTCAAGATCGATTCGGGGCAGAGCGACCAGCAAGCCACGGCCGAGGTCAACGTGTCGACATCCATCGACGGTCGAGGGATTGCGACCTCGTTCAGGAACCCAGACAAGCAGCAGGTCGCCGCCAAGTTCACACAGGTTAACGGGCAATGGCGGATCGCATCGATTCCCAACGGCACGATGTTGTCCCGTTCGGAGTTCGAGCAGCTGTTCCGTTCGTTCACGCTTTACTTCTACGACCCGACTTTCAGCTACGCGGTCCCCGATATTCGTTGGTTCGCCAACAGATCGACCGTGGCGACGTCGGTCGTGAGAGTCCTGCTGCAAGGCCCGGCTCCTTATTTGGAAGGAGCAGTTGCTACCGCGGTGCCGAACGGAACGAGCCTGATGCGCCAATCTGTCCCGATCAGCAATTCCTCCGCTGAAGTGGGGCTCGCGGGAACTGACGTGTCTGACGCGAACCAACTAACGCTCGAACGATTGAATACCCAACTCGAGCAGACGTTAAAGAGCACCAATTCCGTCGAGAGCGTGAGACTCTCGGTCGATGATAAAGCCGTCGAGACAGGCAAACTTGGGGATTACCAGGCCGCCACGATCAAT
This sequence comes from Kocuria sp. TGY1127_2, assembly GCF_013394385.1. Taxonomy (NCBI): domain Bacteria; kingdom Bacillati; phylum Actinomycetota; class Actinomycetes; order Micrococcales; family Micrococcaceae; genus Kocuria; species Kocuria sp. TGY1127_2. The sequence goes on from NZ_AP022834.1 coordinate 1,074,667, forward strand.
CCGCAGGTCCCCAGTCCGCAAGTCGGCGTGTTGGAAGGTGACCTCGTGACGTACGCGGACGGCCAGTCCCGAAAAGTTTCAGGCCTGGCCCCGAGCCAAGTTCAGCCGTCGATGCCGACCATGGACTCACAGCGACGTGTCTATGCATACACCGATGAGGACCGAGAACACCTTGCCGTGAGGACAACCTCGGGCAAGGCGCTGGACACCGACATGGAAGAGTCCATTACCGCGCCGAGCGTCGACACGAACAAATGGGTGTGGGCTGGTGGCACTGAAGGGTCCGTTTACGCCCTCGACTCCGGGGGCGACAGCGACGAGCCTCAGAAGGTCGAGGCGGACTGGCTTCGCGACCAGCATATTCAGTCCCTGAGGATTTCTCGTGACGGTTCGCGGGCTCTGGTCGTCACCGGCGAAGGCGACAACGCCCGCGTATGGGTCAGTGGCATCAAACGTAACGCCCAGGGCGCCCCGGAGAGTTTGGGAGAGCCCTTGCGGGTCGGTACAACTCGCAACGCAACGCAGGCTTCCTGGATATCCGATACTGACGTGGTCGTCGCGAATACGCAGGACGGAACCGTGCAGACGGTTTCGCTGGCGGGTGAAACCAATGACGTCAATGGGCTGTCCGATATCGAACACATCTCCGGTGGCAATGGCAAGGACTCCATTTACGCCCAAACCAGTACGGACACGTACTCGCTGACGGGGACGTCTTGGACCAGAGTCGACACGAAGGTCAGAGACCTGGCCTATTCGGGATAATTTTTCCGTCCACAGATTCCCGAATTCCGGCGGACTCCACCAGAGCGTCAGTCATCATTATGGTGACGATGCCGTACAGGAGGGATCCGCGTGGAAAAAAGCGATGCGCTGCAGACCTGCGATCGGATGGCCTTGCGCCTGACGGACGCGTTGGCCGACGCCGTGGAGCTGATTTTTCCTCAACCGTGCGCGGGGTGTTCTGAAGGGCGAGGCCCCGTGTGCCGGATTTGCCGAGCTCTCGTGCACAGGCTTGTCTCTTGTCCGCGGGATGTCGCCGATTCATTGCCCCAATGGCCCTCGCAGGTTCCTTGCTTCGCGGCCGGTTCCTACCGTCACGAATTGGCGAGGCTTCTCCTTGCGTTCAAAAACGCCCAGCGGGTCGACGTCGCGCCATTTCTCGGTCGAGCGTTGGCGCGGTCCGTTGCCGAGGCCATGAAAGGCCGCTGGCCAGCGCAATACCGCACGCGGGGCTCGTCTTGGGGAGCTGACACCGTCTTGCTGGTCCCCGTACCCTCTTCGGCCGCGGCGTTCAGGAGGCGTGGATTCGTACCCAGCGAGCTGCTCATCCGCAAGGCCGTCGGATCGAGCAGCAGACTCCACGAGGCCAAACGACACGGTGGCTTGCGCGTTGCTCCGCTGCTTATCAGGAGGGAGACTCACTTTCGTGGGGTCGTCTCCTGCATGACGGGCCGTGCGAACGGACAAAAGGGCCTGAGCGCTCGCCAGCGTTCGCAGCGCGCGGACGGGTCCATGCATGTCTCTTTGTCTGTACCCGCCCGGTTGATGGGACTCCGACCTGAACTCCAGGGGCGCACATGCATCCTTATCGATGACGTGGCGACCACGGGATCGACCCTCCGGGAGTCCAAACGCGCCATCGAGAAAGCCGGCGCCACAGTGGTGGGAGCGGCCGTCATCGCGAGTGTTCGTGCGCCCTGAGAGAAACTCCGAATGTTTAGCGCGTCACATTGATCGGGTGGGTGACGAAAGGTTCTTCGTCAATTAACGTTGAGTCAAGGAGACGGTCAGATCCGCTCCCTGTGAGGCTCGAGGGCCCGAGCGCGACTCGCTAGCCAGCGAGACCTCACCTCGCCCCAACCGCGGGAGGCCATCGTGGAACTCAATGTATACGGACGCAACGTCAAGGTCCCGGATCGCTTTCGGGAGTATGCAGAGGAAAAGGTCGAGAAGTTCGAGAAGCTCAACGACCACATGGACGTCGTTGATGTGAAGGTCAGCAAGGTCGGAAACGGGCCTCAAGCCATCACCGTTGAGATCACCGTTCATGGTAAAGGCCCTGTTCTTCGTGCCGAAGCTCAAGGATCGGACAAATTCGCCGTATTCGAGGACGCCTACGCGAAGCTGCTCGAGAGGCTCCGCAGAGCAAGGGACCGCCGAAAGATCCACCGCGGCAACCACCGGCCACAATCGGTCTCGGAGGCAACCGGATCAATCCCGGTGATTGACGGGTCGTCCGGAGGCCAGGTGCCTATTGAAGATATTGTCTTGGAAAAGCAACCCGGAGACGACCAGCAGGATTCTTTCGACGACGGTTACTCGCTGGCCGACGATGTCTCCCCAGTCGAGATCCGCAGGAAGACGTTCCCCACCGAAAAAATCACCGTGGATCAAGCGGTGGATCGCATGGAGCTCGTGGGGCACGATTTCTACCTGTTCGTGGATTCGGAATTGGACAGGCCGGCGGCCGTCTATCGCCGCAAAGGTTGGACGTACGGGGTAATCGTTCTCGGGGACGACGCTCCGCCGGAAGGGCTCAACGAAACCAGGATGTACAAACCCGTTACTGAAGGTTGACGTGTCGCGTTGAAGACGATTGTCTCGCCCGGGCCAATACGGCCCGGGCGAGACGCGCTCAACCCACAATTTTTGTCGCTACTAAGGCAAAACCCAGGCGCCTTGTTTAGACTTACGTAGACTGGGCTGTTGGGGTAGCACCTATGGCGGCCCCGCATGGCCTTAAACCGTGGTCACTGCACTTGGAATCTCGTCAGCTACTAGGAGTAAGTACTCGTGGCATCCTTCTTGGAAAAGGTTCTCCGCACCGGAGACAAAAGACTGCTCAAAAAATTGAGGGTCTATGCCGATGCCATCAACTCGTTGGAAGATGATTTCAAGGAGTACACGGACGCTGAATTGCGTGCCGAGACTGACTCCTTCAAGAAACGCATCGAGGAGGGTGAATCGCTCGACCTCCTCCTGCCCGAGGCATTTGCTGTCGTTCGCGAGGCTGCGGGACGGACCTTGGGACAAAGGCATTACGACGTTCAGCTGATGGGCGGCGCCGCCCTTCACCTGGGAAACATCGCAGAGATGAAGACCGGTGAGGGCAAAACTCTGGTCGCAACGGCCCCCGCATATCTCAATGCGCTGACGGGCAAGGGCGTCCACGTCGTCACGGTGAATGACTATCTGGCCGAGTATCAGGCCAATCTGATGGGGCGTGTCTACCGGTTCCTCGGCCTTGAGACCGGCGTGATCGTCTCCCAGCAGACCCCTGAGGTGCGCCGGAAACAGTACGAAGCCGACATCACCTACGGTACGAACAACGAGTTCGGTTTCGATTATCTCCGGGACAATATGGCTTGGACCGTGGACGACCGGGTGCAGCGCGGACACAACTTCGCCATCGTGGATGAGGTCGACTCGATTCTCATCGATGAGGCTCGGACGCCGCTCATCATTTCCGGCCCGTCGTCGGGGGAAGCGAACCGCTGGTACAACGAATTCGCCCGAGTTGCCAAGACGCTGGTTCGCGACGAAGACTACGAGGTTGACGAGAAGAAGAAAACCGTCGGCGTGCTCGAGAGCGGTATCGAGAAGGTCGAAGATCATTTGGGCATCGACAATCTCTACGAATCCGCAAATACGCCGCTGATCGGATTCCTCAACAATGCGATCAAGGCCAAAGAGCTGTTCACGAACAACAAGGATTACGTTGTCATGAAGGGCGAAGTCCTGATCGTGGACGAGCACACGGGGCGCATCCTTCCGGGACGCCGGTACAACGAGGGCGTTCACCAGTCGATCGAAGCCAAGGAACAGGTCGAGGTCAAGGCCGAAAACCAGACTCTGGCGACTGTCACACTGCAGAACTACTTCCGCCTTTATGACAAGCTCTCCGGCATGACCGGTACCGCTGAGACGGAGGCCGCGGAATTCGTCAATACCTATGAGCTGGGCATCGCCGTTATCGATCCCAATAAGCCGCTGATTCGTAAGGACCAGCCGGACTTGGTGTACAAGAACGAGGTCGCCAAGTTCGCGGCCGTCGTCAAGGACATCGCCAAGCGTCACGAGAAGGGCCAGCCGGTTCTGGTGGGTACCACGAGCGTGGAGAAGTCCGAGTACTTGTCCAAGCTTCTCATCAAGGAAGGCGTTCCGCACGAGGTGCTGAACGCCAAGAACCACGCCCGTGAGGCAGCGATCGTCGCCCAGGCCGGCCGAAAGGGCGCCGTCACGGTTGCGACCAACATGGCCGGTCGCGGTACAGACATCATGCTCGGTGGCAACGCCGAATTCGACGCGGTGGACCGTATGACCGAGCTGGGTTACGACTCTCAGGAGCGTCCCGAAGAATACGAAGCCAAGTGGCCCGAGGTCCTGGCCGAGTGCGAGCAGGCGACCAAGAAGGAGCATGAGGAAGTCACGGAGCTCGGTGGTTTGTACGTGCTGGGCACCGAGCGGCATGAGTCTCGCCGCATCGACAATCAGTTGCGCGGCCGTTCCGGTCGCCAGGGCGACCCGGGTGAGTCCCGTTTCTACCTCTCACTCGCCGATGACCTCATGCGTCTATTCAACGGGGCGGCCGCCGGCCGGCTCATGGCCGGGGCACCGGACGACACGGCTCTCGAGCATCGCATCGTCACCCGAGTGATTGCATCTGCGCAGAATCAGGTCGAGGCCAGGAACGCCGAACAACGTAAGAACATTCTCAAGTACGACGACGTCCTCAACCGTCAGCGCGAGGCCATTTATTCGGACCGTGCGAAGATCCTTGAGGGCGACGATATAGGCGAGCAAGTCCAGAAGTTCATCGACGAGGTCCTGACCTCGGCTATTGAGGACAAGACCAGGCAGGGGCACGCGGAAGACTGGGACCTCGAACGCCTCTGGGAGTCGCTGCAGACTATATATCCTGTCAGCATCTCGATCGAAGACCTCGAGGAGTCGGTGGGCGGTCGCTCGAAGATCACCCAGGAAAAGCTCATCGAAGAGATCCTGTCCGATGCGAAAGTCATCTACGAGACTCGTGAGGAAGAGGTCGGATCCGATGCGATGCGCAACATCGAGCGTCGGGTCGTTCTTTCCGTGATTGGGCGGCATTGGCCCGAACATCTCTACGAGATGGATTACCTCAAGGAAGGCATCGGCCTGCGAGCCATGGCCCAGCGCGATCCCCTCGTCGAATATCAGCGTGAAGGCTACGCGATGTTCCAGACGATGATGGACGCGATTCGCGAAGAGACGGTTGCATATTTGTTCAACCTCGACCTCACGAAGCAGCGTACGCAGATGTCTTCGCAAGCGCTGACCATTCCTCAGCAGCCGAAGTTCCTCCGATTCTCGGCTCCGAGTGAGGACGGCGGCGAGGAATCCCATATCGAGGCAAACCCCGAGGACGAAGCGCCAGCGGATGGGGCGCCTGCTTCGTCCGGGGGAGAGTCTTCGACGGCAACCACCGCGGCTTCGTCGGGGGACACCGTGTCAGGGGCGTCCGAGCAGAAGCCCGCTCGTGGGCGGGGCAGCACGAAGAAGAGCCGCAAGAAGCGCAAATAACTTTCGCGTGATCGCCGCGGGGCCCTGTGCTACGGGCTGACCCGAATATGGGACCGGAGGCTGAACATTGTATGTTCGGCATCCGGTCCCAGATTCATATTGTCGAGGTCCGCCCTTCGCGGACCGGGGAATGTTCGGGTTTGAACGGACCGCTGGCTGGAGAACCGGCGCGGCGGGATGATGCAGACTAGCCGATTTCGGCCTGAATGATTTGCCACTGACCTCTCGCCTTGTGGATGCGGAGGGCCAAAGCCCGGCAACGGTCACCGTTGCCCACGACGACGCTCGCCTCGTATTCGTTGTGTCCAACGGGTATGGCGCGGACCCGTCGAGGTCTCAGATTGGTCGGGTTGAAACGCTTGTTCCCGAAAATGGGTTCGGCGGCAACGGGGCCTTCCGCGGTCTCGATCGTAGCCCTCCTCTCGATGCGCTCCAAGACTCTCGGATGCACCCACCGGACGAGCTGGCTCGGAGATCGTTTGCCCGAGATGACTTCGATAATTGCCACACCCATCGTGCCGGCTATGGCGTGGACCCGCCGAAGCTCCTCCCGAGGGTCTGTCGAATGATCGCGCCATTTGTAGAAAGAAGGTGGCCCTTCGGGGTGCGCCCGTGGCGTACCGCGCAGATTTTCGATGGACAGGACGGTCCCTCGTTTGTTGACGCGCCGACGGCCTCGATGCTCTGGTCGTGAGCTCATGGGAGATCCTTTCATGATCAGGGATGTTGAGAGGGAGAAGAAGCGATCGCCGGGTCACAGACTGCTCTCCGGACCCATAGAATCCCGTGACTATGACGAGAATCGATGGGGCACCGCAAGCACCGTGCCGGCATGGATCAGGTAAGGCCGGCCTCGGAGAGCCGACCGGTTCTCCGACTCCAGGGCGTGCATGGTTCGGAGGATGTCTCCGTCCGTGGCACCGGGCCCGGCCAAGTGACCTGCTATGGACCACAGAGATTCACCGCGATGGACAACCCATTCCCGATATTCCACCGAGCCGGAGTCATTCGAACCCGCGGCAAGCCCGCGAGGTTCGTTCATGCTGGCGAAGTAGGGTGACGGTTTCTCGGTGGATTGCGCATCCAGATCGGAGGGTGTTCGCTGGTCAGAACGAGGCTCGGAAGGTTCCGGACGAACGGGGGAACCACCGAAGAGAGGGCTCACCTGGGCTGACAGTGAATCTGGGGGAGTCGTCCCGAGGGCGGCGGGGTCGCCGGATATGCTCCCCGGAGTCGCCAAGGACGGCGCCGATCCAATAATGATGTGAGTGCCCAACACAAGGCCCAAGACCCTGCGGAGAATCGGGGTATTGCGCCGGCTCTTCTGTCTACGCTGGGACGAGCTAGATCCTGCCGCGACGGCGATGAGTACGGATGTCCCTTCAACACACCACCACAGAGACATGATGAGAGCGCCCGTTGCACAGAGCCCCATGATGAGTTCGTCGGCAGACGGCTCTGTGCCGCCTGTTCCGGACAGGACGCTGAGAGCCAGCTCGCCGACCCCCAACCGCAAGACCATGTATATGGAGAGCAGGGGCGGAACTGCTACGGCGCCGAAACCTGCGGCAAAACGGAGGGCTGCCGGCCGTGGACTGGTCTTTCCGAGATGCGATCGGCCGGGGTGGGGACGAGCTTGTGGGCTTTTGGTCATCACGGTGTTCCTTTGATGCCGTTTGGTGCGAGTTGATGATCTATATTTACAGTGCACCCGGGGCTTCCGTAAAGGCCTGTGGATGAAGAAAAGGCGAAATGCTGGACCAAGAGTCAATACATAGCCTGCAACAAGCAGATTCATCGACAACACTCATTTACGGACGACGAAAAGCGTCTCACCGCCAGAGCACACGGTCCCAGGGGCAGGGACAGGGGGGGCTATCAAACGACGTCGTCTCGATGGTGGATGAGTTCCGCCGTCTTTCTGTACCCCTCCGCGATGTAGTCCTCGAGGACTGATCGTTCTATCCGCCATTGGCCCCGACCGCCGATCTGGATAGCGGGAAGCTCCCCGGAACGTACCAGAGCTCTCGTTTGTGATATGGAGATATTCAGGATGTCCGCGACGTCAGCCAAAGTAAGAAAGCGTCGCGCGGTCACGGGCAGGATTCCTTCCGAGATGCCGAGAATCGGCGGTTCGTCCGAGAGTACACACCGTATATATCTCGGGTTGTTCGCGGCCTCAAGTCGTTCACCCAAATGTGAAATACTTTCGGTCACCCCGATCGACGACAACATTCCACAGAACGGGGAGCCGACCATAGAGGGCCTGAGTCGTCGTGACTGCTTGTCAGATGCTGACGGGGCTCATATCTAGTCGAGCTATTCCGACGCAACGACTACGGAGGGCACCTTGGCGGCCTCTAAGATGGTGAGTAGATAGCCACTCCACTTGCAAGGATGATATGACGCTCGCGGAACCTCTACTTAAAACCGGCGAATTCGGTCCGGGCGACTCAGAGTGGTTGCACCTTTTGGTCGGGGATTGGCAAATGATCGCCGATCTCGCACAAGGTGACCTTGTGCTGTGGTTCCCTGAAGAATTTCAATCGAGTGAGCGGAGCGGAAAAGGGCAAGGCGGTCCCGCTCCGCAAGCCGGATTCTCCGGGATGGCTCACGTTCGGCCCTCGACAACGCAAACCGTCTTCCATCGAGACATGGTGGGGCTTCGAATGAGCTCGCAGGTGGAGACGGCCGCGCGCATTTGTTGGTACGACCAGGCGACTCAGTTCTTGGACAGGGTCGACTGGAATGCGGAGTCGACGATGCGCGTGGTTCTGTACCCTCTCGTCAGAAACGGACGAACAGTAGCCGTCCTGTCGTTGCACCACGGCGAACAATCAGGTCGGATGCAGGGAAGACTCGACACTGTCTTCCGTGAAACCGCACGAGAGATCCTCAGTATGGTGGCCCGTGGGGCGTGGCCGGACTTCAGCTCGTCGAATGAGACTTCGCGCGGCAACCCGAGGGTCAGCGATGGCGTTATCCGTTTGGACGCCGAAGGTCGTGTCACTTTTGCATCTCCCAATGCTGTATCGGTCTACCGGCGACTCGGATTCGCGGACGCGTTGACCGGGAACCTTCTGGCCGATCTGACTCGGGACCTTCTCCCCGCCGCCGAGAAAGCGGACGAGACTCTCCCGCTCGTTCTCACTGGACGTATGCCCTGGAGGGGCGAGGTCAGCACGTCCAAGGTCAGCATCACGTTCAGGGCAGTCCCCTTGAGACGCCAGACGCGACGTGGGGAGGAGCGGTTCGGGGCGTTGCTCCTCTGCCGTGACGTGACGGAATTGCGCCGTCGCGAATTGGAATTAATGACCAAGGACGCGACGATCCGAGAAATTCACCACCGAGTCAAAAACAATTTGCAGACTGTATCAGCATTGTTGCGCCTGCAAGCCCGGCGAATGACTTCCTCCGAGGGGAAACTGGGATTGGAGCAGGCCATGCGTCGTGTGGCCACGATCGCCATGGTGCATGAGGCCCTGTCGCAGGGGCTGACGCAGAACGTTGATTTTGACGACCTGATTAATCGCCAGTTCCATCTTGCGGCTGAGGTGGCTTCCCCAGGACAGGCGGTTTCAACCGAAATGACGGGCGAGTTCGGCCAGCTTCCCAGTGAACTGGCCACGCCGCTAGCCTTGATCATCAACGAAATCGTGGCCAACGCTGTTGAGCACGGACTCGATGGGCATTCCGGGACCGTTACGCTCGATGGGCGTCGAGTGGATGCTGCGGATGGTGGGCAAGAACTCATCGTGACGGTGGGGGACGACGGCATCGGGATGGGGGACAGCTACATCGAGGAATCGGGCGTCTCCGCCTACCGGCCTCCTTCCGAGGGAGAGGGCCTTGGAATGCAGATCGTTCGGACCCTCGTCGCCAGTGAGCTCAAGGGGTCCATAGTCTGGCGTCCGCGTAACGGTGGCGGAACGGAAGTGGTCATCACCGCACAAATTCCCGAGCGGGCAGCTGACCGGTCATAGTCTGAGCGGTCTCATCGAGTCGGCACCCAACGGAAAACGCCGCCCCAGGAAGAAGAAATCTTCCGAGGGCGGCGCCATAAATACGAGGGGGTGTGTCCAGTCAGACGTAAACGTCTAGGACGCGCGGCGGGCGCGTGCGGCGCGGCGTTTCATCGCGCGTCGCTCGTCCTCGCTCATTCCTCCCCAGACACCGGAGTCTTGGCCGGTTTCCATGGCCCACTGCAAGCAGGTGTCCATGACGGTGCAGCTTCGGCAGACGGCTTTGGCCTCCTCAATTTGAAGGAGGGCCGGACCGGTATTTCCAACCGGGAAGAAAAGCTCAGGGTCCTTTTCGAGACAGGCTGCGCGACTGCGCCAATCCATCGATGCACGCTCCTTGTTTCACATGTGATGCCCCGTCATGACGCGCCAAAATCGGTTCGCCAGCGAGTAATACAAATAAAGAGCCCCCAGGACGGGGGCTTGATTGAGAACTTCTTAAAGGTTCCCACGTAAACTTCTCGTGAACAAGAGGGTCCGTCTGTCAAATTGACACATTAGTGATGTTTTATCTCACACTCGAGAGCGCTTGACACGGAAACCATCCCAGGCGTGATCACGCGGTCGAGCGGGAATTTCTGGTGGATCAGTCGGTTCGAATCGGTCCCGTTAGAATGGGCTCATGACTGACTCTCGATCGGAAGAAGCACGCTTGGAGAATGAGCCTCGGGTGAGTCCTTCCCGCCCCGTTTTCGTCTTGGCAGGTCTTGTCGGCCTCGAGGGTCTCTGTCTTGTCGGAGCAGGAATTTTTCAAACGGTCGAAGTCTTCTTCCAGGACCACGCCATGCCTTTCGGCGCCATCGTCATTATGTCCCTTCTGTACATCGGTTATGGCCTGTGGCTAATAGGAGCAGCACGGAGCACCGTCAAGGGCAGTCTGTGGCCGCGGGCTCTCATATTGTTGACCCAGATCTTTCTGATTGTCATCGCACTTCAGATGGCATCCGCGTGGGGCTGGTTACTCGTGGCCGTTCCCGTCCTGTACGGAGTACTTGTCGGTGTGCTGTTGTTCAGCGCCGCTGTCCAGAACCATCTTCTGCGAGCGAACGGACTCCGCGAGAGATAGCTCCGCTTCGGCGTGACGCGGTCTCCGAGAGCTTCTAGCCATACGGGGGATCTTGAAGCGCTCCCACGTCCCATGTGACAGGACCAATCCTTCGTCTTCATCGAGGCGGAGTTTGTAGGGAGGCGTTGGCTCAGGCCGAAACCCGCACGAACCATTCTGGATCGGGCCCGCGAAAATCGCGCTCGTCGAGGAGCGTATCGATTCGGCCCATCGGCAGGTGATCGTCGCCGGTGATCCCATGGGAAAAGTGAGAATCGCCAAACGGTGGGAATGAACGATCTCATCGACCCGATCCATCTCGGCAAGAGGCCAGCTCGGCACGTCTCGGACAACGGCCACGTTTGAGCCTGAGCCTGCGGGGGTATGTTCCAGCACCTGACCCAGCCCAGACGCCATTGGATTGTTTCCCGCCTCGAAGATTCGCCAGCCCAGATGTGGGTTAAAATTCGTCAGTACGTCCAGGAGCTGTTCTTCAGTGGTGCGTGACGCGTAGACCAACGCAAGTGCTTCTCCGGGGACGGCCAGCGCGCGACATTCCTTCGGCAGAGGCGAGCTTACGCCTACCAGGAGCTCGATTCCGGGCTTTTGCCCCGGGCCAGCTGGATACGGCTCTGGGTCGGTCACTCGAACCCTCGATCCGCGATGGTCTGGCAGGCACCACGTCAATTTCGGCCGCGGCCTCCTCATCATCGGTAAATTCACGACAGGTGCGATCGGTCGCCGTTTTGTCGAATCGCTCTCCTGTTTCGCCCGGACCAGATCGGTGAGGTCCCTGGTTGCATTCCGCGAAGGCGGAAGCAGTCCCAAGGGTCCCCGGTTCCGGGTCATCGTTCCTTCGCAGATCCACAGGTCGTCGAGCAGTTCGGCGGATTCGCGTGGGTGAGAAAGACGAAATTCATTGGAATCCGAATCTTGGGCAAAGATTTTGGCGGGGCAGTATTGTCGGATGTCGGGCGGAAGTCTTTTGCCCCCGAGAAGCGCGAGATTCCAGTGGGCGCCGTGAGCAACGACCAAATCCTGAATGTTCTTCGCGAGGTCGTAGCCGAAAGCCACGAAGCTCTCGAGGAGCCTGTCGGTGCCCTGAACGATCACTAGGACAGGATTCGAAGGGCTGCTCCGTGGCGTGCGAATGAGTTCGGTGAGGACTTCTACAACGAAGAGCGGGTCCGCCAGATCGGCCGCGCCACGAATATCCAGACCTGCCGTCGACGCCTTAGTGATCGTAAGGTGAAGTTCCGGATCGCATGAGATTGCGTAGATCGGCTGATTCGCCGTTGCCGCTGACATCAAGAGTCTTGTTGCAAAACTAAGCTGACGCTGAACAGGTCCGACGACTTCGAGCGCGCCGAGTTCTCGACCCGTCCACAGCACAGGGCCTTGCCTAGCACGTCGGGGGATTTCGCCGTGGCCCAGGTACAGGCCGGGAGAGTGAACTGTAGCCATACTGCCAGCCACCATGTGCGGATCCGAGAATCGGGAAATCCGATTGTCCAGGCGCGGAGGTATGACCGGAGCCGTGGAACCCGATTCGATCATCCGAACCCGTTCCGTGAATTCGGCGATATGTTCGCCGAGAATCGAGTCTGTCGAAGCGGACGTCTTGCCCGTTCGGCCAGAACCCACTTCCTGGTGTGATGACCGTGGGATCCTCAAAGGCTTGAGCGGTGGGGTCCTGGGAAGAGCATCCACATGAATGGCGTGAAAATGCAGGACCGCGCCGGCAACGCTCACGTATCCCGTGCCTGGGCTAGTCGCCGGAAGTTCTGCTGCTTGGGGAGTGCCGATCACGCCGACGGGTTCGGGTTCGGAGGCGACGCGGAAACAGACGTTTACCGATACGTTCGCCCGAATATCGGAAGAAATTGCGCCTTGTGGCCGTTGGGTGGACATGACGAGGTGGATTCCGAGTGATCGGCCTGCCGCCGCTATGTGCATGAGCCTGTCCATGGCAGTGGGGAATGTGTCGACCAGGATTCTGAACTCGTCGACGGCGACCAGGATTTCCGGTAGCGGGCACCGCTTCGTGCCGGAATCACCACGGAACCCTTTGGTGTATTCCGGCCACGAGTGTGCTTTGACGTCCGCGAAGAGCGATTCCCTGCGGCGAATTTCCGCCTCGATGAAGGCCAAGCCTCGGAGGATGACAGGTTCGTCCAGATCGGAGAGAGCCGAGTGGACATGCGGCAAACGAGCTACAGGTCCGAAGCTGGTACCGCCCTTGAAGTCGATGAGGATGAACCCAATACGGTCCGGCGGATACCGCAGAGCCAAGGAAGTGAGAATTCCTCGCAAGAATTCTGATTTCCCTGATCCGGTGGTCCCGGCAACCACGCAATGTGGGCCGATTTCATTCAAGTCGTAGCTCAAGAGCTTTCCGCTTTTGGCGTCTTTCCCGAAATCAACCATGAGCGCTGCATCCTTTCGCGACAGTGACCAGCGGTCCGAAGCAGTCTCGATGGCGAGGTCTTCCCGAGTGGACAGCCGGCAGGAGGTCACGGACCGGTTGACGGGTACCAGAGAACGATTGACGTGGACCAATATCTCCAAGAGGTCCAGCGGTGGAATATCCGGTGCAGAGCACGTCAGTCCGACTCCGCTCACCGCCCCTATGCAGCCGTCCTTCGCCGTGCCTTCGGGCCTGATCACGAGTCCGTCGGGGGATGGGCTGACCAGAATCCCGTCCCACGCGGCAGGCGGAGAGAGGCGAGGAGAGTCCAATCCGATGAAAACGATCATGCCTGGACCGTTCTCCAGCGTGAATCGGTTCGCGCATACCAGCGAAACGGGAGGATTCGAGAGCGACGGAGCACTGTCGTCCGAGAAATTCACGAGCTGTCCCCACCGTCGTGAAAACTCTCGACAGATGTCGCAGTCTGCAGGACAAGCGGCCCATTCAAGGGGTAGACCGTCCACCAGCAAATGGGCAAGCAACGTAGCCATGCCGTCGTCGCGACCGTCCGTGCTCATCAGCAGGAGATGGGGGACCCGAAGGCTCGTCAACACAGGCATGTTCTGCGCCGTATAGGTCGGACTCGAAAACCTATCCGAAATATGAAGAGCGCGAGGGCCTCGCCCCCACCTGACCCACAGCTCTTGTGCAGACGTCTCATGGGGACGTCGTCCACGCGGCGATGGAGGACTTCTGCTCCACTCCGTAGAAGACTCGAGTCGAACAACGACCTCAGCAATTCGGGCTCCGATGGGAGGTACGAGGCGTGCGATGGAATTGAGCTCGCGGGAACGGGCTTCTGCGAACAGTTTTCGATCACGGCCCTTGCCTCGGCCCTTGGCCCACCAGTGGGCCAAGGTCACAATCGAACTCAAGCATCCGAAGAGGAGCATGAACCACATGTTCCAGACCAATGCGGTCACCACGCCGAACAGGATCGGCACGAGGCTGGTGAACAGCAAGATTTTCCGACCCTCCGAATCGCTGGCGAAGCGGAGATCTTGTGCGGGCAAGGGAAGGTGCGACACGGACAGGGGACGTTTTGTTGTCCAGTCCTCAAGCTCGAGGCGTGACCCGTTGACAGTAATGATCTCACCGCATGCGAGCTTGGTCACAGGTTTCTGATCGGCTGGACGGAAGACGGCATGTTGATCAGTGACGTTCAGCGTGGCCGCGAAAGGAGGTAGATGCGGGTTGCTCAAAGAAATATCCGTGAGGTCCCGCCCCATGGTGAAACTACCCCTCCTGACCGGGAAGTTGGTTCCGGCTGCGAAACCCTCGGTGCAGGTGATTCTGAAGGGCGCTGGCTCAGCTGGCGGGGACGAACCCTCTGAAGCGCGAATCATGGCTCCCTCGACGAACGGTGGGGATCCGAACTTCGCTTGATGAAGTGGGATACCTCCTACATGCCACGTTGTTTGACGGCCGATGTGCTCGTTGAGGAGGTCTTCGATGAGTGCCCCCTGCGTTCCGACAGAGGCTGAGATCCTCATCGAAAACCCTCGTGAAACCGTTGGATCAAAAATCGAAATATTGAGCTCCATACCGTGATCTAACTCTGCAAGGGGGCGGTCTTCGCCCGAAATGACCAAAGCGGCCAACAATTGTGTACCGTTACCCCGGATACCCCCGGGGTCAATACGGTTGTGGACGGGCGAAGGCGTTGGTCCTGGTTGAGGGTTATTTCTGAAAAACTTCTCGATGTTCGGCTGGGCTTAAGGCATGTCTCACCACCGTGTTGTAGCTTGGTAGGTCGGGACTCCTGGAGAATCGATGCTGTGGGTCAACAGATGATTTGTCGCCGCATGCTTTCTACTAGGATCGAAATCGAGAGATCCGTGTGCGATCGAAAGGTCGGACGCGGACACGTCAGCCCTCGGGCCCATCAGCGGCCCTGGCTCAAGAGCAACAGGAGTTTTGCGTGAACGCAGATCTAGTGGTCGTAGGATCTGGTCTTTTCGGATTGACCATCGCCGAGCAAGCGGCGACGGAGTTGGGACTCAAGGTTGCCCTTCTTGACCGCCGTTCGCACATCGGTGGTAACGCTTACAGCGAGAAGGAAGAGAAGACTGGAATCGAGGTCCACCGCTACGGTGCGCACCTGTTCCACACTTCCAACGAGCGGGTGTGGGATTACGTCAACCGCTTTACCGAGTTCACCAACTACGTCCACCGCGTTTACACACGGCACAATGACGAGGTTTTCCCCATGCCGATCAACTTGGGGACGATCAACCAGTTCTTCCGCTCGGCGTACAGCCCTCAGGAAGCCCGGGATCTCATCAAGGAGCAAGCCGGGGAACTTGCGGGCACCGATCCGGAGAACCTCAACGACAAGGGCATCCAGCTCATTGGTCGTCCGCTCTACGAAGCGTTTATCAAGCACTACACTGGCAAGCAGTGGCAGACCGATCCCAAGGACCTGCCGGCGTCGATCATCAATCGTCTCCCCGTCCGGTACACCTATGACAACCGGTACTTCAACGACACGCATGAGGGCCTCCCGGTCGACGGCTACACCGCCTGGCTCGAACGTATGGCCGATCACCCCAACATCGAGGTTCACCTCGACACGGATTTCTTCGATGACAGCCACGAGTTCTCTCGTTCCAAGGTTCTCGGCCAGGTACCGGTCGTCTACACGGGTCCCGTGGACCGCTACTTCGACTATGCCGAGGGGGATCTGTCCTGGCGCACGATTGATCTCGAAGAAGAGGTGCTCCCGATGGAGGACTTCCAGGGTTGTTCGGTCATGAACTATCCGGACGAGGGCGTGCCTTTCACACGTATTCACGAGTTCCGTCACTTCCACCCGGAACGGGACTACACGAAGGACGCCACCGTCATCATGCGCGAGTTCTCCCGTTTCGCAGAAAAGGGTGATGAGCCCTATTACCCGATTAACACCGACGTGGACCGTCAGAGGTTGTTGAAGTACCGCGACTTGGCCCGCGGAGAAGAATCGGTTCTCTTCGGTGGACGCCTCGGAACCTACAAATACCTGGACATGCACATGGCCATCGGCTCTGCGCTGTCTATGTTCGACAACAAGATCAGGTCGCACTTCCAAGGCGGCCAGAAGCTCGAAAGCGGGGGAGTGGACGCGTGAGCAGTCAACCGACCGAACCCATGACCAAGAACCTCAAGACCCTTCAGCGCGTCATTTTCCCTCCGGCCGAACAGATGGACACGGTTCCGCTGTACGTCGACTCGGGGCAGGCGACGGGCGTGCAGCTGTCGACCATGAACGGTTCTCTGGGCACCAATGACGCCCTGTCGTCGTCCAAGAAGACCTCGTCAGAGTCCGATGGTTATGCATCCAGCCCCATGTCGGACACGCACGCGGAAGATTTCATCGACCGACGCTCGACTCTGATTCGTGCCGGATCGCGTTTGTCCTTCGCGACCTATTTCAACGCCTTCCCTGCCTCGTACTGGAAACGCTGGACGAGTATCGAAGATATTTGCCTGTCCGTCCACACCCAGGGTGAGGGCACGGTCATCATTTACAAGTCCAATGCGCGAGGCTCGCTTCAGCGCGTGGACTCCCGCCGGGTCTCCGGAAAATCGCACTCGACCTTCGATCTGCCACTCAAGCCCTTCGGTGACGGCGGCTGGTACTGGTTCGACCTGGTCGCCGGCAATGAGTCCCTGGTCCTGGAGAAAGCGGATTGGAACGGCTACACCGAAGCTGAAACCAAACCGGGCCGGATTACGCTCGAAATCACGACGCTGAACAAGCCGGATTTTTGCCTCAACAATCTTCGTTCCTTGGCCCAGAGCCCGGAAGCGCTGGACGCGATCCAAGAACTTCTGATCGTCGATCAGGGGAATAAGAAGGTTCAGGACGAGGACGATTTCGAAGAAGTCGCCGCTACACTGCAGGGCAAGCTCCGGATCATCAACCAATCGAACCTTGGCGGTTCCGGTGGTTTCTCCCGCGGCATGTACGAGTCCGTGGAGAACGGCAGCGATTACGCGTTGCTCTTGGACGACGACGTCGTGGTGGAGCCGGAATCGATCATACGTCTTCTGACTTTCGCTGATCTTTGCCGCAAGCCGACCATCGTGGGCGGCCACATGTTCGATCTGTACAACCGGACGGTTCTACACACGTTCGGCGAGATCGTCAATACTTATCGATTCCAGCCGGATCAGCCGCACGAGGAGCAAACCCTGGGTCACGACTTCCTCAAGTCGAATCTCCGGAGCACCCCGTGGCTGCATCGCCGCGTCGACGTCGACTACAACGGTTGGTGGATGGACCTCATCCCGACCAAGGTCATCAAGGAACTGGGCTTGGCGTTGCCGGTCTTCATCAAGTGGGACGACGCCGAATACGGGCTCCGGGCCAAAAAGGCCGGCTATCACACGGTCTCGCTGCCTGGCGCCGCAGTATGGCACGTCTCCTGGATCGACAAGGACGACTTGGTCGGATGGCAAGCCTACTTCCACATTCGTAACCGGATCATCGCAGCGCTGCTGCACTCGCCGTATGAACGCGGCGGGAGGCTCTTGCGCGAATCGTCCTATGCGGACGTCAAGCATTTGATCTCCATGCAGTACTTCACCGAACATGGCCGCATCCTGGCGTTGCGGGACGTGCTCCAGGGGCCGGATCAGCTGCACGAGATCCAGCCGCAACGTCTTCCGGAAATCAGGGCACTGATGAAGGAATACTCCGACGCCCAGTTCAAGGAGGACATCGAGGCGTTCCCCGAACCCTATATGTCGAAGCCTCCCCGAAACGGCCGAGGCTTCCGGGCACCGTCATACAAATCCCTCGTCCCGTGGGCTATCAAAACGGTCACCAAGCAGCTCATCAAGCCCGTTGACTCTGCCTTCCACGAGCACCCGCAGACGCACATCGCGCACCAGGACAATCGGTGGTGGCGAATGTCTCAATACGATTCCGCACTGGTTTCCAACGCGGAAGGCACCGCGGTCTCGTGGTACCGTCGCCAGCCGGAGCAGTTGCGGAATAAGCTCGTCGAGGCGACGCGGCTGCACGCCGAAATCTTGCGCAACTGGTCTTCCCTCAGGAAGCAGTATCGCGAGGCGGCATCTCGCATCACCTCACTTGAGGCATGGAAGCAAACCTTCGATCAGCATACGGATTCCGAACTGAAGCGATGACAGATATCAGCAATAGAGAGTTTCAGCGCCCCGGTCGAGGCCGGGGCCTGCTGGACGTCTTCAAGCACACATTCCTGCTTCGGCTCCTCGTCGACAAGGAACTCCAGGTCCGGTACCGCGGCTCGATTCTCGGTATCCTCTGGTCCTACGTCAAGCCCGGCGTACAGTTCATTGTCTTCTATATGGCCCTCGGCGTCTTCTTGGAGTTGAACAAGGGTCTCGAGAATTACGCCGTCTACCTGTTCTCCGGCATCGTGCTCATCAATTATTTCGGTGAAGCCTTTGGGAACGGGGCCAGGTGCTTTGTTGGCAACGGGGCGCTGATCAAAAAGATCTACCTTCCACGGGAGTTGTTTTCGGTCTCGACCATTTGGGTTGGGCTCATTCACTTCGTGCCTCAACTTCTGGTCCTTCTGATAGCGGACTTCGTGGTGGGCTGGCACCCCAACATTATGCAACTGGCGTGCGCTGTGGTCGGCCTCGGTATCCTGACGGCCTTCGCTTATGGTCTGGGACTGATCTTCGGCGTCGCCAACGTCTTCTTCCGCGATTCCGAGAATCTCGTGGACTTGTTGGTCATGGTCCTGACCTGGGCATCCCCGATTATGTACCCGTGGGAGCGAGTCGCTGACAAGGCCCCGGACTGGGTCCTTCACCTTTACTTGTCCAACCCGATTACCGTTGCTGTGGAGCTTTTCCACTACGCTTTCTGGTACCCCACGCTCAGTATGGATTGGCACGTTCCACCCCATCTTCTGACGTTGTGGACTCCGCTCGCCATCGTGATCGCTATCGTTACCGTTGTCATCGGTGACTTGCTCTTCCGCAAGTTCGAGGGCAACTTTGCACAGGAGCTCTGATTCATAGTGTCATGGCTCGATAACGACCCCGAGCTCTCGAAGCCGATGCCGCCGTACGTTCCTTCGTCGGAACCGGTAGTCATCAAAATCGACAATCTGGTCAAGCGCTTCGTCTTGAGGCACACACGTTCGATGAAGGAAGCCTTCGTATGGCTCATCAAAGGGCGCAAGGGCGATCTTTCAGAGAAATTCAACGCCCTCGACGGCGTTTCGCTGAATATTCACGAGGGTGAGCGTGTTGCCCTTCTCGGACTGAACGGTTCCGGCAAGTCGACCTTGTTGAAATTGATCTCCGGGGTTATGCACGCGGATGAAGGCGACCTCGTGGCCCGAGGCCGGATCGCTGGGCTCATTGAGGTTGGCGCTGGTTTCCACCCTGACCTAACCGGCCGGGACAACGTGTACCTCAACGGCGCGATCCTGGGTATGACCAGGGAGGAGATTGACGAGAAATTCGACTCCATCGTCGAATTCTCGGAGATCGAACAATTTATCGATACTGAAGTCAAGTTCTATTCCTCGGGTATGTATTTGCGGCTGGCTTTCGCCGTCGCGGTGCATACCGATCCCGAGATCTTCCTGGTGGACGAGATTCTGGCCGTCGGTGATGAGCCGTTCCAGAAAAAATGCATCAAGAAGATCAAGGAGCTTTCGCAGCGGGGCCGGACCCTGGTCGTGGTGAGCCACGACCTCGATATGGTCAAACGCCTGTGCGAGCGAGGCGTCGTGCTCGAAAACGGCAAGATCGTCGAAGACGGCGACATCCGGGACGCCGTCGCGCATCTTCGGCCGGACGGCTAGGACTATTACGGGGGTGGCCCACTGCTTTTTGGCAGTGGGCCACTACTCGTTTAAGGGGGTTACGGGGGTAAAGTGATGCAAATGACAAACGCGCCGGCTCCCGCAGAAATGGTCGTACACGTAATTGCCGACCCCGGCCTTCCGACGGGCAGGCTGTCCGCGATTCGCGACTCTTTGGAGAACCGCCTGCAGGTGCTCTCCAAGTTGAAGATCAGGGTAGAAACGCAGAGCGAACTCATCCGGATTCGACCAGACAACACCCTCGAGACCCGCCTTGTGGAGCATCTGTCGGAGGGACGAGTCGATGTGGTCGTCCTGCTGACCGAGATCCCGCGTTACCTCGACAAACGCCCGCTCATCGCCGAAGCCTATCCTGATGAGCGAGTCGCCGTGATTTCCTGCCCGACGCTGGGAGCGTGGGCGACCAAGTCCAAACTTCTGCGGGTCGTCACCGACTGCACATACCGACTCATGAACGCGGAGCACGTCGCGGAGACCTACATCGACGATGGTTGGGGGCAGTGGGTCAGTCGTGATGACAGATCCAGCATGATCATGCTCGCCAACCCCCGGACGGGGCTGCCCCGCACGGTGTTCGGCGTCATCATGGCCAACGAGCCGTGGCGGACGGCGCCCAAGCTCTCGAGGGCGCTGGCGGCCGCTTCTGCAACGGGTGCCTTCGGCATATTCTACAATTCGATCTGGCAGATGTCCGAGGCCCTGAGCTCCAACAGGTTGTTCGTCATTTCTGCGCTTGCGGTGATCTCGATGGTCGGCTGGTTGCTTTTCAGCAATCGGCTTTGGGAACAACCGAAATACGACCGGTTGTCCGTGATCGTGCTGCTGTACAACCTGTCCACCGTCACAACCCTGCTGTTCTGCGTCGTCGCACTGTATATAGCGCTGTGGGTCTTCATCTTCGTGGCAGGGGTCATTGTTATCGACCCGACGTTCATGGCGAGTGTGATCGGAGGTGACGTCAGTATCACCAACTACATGGCCATCGCGTGGTTGAGCGCCTCCATGGGGGTCGTTGCCGGTGCCCTAGGGTCAGGCTTCGATGACCAGATGGACCTGCGCCACATCACCATGGGCTCGAGGGAGCGGCAGCGTGCATATACCCAGCAGGATGATCCGACGGGAGGCAATCCCTCCCGCTAACCGAGATTGCGGTAGCGCATGGCGCGCTGGGCCTCACGCTTGTCTTGGGCCTCGCGCAGGGCGTGCCTTTTGTCGTATTCTCTCTTGCCCTGGGCCAGAGCGATTTCGACCTTCGCTTTGCCATCGCGGAAATAGAGTTGAAGAGGTACGACCGTGAAGCCGGTTTCCTTGGTCTTCTGATCCAGCTTGTGGAGCTC
Organism: Kocuria sp. TGY1127_2; assembly: GCF_013394385.1. NCBI lineage: Bacteria > Bacillati > Actinomycetota > Actinomycetes > Micrococcales > Micrococcaceae > Kocuria > Kocuria sp. TGY1127_2. The sequence goes on from NZ_AP022834.1 coordinate 1,095,921, forward strand.
TTGACGGTGGAGGAGGAGCTTCCGACGCCGTCGAGCCTCGTGATTAGTCCACGAGCCGTGACCGTATTCGGCGATGTGAATGTTCTCCAGCCAGAGCTCACCTCTGGTCATCTGGCAAAAGCCATCCACGATAGAGGCTCCTCCGTCTCGCAAGGACTTAACCTCAGTACCCAGAAGGGCAATCCCGGCTTCATACGTATCCAGGATGGTGTAATCGTGACGGGCCTTGCGGTTGGTCGCTATGACCTTGCGCCCGTCGTCGTTCTTTTTAGCCATGAGTCTGTTGATCTGGTTCTTCTGCCCGTCAGGGCATCGGTGAATGGACTATGAATGGTCCGACTGCCGTTGACCGGCGCGCCATCGGATTCCGGCGTCGATGAAGTCGTCGATCGCTCCATCGAAAACCGCACTGGGATTACCTTCCTCATGGTTGGTCCGAAGATCCTTGACCATTTGGTAGGGGTTCAGAACATAGGAACGCATCTGGTCTCCCCATGAGGCCTTAACGTCACCGGCAAGCTCTTTTTTCTTCGCGTTTTCTTCTTCTTGGCGCTGAAGAAGCAAACGGGACTGCAAAACGCGCAGGGCGGCGGCCCGGTTCTGGATCTGCGACTTCTCGTTCTGCATGGAGACGACGATGCCGGTGGGTATGTGCGTCATGCGAACAGCAGAGTCCGTTGTATTGACCGACTGACCGCCCGGGCCGGAAGAGCGGAACACATCCACTTTAATCTCGTTCTCCGGTATGTCAATGCTGTCTGTCTGCTCGATCAAGGGGATGACCTCGACCGCCGCGAACGAGGTTTGTCGCCGACCTTGGTTGTCGAACGGGGAGATGCGAACGAGTCGGTGAGTGCCCGCCTCCACTGAAAGCCTGCCGAAAGAATAGGGGGATTTGATCTCGAAGGTCGTGGACTTGAGTCCGGCTTCCTCCGCATACGACGTGTCCAGCACCTTGGCCGGATAACCGTGCTTCTCGGCCCAGCGCAGGTACATCCGCATGAGCATCTCGGCAAAATCGGCTGCATCGACGCCGCCGGCTCCGGAACGGATCGTGATGACGGCTTCCCGAGGGTCGTATTCTCCCGAAAGCAACGTAACGATCTCGAGATCGGCCAAGGCCTTTTGAATCGAGGAAAGCTCCGAGTCGGCTTCGTGGAGCAGATCCGCGTCTTCCTCTTCCCGAGCCAGCTCGACCATGGTCTCGAGGTCATCGATTCGGCCCAGAAGCTTCTCGAGGCGATCCAACTCCGATTGACGGTGCGAGAGCTTGGAAGTGACCTTCTGAGCCGCATCGGGGTCGTCCCAGAGATTGGGAGCGGCCGCGGCTTCTGAGAGTTCCGCGATGGTCGCACGGAGCCCCTCGACGTCGCTGACCTGCTCTATTTGAGCATAGGTAGCGCGGAGGTCCTTGATTGCTGCGGAAAAGTCGGTGGAAGCCATATCCACCAAGTCTAGTCGATTGTCTAGCCCTCAGCCTCCGAAGAGGTGAGTCAGGGCGAATAAGAGACGGCTTCGCGCCTCCGCCTCGGCCGCGCAGACTTCGGGCTCTCGGCGGTAGTTGGGGTTTCCAAAGCGTCTTGAAGGGGGTATAGTAGGGAAGTCCGAAGGGTTGAAAAGTAAGAATATTTGACGGCCCTCCGGGAACGTAGATTGAAAACCAAATATGGGGATGATCGGTTTCGACGATGCCAGTTGCGGCAGGTGAAGCGGGCCGAGAATGTAGAGTCATCTCGTTAACGTTCTCTGCAAAACAATAAGTGCCAAATCTGAAAAGCGCACTGACTTCGCTCTCGCTGCGTAAGTAGCCAGAGCAGTCTGCTAGCCCGGGTTCGCTTTCGACCCGGTTCCTAGTATCAGTTTAGAAGGCCACTGCTCTAGTCCCTCTCCGTAGGGGGCTAGGGGACTTTTATGCGGATAGGTTCGGCGGCAACCAGTTTGTGGGAGTGCCGGAGCCGAAAACACCGATTCACAAACTGCGCCCGGAGAAACCCTGGCAAAGCTGCATCGGACCGGGGTTCGATTCCCCGCATCTCCACTTTTCACAATGCCCGGACCTCATGCGTGAGGCCCGGGCATTGTCATATCCGCAACAGCCTGGTGGCCGTATAGCCGTTCTATAGACTCTTCCCGAGAACGGAGCCGGCAATCCGAATCTGGTGGTGTGATTAAATGGCCTGTATACAACATATGCGGTGAACCACGTCGAGCCCACGGAAACGAGGAGAAGTCTCCTATGACCAACAATCCCTCATCTGAGAACCACGAGCCAAACTCCGAAGAGAACGGTTCGGCTCCGCGCTTCGGCCAGAGAGACCCCCAAGCCTCCTACGGAGAACACAGCAACGGGGGCCATGAAGCGACCGAGGAACAGCCCCAGTACGGTAACTACCCTTCCCACGGCTCCTCCGTCAGCGGTCAGCCCGACGACGGAAATCGTTATGGCCAACAAGAACGCGGCTATCAACCGTTGCCGCACGACTACGGCCAACAACCGTCCAACGACCAGTACAACGGGCAGCCTCGGTACGGTGCTCCTAACACCCAGGCTTATCCGATGAATGACTCGGGTCAACCTCAGTACCAGCCGAATAATTATGGCCAGCCGAATTATCAGCAATACCCGTCTCGGGCAGGGGAGCGTCCGAATGGTTGGGGGATGGGTCTGGCCGCCCTCATCTGCGGTATAGCCAGCGTCGTCCTGTGCTGGTTGGTCCTTCCTGGGATTGCCGGAATCGTAGCCATAGTGCTCGGTATCGTCGCGGTCAGGAAGCTCGGCAAAACCCAAGGGGCCAGTAAGGCCATGCCGATCATCGGTATCGTTCTCGGTGCGATCGGCGTGATTCTTTCTGTTATTGTCGGCGTGCTTTTTGCGATCGGTCTGTCGGTTGCCAATGACGCCGCCCAACAGTGCGGGGGATACTCCTCGGCCAACAGCGCAGAATTCGAACAATGCGTTGACTCTTACATCCAGTCGAACTACTGATTCCGGGTCTCGCGAGGAGGCTGACACGAAAAGGCCCCGCTACCGTGATTCGGTAGCGGGGCCTTTTCGTGCTGAAGAATACCTCTAGGATTCGGTGGGGATGAATTCACCCGACAACGAGGCCTCCGGATCACCGGCGGCCAGCTTGTCGAGTACTCTGCGGTGCAGATGTCCATTGGTTGCGACGGCATTGCCGCCGTGTGGGCCCTCCTCGCCATCGACGGAGGTGAACCGGCCTCCCGCCTCGGTCACGATCGGAACCAAAGCCGCCATATCGTGCAGGTTCAGTTCAGGCTCGCAGGCTATATCGACTGCGCCTTCGGCCAGGAGACAGTAGGACCAGAAGTCTCCGTAGGCTCTGACTCTCCATACCTGGTCGGTGAGATCGAGGAACTGCTCGCGACGGCCGAGATCCTTCCACCCGGACAACGATGAGAAGGACAGCGAAGCGTCGTGCAGCGAGCTTATTGCAGACACGCCGAGGCGCCTCGCCTTAGCAATTGAACGGCCCGCGAAAGCGCCGCTTCCTTCCGCCGCCCACCAGCGTCGCTGAAGGGCAGGCGCAGATACTAACCCGACGACCGGCTTGCCCTCGTCCATCAGCGCGATCAACGTTGCCCACACGGGTACTCCCCGGACGAAATTCTTCGTACCGTCGATGGGATCCACGACCCACTGGCGAGGTGAGGAACCGGTTGCCCCAAATTCCTCCCCCACGACGGCGTCACGGGTCCGAGCACGGGAAAGATGTGAACGGATCAGTTGTTCTGCCTCGCGGTCGGCGTCCGTGACCGGAGTCAAGTCCGGCTTCGTTTCAACCGTGAAGTCCTGAGCCTGAAATTTTCCGAGCGTGTAGCGGTCAACGGCGTCGGCGATGACGTGCGCCAAACGCATGTCATCGTTGTAGGGGCTCATTGAAGTCATGCTTTCTAGGCTATCCCATGCTCGAGGCGCCGCCCGGTTAGGAGGTCGCGCCAAGTTCCTTCACATCGTCCAGTCCTTCTTCGGTGGCTACTCCCAGTAGGCGCCGTAGCGACTCGAGTCTCTGCCCCGCGTAGTCTCCGGCCCTGCCGGAATCCACGAGAGCCTGGATTCCGCACCCTATGGCGTTGACTGCGTGCGTGCATCCTTTCGGGCAGTCGGCCGACCCAGGGGCCAAATCCTCGAATGCCCCGACCATAGTCTCCTTGGCGACGTGGGCCAGGCCGAACGATCTGATTCCGGGCGTGTCCACGACCCACGTACCGGCCGCACCCCAAGCCGGGGAAATGGCCAGTGCCGATGAGGAGGTGTGCCGCCCGCGGCCTGTGACCTCGTTGACGCCGCCCGTGGACCGGGACGAACCGGCCAAGGCATTGACGAGGGTCGATTTTCCGACCCCAGAGTGGCCGAGGAACACGCTGACGTGGCCGTCGAGCTGGGCCTGCACGCCGTCGAGAAGGGCCGCATTCAGGGTCAGACTTTCGTGCTGGCCGACGCGGGTGAGCCCTTCCGCGGAGCCTTCCGGAGAGCTGGTCAGAATTCGCAGTGAGGTATTCGCGTAATAATCCCGAAGGGGAGCGGGGTCGCCGAGATCGGTTTTGGTGATGCAGAGGATGGGCTCAATGCCCGCGTCATACGCCGCGACGATCGATCGGTCGATGAAACCGGTCCGCGGGGTAGGGTGAGCCGCGGCTACAACGATGATCAGTTGGCTTGCGTTGGCCACAACGACCCTTTCAATGGGGTCGGTGTCATCCGCACTTCGGCGCAGGACTGTCGAGCGCTCCTCGAGACGTACGAGGCGTGCCAATGATCCTTCCGACCCCGAGGTGTCTCCGACCAAGCCGACGAGGTCGCCAACGGCGATAGGGGTACGTCGCAAATCCTTTGCCCGGACCGCCGTGATCTGGGTTCCGGGCCCGCTTGTTCCGAGATCGATCGTGTATCGGCCGCGGTCAACGGTGACCACGCGTCCAATCACGGCGTCTTCGTGCGCGGGCCGGTCCTTGGTCCGGGGCCGGGAACCTTTCTTGTTGGCCCTGACATGAACATCGGATTCGTCCCATGACTGGGAAGAGCGTCGACGCATTAGATGTCTCCTCCCTCGAGCATGCCTTCCCACAGGGTGGTGAAGTCCGGCAGCGTCTTGGATGTGGTGTCCACGTTCTCCACGACGACGCCGTCAACCGCCAGCCCGATGACCGCCCCGGCCGTGGCCATACGGTGGTCTTCGTAGGTTTCGAAGAGGCCGCCGTGCCGAACGGGAGACAGCACCCGTATGCCGTCCTCGGTCTCTTCCGCCCGACCGCCCAGACGGTTGATTTCCGTCACGAGCGCCTTCAAACGGTCGGTCTCATGACCGCGAAGATGCCCAATTCCTCGCAGCCGTGAGGGCTGCTGGGCGAGAGCGGCGATGGCTGCCACGGTGGGAGCAAGTTCGCCGGCTTCGGAGAGATCGAGGTCGACCCCCGGCAACTGGCCGGTGAGGGCTCCTCCTCGCGGGCCGGTAACTTTCAGATCAGGCCCTTGACGATGAACTTCGGCCCCGAACTCGGGAAGGATCCGCCGCCAGTGATCGCCGCCTTGGGTCGTGGTTGCGGGCCAATCGGGAATCGTTACCGTATTACCGGTGACCACAGCTGCCGCGAGGAACGGCCCCGCATTGGAGAGATCCGGTTCGACGGCGACGTCGTGGGCACGAGGTATCGCCGGAAGGACGCTCCAGGAGGAATCATGATTCGTCCGGACCGTGACGCCGTATTCGGCGAGCGTCTGGATAGTCATCTCAACGTGAGGCATCGACGGAATACCCGAACCCTCATGCCGGATCGTGAGGCCGCCCGGTAGGAGGCATCCGCTGAGCATCGCCGCGGACAAGAACTGGCTCGAAGTGCTCGCGTCGATGTGGATCACACGCGTCCCTTCTCCGCGCTCACGGCCCTCGGCAGCCGCACCGCGGGGAAGAATGGTGAAAGGAAGGGTTCCTGTGCCCGCATCGTCCACCGTCGCGCCCAATTGACGAAGGGCATCGATGACCGGCGCCATGGGACGCTGCCGGGCACCCGCATCACCGTCGAACCGGGCCGGGACTCCCAGTATCGCCGTGAGCTGCGGGACGAATCGCATGACGGTTCCCGCGAGTCCCGTATCAATCTCAACCGTGTCAGGGAAACGAGCGTGACCACCGGAGGGGTGCTCGTCTAGGGAGACGGGATCGACCCTCACCAGCTGGCCATCACGTTCAAAACGTGCGCCGACCCTTTCGAGTGCCTCCATCATGAGGTTCGAATCCCTGGATTCGAGGGCTCCCCGAAGTGTGCTGGGCCCGTCGGCAATCGCCGCCAGGAACAAGTACCTGTTGGTGAGGGACTTGGAACCTGGCACTCGGACACGTGCGCTCCACGAGGAGTCGGGGAAGACCACGGGGGCGCGCCAGTCGCGGGCAACGGAAGGATTCAAGAGGTACCTCGGCTGATTCTTGTATGGGTTGGGGAGTACACCGAATATTTTAAGCGCGAACGGGGGTCCGCACGAATGCGGACCCCCGGATCGATCACAGGCGATCACATCGCCTGGTCTCACGCTGCATCAGTTGCCGAAAACGTCTTCGGACTTTTTCTTCAGACCGTCGCCCAGCTTATTGGACTTCTTTTTGACGTCCGCGCTGAGTTTTCCGGCGCGCCAGGCCAAAGAAGGGTTTCCTTCCGTATCGACTGACGTCAAGGCGACGGCGCCCACGAGAGAGGCATTCTTGACGCCATCCGCGATGCGGGCTTCCTTCTTTTCCTTGGTGTCAGCCTCGGCGTTCGCAAAGTCGACGTAAGCGTTGATCGTGCCTGCTGCCAACAACAGTGTGGAGGAAAGACGCGGGAAGCGGCCGAGGGCGAACAACGCACCGGCGCCGACCTGAGTCGCGGCAATGGCCTGTCCGACGAGGCGTTCCTGGCCGCGCAAGGGAGCGAGCTGCGGTGCCGCTTTCGCTGCCGCATCGATAGCCGGCTTCAGGTGCTTGGCCGACTCCGGGGTACGCAGACGGTTGACACCGTTGTAGATGAACGATGCTGCCAACAGGGGGCGAGCAAGTTTGCGAACGATGGTCATGATTCCTCCTCAACGTGGGAATTCGTTCTCGGCAACGGAGGATGCCGAACGAAAACCCGTGGGTTCACGATCATCCTATGTGATCGGGTCCACGGAGATACAGGTACGCCTGCCGTTTCGTGCCCTGCGAACAGAAAACCAATACGACGGAATATAACGAACCGCGGGTCCGTTGAAATTCACGACGACAAATACTGAGCAGTGCTGAGGGGTGATGCAGGGTGACGGCAACGTTGGAAAAGCCGTTGATGACGTCCGGGCCGACGTCCGGAGCATCTACGTCGACAAACCTTCTAGACTGGGATGAATTCATCAGTAGGCCCAAGCGGAAGGAATCCGTGGACACAGTCGATCTGTCCCGCGAATCGGACGAAGAGCGCAAGGCTCGTTTCGAGCGGGAAGCCATGCAATATATAGATCAGTTGTATGCTGCCGCCTTGCGCATGGCCCGAAATCAGGCGGATGCACAGGACCTCGTCCAAGAGGCGTACACGAAGGCTTTTTCTGCGTTTCACCAATACAAGCCGGGTACGAACCTCAAGGCGTGGCTCTATCGCATCCTGACCAACACGTACATCAACCTGTATCGCAAGCGGCAACGCGAGCCGCATCAGGCGAATACGGATTCCGTTGAGGACTGGCAGCTGGTCCAGGCTTCGGCCCACACATCATCAGGGTTGAAGTCGGCGGAGTCGGAGGCGCTCGAGCATCTGCCGGACAGTGACGTCAAAAGCGCGCTACAGTCCCTCCCGGAAGATTTCCGGATGGCGGTCTACTACTCGGACGTCGAGGGATTCGCGTACAAGGAAATCGCAGAAATCCTCGATATCCCGATTGGTACCGTCATGTCCCGCCTCCACCGAGGACGCAGGCTCCTGCGCGAACAGCTGGCCGAATACGCCTCCGGCCTCGGATTCAGCACCGAAGGCGGTCGAAAAACCGGCTCCGGAAATAAGAAGACCAAGAATTCAACAGGCGCCCAGGGCGCCAAATAGCGGTGAGAACGCCCATCGTGAGGAAGGAAAGGATTATGACAGACTGCCAAGAGACCGGCGGATGCCGCGAAGACAAGATCCATCGGATCTATGAATACCTCGACGGCGCTCTCTCCGCGGAAGACATCGAAGACATCTGTAAGCACTTGAATGAGTGCGAGACGTGTGCTCGAGAGTATGACCTGGAATGCGTGATCCGGTCAGCGGTCAAGCGCTCATGCTGCGAGCCCGCGCCGGAAGAGCTCAAACAATCGATCCTCGCAAGAATCGACTCATTGCGCGGCAGCACCGACGCTTCAGAACACGACCATTCGGCTCTGGGTGGAGCAGGCGACGACGCCTCGGACCGCCCGCTGGCTTCCTGACTGGGCCACGCCCCAAGGAACAAAAAGGGCTGAGATGCTTTCAAGCATCTCAGCCCTTTTTCTCGGCAGCCCAGCCGCTTCGCACAAGGCGAGGGCCGGTGCCACGGCCAAGCCAACTCCTTAGGAGTTAGGCCGCTTGCCATGGTTGGCTGCGTTCTTACGACGATCCTTACGCTTACGTCCACGCTTGCTCATATGAGCCTCCTTCCGCGCATCTTCGTACTCACGTATGAAGAGCGGCCCTGAAATGGTCAGCCCACCGCGGACCACCCGGCGCAGGGGCGCGCGGGATCAGGCAATGGGCATTGTGCATCATTCTGCCAGACAACACGACGCCGGTGCACATCGCCACCGAAAAATGCGAGCGTGATCTCGGTCCAACCGAGAGTCAGTGCTGTTCCGGAAGCTGCAACCAGGAGTACCAGCCGCGATGCAGGACCAGCCATGCCATCAATCCGTAACCGGCCTGACCGGGGCGTCCATCGTTTGCGGCCAGATCCTGGCGCCACTGCTCGTGGTGCTGCAACGGGTTGAACGTATCCACGTAGACGTGGCGTCGTCGGGTCGTAACGTCCGCATAAGCCGCGGAAAGGTCCGCGATACGGCGGTTCTGCTCGGAATCCAGGGTGGGCGGGGGACCGACGACCAGGACCTTGATGTTGTTCTGCGAGGCCAAATCCACCATGTTGGCGAGATTCAGCCGACTGCGGGCGTTCGTGAGGCCCGTGTCGATGTCGAAGGTCGACGGCGCAATGACCAACCGGTTGTCCGCTCCGCTAGCGAAACGACGACTAGCCTCCTCGAACCAACGCTCGTTGAGGGTCTCGCTGCCTTCACCGGGGGCGGCCAAGTTGTACGAGACGACAGGCGCCACGTTCTGGGGCGTACGCGCCATGACCCGGCCGAACCAACCAAGGGCGCGCGGGTCACCAATACCAGCCAGCAGGTCGTCGCCGACCGCCACGATCCGAATGTTTCGTTGCTCCACGAGATTCTTTCTGTTGTCTTCGGCGTCAGATCGTTGGCCGCCCGATTACGGACGTTCAACGAGTGCATCTAACGTAACGATAAACGTTCTTTGCTGCGCCCGCATGTCCGAACCCTCGCATTGACCATAGAAACATGGGAAATACGAGGGCTCGTGGACGACATGCCGAGATTTACTCGACGGCCTGCTGAACGAGGTGCTCGAGCTCGGCCTGGTGACGTTTGCCGGTGCCTGTCGCGGGGGACGCGGAGGCAGGCCGGGACACCAAGCGTATCTCACGGTCCAAGAGCGGCAACAACGCTGTCGTCAGGTAAGGCCACTGACCCTGGTTGGCGGGCTCGTCCTGGGCCCAGACCACTTCGGCGTTGGGGTACCGCGACAGTTGTTCCTTGATCTCGTCGAGCGGAAGCGGGTAAAGCTGTTCGACTCGGACAATCGCCGTCTGGCTGAGGCCCTTCTTCTCGCGGCGGGCAGCCAGATCGTAGTAGAGCCGGCCCGAAACCATGATGACTCGCTTGACATCCGAGTCATTGAGACCCAATTGGTCCGGAATCACCGTCTGGAAGTCACCCTGCGTAAAGTCCTCGACCGATGATGTCGCCGCCTTGAGACGCAGGAGCTGTTTCGGCGTCATGATGACCAGTGGGCGGTGAGGCCTGCTGTACACGTGACGACGCAATAGATGGAAGTGGTTGGCCGGGGTGGACGGAACCGCGATGGTCATGTTGTTCTCCGCACACATCTGCAGGAAACGTTCCATGCGGGCGGACGAGTGGTCCGGGCCCATACCTTCGTAACCGTGCGGAAGCATGAGCACCAGCGAGGAACGCTGGGCCCACTTCTGCTCAGCCGAAGACATGAATTCGTCGATGATCGTCTGGGCGCCGTTGAAGAAATCGCCGAACTGCGCTTCCCAGATGACTAGCGAGTCCGGACGCTCCACGGAGTAGCCGTACTCGAAGCCCATGACGCCGTACTCGGAGAGCAAGGAATTGTAAATCATGAACTTGGCCTGGTCATCCGCCAAATTCCGCAACGGCACCCACTCGGCATTCGACTGGGTGTCGTGAAGAACCGAGTGGCGCTGGACGAACGTACCGCGCTGGACGTCCTGACCCGACATGCGGACCTGGACGCCTTCCATGAGCAGTGAACCGAAAGCAATCAATTCGCCGAAGCCCCAGTCGATCTTGCCGTTGGTCGACATCTCGTAGCGCTTCTTGACCAGCTGGCCGAGCTTCTTGTGAACCTGGAAGCCTTCCGGCATCTCATTGTGGACCTCGCCCACGCGGGCGACGACTTCCCGCGAGACGGCCGTAGTATCCGGCGAATAGACCGAGTCCTCGATCTGCTGAGCAGCGGGACGCTCGATGTTCGACACGGCAGCAGCATCCCCCGTGACCAGGGGTGCGGAAGAAGTCTGGGCCTCGTGGGTTTCCGTGAACACCCGCTCGAGGCGCTCTTGGTAGTCCTTGAGCGCCCGATCCGCTTCATCCTGCGTGATGTCGCCGCGGCCAATGAGGGACTCAGTGTACAGCTTGCGGGTCGAGCGCTTGGCCTCGATGAGCTGGTACATCATCGGCTGGGTCATCGACGGGTCATCGGCCTCGTTGTGGCCGCGGCGGCGGTAGCACACGAGGTCGATCACGACGTCCTTGTTGAAGCGCTGACGGTATTCGAAGGCCAGCTGGCCCACGCGGACCACGGCCTCAGGATCATCCGCATTCACATGGAAGACCGGCGCCTGGACCATGCGGGCGACGTCGGTCGAGTACGTTGAGGAGCGGCCCTCGCCCGGAGTCGTGGTGAAGCCGACCTGGTTGTTGACGACGATGTGCACCGTGCCGCCAACCTTGTATCCGCGCAGCTGCGACATCTGCATGGTCTCGGCCACGATGCCCTGACCAGCGAAGGCGGCGTCACCGTGGACCAGGATGGGCAGGACTCCGTAGGAGTTCTCCGAATCGCCACCTTCGTCCAGGAGATCCTGTTTCGCTCGGACGATTCCTTCGAGCACAGGGTCGACCGCTTCGAGGTGCGACGGGTTGGCCGCGAGATAAACTTGCGTCTCATTGCCGGTGTCCGATGTGAAGACGCCCTCGGTTCCGAGGTGGTACTTCACGTCGCCCGACCCGCCAACAAGGCGAGGATCTTGCTCACCCTCGAACTCGCGGAACACCTGGGCGTAGGACTTGCCCGCAATGTTGGTCAGCACGTTGAGACGGCCACGGTGGGCCATCCCGATGCCGACACCCGCGAGGCCGTCATCAGCGGCGCCCGAAATGATCGAATCGAGCAACGGGATCAGCGATTCTCCGCCCTCGAGAGAGAAGCGCTTCTGTCCGATGTACTTGGTCTGGAGGAAGGTCTCGAATGCCTCGGCGGCATTAAGTTTGCCCAGGATGCGCAGTTGCTCGTCCCGGCTCGGCTTGGTATAGCCGTGCTCCAACTGCTGCTGGAACCACTGGCGCTCGCTGGGGGACTCGATGTGCATGTACTCAACCGCCAGGGTCCGGCAGTACGCATCGCGCAGAAGATCGAGAATGTTCCGCAGGGAGAGCTTCGACGCATCCCCGAACCCTCCCGTGGGCCACTCACGGTCCAGGTCCCAAAGGGTCAGGCCGTAGGTCGCTATGTTGAGATCCGGGTGCTTGCGCATCACGTATTCGAGAGGGTTGACCTCCGCGATGAGATGGCCACGAACGCGATACGCGTGGATCAGCTGCTGGATTCGTGCAACCTTGTTGACCTCTTCCTCGGGGTTCACCTGGTTGTCGACGGCCCAGCGCACGGGCTCGAAGGGTATACGGAGGACCTCGAAGATTTCGTCGTAGAAGCCGTGCTCACCGAGCAGGTACTGATCGATCAGCTTGAGGAATTCGCCGGAACCCGCGCCCTGGATGACTCGGTGGTCATACGTGGACGTCAGCGTCAACATCTTGGAGACGCCCTCCCGCGCCAAAGTCTTGGGGGACGTTCCACGACGCTCGGCAGGGTAATCCAGGGCACCGACGCCGATGATGCAGGCCTGGCCCTTGGAGAGGCGGGGGACCGAGTGGACGGTTCCGATTCCGCCCGGGTTGGTCAATGATGCCGTGGTGCCCTTGAAGTCCTCGACCGAGAGCTTGTTGTCCCGAGCGCGCTTGACCATGTCATCGTAGGCACCCCAGAACTCGGCGAAGTTGAGGGTCTCGGCCTTTTTGATATTCGGAACCACGAGGTTGCGGGATCCGTCGGGCTTCGGCATATCAATGGCCAAACCGAAGTTGATGTGGGCGGGATGAATGGCCGCGGGACGGCCCTTCTCATTCTCGCCGTAGACCACGTTCTGCGAAGGAAAGGCCTTGAGAGCCTTGATCACGGCGTACCCGATAATGTGAGTGAACGAGACTTTTCCGCCGCGCGAACGCTTGAGGTAGTCATTGATCAACATGCGGTTGTCGATCAGAACCTTGGCCGGAACGGCTCGTACCGTCGTCGCGGTCGGGACCGTGAGCGACTCCTCCATATTCGTCACGACGGCCTTGGCCGGCCCGCGGAGAGTCTCGACCTTGTCTTCTTCCGTCTCCACGTTGCTCTTGGCGCCCTCCGGCAGCTGAGCGGGAATGGGACGCTTGGTCGTGGGAGATTCTTTGGCCTCGGCCCCTGCCTGTTGAGGAGCATCGGTTTCTTTCTTGGCGCCGGCCTTCTGGGTGGAGGCTTTCTGCGCCGGCTGCGACGCGGGCTTTGCGGATGGCTTCGCCGGAGCCTCTTGCTTCTTCGGCTTCGCTGAAGCCGACGGTTCGGGCGCTGCGGGCTTCGCGGCCTGAACACTGGACTGGGTGCCGGACGGCGAGCTCTTGCTCTCTTGTTCCTGCATGGATTCGAAGATGGGCCACCACTTCTTGTCCACCGAGTTCTTGTCTTGCTGGTATTGCTCGAAGAGCTCATCTACGAGCCACTCATTACCTGCAAATTCCTCAGGGATCTGGTGATGTGGCTGATCTGGCACTAGCTTCACGCCTCTTCCATTAGCTGTTTCTGTCCGGAAGATTGAGCGGTCAATCTTCCGTACCCTCTTGTGGATGCTACCGAAGCGCGGTGGTTCTCCGGGCTACAACGCCCTAGGGAGCCGCCGAGTGTCCCGCGACGATGCGGGAGGCGCAACCTCTGCCCTTGAGTCTATTAGGGTTGCGCCGACGTTATCCACCTGAAAACGGCCCATGTCGCACCTCCGACCGGCACATCACAGTCCTTTGTGCCCGTCGACACCCCAGTGGTCCGGTATTTGGGCATCGTCCGGGCTTCATATCGGAATTCGATAGCTCTCGGTAAGATGAGACAAGTGCGATTCTTGAATACCCCCTCAACCGACTTGACCTACAACGATGTTTTCCTCGTACCCTCGCGGTCCGAGGTCGCATCGCGATTCGACGTCGACCTTTCGACCGAAGACGGCACTGGCACCACGATTCCCGTGGTAGCTGCGAATATGACGGCCGTGGCCGGGGCCCGAATGATGGAGACTCTGGCGCGGCGCGGCGCCGTGGCTATTCTTCCCCAGGACGTTCCCCTCGACGCGGCTCGGCGGATCATCGAAGAGGTCAAGGGCGCGAGTCCTCTTGTCGAGTCCGCGGTGATCGTTTCACCGGACACATCGATCGAGTACGCCTTGCGCCGTTTGGGGGACCGACGCTTCGGTGAGGCGGTCGTCGTGGACGAGGAAGGCCGACCCGTCGGCGTCGTACGTCGCGAAGAAAGCCAGCATGAGGACCCGGCTGCGCCGGTCGAAAAAGTCATGCATCCTCTTCCCCTGGTTATCGACGAGGCCGACTTGGCTCCAGAAGCCCCGTGGCGAAGTGAGCAGAGAACCATCGCCATGCGCTCGGTCTTTGCCCAGTGCGAAGAGCTCGGCATCGAATTGGCCGTGGTCGTTCGCGACGGACGGTACGCCGGTGTCCTCTCGCACTCCGGTGCGGTGCGCGGGACCACGTACCAACCGGCCCTGGACGGTTCCGGCGCGTTGATCGCCGGTGCCGCGGTCGGGATCAACGGCGATGTCGTCGGCAAGGCGCGTGCACTGCTCGACGCCGGGGCCGACGTGCTCGTTGTCGACACCGCTCACGGTCATCAGCAGAAAATGTTCGATGCCCTGGCCGCCGTCAAGTCCCTGAACCCCCAGGTGCCCATCGTGGCCGGGAACGTGGTTTCCGCTGACGGAACGCGGGATCTCATCGAAGCGGGAGCTGACATCGTCAAGGTGGGCGTGGGGCCGGGCGCGATGTGCACGACGCGCATGATGACGGCCGTCGGCCGGCCGCAATTCTCAGCGGTCCTGGAATGTGCGGCCGCTGCCCGGGAACTCGGAAAACACGTGTGGGCCGACGGCGGCGTGAAGTACCCGCGTGACGTTGCCTTGGCGCTCGCGGCCGGGGCAAGTCAGGTCATGGTGGGTTCGTGGCTCGCCGGGACCTACGAATCACCGGGGGAGCTGCATCACGACGACGAAGGGCGCCTGTACAAGGAAAGTTTCGGTATGGCCTCGACGCGCGCGGTCAAACACCGTACGCGGCAGGAAGACTCCTTCACCCGGGCCCGTAAGGCAATGTTCGAGGAAGGCATTTCCAACTCGACCATGTACCTGGACGCGGAGAGCCCGAGTGCCGAGGACGTCCTGGACAAAATCACCGCTGGCTTGCGTTCGTCGCTGACCTACGCGGGCGCCAACGACTTGGCGGCCTTCCACGAAAGGGCTGTTGTGGGAGTCCAGGCAGCTTCTGGATACGACGAAGGACGTGCGCGTTCGCGCTCGTGGCTCGTCTAGCCCAGATCGGCATGTTTTACGAACGCCGTCGCCTCTGAGGCGACGGCGTTCTTGTTCGCCCGGGTCGAAAACTCGAGGTTTTCTTGAGCCTCGCATACCGCTGGGGGAGACCCCGCGCTACACTAAAAGCCTTATGGACGACCCTTTTAGTTGCTCTCATCCTGGGCCGCCTCTTGCGCGCCGCCACACTTCCGGGACGGTGAATTGATCCCGTGGAATGGTTACTCGTTCTGGCCGGCATCCTCCTGATTCTCGGCACCGGATTCTTCGTCGCGGTCGAGTTCTCACTCGTGGCATTGGACCAACCCACAGTCGTACGCCATATTCAAGATGGCGATCGGCAGGCCGAACCGCTCCTGAAATGCCTAAAATCATTGTCCACGCAACTGTCGAGTTGCCAGTTGGGCATCACAATCACCACGTTGTTGACGGGCTACACGCTCGACGTCGGGATCCAAGGTCTGTTGACCGAAACCATAGACGGGTGGGGCATTGCCCCGGCTGTTGCATCCGCGTCGACCCTGATCGTCTCGATGCTCATTGCGACCCTCCTGTCGATGACCTTGGGTGAGCTCATACCCAAGAACCTCTCGATCGCGGAGTCTTTCAGGATCGGCAAGGCGCTAGCCCGGTATCAACTTGCCTTCACCGCACTGATGAAACCTTTCGTGATCGTCATGAACGGTAGCGCCAACAAAGTCCTTCACCTCATGGGTCTCGAAGCGAAGGAAGAGCTCTCTGGTGCCCGTTCACCGGAGGAGCTATCCTCCATGGTTCGGCGTTCCGCCGATCTTGGAACCCTCGACGTCGGGACCGCGAATTTCGTGGCACGGACCTTGAACTTCTCCGAACACACCGCCTCCGACGTGATGACTGCCCGTCGCCAGGTCGTCATGTTGCCGACCACCGCCAACGTCCACGAGGTCATTGCCGAGGCCCGGAAAACCGGACATTCTCGCTTCCCGTTGTACGGTGAGAACCAGGATGATGTGAAAGGCGTGGTCCACATCAAGAGGGCCGTCGGTGTGCCTCCTGACCGGCGAGATACCGTCCAGGCCGGCGCGCTGATGGATGAGGTGCTCCGGGTCCCGGAGACCATCCATCTCGATGCCTTGTTGAGACAACTGCGCGAAGCTGCGTTGCAGGTGGCTGTCGTACTTGACGAATACGGCGGAACCGCGGGCATCACAACCCTGGAGGACCTTGTCGAAGAGATCGTCGGCGAGGTTGCGGACGAGCACGATCGCGCCGTCCCTGGCGTTCTCGAGACTGCGGACGGCCGTTGGCATTTCCCCGGACTTCTGCGTCCGGATGAAGTCACGGAAAAAGTCACCCCTTTGGACGTCGACGACGATCCTGCTTTCGAGACTATGGGCGGCTTCATGATGGATCGGCTCGGACGCATCCCCGAAATCGGTGACACCGTGCCGATCGAAACGGGAATCCTCGAAGTCGAGCGAATGGACCATCGCCGTGTGGAACGGATCCTTTTCACCCCCTCCGTGCACGGATCTGACGAAACCCTTACCGAGGACCTGGGCCCGGTAAGGGCCGTGGATGGCAGCATCGACGCCGTCCGCCCGGCAAAGAATGCGAGCACTCGATGAACGATTGGGTTTCCCTAGCACTGCTGGTAGTTCTCCTCGCGGGGAACGCATTCTTCGTGGGCGGCGAATTCGCGATCATGTCAGCGCGTCGTTCCCAGATCGAACCGCTCGCCGAGGCCGGCAACAAGCGTGCGCAAACCACGTTGCGGGCCATGGAGCATGTGTCCCTGATGTTGGCCTGTTGTCAGCTCGGCATCACGGTTTGCTCGCTTCTGATCCTGAACGTTGCCGAACCCGCGGTTCACCACCTTGTGGCCGGGCCGCTGACAAACCTGGGGGTTCCTTCCTCGGCGGCGAACATCGTGGGGTTCTTGTTGGCACTGCTCTTGGTGACGTTCCTGCACGTGATCTTCGGTGAGATGGTTCCCAAGAACATCTCCGTTTCGGTTGCCGACAAAGCGGCGCTGGTCCTGGCCCCGCCGCTGGTCATGATTTCTCATGCGGTCAAGCCGATCATCGTCTTCCTTAACTGGCTCGCCAATTCGGCTCTAAAGATCCTGAAAGTCGAGCCCAAGGACGAGGTCTCTTCTACGTTCACACTCGAGGAATTGCAGACGATTGTCGAGGAATCAACCGCAGAAGGGTTGGTCACCGACGCGGACGGCATGCTCTCCGGAGCGCTGGAATTCTCGGAAAAAAGTGTCGGGGAAGTCATGGTCCCGGTGGATCGGTTAGTCACCCTGCCTTCAGACTGCTCTCCCCACGACCTTGAAAAAGCCGTGGGACGAACCGGCTTTTCGCGTTTCGTGCTGAAATCCGACGATGGAAGCTACCTGGGGTACCTTCACGTCAAGGACGTCTTGTCGATCCCCGACGAGCGTTATCGCCAGCCCACCCCGTTGACCAGGGTCCGTTCGCTGATCAACCTTCGACCGGACACCACCGTCGAGGACGCCCTGAGCACGATGCAACGTACTCACGGGCACGTCGCCCGCGTCGTTGCACAGAGTGGCGAGACGATCGGCGTTCTGTTCCTTGAGGACGTGCTGGAGGAGTTGATCGGTGAGGTCAAGGACTCAACGCAGGCCATGGACTATCGACGCACCGGAATTTCTTACCGTGAGGAAAGCGCACGTTCGATGCTCCCGAAAACTTCGGGCCGAGGCGCGACGGCGGCCACCGCGAAGCGCCCTACCAAGGAAGCATAAGCCATCGCTAAATTGTGAACGATTCGCATCTGAGTAGACTTTTTGCAGATGCGATTCGTTCGCTTTTTATTGAATGGTGCCTAGAAGGAGAAAACATGCGTGGTAAGGGCTGGGTCAGGGCTGTGGCCATCGCCGCAATCGGCGGGGTCGCTCTGACGGGTTGCTCGAATTCGGATTCGGGCTCCTCAGGTCGTTCGGAGAACGACAAAATCACGGTGGTGACTTCCACGAACGTCTATTCCGACATCGTGAAGTCCATTGCAGGGGACAACGTCAAGGTCGAACCCATTATCAATTCCACCAGCCAGGACCCGCACTCCTATGAGGCGACCGCGCAGGACCGACTCAAGGCCAAGGACGCCGATCTGATCGTTGAGAACGGCGGCGGATACGACGCCTTCATGGAAGACATCAGCGAAGGATCCGATGCAAAGAAGATTGACGCCGTCGAGCTCTCCGGGCTGCCCGGAGCAGGCGAAGCGGGCGGTCATGACCACGATCACGATTCCGACTCGGGTCATGAGCACGACCACGATCACGGCTCCTTTAACGAGCACGTCTGGTACAACCCGAAAGTCATGGAGACCGTGAGCAAGAAGATTTCCGACGAACTCGGAAGTCTCGACTCGGATCACAAGGATGATTATTCCAAGCGGGAACAGGAACTCGGGGATAAGCTCGGAAAGCTACAGGAGCGAGCCTCCTCGCTCAAGGGCGATGGCCGTCAGTATTTGGCGACCGAACCGGTTCCCGGATATTTGCTGCAGGCTGCTGGCCTCAAGGACGCAACTCCTCAGGACTTCTGCGAAGCGATCGAGGGCGACACTGACGCACCGGCTTCCGTGATCAAGTCTCTGAAAGACGAGCTGGACTCCGGTAACATCGCTTTACTGGGGTTCAACTCGCAGACCGAGTCTTCGCAGACCCAGGACGTCAAGAAATACGCCGAGGACCACAACGTATCGACGGTTTCCTTCACCGAGACCCTTCCCGATGACCAGGATTACGTCGGCTGGATGAACATGAACCTGGACAATATTTCCTCTGCCTTGGACAGCCAGTCGTAAACTGACCTGCCTTCCCGAACGGTGACGCCGGCCCCAATCCGGCGTCACCGTATTTGTTACCACATACCGCCTCGTCAAGGAGTTTTATTGTGTCCCCACTGCAGCCTCCGAGCATCGCTCTGGACCGTGCTGCGCTGTCCTTTGGGGAGCGCACCCTCTGGACCGAGTTGACACTGGATATTCCCCAGGGCGAGTATTTCGCTGTCCTGGGTCCGAATGGATCGGGCAAATCGACGTTCCTCAAGACCTTGCTCGGGCTTCTGCCTCTTTCGGGCGGTTCAGTCCGCGTGCTGGGGGAGACGGTGCGGCGCGGTAATCCACAGATCGGTTATGTGCCCCAACAGCGTCCGTTTTCGCCGGATACCCCATTGAGGGCCCGAGACCTGGTGGGAATGGGACTGGACGGGCATCGCTGGGGGCCGGGGCTGCTGTCCCGGAAGCGCAGAGCCCGTGTTGACGAGTCGTTGGAACGCGTCGGTGCCACGGAATACGCGGCCGTTCCTGTGGGGCTGTTGTCCGGTGGAGAACAACAACGGTTGCGTGTCGCCCAAGCCCTGGCGTCCCGGCCCAGGCTGTTGTTGTGCGACGAGGCGCTGCTTTCCTTGGACCTGCGCCATCAGAGCGCGGTGAGCAGACTGATAGAAGACTACCGAGAGGAGTCGGGTGCCACGGTGGTTTTTGTGACTCACGAGATCAACCCGATCATCGACGACGTCGACCGCGTGCTGTATCTGGCCAACGGTCGATTCACGGTGGGCAGCGTCGAGGAAGTCATGACCACGGAAACCCTCACGCGTGTCTACGGTGCACCGGTGAACGTGGTCCAGGTCGACGGTCGCTATATCGTCGTGGGCGCCGGATCTGCTTCCGAGGCCTCTGGTTCGGACTGCCACGCGCACGACATCGGAGGGGAAGCCTGATGCTCATTGATGCACTAGCCCCGTCGCTGGTCGCCGTCGGCGATTTCTGGAGCCGGATTTTTGTCTTCGAAGACTACGGTGAACTGTTTGTTCTTCTCAGCCAGTCCGTCGTCGCGGGAGCCATTCTGGCTCTCATCGGGGGCTTCATCGGGACATTCGTGATGATGCGTGACGGCTCTTTCGCCGTTCACGGAATAGCCGAACTTTCCTTCGCAGGTGCCGCATTCTTCCTGCTCGTCGGGATGGACGTGATCACCGGGTCATTGCTGGGGTCGATCGCAGCCGCGGCGATCATCGGGATCCTTGGGGCCAGGGCAAGCCACAACAGCACATTCATCGGTGTGCTGATGCCTTTCGGCCTCGGGCTCGGAATCCTGTTCCTCTCGTTGTACCAAGGCAGATCGGCAAATAAGTTTTCGCTCCTGACGGGGCAGATCGTGTCCGTCGACGCAGCTCAGGTATCCGAGATGGCCATCGGGGCCGTCGTTGTGATCGGCGGGTTGCTCATCGTGTGGCGTCCCCTGACTTTTGCAAGTCTCGATCCTGACGTTGCAATCGCCAAGGGTGTTCCGATGCGAGGCCTTGCAATGGTCTTCATGCTGTTGCTCGGCATCTCGGTTGCTCTGTCCGTGCAAGTGGTCGGCTCGCTTCTGGTTCTGGCGCTCCTGATCACGCCAGCAGCGGCGGCGATCCAACTGACGGCGTCGCCGGTCAAGGCCGTGGTTCTCTCGGTCGTCTTCGCCGAAATATCCACCGTGGGCGGAATCATGCTCGCGCTGGCGGGCTCTCTGCCCATCAGCCCTTATGTCACAACCATTTCCTTCTTGATCTACATCGTCTGCCGGATCGTGGGAACGGTGCGTCGGCGAGTGACGGGGTCCGGAAGAAAAATGCCGGTTGCCGCCTCACCTCATGATGAGGAACGCGCAACCTCGCGAGTGCACTGAGCGCACAATCCGGTGAGCTCGATGGTATGTGCGATTTCGGTGAAACCGAACCTGGATCCAACCTGTTCGGCCCATTGCTCGACGACGTCGGCTTCGATATCTTCCGCGGCCCCACAGCGACGGCACAGAAGATGATGGTGGTGATCATCGGCCAGGCACTTCCTGTACAGGGCTTGGCCGTCATCTGACTGGACCACGTCCACTTCGCCGGTGTCCTCAAGAGATTGGAGGATGCGGTAGACGGTGGCCAACGAAACCCTGCCTCCTCGATCCGAGACGATGCGGTGGAAGTCCTGGGCTGAGTGAAATTCTTCCAGAGTATCCAACGCCTCGACCACCGTTCTGCGCTGCCGAGTATTGCGGAATTCCTGGGTCATTCGCGCTCCTGCGGACCCCTCGGATCCTTCGTGCGCGGGTTGCTGCGCGGCCACGGCCTCAATCCTCTTTCTTACCGATGTCTGAAGGCGGCCCGATGCCCGCCCACGGTGCGGTTGCTCTTTCGCACCATATTGTCCTCATTCTAGGTGTGATGGATCCTCGGCATCGCCCAGGGCGTAACGGCTCGACACTGCCCTTACCCCGAACAGCTCAGGACGATATTCTGGGTGTTATGCGACTCACCAAGTTCACGCACTCATGCGTCCGACTGGAAAAGGACGGATCCGTTCTCGTCTTCGATCCCGGCAACTTCTCCGATGCTGCGGAGATCGGAACGGCTCTCGAAGGAGTCGATTATGTGGTCATCACACACGAGCACCCGGACCATTACGACCGCGACACGGTCAATGAGTACCTCGATACACGGCCGGATGTCCAGGTTTACGCACCTGGTCCCGTTGCCCGGGAGATGAGCGAGTCGGTCCAGCACCCCGGGAGGATCCATGAGGTCCACGGCGAGGAGTCCTTTGACCTCGGACCGTACGCCATACGGACCTTTGGCGGCCAGCATGCTTTGATCCATCCACTCGTGCCTGTGGTGGAAAATATCGGATTTCTGGTGGACGACAACATATATCATCCCGGCGACAGCCTGATCGTTCCGCACAGGGCCCAGGTTCGGAACCTCTTGGTCCCGATTCATGCTCCGTGGAACAAGTTGCACGAGGTCGTGGACTTCTTGACGTCGGTTCGGCCCCATCACGCCTACCCCCTTCATGACGGGCTTCTAGCCGAAAACGGCAAAGCCATGTTGACCAATCACTTGACCAACTTCGGGGGCAAGTACGGTAGCGAGTACCACCGCCTGGAAACCGGGGAATCCATCACTATCGAGGAGACAATGTGAGCACGGTATTTACCAAGATCATCGAAGGCGAGTTGCCTGCCCGCTTCGTGTGGAAGGACGAGCGCGCCGTCGGGTTCCTCTCAATTGCGCCGTTGTCCATGGGCCATGTCCTGGTTGTTCCTCGTGAAGAGGTCGACCATTGGGTTGACCTGCCTCAGGACCTTTCCGTGCATCTCATGAAGGTTTGTCAGACCATCGGGCAGGCCATCGATGAAGTTTACGACCCCGTTCGTGTAGGCCTGATGATTCAAGGGTTCGAAGTGCCTCATGCGCACCTGCACGTGTGGCCCACCAATTCGATCGAGGAATTCAGCTTCGACCAAGTGGACAATGATCCCGACCAGGACAGCATGGACGAGGCAGCTGCCGCTATTCGTGACGTGTTGACCAGAGCCGGGCATTCCGAGGCCGAAGTATCCTGAGACGAAGGATTTTCGGATCGGGTGACTCGGGGCGGCCCGACTCCACGAGGGAAACCGAAGTGCTCCAACTCATAGCTAAGCGGCATCACAACTCCGGGATAGCGGAGCGGCTCGTCATCACCGAGGGGTGAGTCGAGAAACACATGCACAGGGTTTTCGTGAAGCTCGGCCTGGCTGAATCCGACGATGCCCACGGGAGGCTGACCGCAGTCCTGCGGTATCTCAACCGCCGAATTGCGCCAGGCCGGCCAGTCTTCGAATCGTCGGAACCGTTATGCACGTCCTGACTGATTCAACATGTCGATAGCCTGCTTCTGCGATTTCCGGATCCGTTGGGCGGAGACGGGCCGTGAAGTTCCCAGCTCCTGAGCGAAGTAGCTTACTCGGAGCTCCTCGATCATCCAGCCGATGTCCGCGAGCTGAGCAGGTACCTCCCCGTCCACCGCGTACTTCTCGGCAGCGGAATCGTATTCGTCCTCGAGTTCCTGGACCTCAAGCATCAGCGTCGTGTCCTTGCCGACGCGCTCGCCGATCTTCGCGATGCGGCGACTCATGCCTTCAAGGTATCTCGGGAGATGGACCAAACGTTCGTAACCAGTGGAAGCCACGAAACCTGGGTACACGAGGTGCTCGAGTTGGGCTTTCATGTCGTTGAAGTTGTTGATAACGGCCAAGGAGGCTGAGGACTTGAGTTGTTTGCGCACCTGGTTGGCCTGTTTGAGGATCTCAGCAACCAAACTCGTCACCGTGAACACGGTATCGATGAGTTCGGCTCGGACTTCGTGGAACAGGCTTTCGAATTCCTGACGGGTGACGGGCGCGGTCTCTGGGGTGAGTTTGTCCAGCGCAGCAACGGTGCAGTCGGCGATCAACGAGTCGACCGAACCGTGGGGGTTCTGCGTGAAGACGATTTTTTCCTGGTTCTTCAGATGTTCCGACACGTATTTGTGGGGTGAAGGAACTCGTAAGGACAGCAAACGGATCGTTGCCTTTCGCTGTGCCCGATTCCGTTCGGATTCGGAGGCCAGAACACGCACGGCCACGGTCTCGCCTTCGTCGACCAGGGCTGGATATCCCTCGACCCGTTGCCCGGAAATGGTCCGGGTGATCTTGGGCGGAACGTCCGTTTCCGGCCAATCCCTGAGGCCAGAAACCTCGACGACACCCGCTCCCGGGGTGAGCCGCGTGGGGTCTTGACCGGAACTCGGTTTACTGCTTTTCCCCTGGAGCTTGTTTTGTGGAATCGGTGCCGGCTCGGGGGCACGCCCCTGTTCCGTCAGACGAGCGAGGGCTTCCGGAGAGGCCCCCAACGAAGCGGCCAGTGCCGACCGTATCTGAGGTCGTAGTTGCTCCTGTAAGGCTGCGAGATCCTTGCCTTCCCCGAGGAGTTTGTTCTTCGCATCGCGGACCTGGAAAGTTATCCGCAAGTGTTCCGGAACGGCGTCCCAGTTCCATGACCCAGAGGGAATAACGTGTCCCTTGAGCCGACGGAGCACCAGCTCGAGTGAGGGGAGCAGCTCGTCGTGTGCAGGATCGAAATCTGTCTCGAGCGCCTCGACCGCATCTCGAGCGACATCCGGTGCAGGAACAAAATTCTTGCGCGAGGCCTTGGGGAGGGACTTGATGAGGGCCGTGACCAATTCGTGCCGCAGCCCCGGAATCAACCACTCGAATGGCTCCTGAGGGATCTGATTCAAAAAGACAATCGGCACCTGGACGAATACGCCATCGGCTTCCGGGCTCGCACCCGGGGCCGCGGGCGCGAACTCATAGGAGAGATCCAGCCTGAGCTCCGAATCCGAAGTAGGCAGAACCCACGTGCGAGGAAATTGGGATTCGTCGTAGTCCCGGGCCTCTTCGTCGATGAGGTTCTCCGGGTTGAGGTCCAGAAGATGCTCATTCTGCGGACGAGTCCTCTTCCACCACCGGTCGAAGTGACGTTCCGAGACGACGTCCGCCGGGATCCGAGCGTCGTAGAAATCGAAGATCACATCGTCATCGACGCGCAGATCACGACGTCGAAGCCGCGCTTCGAGCTGGTCGATCTCGGCGAGGCGTTTTCGGTTCCGTTGGAAGAAACGATGACGCGTGCGCCAGTCGCCTTCCACGAGGGCCTTCCGAATAAACAATTCGCGGGAGAGCACCGGGTCGATACGCCAGTAGTTCACGGGTCGATCCGTGACGACCGGAACCCCGAATAGGGTCGCCTTTTCATAAGCCATCACGGAACCGCGCTTGGCCGACCAGTGCGGTTCGGAATAGGTCCGCTTGAGCAGCGACCCGGCCGCGTCTTCGACCCATCGAGGATCCACTGAGGCATTCACCCGAGCCCAAAGCTTGGAGGTTTCCACGAGTTCCGCAGAGACGATCCAGTCCGGGTTCTTCTTGAACAAACCGGATCCCGGGAAGATGGAGAACCGGGTACCCCGCGCCCCCTGGTATTCGTGTCTGCGCTCGTCCTTGAGGCCTATATGACTCAACAGACCGGTCAGAAGAGATCGATGGACGGCTTCCTCACTTCCCCCGACGCGAATCCGGCGCCCGCGGGAAACTCTGATGCCTGCCCGCGAACCAAGCTGCCGCAATTGCTCGTAGAGGTCCTGCCACTCCCGAACTCGCAAGAAGTTGATGAACTCGCGTTGACACATCTTCCGGAACTGGGAAGACGATAATTCTTCCTGTTTTTCCTGGAGGTACTGCCAGAGCAGGAGATAGCTCGAGAAGTCCGAGGTATCGTCTTTGAAGCGCGCATGGAACTGATCCGCTTGAGCCCTCTTCTCCGTGGGTCTTTCACGGGGATCCTGGATCGTCAGGGCAGCGGCCAAAACCATGACTTCTTTGGCCACGTCGTGATCTTGGGCAGCGACAATCATGCGTCCGAGCCGCGGATCCACCGGAAAAGCGGCCAGCTGACGGCCGACGGCGGTCAACGGCGAGGGCCTGGACTTTCGTTTGCCGTGTCCGCGTCGTGGCTGTGAATCGAATTTTTCCGGAGTCGCTTGGGCGGGCGCATCCTTGAGGGCTCCCAGCTCGCGGAGCACATTCACACCGTCGGAGATCGAACGCTTGGCGGGCGGCTGTACGAAGGGGAATCTTTCCATATCCCCCGGAGAGTGCACGACGCCGATCGACATCGTGTGGAGAATCACCGATGCGAGATTGGTGCGCAGTATTTCGGGATCGGTGAACTCGGGGCGGGAATCGAAATCTTCTTCGGAATAGAGGCGAATTGCTATGCCGTCCGAAACACGTCCGCAACGTCCGGAACGCTGGTTCGCGCTGGCCTGGGAAATTCGTTCGATCGGCAGACGCTGGACTTTGGTCCGCACGGAATACCGAGAAATCCTGGCGGTACCAGGATCGATCACGTACTTGATGCCCGGGACAGTCAGCGAGGTCTCGGCAACGTTGGTCGCCAGCACGATACGGGGTTTGCCGGAAGGCCGAAATACCCGATGTTGTTCTGCCATCGAGAGTCTCGCGAAGAGGGGGAGGATCTCGGTTCCGGCCAGGGACCGTTCGCGTTTGGACAGATCCTCGAGCGCGTCCGCGGCATCGCGGATTTCACGCTCTCCCGAGAAGAAAATGAGAATGTCGCCTGGATCCTCTTTCTTAAGCTCCAGGACAGCATCGCATACCGCATCCAAGGGGTCCCTGTCATCGACCTCCAGGCCGTCGCCGGTCTCGTCGTCCGAAGTTTCCGGAGAACCGCTCAGGGGACGATAACGAATCTCGACGGGGTACGTGCGGCCGGAAACCTCGATCACCGGCGCCGCGTCATCGGGCAGTTTCTCGTCCTCGGCACGTTCCTCGACTGGGTCGAAGCTCGGAGCAAAATGCCGGGCGAAACGGTCCGGATCGATGGTCGCCGACGTGATGATGAGCTTCAGGTCAGGGCGCTGGGGGAGGATTCGCTTGAGATAGCCCAAGATGAAATCGATATTCAAGGACCGTTCGTGGGCCTCGTCGATGATGATCGCGGAATACTTTTTGAGCAACGGATCATGCGGGATCTCGGCGAGAAGGATCCCGTCCGTCATGAGTTTGATCGCGGTCCGATCACTGACCTCGGAGGTGAATCGGACCTGATAGCCGACCGTCTGGCCGATTTTTTGCCCCAATTCCTCGGCGATACGCTCGGCAACGGACCTGGCGGCCAATCGGCGCGGCTGCGTGTGGCCGATGGTACCGGCCTCGTTCAGCCCGAGCTCGAGACACATTTTGGGGATCTGCGTAGTTTTGCCCGAACCGGTTTCGCCGGCGATCACGACCACCTGGTTATCCTGGATGGCTTCCATGATGTCTTCCCTGCGGGCAGAGACGGGCAAGGACTCCGGATAGGTGATGTGGAGAGGGACGGAAGCGGATGCTACGGGCTGATCAGACATATTGCGTCCCAGTTTACCGGCCTTCCGCACCGACGGGCACGGTCAGTCCCGCGGGGTCACCCAGTGGGCACGGATCCACCCGATGATGCGCTCGATTCGTGCCTCGTCCCGGAAGATGAGCGCGTCTGAATGCTCGGCCTTCGGCACGATTTCGAGAGCGGTCGAAATGCCGCGTCCCCGCAGCGCCCGGTGGGCGTCGCCGGATTGCTTCCACGGCACACAGGAGTCCGAATCTCCGTGAACATAGAAAACGGGGCGATGGTTTGGGCTGAGATCGTCCGAACGAGCATAGTCAATAGGGTGCGCGCGTGCCCACGCTGCCTCGGCCGGAGAACCCGGAGTCGCGGGGTACGACGAGCCGAGCAGACGTCGTTCTGCACCGTCGTCGTCGGGGTGATCTGCCGGGAAACCACATAGCATGCGGTCGTCGAAAATTGACCGGAGGTCGCTGACACCATAGAAACTCACGGCGCAGGTCACGTCGGTGGATTCTGAAAGGCCCCCTTGTCCCTCGAGGTAGGGGATACCGGAATCCGGCGTCGCGGCGAGCAGCTGGGCGAGGTGGCCTCCCGCTGAGGCCCCGGATACAGCGATTCGGGTGGGATCGATGTCGAACTCATTGGCTTGCGAACGGAAGAACCGTACCGCGGTCTTGGCGTCATTCAGCTGTGCAGGGAAGAACGACCGATGTGACAACCGGTAGTTGATGGAAGCCACCGCGAAGCCAGCGGCCTGAAGTCGCTCGCGCCAATGATGCTGTCCATTATCGGAATACAAGAGGGAAGACTTGTCCCCGAACCGCCAAGCGCCACCGTGAAGGTGAATCAGAAGTGGAGCGGGTCCAACGACCGGACCAGCCGGCGGGTAGAGGTCGAAAGAGCGATTGGCATCTCCGGGCTCTGCGTAAAATCCGCCGAGCATGTCATTTCCTCCGTATGGACCTGAATCGATACGAATTGACCCCGCCGCCGAGCGAACGGGACGGGGTCAGATGGTGCCCTCGATAGGATTCGAACCTACGACTTCTTGCTCCGGAGGCAAGCGCTCTATCCACTGAGCTACGAGGGCAACGCGTACCAGCATACCAGGAAATGCGGTCGGCGAGGACAACCCGACGCTCTACATTTTCTTCGAACGTTTTCCAGGAATCTTCCAGAACCGGGGAGTAAATAATAGAAGCGAGAAACATAGTTTCGCTAAATAGTCCGGCGTTTGGCACGACCAATGCGCCGGTTTCCTTCGCCCGAGGAGCAATCGCCGTGCACCTGCAACCCCGCGAACAAGAAAAACTGCTGACCGTTGTGGCAGCCGATCTCGCCAGGAGACGTCAGTCGCGGGGGCTCAAACTCAATTACCCGGAGGCCGTAGCGGTCATCACTTACGAATTGCTCGAAGGAGCCAGGGACGGACGAAGTGTTTCCGACCTCATGAGCTGGGGCGCCACGATTCTTTCCGTCGACGACGTTCAAGAAGGTGTCCCCGAGATGATCCCCGACGTCCAGGTCGAAGCCACGTTCCCTGACGGAACCAAGCTCGTCACGGTTCACCAACCCATTCGCTAGGAAAGGACTTTCATCGTGATACCCGGAGAATACCGACTCGCAGAGTCGCCTATCGAATGCAATTCAGGTCGAGAGACCATAACCCTCGACGTCCTGAACCGAGGGGACCGGCCCGTCCAGGTCGGTTCGCACTTTCACTTCGCTGAAGTCAACCGCGCGTTGGCCTTTGACCGGCACACTGCGCGTGGATTCCGGCTCGACATTCCGGCCGGGACCGCGGTTCGCTTCGAACCTGGCGACCGAAAGACCGTGAATTTGGTGGCCTTGGGCGGCGACCGGACCGTTTATGGGTTCCGCGACCTCGTGGACGGGCCGCTCGACGCCGCCCAGTCGACGGGGCTGAGGGACGAATCCACGCCGGCCCGTCACGAGTCGGCGGCCGGCGACGCCCCGGATCCGCTGCCCAGCCGGGACGACGACGACTATTCGAATCAAACGCGCTGAGCGCCTGGAAAGAACCGAGAAATTCTTGAGCTTTGAACTGAGCCGCGACCAATACGCGAATCTGTACGGCCCCACGACCGGAGATGCCGTGCGCTTGGCGGACACCGAATTGTTCGCCGAAATAGAACAGGATCTCACGACCCCGGGCGAAGAAGCCGTGTTCGGCGGTGGGAAAGTGATCCGTGACGGCATGGGCCAGAACGGTCAATTGGTCAGGGACGTCGGCGTTCCCGACCTGGTGATCACCAACGTCATCGTCATCGATTGGACCGGAATCTACAAGGCCGATGTCGCCGTTCGGGACGGGCACATCATGAAGATCGGCAAATCCGGAAACCCTCACACCATGGACGGAGTCGACATCGTCATCGGCGTTGCGACGGACGTTATCGCCGGCGAAGGAAAAATCCTGACGGCTGGCGGCATCGATTCTCACATCCACTTCATCAGCCCCGACCAGATCGAAACGGCCTTGGTCTCAGGGATCACGACCATGATCGGCGGAGGAACAGGACCCAGCGAATCGTCGAAGGCCACGACGATCACTCCCGGTGAATGGAACATTCACAATATGCTCCGGTCGTTCGAAGCGTTCCCGATGAATTTCGGGATTCTCGGCAAAGGGCACGGTTCGTCGGTCTCGCCCTTGAGCGAGCAGATCCGTGCGGGAGCCATTGGACTGAAGGTTCACGAAGACTGGGGTGCGACGCCCTCATCGATCAATACCTCATTGCAGGTAGCAGACCAGTACGACGTCCAAATCGCCATCCATACCGACACTCTCAATGAAGCCGGCTTCGTCGAGGACACCAAAGCGGCCATCGACGGGAGGGTCATCCACACCTTCCATACGGAAGGGGCAGGTGGCGGGCACGCGCCGGACATCATCGAACTGGCCGCGGAGCCCAATATTCTGCCCGCCTCGACGAATCCGACGTTGCCTTATACCCGCAACACGATCGAGGAACATCTCGACATGCTCATGGTGTGTCATCACCTTCGAGCCGACATCCCCGAAGACGTCGCCTTCGCGGACTCGCGGATTCGCAAAGAGACGATCGCCGCGGAGGACGTCCTTCACGACATGGGAATCTTCTCGATGACCTCATCTGACTCGCAGGCAATGGGCCGCGTCGGTGAGGTAGTCCTGAGGACCTGGCAGGTAGCCCACTCGATGAAAAAACAACGAGGCAAGCTCGCCGAGGACGAAGGAACCGCGGGAGACAATTTCCGCATCAAGCGATTCATCTCCAAGTACACCATCAATCCGGCCATCGCACACGGCGTTTCGGACTCGGTGGGTTCGATCGAAGAGGGGAAATTCGCGGATCTGGTCCTCTGGGAGCCGAAGTTCTTCGGGGCCAAGCCAGATCTGATCATCAAGGGCGGACAAATGGTCCACGGTCCCATGGGGGATCCGAATGGATCGATCCCGACCCCGCAGCCCCGGAATTACCGAAAGGCATTCGGAGCCTTCGGACAGGCGACGGCTTCGTCTTCGATCACGTTCCTGTCCGAGGTCGCGGTCCAGGCTCAAGTACCTCGTCTGCTGGGGCTCAACAAGGTCATCCGAACGTGCCACGGTATACGCAACCTGACTAAGGCTGATCTCCGATTCAACGGGGAGACACCGAAGTTGTCAGTCGACCCGGAAACCTACGAAGTCAAGGTCGACGGCGAGCCGATCACGTGCGAGCCGGCCGAGGACCTGCCTCTGACCCAGCGATACTTCCTATTCTGAACCGAACCATCCAGCCCAGGAGACAGCTCATGATTGTCACCCGCGTACTCGCTAACGTGCACGAACCCGACGGCCAGGCCCTCGTTGCGGACCGTCACGTCGAGAAAGTCGTACTCCCCAGCCAGGACCTGGTTAAACGGATCCAACGGCTGACCACGGACCATGGAAACGAATTGGGGCTCCGCCTTCCGTCTCGGTCCCCGGACCTCAAGGACGGGGATGTCTTGGCTGTCCCTGGAGAAGACGGCGACTCCGCGGTTATCGTGCGCGTCTTGCCAACGGACGTGTTGGTCATCCGGCCGATTTCGATCTTCCACATGGGTCGCATCGCGCACAGCTTGGGGAACCGGCATTTGCAAGCGCAGTTCTTCGACGAGAACAGCGAGTACGAAGCCGAGGTCATGGTCGTTCAGTACGACCACACCGTCGAGAGATTCCTCCACGAAGAAAACGTTGACTACGCGCGTCAAGAACGTGTGATGCCTGTGCCGTTCCGTCATGCAGAACACACCCACTGAACCGGAGGGCACCACGGCACTGACTCGTTTGATGGGTCTGATGCAACTGACGGATTCCGCGATACCGACCGGAGCCTTCAGTCATTCGCTCGGATTCGAAACGTACATGAGCCGAGGGGAACTGGACGACGAGGATACTTTCGCCGATTGGCTGCGCATGTTCGTGGAGCAACAACTGACGTACACCGACGCGGCGGCCATCCGTATCGTCTACCGTGCGTCCTGTGAAGAAGAAATCGTGGACCTGGACGAACTGATTATCGCCCAAGCCCTGCCACGGCAGATACGTGACGGGGGGATCACCATGGGGCGTCGGCTTCTGTCCATCGGCGCGGCCAGCTACTCGGGACGCTGGACCGAGGCCTACGCCCGGTCGGTCGATGACGGAAGAAGCCACGGCCATCAGGCCATCTCAATGGCAGTGCTCGCGCGTGACCTGGGGGTCCCGGAAGACGAGGCCGTTGCCTCTCATGTTTACGCCTCGGTGATCTCGCTGACACAGAACGCCGTGCGGGGGATCCCACTGGGGCAGAACGCAGGACAGCGAATCGTCGCAGCGCTGCAACCCGAAGTCTTGCGCGCTGTAGAAGCGTCCAGGCAGCTGAGGGCCGAAGACCTCGGGGCAATATCGCCTGGACTCGAGATTGCCCAAATGGCACATGAGCGTCAGCGTGCGCGCCTCTTCATGAGCTGAAAACACGAATTGAAGGAGAAGAACAATGGAACCTGTGATTATAGGGATCGGTGGCCCTGTCGGCGCCGGAAAAACACAGCTGATCGAGCGCGTCTCTCGCGCCATGAGCCAGGAGATACCCATGGCCGCGATCACGAACGACATATACACGATCGAGGATGCCAAAATCCTCGCCCGCAACTCAGTCCTGCCGGAGGACAGAATCATCGGGTTGGAAACGGGTGGATGCCCCCACACGGCCGTCCGCGAAGACACGTCCATGAACGAAGCCGCCATCGGGGAAATGAGGAAGCGGCACGAGGATCTGCAGATCATTTTCGTCGAATCCGGCGGAGACAATCTTTCCGCGACCTTCAGTCCAGAGCTCGTGGACTTCTCGATCTACGTCATCGACGTTGCTCAGGGGGAGAAAATCCCCAGGAAAGCTGGTCAAGGCATGATCAAATCCGACTTCTTCATTATCAATAAGACCGATTTGGCCCCGTATGTCGGCGCCGACCTGTCCGTCATGGAGGCCGATTCGCGGGTGTTCCGCCAGTACAAACCTTTTGCCATGACCAACCTGGTGACCGACGAAGGGCTCGAAGCCGTTCTGAAATGGATACGCACAGATGTCCTCATGATGGACCTTGCCTAAGTGAAAGATCGGGAGACAGCGGACAGCAGGGGCTGGGGCCGCCCGACGTCGTGCGGTGACTCGGCAGGACGGTTGCGTCTTGGAATCGATGTCCGGAACGGCCGGTCGTTCGCGGCGGACCAATACCACGAGAACGCCCTGCGGGTCCTCAAGCCCCTGTACCTGGATTCGTCGGGGCAAGTGGTCTACACCATGGTCAATCCCGGTGGCGCCTACTTCGGATCAGACGTCTACGAGATAGACATCGAGGTCAAGGACGATGCTTCCCTTCTCCTCACGACTCAGTCAGCGACCAAGGTCTACAAGACTCCGCAAGGGCCGGCACGTCAACGCATGCGCATTTCGCTCGGCCGCGGAGCAACCCTGGAATCCGTGCCCGACCAGCTGATCGTCTACAGGGAAGGACAGTACTTCCAGGACACCGTGATCGACATGCACCCTCAGTCCTCGTTGCTGACCTGCGAAATCATCACACCCGGATGGTCGCCCACCGGAGCGAGCTTCGCATACCAGGAGCTGCGCATGCGCACCGAGATTCGGGCCCGGACGGAAGGTGGCCGACGTCGGGTGGCCGTGGACCAACTTCGGATCAAACCGGGCGAGGGAACGGAAGTCTCCGGCGTGGGATTCATGGAGGGGCACAGCCATACGGGCCAGCTTCTCGTCGCGGATCGGCGCCTGGACGAGCGACTCTACGAGGACCTCGCGGACATCATGGACGCCTCGAACACCATGTCCGGGATGACTCGAGTCGGAGCTCAACGACAAGACGGTCTCGCGTGCTGGGCCATGAGAAGCCTTGCCCACAGCACCGCTGATATCCACGACCTGCACCTCGCCGTCGCGAACGAAGTCAGGTCGCGACTGCGCAACCAGGGACGGATGAACCTCCGTAAGTACTGATTGCCCTCGAATCACGCCTATTAGAAAGGGGAGAGTCGATGACGGATGTGTCTGCCTCGGCGCTCTACAGCCGCTACGTCACACGCAGGGAAAGCCTGCCTCTCAGGACCCGAGTCGGATTCACCCTGGGCGCCGTAGGTTCGCTTCATCTCATCGCCCTCGGTCTCTTGCTGACCGCATTCGTTCCCGGATCGCAGCCCTTGGCGCTCGGCGTCGTGCTGACGGCCTATGTCGCCGGAATGAAACACAGCTACGACTGGGACCACGTAGCCGCGATCGACAATTCGACGCGTAAATTCGTCGCCGACGGAAGGAATCCGGCGAGCGTAGGGTTTGCATTCAGCTTGGGCCACTCCATGGTCGTAACTCTCGCCGGAATCATGGTCATAGCAGGCGTGCACTTCGTCCACGGCGCGTTCGAGGAGGGGAGCACGGCGAATCTCGTGCTCGGGCTGATAGGAGCCGGTGTATCGGGTTTCTACCTGTTGGTCCTTGGTCTGTACAACAGCGGAATCGCGGTTCGACTGATCCGCAGGGCGCGGACGGGCCACAGATTGCCTCAGGGACATCGACACGATCTCGACGAAAACTGGGGCTTGGTATCCCGTTTGCTCAGAGGACCCCTGTCCAGAGTGCGCAGTCCTCGTGACATCTTCGTCATTGGTTTCCTCTTCGGCCTCGGATTCGACACGGCGACGACGATCGGACTGCTGTTGCTGACGGCCAGTGCGTCGTTGGCAGGGGTGCCTGCTGTCGCATTGCTCGGCCTTCCCTTTGCCTTCACCGCAGCGATGACGCTATGCGACACCTTGAACGGCCTCGGAATGATGCGGTTGTACTCCTCTGCGCTGGCAGACAACACGTCCCGAATACGATTCAACGCAACCGTCACCGCCGTCTCATCGCTCGCCGCGCTCCTGATCTCCATCCTCACGCTGGGTGGCTTCTTCCACGGACTCTTGGGTCTGAAGGATCCTGTGACCACGTGGCTGGCCGAGATCGACTTGGGTGACGCAGGATTGGTTCTCGTCGGTTGTTTCGTTGCAGTCTGGGCGGGATTTGCCCTGACGGAACGTCGGCGACACAAATCTGCCGAATCCGGCCCGTCGACAAGTGAACGGATCGGGGCCTGAACGTTCACATGTATGCGCCCCTTATCTCAACTGCTTCCGTCGTGGCTCGAGGCCTCGGCCAAATCTTCTTTGTCCGGAGCGCGCTGACCGGTCTGGGAATCGTCATAGGGCTTTCGTTCTCCTCGTGGAGCATTGCGGGACTCGTCGTGCTGGGAAGCCTCGTTCAGACTTTCGGTGCCTACTTCCTCCAGCATCGCCGGTCAGAGATCGATGACGGACTCATGGGCTACAACGGGGCATTGGTCGGTGCGGCCGCGGCGTGGGAGTTGGGCGGCACGTGGCCCGCGGTTCTTGTGACGGTAGTAGGCAGCTTCGCATGTATCCCCGTCCATGAAATGATCCGGTGGCTGTGGTCCTTGCCGTGGCTCCGGCGGTTCGACCTGCCGGTCTCCACCGCGCCCTTCTGCATCATTGCGGGACTCGAGCACGGTGCAATAGTGCCCCTGCTCAGAACCGAGTCGAGTGCGACTCCGGTGAGCTCCTTTTCCGGCTATGAGCTCGGACTGTTCCAGGATTTCTCGGAGGTCATCCTCTCAACGGGTCTCGTGACCGGCCTCGTGATCGTCCTCTCGTTGTTTCTCGGATCCTGGAAGATCGGTGTGGCTTCCCTCGCGGGCAGCGCTTTGGCTATTGGGTTCGGCATTGCCGTTCACTCTCCGACGGCGAACCTGAGCGCCGGGTTGACCGGCTATTCGGCAGTGTTGGCAGCGATTGCCCTGGGCGCCGTCGTGCTACCGGAGAGGCCATGGGGTGTGCGGGCCGGCGCCGTCGTCGCCGGCGTCGGGCTGACTTTGGCTTTCAACCATCTGTTGGCGCTCACGGGAGGCCCCGTGTTCACCTGGCCCTTCCTCCTCTCGATGTGGCTCGTCATGGTCGTGGTGAAGTTTCGGAAGGCCCGAATCTTTCCTCGCGCCGTCACGAAGGTGGAGTGAAAGACAATCCTTGTAGACTGGACGAGTGACTCCCGAAGAACTCTCCGATGCAATATCCGCGTGCCTCCACCAGGCCATCGACTCTGGGCAGCTCGAGCTGGTCGAGGGACAAGCCCTGCCAGAAGTGAAGGTCGAGCGTCCCAAGAATCGCCAGCACGGTGACTGGAGCACCAACATCGCTCTGCAGCTCGCCAAGCGTGTGGGCAAAAACCCTCGTGAGGTAGCCCAGGTCCTCTCGGAGTGGATCATCGCGATCGACGGCGTGTCCGACGTGGACATAGCCGGTCCGGGATTCCTCAACATTGTTCTCGACGCGGCCGCAGCCGGTGTTCTGGCGCAGAACATTCTCGAGGCCGGAGCGTCGTACGGTTGGTCCACCAAGCTCGACGGCATGCACATCAACTTGGAATTCGTCTCCGCCAACCCCACTGGGCCGATTCACCTCGGCGGCACGCGTTGGGCAGCCGTGGGCGACTCGCTGGCACGCATCCTGACGGCCAACGGTGCTCAGGTCACCCGCGAGTACTACTTCAATGACCACGGGACGCAGATCGATCGATTCTCCGGTTCGTTGCTGGCCAAAGCTCGCGGCGAGGCGGCCCCAGAGAACGGTTACGGCGGGCAGTACATCGACGACATCGCACAGCGTGTGCTCCGTGAAGTGCCCGACGCCTTGGAATCGAATGATCCTCAGGAGGTATTCCGGAAATACGGAGTGGCGATGATGTTCGAGGACATCAAGAAGTCATTGCACGATTTCGGGGTGGACTTCGACGTCTATTTCCACGAGAACTCGCTCTTCGATTCCGGCGAGGTTGATCGGGTCCTCGAGCAGCTCAAGGGCAGCGACAAACTCTACTTCGCAGACGGCGCGTGGTGGCTCCGGTCGACCGACTACGGCGACGACAAGGATCGGGTCGTCATCAAATCTGACGGAAACGCTGCATACATCGCCGGCGACATTGCTTACATCGCCGACAAGCGGGCTCGGGGCGCGAACCTGGCGATCTACATGCTGGGTGCCGATCACCACGGTTACATTGCCAGGCTTAAGGCCGCCGCGGCGGCGATCGGCGACGACCCGGATGCTGTCGAAGTCATGATCGGCCAGATGGTCAATCTGGTCCGCGACGGCAAGGCCATCCGGATGTCCAAGCGGGCCGGCACAGTCGTGACCATGGAAGATCTGGTCGATGCCGTGGGAACCGATGCCGCGCGCTATTCTCTGACCAGATACTCGGTCGATTCCAACATCGACATTGATCTGGACCTGCTCACCCGGCGGTCCAACGAGAACCCTGTGTTCTACGTTCAGTACGCGCACGCTCGCACGTGCGCGGTAGCCCGTAACGCGGCCGACGCCGGAGTGACGCGTTCGGCGGAGAGCTTCGACGCCTCGTTGTTGAGCACTCCGGCGGATGAGGAACTTCTCGCGGCCTTGGGGCAGTTCCCCGGTGTGCTCGTCGAAGCCGCGGAGTTCCGCGAACCGCATCGTGTGGCTCGCTATCTGGAGCGTCTGGCGGGTGCATACCATCGTTGGT
This sequence comes from Kocuria sp. TGY1127_2, assembly GCF_013394385.1. Taxonomy (NCBI): domain Bacteria; kingdom Bacillati; phylum Actinomycetota; class Actinomycetes; order Micrococcales; family Micrococcaceae; genus Kocuria; species Kocuria sp. TGY1127_2. The sequence goes on from NZ_AP022834.1 coordinate 1,133,030, forward strand.
ACGACGCGTGCCGCGTAACGCCCAAGGGCGACGAAGAAATAACCGTTATCCATCGGACTCGCCTGGCCTTGAACGATGCCACGACCCAGGTGTTGGCCAATGGTTTGCACCTCTTGGGCGTCACCGCACCGGAGAGGATGTAAATGGGCAAGGCACAGTCGACCGTGGTCCCGGAATGGCTCAGCCTTCCCTCCGACCCGGCAGAGCTGGACCGGCACATCTGGACCCCTTCTTATGGTCGTGACGGCTCGGGCGAGCTGACCATCGACGGCCAGACTGCCTCCAGCCTTGTCGAGCAGTTCGGAACACCGCAATACGTCTATTCCGAAGAGACATTCCGCACCCGCGCTCGCGAGTACCGCACCGCATTCGAAAAGGCCTTTGGCGAATACGGCGCCGAGGTCTCGGTCTATTACGCCGGAAAGGCGTTCCTCTGCTCGGCCGTCGTACGGTGGGCCCGGGAAGAAGGGCTCAACTTGGATACGGCGTCCGGGGGAGAACTTGCCCTGGGACTTGCCGCCGGCATGCCGGGGGCGCGAATTGCCCTGCACGGCAACAACAAATCGGAAAACGAGATTCGCAGGGCACTCGAGAACGGTCTCGGACGGATCGTAGCCGATTCCGTTCCCGAACTTTTCATGATCGACCGCATCGCACGCAACATGGGCGTCACGGCCCCAGTCATGATTCGCATCACCCCCGGTGTGCATGCCGAGACGCATGATTTCATCGCCACGGCCCACGAGGACCAGAAGTTCGGGTTGTCGCTGGCCGAAGGGACGGCTGCATTGGCCGAATCCGACGTCGATGCATCACTGTGGTCCGAAACGGCGGTTGCCTCCTCGGACTCTGTGGCGATGCTCGCTGCCCTGACCGCGGATGCGTTGGACGGGCTGGACCTGCGCGGATTCCACTGCCACATCGGTTCCCAGATCTTCGAGGCCGATGGCTTCGGCCTCGCTGCCCAGCGACTGCTGACATTCATTTCAGACGTATCGAACCGAATTGACGCGAACATCCCCGAACTTGACCTGGGCGGCGGCTACGGCATCGGCTACATCGAGGGGGATACCCCTCGACGCGCCGACGTCATAGCCCGTGATCTGGCACGCAGCGTCGCGGATACCTGCTCGTCACTGGGACTGGACATACCCCACATTTCGATCGAGCCAGGCCGCGCATTGACCGGACCCGCGGGCACCACGCTGTACACCGTGGGAACCATCAAGGACGTTGCGATCGATTCCGGATCCGGCCGGACTCAGGTGCGTCGCTACGTCTCAGTAGACGGTGGCATGTCGGATAACGCGCGCCCGGTTCTGTACGACGCGGATTACTCCGTTGTTGTGGCCAACCGGGCCCCCAGCGGAGAACAAGTTCTTTCCCGCGTGGTGGGCAAACACTGCGAATCCGGCGACGTCGTGGTTCGTTATTGCTACTTGCCCGCCGACCTCGCGAGCGGTGACGTTCTTGCCGTGGCGGCCACTGGGGCGTACTGCTGGGCGCTCTCGAGCAACTACAACTACCTTCCGCGTCCCGGCGTGGTAGCGACTTCCTCGGGGCGCCCTCCACGCGTGATCGTGCGCGGTGAAACCGAGGAAGACCTTTTCGCCAGGGACGCCGGCCTCTGAGCCGACATACCGACTTGCTAGGAGAAACTATGACCGAACCGACGATCAAGGTGGCGCTCCTCGGCGCCGGAACCGTGGGATCGCAGGTCGCACGGGTACTCACGGAAGATTCTGCGGAGTTGGCGCAACGTATCGGCGCGACTCCCGAGCTGGTCGGGATCGCGGTGCGCAGCCTCGAAGCGGACCGCGATTACGCAGCCGACCCTTCTCTCTACACCACGGACGCAGAGTCCCTGATCGACCAAGCCGATGTCGTCATCGAGCTCACCGGCGGCATGGAACCTGCGCGGTCACGGATCCTCAGGGCGCTGAATGCCGGCAAGCACGTGGTCTCGGGAAACAAGGCTCTTCTGGCCGCCCACGGGGCGGAACTTCAGCGCGCGGCCAGTGCGAACAACGCGCAGCTTTCCTACGAAGCGGCTGTCGCGGGTGCTATCCCGATTCTGCGACCATTGCGCGACTCCCTCGCGGGCGACCAAGTCACCCGAGTGCTGGGCATCATGAACGGAACGACCAACTTCATCCTGGACGCGATGGATTCGACAGGGGCCCAGTTCGACGATGCCCTGGCTGAAGCCCAGCAATTGGGCTATGCGGAGGCCGATCCGACCGCGGACATCGAGGGGCAGGACGCCGCAGCGAAAGCCGCAATCGTCGCTTCGCTGGCGTTTCATTCCGAATTCACGATCGATGATGTTCACTGCCAAGGCATAACCGACATCACCGCCGACGACGTCGCCGCCGCGGCGAGCGACGGGTACGTGATCAAGCTTCTGTCCGTCTGCGAGCTCGACGGAGAGGGTGTGAACATTCGCGTGAATCCGACCCTGATTCCTCGCTCTCATCCGCTCGCGAGTGTCCGGGACGCCTATAACGCTGTCTTCGTCGAATCGCGGGATGCTGGAGAACTCATGTTCTATGGTCCCGGCGCGGGGGGAGCACCGACGGCGTCGGCCGTCTTGGGTGATTTCGTTTCCTTGGCCCGCCGCAGCATGCTCGGGGGCCCAGGAGTCCCGGATTATGCGTATGCGAAGCTCCGGGCCACGTCGTTGTCCAACGTCGTATCGCGGTACACCGTCGGTCTGCGCGTTCGGGATCAGCTCGGGGTCCTCGCCGCGATCGCGAACGTCTTCGCCGAGCACGGTGTCTCGATCCAGACTATGCACCAGACCAAGCATCGTGAACACGAGGACATCGAAGGCAACCACGCCACGATTCGCATCGTGACCCACAAGACCAGTGACGAGAACCTGCAGTCCACGATCGACGAATTGTCCTCGCTGTCCACGGTATACAGCGTTGCTTCCGTGATTCAGGTCGAGGGCTAGCGCCACCTCTCTTTCCTCATCCGTCCGACCGGGAACGACCCGGGCCAGAGATAACTAACGTAAGGAACCCCATGGCACACGTTTGGCGAGGAGTCATCAACGAGTACCGCGACCGCCTTCCGGTCGCCGACAAGACCGAAGTCGTCACCCTCGGCGAGGGCGGAACTCCTCTGATCCGTGCCCCCAAGCTCTCCGAGCACACCGGCAACGAGGTGTACATCAAGTTCGAGGGTATGAACCCGACCGGCTCGTTCAAGGACCGCGGGATGACCATGGCCATCACCGCGGCCAAGGAACAGGGCGCGGAAGCCGTGGTGTGTGCTTCGACGGGCAATACGTCAGCCTCAGCTGCGGCCTACGCGACGCAGGCGGGCCTGAAGTGCGCCGTGCTGGTTCCGGACGGAAAGATCGCAATGGGTAAGCTCTCGCAAGCGATCGCACACGGGGCCGAACTGCTACAGGTCAACGGCAACTTCGACAATTGCCTTGAGGTCGCGAGGAAACTCGCCGAGAACTACCCGGTGTTCCTGGTCAACTCGGTCAACCCCGCACGCATCGAGGGTCAGAAGACAGGATCCTTCGAGGTGGTCGACGTCCTGGGAGATGCCCCTGATTATCATTTGCTCCCGGTCGGAAACGCTGGAAACATCACCGCGTACTGGAAGGGCTACAAAGAGTACTCGCAGCCCTACGTCAACGATGCGGGAGAAACCATTGAGCCCGTTGCGACGAAGCGGCCCAAGATGTGGGGTTTCCAAGCGGCAGGTGCCGCACCTATTGTTCTGGGACACCCAGTCAGTGAGCCGGAGACCATCGCAACTGCGATTCGGATTGGCAATCCTGCCTCCTGGGACAAGGCCGAAATGGCTCGGGACGAGTCCGAGGGCCTCATCGAATCCGTGACCGACGACGAGATCCTCGAAGCCCACCGTTGGCTGTCCTCCCGAGAAGGCGTTTTCGTCGAGCCGGCCTCGGCTGCGGGCGTCGCAGGACTTTTGAAGAAGCATCGGGCCGGAGAAGCCCCGAGCGGTGCGACGATCGTCATCACGGTGACCGGGCACGGTCTGAAGGATCCCCAGTGGGCCCTGCGGGGAGCAGACGGCGACGACGTAGAGCCCACTACGGTGGACTTCGACGTCGTCTCGGTTGCCGATGCCCTCGGCTTGGAGTAATCACCATGGGCATGGACATCAGGCCGACCTCCCTTGTCGACGGCGAATCTGCAGCGTCCTTCGGGCCGGATATCATCCCCCTGGGCACCAGGGTGCGCGTCACGGTTCCCGGGTCCACGGGAAACGTGGGTCCCGGCTACGATTCCCTCGGCTTGGCCCTGGGACGTTACGACGAGGTGACCGTGGAGAGAATTTCCGGTCGCCTCGCTTTCGACGTGAGCGGCGAGGGCAGCCAGACCGTTCCCCAGACAGAAGATCACTTGGTCGTGCGTGCCATGCGCACCGCATGGCGGGCGATTGGAATGCATGAGTTGCCAGGGCTGCGGGTCACGGCCCGGAACAGCATTCCTCACTCGAGAGGCATGGGATCTTCTGCGTCGGCGATCGTGGCCGGCGTCGTCGCGGCCAACGCCATGGTGCCTGAGGGCCTGCGACTGACATCGAACGCTATTCTGCAGATCTGCTCCCAGATGGAAGGGCACCCGGACAACGTCGCACCGTCCCTGTTCGGTGGGCTGGTCATTTCTTATTCCGGCCCGGACGGCTTTCATTCTGTGTCGGTCCAGGTCCATAGCGACGTCGTCCCGATCGTGGCGATTCCGGATTACGAAGTACCCACTCGGATCGCCCGTGGTTTGATTCCCGAGTCTGTTCCGCACCGCGAGGCCGCAAGCAACTCGGGGCGCGCCGCTTTGCTGGTTCACGCGATGAAAGACGATCCCTCCGAGCTGTTCGCTGCCACGGAGGACTTTCTGCACCAGCAGTACCGTGCGAGTGCCATGGGACCGACCGCTGGATTGGTAACGCACCTGCGGGGGAGAGGTCTTGCCGCCATCGTTTCCGGCGCCGGGCCGACGGTTCTCGTCCTGGCGGAGAACGCCGACTCGGCGGACCGCGCGGCGGGGCTCATCGAGGAATTTGCGCAGGCGCCGTCCAATTACTTCGGAGATCGCCGCGTAAATTGGGATGTCGAAAGGCTGACCATTGATCGCAACGGTGTTATAGTTGAGCACGTCGAGTCCGATAAGCTTCTATAAGCTTTCGGTTCTCGCCGGTCGCACGGTCAATCGGAATGATTGGCGTTTGAGTGGGACCGGATCATGATGGTTCACCAATCTGGTGGATCGACGCGTTAGCTGATCGTCCCTGAGCTTTGGTTTTCTGGGGATGAGGGTTTACCCGGCCTACGGGTCGAGTACGCTCAGTCATTTCAAGAAAATCCCTGCGCGTCGTCGAATCGACATTCTTCGAGGCGGCGAGGGCAAGGACCGCGTCATTGATCTCTGCGCTATCTGGTGCGGGGACTTCGTGCGTACCGCGTTTTTTCTGGCGGTGCGTGCTGACCATTAATATTCGGGTCTCGTTTCAATATACGAGGGCCATGTCGAGGGGGAAGGATCCTTCGTGACCGTATCGACCGACCTATCGGGTGCGGAACAGCCAACCAACGGTTCGGCTGAACAGACTCGCCAGAACAACGAGTCTCCAGAATCTCAAAACACGCAAAACACAGCCGAGTCCCAGGCCGCAGAGCAGGGGAAAAGCAGCGGCGGATTGAGCGCCTTGAAATTGGCGCAGTTGCAATCGCTAGCCTCTCAGCTCGGCATCGTTGGCGCTCGACGCATGCGGAAGTCTGCACTGGTCGAGGCCATTGCGGCCCATCAGCGCGGTTCGGCCGTCGCCGACCGAGACGAGAAGGCTGCTCAGAACAAGTCCAAGGCCGACAAGGGCTCGGATCAGAATAAGGGGCAATCCGAGGGATCCGATCAGAACGGTTCCGAGGACAGCCAAAAGCCCGCAGCACAAGGCCAGTCCGAGCGTCCCCAGCGAGGTCGCTCACGTCGGGCCACGTCGGGCGGGAACGTCAAGAATGACGTCCCGCAGTCCGACGAGGAGGGGCAGAAGAACGAGGGCTCCCAGGAACGCCCTGCCGAGTCTTCCCAGCGCGAACGCGGCGAGGACCGCAACGCGGAACGCCACAATGGCCGTGAGCAGGATCAGGAGCGCACCAAGCGTAATGATCAGCGCGGCAACAACCAGGGCGGCTCGCAGGATCAGGACGGGCAGAACGAGCGCCGTTCGGATTCGAAGAATGACGACAAGGGCAATAACGACCGGAATCGTCGCAACAAGAACAACAACAGGTCCAAGGACAACTCCAGGGACAACGGTCCCAAGGACAACGGCTCCAAGGACAACGGTCCCAAGGAGAACAACTCCGAGGACAACAACCGGAACGACGGCGGCAAGAACAACAACGATCGTCGGAACAACCGGAACAAGGGCAATAACAACGGCCCGGAGGACGACGACCGCAAGGGTCGGAACCGTCGCAACCGAAACCGCAACGACCGTCGCGATCGCCGGCGTGGTCGGAACAACGGGCCCGAGGTCGACGACACCGAGGTGACCGAGGACGACGTCCTGCTGCCCGTTGCCGGTATCCTCGACGTACTGGACAATTACGCTTTTGTCCGCACTTCCGGTTACCTGCCCGGTCCCAACGACGTCTACGTCTCGCTCGCCCAGGTCAAGAAGAATCACTTGCGCAAGGGCGACGCCGTCGTCGGCGCGATCCGCGCGCCGCGTGAGGGCGAAAACCAGAATAATTCCCGCCAGAAGTTCAACGCTTTGGTTCAGCTGACCAGCGTCAACGGCAAGAAGCCGGAAGAGCTCAGCGAGCGTGTGGAATTCAACAAGCTGACCCCGTTGTACCCCAACGAGCGTCTTCGCCTTGAGACCGAGCAGAAGAAGATCGGCCCACGCGTGGTCGATCTCGTTGCCCCGATCGGCAAAGGCCAGCGCGGCCTGATCGTCTCGCCACCCAAGGCGGGCAAGACGCTGATGCTGCAGTCGATTGCGAACGCGATCACCACCAATAATCCCGAGGTTCACCTCATGATGGTGCTGGTTGACGAACGTCCTGAGGAAGTCACGGACATGCAGCGCACTGTCAAGGGTGAAGTCATTGCTTCGACCTTCGACCGACCTGCCGACGACCACACGACCGTTGCAGAACTGGCCATCGAGCGTGCCAAGCGGCTCGTGGAGATGGGGCACGACGTCGTCGTCCTCCTCGATTCGATGACTCGCCTTGGACGCGCCTACAACCTCGCCGCTCCGGCTTCCGGTCGTATCCTCAGTGGTGGCGTGGACTCCGCGGCGCTGTACCCGCCCAAGCGTTTCTTCGGCGCCGCACGCAACATCGAGGAAGGCGGCTCGCTGACGATCCTGGCAACCGCTCTGGTCGAGACCGGTTCCAAGATGGACGAGGTGATCTTCGAGGAATTCAAGGGCACCGGCAACATGGAATTGCGCCTCTCGCGCCAGCTTGCTGACAAGCGCATCTTCCCGGCCGTGGACGTCAACGAATCCGGAACTCGCCGCGAGGAGAACCTCTTGTCGCCGGACGAGATCAAGATCATGTGGCGGTTGCGTCGTGTGCTGGCCGGATTGGACCAACAGCAGGCCCTCGAGGTCCTCACCAGCAAACTTCGTGATACCCCGACGAACGTGCAGTTCCTGCTTCAGGTGCAGAAGACCACGTTGGGCTCCAAGTCGGACGACTAGCGTCCCTGAACCGACGCCCGGATCCACTCTTCGTGGGGCCGGGCGTCGGTTTTTTCGCGCTCCCTGCCTGTGGCCACGGGAGCGAGTGAGATAATGGAGGCCACACCACAATCTCAATCACCGAGGACCCCATGCTCGATTCCATCCAATCCCTCTTCGATGAGCACCAGGAACTGCAACGGCAGCTGGCCGACCCCGCCGTGCACGCCGACCAAGGCAAGGCCCGCAAGCTCGGACGCCGGTATTCTGAGCTCAACGGCATCGTCGAGGCGTACCGGAAGGTCGAAACGCTGGAAGGTGACCTCGAAGCAGCGCGCGAGATGGCCGGAGAAGATCCAGAATTCGCCGCGGAAGTGCCATCCCTGGAAGAGGCTCTCAACGAGGCCCAGGCACGGTTGCACCGCCTGTTGATTCCCCGGGACCCGGACGACGGCCGTAACGTAATTCTCGAGGTCAAGGCCGGCGAGGGCGGTGACGAATCTGCTCTCTTCGCGGGTGATCTCCTGCGAATGTATGCCCGGTATGCCGAGCGCAAGGGATGGAAAACTGAGATCCTCTCTTCGACCGAATCGGATTTGGGCGGTTACAAGGACGTCCAAATGGCCGTCAAGTCCAGTTCGACTGACCCTGCTGAAGGCGTCTGGGCTCACCTCAAGTACGAGGGCGGTGTGCACCGCGTGCAGCGCGTGCCGGTCACGGAATCGCAGGGCAGAATCCATACGTCCGCCGCGGGCGTGCTGGTTTTCCCCGAAGTAGATGAGCCGGAAGAGATCGATATCAGCCAGAACGATCTCAAAATCGATGTTTATCGGTCTTCGGGCCCCGGCGGACAGTCAGTCAACACGACGGACTCCGCGGTGCGTATTACTCACTTGCCCACCGGAATCGTGGTGGCAATGCAGAACGAGAAATCACAGTTGCAGAACCGTGAGGCCGCGATGCGCGTTCTCCGTGCTCGTTTGCTCGCACATCAACAGGAGCAACTCGACGCCGAGGCAGCCGAGCACCGGAAGTCACAGGTCAAGACGATGGACCGTTCCGAACGTATCCGTACGTATAACTTCCCCGAGAACAGAATCGCGGATCACCGGACTGGGTACAAGGCCTATAACCTTGACACCGTGATGGGCGGAGACCTCGAACCGGTGGTGCAATCCGCGATCCAGATGGATGAGGAACACCGCCTCGCGGCGCTTGGTCAGGACTCCGAGTAGAAAGTGCCGTGTCAGATGTCCGCCGGCGAGTCTCCCAGTTCCGATCCCAGCCGAGTGCTCGAGGAGATGCCTCTGGGGCTCGCCCTCCGCGAGGCGGAGAACCGATTGCGCAGGGCAGGCGTCGAATCCCCTCGTGCCGATGTCGAATTGTTGGCCGCGCACCTGCTCCGGGCCGAGCACGGAGAAGGCGTTTCGCGGGGACAAGTTGTTGCGTGGGCGATGGCAGGAAACGTCGGAACCCCCGCGGGATTCGATGAACTCGTCGTGGCCCGCTCCTCGCGCATTCCGCTTCAGCACCTGACCGGCCGCGCATATTTTCGTCATCTGAGCCTCGACGTCGGGCCCGGGGTGTTCATTCCTCGTCCGGAGACCGAAGTACTGATCGACGAGTTGAATACTTTCTTGCGGCAATCCCCTCGAGGGGAGCGGCCGGTGGTCGTGGATCTGGCCACGGGCTCCGGTGCCCTTGCGCTGGCGGCGGCGCAGGAGAACCCGGAATGTGAGGTTTACGGCGTCGAGCTGTCGCCGAGCGCAGCCGCGTGGGCCCGGCGAAACGTCGCGTTCACGGGACTGCCGGTGGAGATCATCGTCGATGACGCGGCACAAGCACTCATCGGTTGGGAATCGAGCGTGACCGCCGTCGTCAGCAATCCTCCGTACATACCCAGCGGCGCAATCCCCAAGGACCCTGAGGTCGCCGAGCACGACCCGGACATGGCCTTGTACGGTGGATCCGAGGACGGATTCGCGATCCCGCGTGGGATAGTCCGGCGTGCGGCGCAACTGCTTCTGCCCGGTGGAATGCTCGTTATGGAACACGCGGAGGTCCAGGCCGAAGGCGCCGCCGAAATCTTTTCGACTATGGGTTTCCACACTATTGAGACCATTACAGACTTGACCGGACGCCCACGGGCAACCAAGGGTTACTCTGGTGTCTGAGATATCCCGTGGACTACGGGACCATCAACCGAAGCAACGAAAGACGCATCGATCGTGACCGCAACCGTATACCCCGTCACCACCGAGGAAGAGCGCGAGGCCGCTCTTTCCGCAGTTGAAAAAGCCATGCTGGATGGCCGCACCGCAGTGATTCCCACGGATACGGTGTACGGAATCGCCGCGGATGCTTTTTCTCGCGGAGGGGTGCAACAGCTGCTCAACGCCAAGGGCCGATCGCGCCGAATGCCGCCTCCCGTGCTGATAGCCGACTCGAGCGTGCTCCCTGGGCTCGCAGACGATCTCAGCTCGGACGCCCAGGCCCTCGCCGAAGCTTTTTGGCCAGGGGCACTGACGCTTATTGTTTTTTCGCAGCCTTCTCTTAACTGGGATCTCGGGGAGACTCAGGGCACCGTCGCCCTGCGTGTTCCCGACGACGAACTCACCCGGGAGATCCTGAGGCGCACCGGCCCGTTGGCGGTTTCGAGCGCCAACCGGACGGGGCTGACCGCCGCAACCAACGGGGAAGAGGCGTTCGACCAACTCGGCGAGAGGGTTGAAGCCATCGTCGATGCCGGAGTCCGTCCGGTGGGTCGCGATCCGGAGATGCACAGTGCCGACGTCGCCCCCTCGACGATCGTCGATGTCACTGGAGAGCGACCTGTCGTGGTCCGCCTGGGCGCGATCAGCCTGGAGCAGATCAAGAGCGTGGCTCGTACCGCAATCACTCTGGAACAGCTGGAGCAAGAGAAGGATTCCATATCTTCGCCGAAGGCTGAGAACTCCCTGGAGTTGCCGGCCGATGAAGGGCCCTCCGGCGTGACGGACGAACCTGTGCGCGGTCCCGGAGACGGACCCCGGGCCGCGTCGGCGCCCGAAGGCTCGGTCGAGGCCGGATTGCTCACGGCGGATGCCGCATCGAGTCGGGGCGCTGACCACCAGCCCGTCGACCAGTTGCGGAGCAAAGTCACGGATGGCCGCTCATCGACGAGGACGGAACGCGCCAAGGACGCACGGCCACTGGGCGTGGACGAAGCTCGAGCCCTTCTTTTTCCGCAGAATCAGGGCGAACAGGAGTAGGTCGGGGTCATACCAAGTCGACAAAGGGGGCACGCCGATCGACAACGATCGACGGGCCCCCTTTCTCGGCTGGTGCACGCGTAGTCGGCGACTAACGCTTGGAGCCGGTCGCGGTATGCGCTTCCCTCAGGACCGCACCGATACGCCGCTCCGGGAGGAGATTGTTCTCGGTAGCCCAGGTGTCGTCCTGACCCTGGCCGAACCACATCAGCTCGGCCCGTCGAACGGCGCCTTGGAGCCGCTCGTTCATCGCCGAGGAGAGAACATGGCCGAATTTGACGCCAAGACGCAGGACGAAGGCCGGAACCCTACGGGGATTGCGTCGTCCGGCGTCGCGGATGACGGACGCCGTTGTGGCGCCTTCCCAAGGCTGGAGAACAATCGACGGCAGTTTTCCCGCGAACTTACCGACCGCTACGACATATTCGGCTAGGGCATGGACCGACGTAACGGGAGTGGCTCGGTCACCGTTTCCGGCGACGACAGCCAGCGGCGAGGATGCGACACGCGCGAGATTCGACGTTGTTTTGCGCCCGGAACCTTGCACAGAAGTGGCGCGGAGGATGCACAATTCCGCCGCATGGTTCGGCTCGACCTGGGCCGGAGACTTGCTGGGAGCAGGAGGAAAGTCTGAGGCTGCCGAGCCGGGAGCCGCGCCGGCATGGGCAGTAGCATTGATGAAATCGCGAAGCCTGAGGACGCAGTCTTCGCCCAAGGCTTTGGAGAAGGAATACGCAGAGAAAGGGGCAGTGGCTTCGGACGCATCCAGTACGGGACGCGCTCCCTGTACGGCCGCCGAACTCAAATGGATCACGCGCCTCACGCCGGTGCGTTGCGCGGCAACTACGACCACGGTGGGTAACAGTGCATTGGCTCCGACCAAAGATGGCAAATCATTCTGATCCGGGGCTGATAAGCCGGCGGCATTGACCACTACGTCTGCGCCTGCGAAAGAGTCCGCCAAGTAGTCGATCACGGATTCAAGTCGCCTGGCCTCGGAGATCACTTGGCCGGCTGACTCTGACGACGTCGCCAGCCGCGGCGCGGACACGGGGGAGGCACTGATCCCCTCCTGCTGGAGTCTGGTCATAATGGCCGACCCCGCGAAACCTGTGGCCCCGAGAACTCGCCAGGTACTCTGACTCATGCTTCCTCGCTTTCGTCGACGCAACTGATCGCGTTGATAGCCCCGATTTGAGCTACATGCCGCGGTAAACTGTCAGTTGCCGTTCATCGGGTGCGATCGTCGCACCTTCTTGAGACCACTTTACTGACCAAATCGCGCTAACTTCACCATGCGGGCACGAGCCGCCCCGGAGAACAGATCAGCTCGTACCGTCGGGCCGACGTGTGCGAGGGGAAAGGACAGAGTGCAGCCGAAATCCGTCGCAGGGCGGGGGAAGACCCCGAACCCGCGGGTGGTGGCCGTCATCGTGACTTTCAACCGCCTTCACCTCCTCCGCAAGACTCTCTCGGGCGTAGCCAACGGCCGTCGTGTCCCGGATCAAGTGGTCCTCGTGGACAATGCCTCCACGGATGAGACCCCTCAATTCCTGGAGAACCTCGACTACAGCTTGCCGATCGACAGGGTTCGTCTCAACCAGAACCTCGGTGGCGCCGGGGGATTTGCAGTCGGCATCGATCGGGCACTAGCCGTTCACGACGCCGACCTGGTCTGGGTTATGGACGATGACACCGAGCCACTGGCCGACACACTTGCGGAATCCGTGGAAGCCTGGGTCGACTATTCCGATGCGCCTGAGGAACGTCCGGCATTCATCGCCAGTAATGTCGTGTGGACCGATGGCAGGGAACATCCCATGAATTCGATGATCGAGCGCATCGGGGCGACACGAGAGCAGAAAGAACGAGCGCAAAAAGTCGGAGGCAAAACGATCCGTTCCGGATCGTTCGTTTCCCTTCTCATGGATGCTGCAGCCATGAGGAGAGTGGGCCTTCCGATTGTCGATTACTTCATTTGGAACGACGATTTCGAATATTCGACTCGCCTCGCGCGATTCCGGGATGCGATATCTCTGCCGTCCTCGGTGGTGGCGCACCACACCAAGACTTTCGGCACAACGGACGTGGACCCGGGTCCTCGGTTCTACAACGACGTGCGCAACAAACTCTGGGTTTTCAGCCGAAGTCAGTCCCTGGCCCCGTGGGAGAAGATTCTCTACGGGGGTGCGACGGGCCGGCTGTGGGTCAGGACTTTCCGAAACAGCTCGAACCGCCAGGCATTGACCAAGTATTTGGCGCGTGGCTTCTGGGACGCATTGCGTGCCCCCAGGAGCAACCGCCAGGCTCTCTCCGGCATATATGACCTTGATTCCCATTCGACTCCGGAGCAAGAATCGGCCACAAAGCTTCAACATGAACCTGAGGAAGAGGGGTTCTCTCTTCTGATGCCCGTGTACCACCGTGACACGCCAGGGGCGTTACGCCGAGCTTTCGCATCGAATGTTTGGGAACAGACCTTGGCTCCGGATGAAGTTGTGCTGGTGGTCGATGGCCCGGTCGGCGCCGAACTCGAGGAAGAAATCCTGAGCTCGGTCAGAGAAGTCGAAAACCACGGAATACCGGTCCAGGTGAAGAGGCTTCTGCGCAACGGCGGCCTGGCCAATGCCTTGAACGTCGGACTGGCCGCGTGCAGCTTTCGCGTCGTCGCCCGCGCCGACGCCGATGACGAGTCCGTTCCGGAACGATTCGAGTTGATGGTTCCGTCCGTGCTCGAAGGTCGCCACCAGGCCGTGGGGTCCGCCATGTACGAGATGGACGAAGAGTTTCGCGAGGTTCAATCTATACGTAAAGTTGAAACCGATGAGCGCGCGATTCGACGGGTTGCGACCGTGCGCAACCCCCTGTGCCATCCGACGGTAGTCCTGGACGCCCGGGCGGTTCGTGACGTGGGAGGTTACGAGACGATTCCAGGCGCAGAGGACTACGGTCTCTGGGTTCGCATGCTCGACGCCGGGTACGCTTTGGGGAATTTTGCCGAACCGCTCGTGAAATACCGCGCGGGGGCGGCATCGTGGGATCGGCGCGGTGGAGTTCCGGCCGCGATTCGGGAACTGGACCTTCAACGACACCTCCGTGCCTCCGGGTTCATCGGCCCCGTCCGGTGGGCGCGTAATGTGGTGTTGCGCGGTGGATACCGGCTCATACCGCGGCAGTGGAGGGTCGGAACCTACCGTGCGTTGATCGGTAGACGAGGATCGAGCGTTTCTTGTATTCAGGATGGACGAACCCCGGGGGTGCGCTCCGTCATGAGAGAGAATGAGGCGTCACAGGAAGGAAACCAGCCCCTATGAGCGGCTCCGCACTATCCGGCGAGCGGTCGAGTACCGGATACGAACGACCGCGTCTTTGGTTGTGGACCCAGGTCTTCCTGGATTCCGTCGCCTGGGTCGTGGCGGTTCTTCTGAGCCTCTTCCTGCGCTACGAGATGGACTACAAGCTCGTGCACACCCCTGGTCTTGTACTCGTTTGCGTGCTGGCCGTCGCTGCGCAGCTGGTCGTTGGCAGCGTGTTCGCGTTGTACCGCGGCAGATACAGTTTTGGCAGCTTTGACGAGGCCAAGGCCTTGATGCTGGTCACGGTCATCGTGACTGCCCTGGTGCAGATCGTGCTCCTGTTCTTCGGAGTCTCTCTGCACATGCCGCGGTCCATTCCCCTGATCGCTTTCCCCTTCGCCCTGCTGTTCATGGCGGCGGTGCGCTATCTCAAGCGCATGTACGTGGAATCGAAGTCGAAACCCAGCGCCCATGCTCCGCACGCGGTCGTCTATGGTGCGGGTTTCTTGGCCAACACCCTGATCACCCAAATGGTGCAGGACAAGGATTCGCCGTATCTGCCCGTTGCGCTGATCGACGACGACCCAGCCAAGAAGCACCTGCGCATCAATTCGGTTCCGGTCTCCGGCAATATCACGCATTTGCGCCAGGTCATGAGGCGCGCGAATGCCCGTGTTCTGATTATTGCGATGGCCAACGTCAAATCGTCGCTTATGACACAGATCAACGAAGAGCTCGAAGGCATGGACGTGCGGATTCTGACGGCCCCTCCGCTTCGAGACATGTTCGGCAATACGGCGGGAAACACCTTGGATCTGCGGGACATCCGCCTCGAGGACATCGTGGGGCAACGGGCCGTGGACATCAACGTGGAGGGCATCGCCAAGTACCTGACGGGCAAGCGTGTTCTGGTCACTGGCGCCGGGGGCTCCATAGGTTCAGAACTGTGCCGACAGATCGGACATTTCTCGCCCTCCGAGCTCATCATGCTGGACCGTGACGAATCGGCTCTTCAGGCCACCCAGATTTCGATGACGGGGCGTGGCCTTCTCGACGGGCAGGACACCGTGCTCGCGGACATTCGGGATCAGGAAGCGCTCAACTCCATCTTCGCGACGCGCCGTCCGCAGGTCGTCTTCCATGCCGCGGCCCTCAAACATGTTTCCTTGTTGGAGCAGTACCCCAACGAAGCATGGCAGACCAACGTCGAAGGCTCCCGCAACGTCCTTCAGGCCGCGGCCTCCGTGGACGTCGAGGTTTTCGTCAACGTTTCGACCGACAAAGCTGCTGACCCGACCACGGTGCTCGGCCACTCAAAACGGATGGCCGAGAAAATGACCGCTTGGATGGGACATCACACGGACGGACGCTACGCTTCGGTGCGTTTCGGCAATGTCTTCGGGTCCCGGGGATCGATGTTGCCTCTTTTCACGGAACAGATTCGTCGCGGCGGCCCGATCACGGTGACGGACAAAGAGGCCACTCGCTACTTCATGACCATTCCGGAAGCCTGTCAGCTCGTCATTCAAGCCGGTGCCATCGGCGCTCCGGGCGAGGTGCTCATTCTGGACATGGGCCAACCGGTCCGCATCTACGACGTCGCGCGTCATCTCATCCAGATGAGTGGCCGCAACGACATCGAGATCGTTTTCACGGGCCTGCGGCAGGGCGAGAAACTGCACGAGGACCTGGTCGGATCAGGGGAGCTGGGGACCCATCGGGGCCATCCACAGATCTCTCACACGCAATCAACCCAGCTCGATCCCGCCCGGTTGGATCGCCATGAATGGAAAGTCAGGGGAAATATCCCCACGACGCAGGAGATGCCCGTGATTGGTCAGGCGTCGCCTACGTGGGCCGAGCGTGCATCCAACGACGGAACTGCGTCGAGCCCCGATGACGACGGCCGTGAAGAGTCAGCATGATAGAGACAGCCTCTCCCGGACCCTCACAATTTCTGATCCCGGCCCTGACGGCCCTGGTGCTCGGCTTGGTCCTGCCCTTCGCGGTCCTGCCCTTCCTGAGGTGGCTGGGCATCGTGGACATCCCGGGCCACCGGTCCTCCCATACGGTTCCTACCGTCCGGGGAATGGGCCTGGCGACGGCTATCGCCGCGTTGCTCGCGTTGGGGATGAGCACCCTGATGGCGCTCGTCGACGTCGACCGGTCGGTTATGGTGGCGGTCGTCGTCGGAATGATCGCTTCGGCCGCTCTCGGCTGGGCCGAGGACTACCGGGGACTTCCCGTCAGATGGCGGGCCGGTTTTCAACTCCTCATCGGCTTGGCGGTGACTTCGGCGCTCACGTACATTCTGGGCACCCCGGCCTGGTGGATCCCCGTGGGTATGCTCGCCATCGCCGGATATATCAACGTCGCCAATTTCATGGACGGGCTCAACGGGATTTCGGGATTGCAAGGCCTAGTCGTGGGAGTGGCTTATGCCTACGCGGGATGGGCCACTCACCTCACATGGCTTGTGGTCTGCGGTGCCGCGATCGCAGGTGCCTTCCTGGCGTTCCTGCCCTGGAACCTGGCCGGAAAGCGTGTATTCCTTGGCGATACCGGCTCGTATTTTCTCGGCGGTGCCATTGCCTGCTGCGCGGTGGGCGCATTTCTTTCGAATATTTACGTCGAGTACATTCTGTCCCCGCTGGTCATTTATCTCGCGGACACGGGCTTCACCCTCGTCAAGAGGATCTACCGCGGCGAAGCCTGGTATCAACCGCATCGTCAGCACGTCTATCAGCAACTGACTGACCTGGGATTCAGCCACGTAGCATCGTCGCTCGTGGTGACGCTCGCGACCGTTGCGGTGACAGTGATTACCGTAGTGGCCCTGCCCTTTGAGGTGGACGGGCTGATGTGGATGGGTCTCCTCGTGGTCTGCATCGTGATCCTCTATCTGGCACTGCCGACAATCCTTGGGAAGATGCGGAGAAGTGCGTCATGAAGCCGCTT
The DNA here is from genome assembly GCF_013394385.1 of Kocuria sp. TGY1127_2. Lineage (NCBI taxonomy): Bacteria > Bacillati > Actinomycetota > Actinomycetes > Micrococcales > Micrococcaceae > Kocuria > Kocuria sp. TGY1127_2. The sequence continues at coordinate 1,150,215 of NZ_AP022834.1, forward strand.
CCGTGGCTGAGGCGGGACCGGCAAACCGATCGACCCGCGCTTTTTATGAGCGAAGCTTCCTTGGGCAACCTTGCCGTTTCCTTTGTGATCTTCGTCATCATCGCGGCCATTTATGACGTGAGGCACGCGGCCCCCGCCGCCGTCTTCGGGTTGGGAATCGTTGTGATTTCCGCGCTTGTAACGTGGTTCGTGACGTTGCTCGTAACTCGCCTGGGGCAGGACCCTGCACTGTTTCTGCTCGTCGGTTACGTCATCAAGATCATGGTCGGCGCAGCTTTGCTGCTCGTGGTGCCGTTCCCGCAGTCGTGGTCCGGAGCATGGGCGCTTGCCGCGGCAATCTGGGCAGTAGTGACGATCCTGGGAACTCAACTATGGGTAATCCGGCGTCTCCGGATACCATATTTCTCATCAGCCGATTCGGTGCCTACTCGGCACGCGGAGAAGACCAACCACTGTGAGGGCGGAAAAGACTCATGACTTCGGATCGCCAGGGAGGCAATCCCAGGTCCAGAGCGTTCCGGGATCAGCCGGAAAACCAAGATCTTCGCAACGCCGGGGACCTCGTTAACCAGGGCGGATTGTCCGGGTCGATCATGGTCCTTCTCTACGTAGTGATCGGTACGGCCTTCTGGAGTTTGGTAGGCTTTGGGCTGGATCGCTTGCTGGGGACACGATGGATCGTGTGGCTCGGCGCTGGCATAGGGGCCTTCGCCGGTTTCTACTTGGTGTACCTCCATATGCGGCCGCGGGACGGCGACGACTAGTCGCTTCAGACCTCCCTCAAGCAACTGACCGAATACTTGATCGAGGCCTTGAGCAATCTCTGGCTTCGAGGACGCAAACCTTCCTGAGAAAGGACACGCCTTGCTGGAAACCGGGCACGTCGTCGCGGCATATCAGGCCCCCACGATCGAGGACATGCATCTGCCTGATCTGTTCAACGTCGGTAGCTTCGGCTTCGGCAAGCAGATGCTCCTGATGCTGCTGGCGGTCGCCGTGGTGGCCGTATTCTTCATGGTCGCCGGCCGTCGTCGCGCCATGGTTCCTGGCAAACTCCAGTTCGCGGGAGAAATGGGTTACGGATTCGTCCGCAACTCTCTGGCCAAGGACATCATCGGAGTTCACCACTTCAAGCCGTTCGTGCCCCTGTTGTTCACGTCCTTCTTCTTCATCCTGGTCAACAACCTCTGGGGCTCGATCCCCTTCTTCCAGCTTCCGACCTTCTCGCACGCCGGCAGCGCCTACTTCATGGCCGGTTTCGCATATCTCTGCTGGGTCGGTGCGGGTATCAAGAACAAAGGTGTGGGCGGCTTCTTCAAGGCCATGACCATGCCTTCCGGCGTGCCTCCGGTTTTCTACATCATCCTGATTCCGATCGAGTTCTTGTCGAACCTGATTATTCGCCCGATCACCCACTCCCTGCGTTTGTTCGCGACCATGTTCGCCGGCCACATGGCCATCATGGTCGCAGCCAGCCTGACCGCATTCCTGATCACTCAGGTCGGAGGGCTCGGAATTGTGGCTTCCCTCTTCTCCGGCGTTTTCGGAATCTTCCTCTTCTTCCTGGAACTGTTGATTCAGGCCATCCAGGCATATGTTTTCACGCTTCTCTTCGCGGTGTACCTTCAGGGCGCCGTGGCGGAAGCACACTAGAATTCCGGGGAAACCTGGATCGGGGTTTGACCTGCCCATCGGTCGAATCCACCGCCATAGACATGCCCTCGCGGCACATTAAGCCCGAACTCGGGCATCACGAAAGGAAATAGCCAATGGAAATTACAGGTTCGCTCAGTGCCATCGGTTACGGTCTCGCAGCCATCGGCGGCGGCATCGGCGTCGGCCTCATCTTCGCGGCTTACATGACCTCCGTTGCCCGTCAGCCCGAGTCCCAGCGCGTCCTGCAGCCTATGCTGTTCCTGGGCTTCGCCGTGGTTGAGGCTCTCGCGATTCTGGGTCTGGTTCTGGCATTCATCCAGTAGCCCCGCAGGCTGCTCAACCCCTAGACAGAACTAGAGAACAGGAATCTCCTTTATGTCACTTTTGATGGCAGCGGAAGAGGGTGCAAGCCCCCTTCGCCCTGACTGGTGGGAAGTCCTCATCACCGGCCTCGGGTTCCTGATCCTTCTGTACATCGTCGTCAAGTTCATCGCCCCGACCTTCGAGAAGATCTACCAGGATCGCAAGGAGGCTATCGAGGGTGGATTGGCCAAAGCCGAAAAGGCTCAGGCCGAGGCTGCTGCTGCTCGTGAAGAGTACAACCAGCAGCTGGAGTCTGCTCGACTCGAAGCGCAGAAGATCCGCGAGGACGCTCGCGTGGAAGGCGAACAAATCGTCGCCGAACACAAAGAGCGTGCCACAGCCGAGGCTGCCAGGATCACCGAGAATGCACAGAAAACCATTCAGGCCGAGCGTTCGGCCGCACTGGTTTCCTTGCGGACCGAGGTGGGCACTCTGGCCACCGAACTCGCCAGCAAGATCGTTGGGGAGTCGCTGAATGACGACGATCGCTCCAACCGCGTGGTGGACCGCTTCCTCGCCGACCTTGAAGCATCCCAGCAGCGAAGTGCAGGTGCAACCAAGTAATGGCAGGAGTATCGACTGAATCACTCAAGAAGCTGAGCCAGCTGTTTGAACAGCGCTTTTCCAGCGAGGCCAACGCCTCGATGAGCGAAGAGCTGTTTTCGGTTGCGGAATTGATCGATCACAACGGTGCTCTGCGCCGTGGTCTGACGGATCCTTCCCGCGAATCCGAACAGCGAGGGAAGGTGGCTTCTAGCGTATTGGAAGGCAAGGTTTACCCGGCCGTTCGGGAAACCGTGGCTCGTGCCGCGGCCTCTCGCTGGTCGGCAGAACGGGACTTTGCAGATGCTCTTGAGCACCTCGGGGTACTGGCTGCCGCTTTTGCGGCAGAAAATCGTGCCGGCCAGGACACCTTGTCGACCGTCATCGAGGACTTGTTGAGATTTTCGAAGACGGTACAGGCTGACCCTGAGGTCCAGACTGCGCTGACTGATCAGCGGGCTGACAATGCCGCGAAGAAGCAACTTGCAGCTCGAATCAGTGCCGCACGGACAGAGGAAGGCCGCCTCCTGATCAATCAGGTCGTGGAGCATCCCCGCGGTGTTCAGCCCGCCGATTTGGCCGAGAAGTTCGCCGAGACATTGGTTGCGCTCTCGCAGCGTTTTATCGCCAAAGTCACGACGAGCGCCCCATTGGACGAGCAACGGCTCGTACGGCTCGAGAAAGCCATTTCCACGGTCTACGGACGGGACATGACCCTCGACGTCACGGTAGATCCCGAGGTGATGGGCGGTCTCAAGGTTCAGGTCGGCGACGAAGTCATCGACGGAACCGTGTCGTCCCGGATCTCGAATCTTGACCGTTCGGTGTCTTCCTCGTGAGCGCCTTCCACGGCGATTCAGTCTGATACACAGCTGGGTCGCCCGTGAGGGATTGAAGAATTCACGGTGCGACCCACCCATACACGTACACTCGGTTCCAGAAGCAATGGGACCACCAATCTAGGAGAGCAGGGACACAAGATGGCCGATTTGACCATCAATGCCGATGATGTCCGCAGCGCGCTCGACGAGTTCGCGGCATCGTACGAACCCGGCGACGCACAGCGTGTCGAAGTCGGACGCGTCAGCAGTGCAGGTGACGGTATCGCTCGCATCGAGGGTCTGCCCTCGGTCATGGCGAACGAACTTCTTCGTTTCGAAGATGGCACTCTGGGCCTGGCCCAGAGCCTTGACACCCGTGACATCGGCGCGATCGTACTGGGCGAATTCGCCGGCATTGAAGAAGGACAAGAAGTTCACCGGACCGGGGAAGTGCTTTCCGTTCCCGTGGGCGACGCTTTCTTGGGTCGCGTGGTCGACCCCTTGGGCCAGCCCATCGACGATCTCGGACCGGTTGAGTCCGAGGGACGCCGCGCTCTGGAGCTTCAGGCCCCCGGCGTGACTCAGCGCAAGTCGGTCCACGAGCCTCTCCAGACCGGCCTCAAGGCGATCGACGCCATGATCCCGATCGGCCGTGGGCAGCGTCAGCTCATCATCGGCGACCGCCAGACCGGCAAGACCGCGATCGGTGTCGACGCGATCCTGAACCAGAAGGACAACTGGGAGTCGGGCGACGTCAACAAGCAGGTCCGCTGCATCTACGTGGCCGTGGGACAGAAAGCCTCGACTATCGCCTCGGTTCGTCAGACGCTAGAAGAGAACGGCGCCCTCGAGTACACGACCATCGTGGCCTCGCCCGCATCGGATGCTGCCGGTTTCAAGTACCTGGCTCCTTACGCGGGCTCCGCAATCGGTCAGCACTGGATGTACGGGGGCAAGCACGTCCTCATCGTCTTCGATGACCTGTCCAAGCAGGCCGAAGCTTACCGTGCCGTGTCGCTCTTGCTGCGCCGCCCGCCGGGACGCGAAGCCTACCCGGGTGACGTCTTCTACCTGCACTCTCGTCTGCTGGAGCGTTGTGCCAAGCTCTCCGACGAGCTCGGCGCAGGGTCGATGACCGGGTTGCCGATCATCGAGACCAAGGCGAATGACGTCTCGGCGTTCATTCCGACCAACGTCATCTCGATTACGGACGGCCAGATCTTCCTGCAGTCGGATCTCTTCAACTCCAACCAGCGCCCGGCAGTCGACGTCGGCGTTTCGGTTTCGCGTGTGGGTGGTTCGGCACAGATCAAGGCCATGAAGAAGGTTTCCGGCACGCTGAAGCTGGACCTTGCTCAGTATCGCTCGATGCAGGCCTTCGCAATGTTCGCTTCCGACCTGGACGAGACTTCTCGCCGTCAGTTGGTGCGCGGTGCGCGACTCATGGAATTGCTCCGTCAGCCGCAGTACACGCCGTATCCGGTCGAAGAACAGGTCGTTTCGATCTGGGCCGGTACTAATGGCTACATGGATGAGGTTGAAGTCTCCGACGTGCTCGAGTTCGAGAAGCGTTTCATCGACCATCTTCGTCGCCAGACCAACGTCCTGGGGGCGATCCGCGACAGCGGCAAGCTCGAGGACGATACCCTGGCTGAGCTGAAGACCGCGATCGACAACGTCAAGCGCGACTTCATGGCCGGTCAGAACGATGGTGCTGGTGCGGTCCGCGCCGGTCACGAGGAGCACACCCCCGTGAACGATTCGGAAGTCGATCAGGAACAGATCGTCAAGCGATAAGACCTGAGGATGCACGGCTCGCAAGGGCCGTGCATCGTCCGGGCTGAAAGGAAGCTCTATGGGAGCCCAAATTAGGGTTTACCGCCAGAAGATTGCTTCGACGTCGTCCATGAAGAAGATCTTCAAGGCGATGGAGATGATCGCGACCTCCCGAATCAACCGTGCCCGCAAGCGCTCCAGTGAAACGGGTCCCTACGCGAATGCCCTGACCAGGGCCGTGAGTGCGGTGGCCACGCAGACGTCGATCTCGCATCCGCTCATCAGCGACGGATCGGAATCTCGACGTTCCGCCGTCTTGATCATGACGAGCGACCGAGGCCTTGCCGGCTCGTATTCGGCGAATGTGCTGAAGAAAGCCGAGAGCCTGATCGAGCGGTTGCGTCGCGACGGCCGCGAGGTCGAGTTGTACCTCGTGGGGCGCAAGGCCAAGCAGTACTTCGATTTTCGTGAACGGTCCTTCGAAAAGGTGTGGTCGGGCAATACCGACAACCCCGATGTCGAGACCGCACGTGAAATCGGTGAGGTTCTGCTCGATCGTTACTCCACGGCGTTCGAAGAGGGCGGCGTCGACGACCTGCACATCGTGTACACCGAGTTCAAGTCGATGGTCTCCCAGGAGGCCAAGATCCTGAGGTTGTTGCCACTGACCGTGGTGGACTCCAAGGAATTGGGCGAGGAAATTCTGCCCGGTGAGGAGTTCCGGGATGATGAGTTCGACAATGCCGCATCCTTCGAATTCGAGCCGAGCGCCGAAGAGGTACTCGACGAATTGTTGCCGCGGTACATCGAGACACGTATCTTCTCCTGCCTCCTTCAGGCGGCAGCGAGCGAGCTGGCCGCGCGTCAACGGGCGATGAAGTCCGCCGGCGACAACGCGGACGACCTTGTCAAGAAGTACACCCGCTTGATGAACAACGCACGCCAGGCCGAGATCACCCAGGAGCTCAGCGAGATCGTCGCTGGCGCCGATTCCCTCGCCGCCTCCTAACCACCCCCACGTACAGACACTACGTACAGAGATTCTCTGCGAAGAGGTAAGTGAAAGAATGACTGCCACCATGAACGAATCGACCTCCGCGTCGGTCCAGGGCGGCGTTGGACGCGTAGCTCGCGTGATCGGCCCTGTGGTCGACGTCGAGTTCCCGGCCAACCAGATCCCGGATATCTACAACGCTCTGACCACCGAACTGACCATCGGCGGACAGACCAAGAAGATCACCTTCGAGGTTGCTCAGCATCTGGGCGACAGCTTGGTCCGTGCCATCTCCCTGCAGCAGACCGATGGACTCGTCCGCGGCACGCCGGTCCAGGACACCGGCGATGCCATCTCGGTCCCCGTGGGCGACGGCGTCAAAGGCCATATCTTCAACGTTTTGGGCAACTCCCTCGACGTCGACGACGACCAGATCGAGGCCAGCGACTACTGGCCCATCCACCGCAAGGCTCCGAACTTCGCGCAGCTCGAAGGTTCGACCCAGATGCTGGAAACCGGCATCAAGGTCATCGACCTTCTGACCCCCTACATTCAGGGTGGCAAGATCGGTCTGTTCGGCGGCGCCGGCGTTGGCAAGACGGTTCTGATCCAGGAAATGATCACCCGTGTTGCCCGCAACTTCGGCGGCACCTCGGTGTTCGCCGGTGTCGGCGAGCGTACCCGCGAGGGTAATGACCTCTGGGTCGAGATGGAAGAAGCGGGGGTCCTCAAAGACACTGCACTTGTATTCGGCCAGATGGATGAGCCCCCGGGAACACGTCTGCGCGTCGCGCTGTCCGGCCTGACCATGGCCGAGTACTTCCGTGACGTTCAGAACCAGGACGTTCTGCTGTTCATCGACAACATCTTCCGTTTCACGCAGGCCGGTTCCGAGGTTTCGACCCTGCTGGGCCGTATGCCATCTGCCGTGGGCTACCAGCCCACCTTGGCCGACGAGATGGGTGTTCTGCAGGAGCGCATCACCTCAACCCGAGGTCACTCGATTACCTCCATGCAGGCCATTTACGTGCCGGCCGACGACTACACCGACCCGGCCCCTGCCACCACGTTCGCTCACTTGGACGCCACAACCGAACTCTCCCGCGATATCGCTTCGCGCGGTCTGTACCCGGCCGTGGATCCGCTGTCCTCGACGTCGCGAATCCTGGACCCGCAGTACATCGGTCAGGCTCATTACGACACCGCGATTCGTGTGAAGTCGATTCTCCAGGAGAACAAGGAGCTTCAGGACATCATCGCGATCCTCGGCGTCGACGAGCTCTCCGAGGAGCAGAAGGTCGTTGTGTCGCGTGCCCGCCGTATCGAGCAGTTCCTCTCCCAGAACACCTACACCGCGAAGCAGTTCACCGGTGTTGAGGGTTCCACCGTCAACATCAAGGAAACCATCGAGGGCTTCACCGCTATTTGCGACGGCGACCTGGACCACGTGCCCGAGCAGGCCTTCTACAACGTCGGCGGCCTGGACGACGTCGAGCGCAAGTGGGCCGAGCTCAAGGAACAGGGCGGTAACTGATCATGGCACCCGTCCTGAAGGTAGAAGTGGTTTCTCGCGAAGCCGTCGTGTGGCAGGGCGAGGCCAAGTACGTACGCGCCCGGACGGCCGCCGGTGATATCGGTGTGCTGGCCGGCCACGCACCCACCCTCGCCCTCCTAGCGGATGACGGGGAATTGGTCATCGACCCGGTGGACGGAGAACGCAAAACGGCTCGGTTGCAAGAAGGATTCCTCACGGTATCCAACGACACCGTCGTGATAGCGGCCACGAGCAGCTCTGAGTTCTAACATCATGTGAACAATCGATCCCCAGCGATCGAACGGAAGGCCCGGCACTGAATCAGTGCCGGGCCTTTCCGCTGTGGTATCGATAGGGCAATCTTCCGTCCTCTTGGACGGCGGCCGTCGAGAAAGACTCCGCGGGCTGCTGATCTGGTCATCGACCGCTGTCTTTTCTCGGAGAAGGATGACGGCCGGCTGCATTACGGGAAAACCGGGTCTTAGAAAAGGCGGCCGTCCGCGTCGTCGACGCCGCGCATGGCGTCGTAGTCCAGGGTTACGCAGGAGATTCCGCGATCGGCCGCGAGGGTCTTGGCCTGTGGCTTGATCAGCTGTGCGGCGAAGATGCCGCGGACAGGGGCGAGAACCGGATCGCGATTGAGCTGCTCGAGGTACCGCGTCAACTGCTCGACACCATCGATGTCGCCTCGACGCTTGAGCTCAATTGCTACGGTGTGCCCCGTCGCGTCCCGGGCCAGAATGTCGACTGGGCCGATGGCCGTGGGGAACTCCCGGCGGATCAGGCTGTATCCCTTGCCGAGTGTTTCGATCTGTTCCGCGAGCAGACGCTGCAGATCGGACTCGACTCCGTCCTTGATGAGACCGGGGTCCACACCCAATTGGTGATCCGACTCGTGGTGCTTCGCAAAAATGCGAACGATGAGGCGATCATCGGATTTCGCCGCCTGGACGATCCACCTCTCGACGGCGTCGTCGTCGAAGTCGTGGTCCTCGGCGGATTCGATACGAACCGTTGCTGGCGGAGACATCCAATTCAACGGCTTGTACGACCCTCCGTCCGAATGAACGAGAACGGAACCGTCGGCCTTCACCATGAGCAGGCGGGTAGCCAGCGGAAGATGAGCCTTGAGTCGGCCTTCATAATCTACGGAACAATCAGCTATCACTAGACGCACTCGCATTACTCTACCGGCCGTACGCGTGAGGCGCAGTCGCTCCTGTGCCAGAATAAAAGGCATGGCAGGATCTCGGCGAACACCACGAAGGGCCCAATCGGGCCACGGCAAAGCGGGTCCCAGCAAGTGGCAGAAGTTCTCGGATCTGACCGGAGGAGATATATCGCGAGCCCTCGACCCCGAACCTCGTATCGAACGGGACTCCGGAGGCGAGTGGTACGTGCGCTTCGTCCCGGCGTCGGGAGCAAGGAAGACGTACACGTGCCCGGGATGCGGTCGACGTATCGCGACGCGTTCAGCTCATTACGTGGTGTGGAGAAACGACTATATTTTCGGCGAGCAACGGGCCATCGAGGAGCGTAGGCACTGGCACACCAAATGTTGGGATATCCACTGAGTTCATGAAGGCCCGAATACGCCTTGCGGAGGCCGTGAAGGCGCTCCCGATGAGTACTCGCCCCTAGAATTGTGGCCATGGCGACTTCACAACCTGCGCAAACGGATTCTACGACCAATGGCCCCACCGAAATCGGCTCGGCAACGGTTCTTCCCGCGCGCCGCGAGAACATCGAAATCAGAACCGAGGACGGAAAAACGCTGGTAGGGGAGTTGGCCCTGCCCGAGGGAGCCGACCCGGCCGCGACCCTGCTGTGTCTGCACCCGCTGCCCACCCACGGCGGATTCATGGATTCCCACGTGTACAAGAAGGCGTCGTATCGGCTTCCCGCTCTGGCCCATATGGCGGTCCTTCGATTCAACACACGGGGGACGTCCTCGCCTCGCGGCACCAGCGACGGCGAATTCGAGGAAGGGCTGGGAGAGAAAGCCGACGTGCTCGCGGCCCTCAGATTCCTCAAAGACCGAGGACTGCCGAATATTTGGATCATCGGCTGGTCCTTCGGAACCGAACTCGCCCTCAAATACGCTTCCCACGAGCCCGTGAGCTCCTCAGTGAGCGGGGCGATCCTGTTGTCACCTCCACTGCACCGTGCAACGGAAGAAGACCTGAGGTCCTGGGCCCGGAGCGGTCTTCCGCTGACCGCGTTGGTCCCTGAAAAGGACGACTATCTGCAACCAGCGGAGGCACGGGAAAGATTTTCCGTCATTCCGCAGGCCGACGTGATCGGTATCGACGGGGCCAAGCACCTGTGGGTAGGGGAAAAGTATGTGCGTCGGGCCCACGACGAGATCGTTTCGACGATCGCGGGGCAACGAGTGCACCTCAAAACCGTCTGGGAAGGCGCCATCGGTACCGAACCCCAGGAGTGATCGACGAGCGCGTTATCGCCTGTCTTGGCGCGGAATGAAGATCTCTCTGACCAGCAGGAGCGCCGACGCGGCGACCGGGATAGCAATGATGGCTCCCAGGACGCCCCAGAGCGCGCCACCGCCGGCGACGGCGATCACGGCCACGGACCCGGGAACCGCGACAGCTTTCTTCATGATGCGCGGAGAGATGAAGTACGCCTCGATCTGCAAGTACGCGAAATAGCAGATCGCGTAGACGGCCGCGGATTGCCATCCTTGGAGAAGAGTTATGAAGGTAACCAGGATCCCGGCGGCCACGCCTCCGACCAACGGTATGAACGCCAAGAGCAGTACGACGAAGGCGCACAACAACGGGAACGGGACGCCGACGAGTGACATGATGATCAGCGCGAAGATGGCATTCAGAAGTGCGACGACGGCCTGCCCCATGACGTAATTGCCCACGGACTGAGTGACTTTCTCGGTCAGTTCGGCTACTCGTGCACGCTTTGAACGGGGTGCGAGGCGAATGCCCCAAGCCTTGATCGAGGGCAGGGACGTCACAAAGTAGAGGGCCAAGAACATCACGATCAGTGTGCCCGTGACCACCTGGGCAATCGTCGACCCTGCATTGATCAGATTATTAAGGAAGTTGCCGACGAGGCTCGAGTCGCTGAAGGCCGTTTGGAAAAAGTGGCCCGCCTCGTTCTCGACTTTGTCGCGAATCCCGAATTGGTCGTCGAGTTCTTCCATGAATCGCGATGACAGGAAGTCGTTGAAGGTTTGCGGAAATCCATTGATGAAGCCCAGGGCCTGGCGGGCGATGCTCGGAATGACCACGGTCGCCATCAGCACGATGATCCCGGCAAAGGCCAAGAGTACGATGGCCACGCCAAGGATGCGCGGCAGACCCTTCGACTCGAACCACCGCACAATGGGGTCAAGGCCGAGGGCAATGAACATCGCCCCAGTGATCCATCCTCCGAGGGCGCCGACATTGACGGCCAGGTAATAGACCAGCAGAGCAAGTCCGACCCCCACAGTCACCAGGAAACCGAACTGAACCGGAGTCCGTGCGGCCGATGCGTATTCAGCGCGCGTATCCGGCCGGCTGGGTGAGGTATCTGCAGCGGCCGACGAGTACTCGCCGTGAGATGAACGGGAATCGCCGTCGTCAACCGCCGAGCCCGACGGCCCGAGGCTGCTCCGGTTCAGTTCGCCCGCAGTCGGGGAAGGTTTGCAAGAGTCCTCTCGACGGTCGTCCTCCGGAAGATCCACGACGTCGGGCAATTCGAACTTCGGACGCGGTTTGGCTCCGGGGAACGCAGTAGACGGCCCTTTCTTGCCAATCAAGGAACGCAAACGGCCCACGGCACGATCAACCGGGGTCCTCACCCGGCGCTTGTTACCTGGCATGCGTATCCTCTCTGCGATGAAGGTCCTCCCCAGTCGAGATTACCCGGAGGGCGGACGCGGTTGGGGCCCTTCCCGCGTGTTTGAGATGATAAAGGAAATAAGTTGCTTCACCTCGGGACCCCCGAGCGGGAAAGGAATGACGCCATGACCTCAGGAACATTCGGTAACGCCGAACCTCAAGAGCCGCAGCCCGAAGAAAACATTCCGGCATCGGTCCGTTCCGCACCGGATCTCTCGCAGATGAGCGGCGCGGATACGCAGCGGGCGGCCGGACAGCCCACCGCGGGCGGGGCTCAGACCTACCGCCGAGACGTCACCACGACGGAGCAGTTCCAGGAAGTAGCCCAAATCTCCGGTCAGGGACCGGTCATCTTCGCCCTCTTTCGCGGTGCAGACCAGCAAGCCGTGGATTCCGTCCGTCAGCTCGAACAATTCATCAACCAAGCCGGTGGCCGTCTCCTGCTGGCTGCGGTCGACATCGATCAGGCACCCGAAATCGCCCAGGCTTTCCAAGCCCAGAGTTCGCTGACCGTCGTCGCCATGCTGGGCGGGCGTCCGGCGCCGATGTACGATTCACCCGTTCCCGCCGACCAGGTTCAGGCGCTTTTGAGCCAAGTTCTTCAACTGGCTCAACAGGCCCAGATCACCGGCACCTTTGAACCGGTGCCCGCCGCACCTGAGAGCACCGAGCCTGCTCCTCTTCCCCCACTCCATCAGAAGGCCCAGGACGCGATGGAGCAGGGGGACTACTCGACCGCGGCCGATGCATACCGGGAAGCGCTTCGCGACAAGCCTGCGGATCACGACGCGAAAATCGGATTGGCGCGCGTCGAGCTCCTCGCACGCGTCGACAACGAGGATTTGGCACAGGCCCGGGAAGCCGCGGCCTCCAACCCGGAGGACATTGAAGCGCAACTGACTGTTGCGGACCTCGACGTCACGGGCGGTCACGTCGAAGATGCTTTCAACCGTTTGATTCGGCTGATCCAGCGTTCCGATGCACAGACGAAGGACACCGTGCGCGAGCGTTTGCTTGACCTCTTCGAGGTGGTCGGGGCCGAGGACGAGCGCGTGGTCAAGGCTCGCGGGGCCCTCATGAGGGCCTTGTTCTAGGCAAAGGCCGCTTCGGATTCTCTCCGCAACGCCCGGAGGGCCATCAGCCAGGCGCTGGTGGCCCTCCGGGCATTGCCGGTTCGGTGCATCTCTCGAACGGATTCCGACCCAGGGTTGATGACGCCGTTATGGGAGTGTGATGTGATTTAGCCATGAAAAGCGATGAGAACTACCCAGAAAGCCCTCAACCAGGGTCTTCTCCCGGAGCAGGCGAACCTCCCCGTTTCGGAGAAGAGGCTCCCTCAGTCCAGGACCGACAGATCCCGACCAATACCGATTCCGATATCGCGCCGGCCCAGCCTGGCATCGTCCGGCAAGCGATATCGATCAGGAACCTGACTCGAGTGTTCGGGAACAGGGAGGTCGTCCACGAAATCGACCTGGACATTCCTTCTGGCACGATGTACGGGCTCGTCGGCCGCAACGGTGCGGGCAAGACGACCACGCTGTCCATGGCGACGGGCCTGCTGCGACCCACTGGGGGCGCCGTCACCATCCGTGGGGTGGACGTTTGGGAAAAGCCTCGTGACGCGAAGAAGCTCGTGGGTGTTCTGCCGGACGGCGTTCACCTCTTCGACCGCCTGACCGGTCGCCAACTCATCACCTATGCAGGCCTCCTGCACGGACTTGACAAGGAGACCGTCCTGGAACGGACGGACGACCTGTTGCGCGCGATGGATCTGACCGATGCCGCCAACAAAACGGTGACCGACTATTCCGCTGGCATGCGCAAGAAGGTCGCCCTCGCTTCGGCAATGGTGCACGCGCCCGAGGTCCTGGTGCTCGACGAACCATTCGAATCCGTGGACCCAGTGTCCGCGTCGAATATTCGAGACATCCTGGCCGGATTCGTGCGCCACGGCGGGACAGTCGTTGTCTCGAGTCACGTCATGGACCTCGTCCAACGCATGTGTGATCACGTGGCGATCATGGACGAAGGCCATATTCTCGCCTCAGGCACAGTCGAGGAGGTCCGTGGAGGCTCGAGCCTGGAAGACAAGTTCGTCGAGCTGGTCGGCGGCCGCGTCGAATCGGAGGGGATTTCATGGTTGGGAACCTCCTAAGTCTCAAATGGGCCTACTTCGTAGCGTCCCTGAAACGAAGTGGCTGGGCGCTCGCGGGAACAGTCATTGGCGGCATCTACGGGCTGTTCGGACTCTTCATGGTCTTCGCGATCTTCATGGTCCAACGTGGTGGCGAGGCCTCGACCGCTCAAGGTAGCGCGGTGATTCTCGGTGCCGTGGTGACATTACTGTGGTGCATCGTGCCCGTCGTCGCCACCGGCCAGGACTCGACGCTCGACCCTGATCTCTTGGCGCCCTATCCGCTCAAACCGCAGGAGATATTGGGTGGGCAACTCCTAGGTTCATTCATCAGCATCTTCGGCATGATGACGCTGGTGGGGGCATTTTTCCCCGCGGTTAGCTGGACATCACCGCTCCCGGTGGCAGCGGCCATCCTCGCGGGTGTCATTGGTTTCGTGCTCCTCATGATCTGCTCACGGCTTATGAGCGCGCTTGGGATGGCCATACGCCAGAAACGTTTTCTGGCCGAAGGGATCGGTGCCGTCTTCTTCCTGGCACTCCTGTGCGCCGGACCCTTGGTCGGAACGCTGACCGAAGGACTGTTCTCGCCCACCTGGATCAGCACTGTCGCCTCGGTCGTCGGATGGACGCCATTCGGCGCGGCGTGGGCGATTCCGGGCGACGTCGCCCAGCGTGCCTGGTTCGTTCTGGTCCTGCGATTAGTGGTCACCGCTCTCTATACCACCGGGGCATTGTTGCTTTGGCAGAAGGTCATCGCCTACCAAACCAGCCATGTGGGCAATGCATCGGGGGCATCCGGCGGCAGAACCAAATCCGGTAAATGGCTGGGGCTCTTCTCGCGGTTCCCTGCGACACAGGTAGGTGGGATCGCCGCGAAAACGGCCACGTATTACCTCAAGGATCCGCGCCTCAATCTGAACCTGCTGGTGGCACCCGGCTTTCTGGTGGTCTTCTGGTTCACGGGGATGTCCAACGGCGGCGCCTCGTTGACTATCGTCGCCCCTTTGGTCGGCTGGATGCTGGCATGGCAAAGCACCTATTCGGTGTCGTATGACAACACCGCATTTGCTCTCCACCTCACGTCACCGATCACCGGAGCCCAAGATCGGTGGGGCCGTTCCATCGGAATGTCCGTCATCTTCGTGCCGGTCGTGGTCCTGGTCTCGGTCATCGCGATGCTGCTCCAAGGCAATCCGGGAGGGATTCCGGCCAACCTCGGTTTGGGGCTGTGTCTGCTTCTGGCCGGTCTCGGCGTGGGGGCATGCGTGTCGGTACGGTATGCACTCCCGGTCGCAGCGCCGGGGGAGAGCCCCTGGAAGTCTCGGAAGAACAATGCGGGCCTTGCCAACGCCCTGGTCCAAATGGTCGGTAGCCTCCTGATCGTGGTGATGGCGCTGCCTGTGTGGATCCTCCTGATCCTCTCGATGGTTACCGGAAACGCAGTCTTTGACTGGATCATCCTTCTCGTCGGACCGATCTACGGTTCCTTGGTGCTCTGGTTGGGCGTCAGAATCGGTGGAGGCTGGTATGAGCGTCGCGCTCCCGAGCTGTACCAGGACCTGACGCGTTTCCAGTAGTCCAGCGTGGTTGACGCTAAAGTGCCCCGGACGTGATGAAGGAGCTCATCGATTCAGAACGTCTGGGGTACAGGCGTAGAATATCCCCATGATGTTTGACCGACCCCTTGACGTATTCGCCTCGTCCGAACCGCTCGATGACACCGGTTACGGCACCACCCCAGGTGGCGGGACCGCAACCATCGAGCGTGAAGAAACCCGGGAGCTCGCCGAGCCCGGAGATCACGAGCGCTTTGCCCATTACGTACGCAAAGAAAAGATCATGGAGTCAGCCCTTTCGGGCGACCCGGTCATCGCCTTGTGCGGTAAAGTCTGGACACCCGGACGCGACCCCGAGAAATTCCCCGTGTGCCCGGAATGCAAAGAGATCTATGAATCCATGCGCGGAGGCAAGGACGACGACAAGAACAACGACGAATAGAGCCAGAGCAGTGGCAGCCCCTGGCTGACCCTTCCACCCGCCGCGCGGAGCGGCAACAAGAGCAAGACGCCGTCGCAGTGCGCGGCGTCTTTGCCGTGGTGCGAACATCACGGCCAGAGATCCTCGATCATCTTCAGGAGTGAGCAGACACCAGTGCCCGAAGACCTCTCCCAGCCTTCATTGTTCGGTGGTGCAGCCGCCGACCTTCCCCCGGCCTATCCTGATCGCGCCGCCTGGGGCACGGCACCGAAACTGCGTGCGTGGCAGGCCGAGGCGCTGGAAAAATACTTCGATACCGAGCCGCGCGATTTCATGACCGTCGCGACCCCCGGTGCGGGCAAGACCACTTTTGCGCTGCGCGTGGCAAAACAACTTCTCGACCGAGGGACGATCTCGCGCATCACCGTCGTCGCCCCCACCGACCATCTGAAGTCCCAGTGGGCCGATGCCGCCGCCCGAGTCGGTATCGCGATCGACCCCAACTTCAAGAACTCCGACGGGCACCACGCCCAAGGCTATTTGGGTGTTGCGTTGACATATGCCCAGGTGGCTAACAAGCCGCTCCTCCACAGGGCGCGTACCGAGAACGCGCGGACCTTGGTCATCCTGGACGAAATCCACCACGCAGGCGACTCCTTGTCCTGGGGCGACGGACTGAAAGAAGCCTTCGACCCTGCGCACCGTCGGCTCGCGCTGACCGGTACCCCGTTCCGTTCGGATTCCTCCCAGATCCCGTTCGTCACGTACGAACGAGACCAGGAAGGGCTGCTGCGCTCGCAATCGGATTATTCTTACGGCTATGGGCCGGCCTTGGCGGACCACGTGGTCAGGCCGGTGATCTTCATGGCCTATTCCGGCAAGATGCATTGGCGGACCAGTTCGGGCGAGGAAATGGCGGCCGATCTGGGCGAAGGCTTCACCAAGGACATCACCGCTCAGGCCTGGCGCACTGCGCTGGATCCCCGAGGCGAATGGATTCCTTCAGTTCTGGCGGCAGCGGACAGCCGATTGACCGAAGTCCGTCGAACCGTTCCCGATGCCGGGGGCCTGGTCATAGCGTCCAATCACGAAGACGCACGCGCATATGCCGCGAGACTCGAAAAGATCACTGGTTCCAGACCGACTGTGGTGCTCTCGGACGACAAGACCGCCTCGGACCAGATCGATCGATTCTCGGAGTCCGAGGATCGATGGATGGTCGCCGTGCGCATGGTCTCAGAGGGAGTGGACGTGCCTCGTCTGGCCGTGGGCGTGTACGCGACGTCGACCTCGACCCCCCTCTTTTTTGCGCAGGCGATCGGACGTTTTGTGCGTGCCCGTAAACGTGGCGAGACCGCGTCCGTCTTCCTGCCTTCGGTCCCGGTCCTGATGTACCTGGCCCAAGAGATGGAGGCGGAAAGGGACCACGCGCTGGATCTGAAGGATACTCCGGACGAAGAACAAATCATCGCCGCCGACGAAGGTCTGGACGACCACCTGATCGACGAGGCAAATCAGGAGGAGAAGGCGAGTTCCCGTTTGGCCTCCGGAAAGTTCGAGGCCATCGGATCACAGGCGTCGTTCCACGGGGTTCTCTACGACGGCGAGGACTATCACGGCTATGAAGTAGGCTCGGACGACCAGGACTTCCTCGGGATACCTGGTCTCTTGGATGCTGATCAGGTTGGAACCCTTCTGAAGCAACGTCATCAGCAGTCCACAGGAAGCGCTCCACGGCCCGCTCAATCGTCGGTGCCGGATCACCGACAGCTCAAAGACCTGCGTCAGAAGTTGGCGAAAAACGTCTCGGCCTGGGCCGCCCGCACAGGCGAACCTCACGGTTCGGTCCACAATGCGTTACGGCGCGAATGCGGAGGCCCTCCCGTCGCTCAGGCGACCGCGGAGCAGATCCAGGCTCGTATCGACAAATTGCAGAACTGGTTCATCGGCCGACGCTAGAAGAATCGATCACGTCGACGCCGGCGTCTTCGAGCTCCTCAATCGCTGCCTCCGCGGAATCCTCGGCAACAGGGGCGGTCAAGTCGACCAGGACCCTCGTCTCGTACCCCGCGTCCACGGCGTCCAGGGCAGTGGCCCGCACACAGTAATCGGTCGCGATGCCGACGATGTCCACGTCGGTCACGTCTTGTTCCTGGAGCCAGTCGTCGAGCGAGACTTTGAGCGTGTCCTCCGGCATCTGGCCGGGTTCATGCTCGCCGGTCATCACGGATTCCTCAGGGGCCAAAAGTCCCTCGAATCCGGAATAGGCGGCTTCATACTCACCTTTGCGGAAATAGGCCTCGACGTAGTCCGTCTCAAGGTCCGGATGCAGCGCGGAACCTGCCGTGTCCGCGATGCAATGTACCGGCCAGGAATTCTTGAAGTCGGGCTTGTCACTGAAATGGGCGCCCGGATCGATATGCCAATCCTGAGTCGTAACCACGACGTCGTATGCGGCGTGGTGGGTCTGCAGATATCCGGAGATCAGAGAGGCGACTTCGGAACCACGCCCGGTTTCGAGCGGCCCGCCGGTGCAGAAATCGTTTTGGACATCGACGATGATGAGTGCTCTTGTCATACTGGTCCTTCCGCGGAAGAGGGGGGGGCAGACGCACAGCCGTCCTGGCGCCGCCATATTCTGGGGGTCAAGATTAGTGGTCGAGGAACTCCGTGGGAAGCGCTGGTTCGCCTTCCGAGAGCCTGCGAATTGCGCGGGGCAACTCTTGGGTCGATTGCCTGTGGCGTTCGGCCGCCGCGCGGACACCATCTGGGCCCGTGGCACCCGGCAACACTTCGCCGTCGGCAACGAGCGTGTGCATCAGCGGGCGGAAATCGTCGGCTTCGAGTAGGGCAGGATCCAGGGCGATGGCTTCGGCCGTTGCCGTACCCTTGCGATCACGACGACGGCCCGCGTGCTTCGCACCGCCGATCGAGCCCTTACCCTGTGATCGTTTTGCTACGGACACCAAGTCACCATTGGCGTCCTGGCGCGCGACCATTTTGTAGACCATCGACGACGTCGGTGCCCCCGATCCAGTGACCAGGCGTGTTCCTACGCCGTATGAGTCCACTGGCGCCGCGGCGAGACCGGCGATCGCGTATTCGTCCAGGTCGGAGGTCACTGTGATCTTGGTGTCCCGATTGCCCAGCGTATCGAGAAGATCCCTGACGGCGAAGGCCTGCGCCACCAGGTCACCGGAGTCCAAACGGACCGCACCGAGTTCGGTGCCCGCCAAATCGACGGCCGTCCGCACGGCCTGTTCGACATCGTAGGTATCCACCAAGAGCGTCGTGTCCAGTCCCAAGGAATCCAATTGGGCGCGGAAGGCCGATACCTCGTCGTCGAACAAGAGCGTGAACGCGTGGGCCGAGGTCCCGATGGTGTTGATTCCGTAACGACGTCCGGCCTCCAGATTGGAGGTTCCGACGAACCCAGCGATTGCCGCCGCGCGGGCGGCCGAGACCGCCGCTTCCTCATGCGCACGGCGAGAGCCCATTTCGAGGCATGGCCTGTCTCCTGCAGCTCCGGTCATACGGGAAGCAGCCGACGCCACGGCGGAGTCAAAGTTCAGGATGGACAGGAGCAGCGTCTCCAACACACATGCTTCGGCAAAAGGCGCTTCGACCTGGAGGACTGGCGAATGCGGGAAGAACGCCTCGCCCTCCCTGTATCCACGGATGGAACCGGAGAAACGGAAACCGGCGAGGTACTCGAGGGTCGGTCCGTCGACGACCCGTTGTTCCTCGAGAAAGGCCAATTGTTCGTCGTCGAAGGTGAATTTCTCGAGCGCCTCGAGGAAACGTCCCGTTCCCGCGAGGACTCCGTACCGCCGGCCAGCCGGCAAACGGCGCGTGAAGGTTTCGAAGACGCAACGTCTTTCGTGCATACCGGCACGAATTGCGGCTTGCAACATCGTCAGTTCGTAATGGTCCGTCAGGAGCGCGGGGGAGTCTGGTCTCACCCCTCAAGCCTACCCAGGCACAACATCGGAACAAATGTGGCAGACGCGGGCGACCCGAAACGTCTAAGATTGTCCATTATGGTCAGCCAGTCTGCACAGAATCTGCCCGTGGCCAGTGAATCTGCCGCGGAAACGTCCCCAGAATCAGCCCCGTCCAGCGACGTGGGGCTTCTTGAACGACCCACGGAAGACACCCCGTGGCGAGTGATCGTCTGGAATGACCCGGTCAACCTCATGAGCTATGTGACCTACGTTTTCCGGGCGCACTTCCACTATTCGGAGTCCAAAGCCCGTTCGCTCATGATGGCCGTTCACCAAGACGGCAAAGCAGTCGTCTTCACCGGTGGCCGGGAAGAAGCAGAAAGGCACACCAGCGCAATGCACGGCTACGGTCTGTGGGCGACATTCGACAAGGACGGCGGATAAGACGATGGCCAAAGAATTCCGAAACGGGCGCAAAGGTATCAGCGGCGGCCTCGAAGGGCCGGAGCGCGAACTGCTCATCAAGCTGTTCCAGGACGTCATTACTACTCTCGAACCCGAGACGCCCGACGACGAGGACCCTCTCGCGAAAATGGTAGGCATTTCAGGTGATGTGGACGTGCCGGAGGACCCCGCGCTGGCCCGCCTCCTGCCGCAGGCCAGCGACGATGACGAAGAGGCCGCTGAATTCCGCCGGCTGACGGAACGGTCTGTGCGCGAAGCGAAAATCGGCAACCTCCGCATGGCGGCCATGGATTGCGAATCACCCAAATTGCATCTGGACCGCGAACACTCCATGGCTTTCGCCTCGGCCCTCAACGATGTCCGGCTCGTCTTGGCGACCCGCCTCGGTATCGACTCGGAGGACGATGCACAACGGGTTGCTTCGTACAGTGACTGGTCGCAGGCGCACGATGTGGAGTCCTATATGTCGCTGGTCTACCAGTTCGTCTCGTGGTTGCAGGACTCCTTGGTCGAGGCCATGCTCTCAGACCTCGACTGACGTCCGAAGTACTCTGATTCCGCGCGTTGGCCTGCGGATCCTCTGCGGTCTGACCAGGGTGAAGTTCGACGCATTGTTCGGCGGGAAGCCTCGTCGATGCACTTGATCAGGTCACTTACCGCTACCCTCGAAAGCAACATGAACAGCCAACATCCTTCCGTTGAACCTTCGAACCTCACCGCGTGGGGGAGTACCGCACCTGCGTCTCCTACCCCTGGCGCGCCCATTGGGGTCTTCGATTCGGGGGTCGGGGGGCTCACGGTCGCCAGAGCCATCATGGACCAGCTGCCTCACGAGAAAATCATTTACGTGGGCGATACCGCCAACGGACCGTACGGCCCCCTGTCGATTGCCCGAGTCCGGGCCAACGCTCTGAGGGTCATGGACGATCTCGTCGATTCAGGGGTCAAAGCCCTCGTCATCGCCTGTAACACGGCCTCCGCCGCGGTACTGCGGGACGCCCGGGAACGCTACACGCGGAAGTACGGAATCCCGGTCGTCGAGGTGATTCAGCCGGCCGTTCGGCGGGCCGTGGCGGCCACGCGTAACGGAAAAATCGGTGTTTTGGGTACCGCGGCGACGATCTCCTCCCGAGCCTACGAAGACACCTTCGCCGCCGCGCCTCACCTTCAAATCTGGTCCGAAGCGTGTCCTGAATTCGTGGAGTTCGTCGAGCGAGGCATCACGACCGGACCGGAACTGTTGGAAACGGTTGAGCGTCATCTCGTTCCGCTCCAGGACGCGGGCGTGGACACCGTCGTTTTGGGATGCACTCATTATCCTCTTCTCACTGGCGTCATCTCCTATGTGCTCGGCCATGGAGTGACCTTGGTGACCTCCTCGGAGGAGACCGCCAAGGACCTGTTCCGGGCATTGACCAATCAAGACCTTCTCCGCACGGAAGCGACCCCTCCGGAGCACGAATTCGTGTCCACGGGAGACCCCGAGGCCTTCCAATACATAGCTCAACGGTTCCTGGGGCCCGCGGTGACCGGGGTCCGACATTCGACGAGTATCGCCGAGTCCTATCCCACGGCTTCGCTCGCCGTCGTCTCGCCCGAGCATCAGAACCATGCTCGAGTGAATGTGGCCCCGAGCGGACCCGAGGATTCCACACCCCCAGCAGAGCTCCCGCGGAGCGATTCCCGCTAACTACGAGATCCCCGAAGGATCAAGAGGAACATCATGGAACTGAAAATCATCGGTTGCACCGGATCATTCGCCGGTCCGGAATCCCCTGCGTCCTGTTACCTGGTGTCTTCGGTGGACTCCTCGGGGAAGACCTGGAGAGTGCTCCTGGACATGGGAAGCGGTGCCCTCGGAGAGATCCAGCGCCACATCGAGCTCAGCACGATCGATGCCGTGCTCGTGAGCCACCTTCATCCGGATCATTGCGTTGACCTCGCCGGGCTCTATATTGCCGCGCGCTGGGATCCGCGTGGGTGGTCAACCGGTCCCATCGATGTGTGGTGCCCTCAGGGAACCGACGAATATCTCGCACGCACGCACAGTATGCCGCCGGAGCCGGGTCTCAAGGATCAGTTCCGGTTCAACGAATGGGCCGAGAACCAACCGGTGGACATCGGTCCCTTGACCGTCGAGCCTTTCCGCGTTGTCCACCCCATTCAGGATCCTTTTGCCCTGCGTGTGACCGAGCACGGTCCCCAGGGCGACGTCGTCCTGGCCTATTCGGGGGACTCCGATGCGTGCGAGGGACTCACTCGTGCGGCGCTGGACGCGGATCTATTTCTCTGCGAGGCCGCTTATATGGAGGGGCGCGACGACAACCTGCGCGGCATCCATCTCACCGGTGCTAGAGCCGGTCAAACTGCGCGAGAGGCCAATGCCCGTCGGCTTCTGCTAACGCATCTTCCCGTGTGGAACGACAAGGAAATCGTTCTGGCGGAGGCCCGTGAGTTCTTCCACGGAGCGGCGGAGATCGTAACGCCACTGTCCGACTACACGGTGGGTCCGTCATAAGCAGGGAAACGGTCGTTGAGGGCTTGAGTCATCGTGAGCTATTCAGCGCCTCCGGCGGTATGGTGAAGGCATGACTTCTCAGACTTCCCCGAACAAAGCCGCTACGAGAGCAGACGGGCGAGCCGTCGACGAACTGAGGCCCATATCCATCACGCGAGGGTGGTCTCAGAATGCCGAAGGTTCGGCGCTCATCGAGTTCGGAAATACCAGGGTACTGTGCACAGCTTCCTTGACCGAGGGCGTACCGCGCTGGCTCAAGGGTGAAGGCAAAGGATGGGTCACCGCGGAATACGCAATGCTGCCCCGCGCAACGAATACGCGTTCGGCGCGCGAATCCGTCAAAGGCAAAATCGGCGGTCGGACGCATGAAATCTCGCGACTGATCGGCCGTTCACTGCGCGCGGTCATTGACACCAAGGCCCTCGGCGAAAACACCGTGGTCCTGGACTGCGATGTCCTGCAAGCCGACGGCGGCACTCGCACCGCGGCCATCACGGGCGCCTACGTTGCGCTCGCCGAAGCAATTGCTTGGGCCCAGCGCGAAGGCATCATCAACCGGCGGAAGTCTCCCTTGACGGATTCGGTATCCGCTGTCTCCGTGGGAATCATTGATGGCACCCCGATGCTCGATCTTCCTTATGTCGAGGACGTCCGGGCGGAGACCGATATGAACGTGGTCGTGACCGGCTCTGGTTCCTTCGTGGAGGTCCAAGGAACTGCCGAAGGCACGCCCTTCGACCGGGACGAGCTCAACCTCCTGCTCGATTTGGCGCTGACAGGCACGTCCGAATTGGCAGCGATCCAGCAGAAGACTTTGGAAGAAACAGTATGACCTCGACCGAGCAGGGCACCCCGCTCGTCGTCTTGGCGAGCCACAACACGGGCAAATTGGTTGAGCTCCGGGAGATCCTTCGGGACCGCATCGACGGGCTCGACGTGGACACGCAAGTCGTTGATGCGAGCGCCGTCGAGGCACCGGATGTTGCTGAGACCGGGACAACCTTTTCCGAGAACTCGCTTCTGAAGGCCCACGCCGTCGCCGAGGCCACCGGACTGGTGGCCGTCGCGGACGACTCGGGATTGTGCGTCGATGTTCTGAACGGCGCACCCGGAATCTTCTCGGCCAGATGGTCGGGAACTCACGGGGATGATGCCGCGAATGTCGAACTCCTCCTGGCCCAGCTGAGCGACATCCCGGATGAGCACCGTGGTGCTCATTTCCACTGCGCCGCCAGCGTGGCCGGACCCGACGGATTCCAAGCCGTCGAGCACGGGCAGATGCCCGGTCGTTTGCTGCATCGGGTCACCGGAACGAACGGCTTCGGTTATGACCCAATATTCGCTCCCAGCGAGCTGAAGGGAAAAGACGCCGGACTGTCCGCGGCCCAGATCTCGTCCGAGATCAAGAACTCCATCAGCCATCGGGCCCGAGCCTTCACGGCCCTGGTCCCGCACATCCATGCAGCTCTTTCATCGGATCTCGCACAGAGGTAATTATCCTTGTCCCGCATGTCCAGATTCGCCCAGATGCGATACTTCCCCCTCATCAAGGCCGTATTGGATCAGGCCGGTGTGACCGTGGGTCCCGAAGAATGGGACGTCCACTCCAACGGCTCTGCCCACATCGTCGTCAATGCGGGCCATCGCCTCAGCGTGAGGGTTGCCAAGACCCTCAGCGCTGGGGAGTCGATGGGCAGAAGGACGCAACTACTGCGTGCGCTTCCGGACGACCTGCCTTTCGCCGTTCCGCGCCCGCTGACGCGTGTGATCTCCCGATCCGGATTCACAGCGGTCGGGTTGAGCTGGATCCCTGGCGAGGCACGCGACATCGGGCCGGCGCCCGCTCGACCTCTCGGCCGAGCGCTGCGCGCCATCGGAGGAATGGACCCAGTGCCGCTCGAACCTTATCTGGAGCCGGCCCACCAGCATTGGGGCAGCGATGATTGGGAAAAGACCTTGCGGGAGCGCGTCGTCCCGCTGCTCTTTCCGGGAAACCGGCGGATTGCTCACCGCCTGATCGACGACGTCCTAGCGATGGACCCCGTTGAGCCCAGAATCATCCACTCGGATTTTTCCGGCCACAATATTTTGTGGATCAAGGACAAGATGACCGGAGTCATCGATTGGGATCACGCGGCAATGGGCGACCCGTCGTGGGACATCGCCGCCGCCGCAAATTGGTACGGTTGGGACGTCATCACCAAGTGCGTGGGCAAGGACTGGGCCGAACGAGGCAAGATTGTGCATCGGCTCATGCCGCTCCAGTCCGTCGGGTATGCCGTCGTCAATGGCGGTGGCGGTGCCATCACTCGGCAATCGCTCGAGCGAACCGACGCCTGGTTCGATGATCACAAGGCACATCTTCCCGGATGATAGTCCGGGGCGCTCACCTGGACGGAACGAGCCTGACCCAGGCGTGCATCGCGCCGATCCATCGTTCGAGACAGGATTCCAGGGCCCGGGGGAGAGCGGGAGCGGGCAGATCACCGGTGCTCCCCAAGCGTATTGCTTCCCGTAACACCAGCCCGAGGTGCGAGGAGACCCGAATCGAGCCGTGCTGCGAGGAGGAGCCCGCTGCGCTGCCGATTGCGCTGGCCAGTGCCTCAACACATTCGGGTCTGTCAACAGAAGACGCGCCGGGATGTCCCGCGTAGTCCCTCAGAACGCCCGTGGTCAGCGGTGCGGAGGAAAAAATCCCCCGGAGGCTGCGCGATGAGCTGCCCGTAGCTGCGTATTGGGCGCGGAGCCCCTGGGGAACCTCCGTGTCATTTCCGTCCAAAGGAGGCAGAAACCCGGTCACTTTCCTGCACGCGTCGAGAACTCGTTCCGTGTCCGAGCTGTCCTCCGATAGCTCCGGCGAGAGGCAATACCGGAGCAGGAAAACCCAAGCGATGCCGGAGGCCAGCGCTTCGGGCGAACCGTGCGTGAGGGACGTAATGTTGGCCGCGAGCTGGCCGAGGTGCGGCGCCGAGTTCTGGGGATAAAAGGCCAAGGGGGTCAGTCTCGGCAGAAAAGCCGCCGAACTCGCCTCGGGGAACGCATGCCGTGCCGGATACTGCATATGGCCCAGGACCAGCGCCTCGGCGCTGACCGGGTCGATTTCGGATAGCCGCGGTGAGAATCGAGGTTGGTCGTCGAGGACGAGGTCTTCCCACCCCGTTCTTGGTGGAACCGGTGCGTCATCGGAGATTGTGAGACCGAGTATTCGAGCCCACCGGAAATTCTGGAGCCAGATCGATGCTGTCTCGTCAGCCGACTGTCCGTGAGAGGCCCACTCGACAACGTCGCTCATGCCCTCCAACGCGGCCAGGGCCCCGATGGACAGCGCTGGAGCGACGGTCGTAGCAATCGTGGTGAGGCGACGCACGGTGTCCTCGTAGGCAGGATCCAGCGGAGTGAGCGAAGAAGGCAGGCTGGCTATGTCGGGCATACGGGTCATTCTATCTGCGAGGGCCGGGACATCGTGCGGTCCTCACTTGTCGCTCAGGCGGGATAGGTTGAAACTATGAGAATCCTTCATACTTCGGATCTTCACCTCGGACGCTCATTCCACGGACGGTCCCTGTTCCACGACCATGAACTGTGGTGCAACGAGCTGGCTTCGGTTTGCGAAAACCTGGAGGTGGGGGCGGTGCTGATTTCGGGAGACGTCTACGACCAGGCTTCGCCCCGTACCGACGTCATCGAACAGTTTTCGCGTCTGCTGACCAGGCTCAGGGCTCAAGAGATCGAGGTCGTCGTGACGAGCGGAAATCACGATTCCGCAGCACGGCTTGGCTTTGCGTCACAGTTGTTGGAGTCTGCAGGAGTCCATTTCCGCACGCGGATTGAGGACATCCGACGTCCCGTGACTCTGGAGGACGGCACCTTGGTCTACGGTATCCCGTACCTCGACCCACGGTCCGCCGCTGCCGAGCTCGGTTCGAACCCCACTCACCACGAGGTGCTGGGCGCGGCCGTGGCCGAAGCGGCGACGGATCGACAGCGGCGCTCGAATCAACACGCCATCGTCATGGCCCATTGTTTCGCGAGCGGGGCCGAGGCCTCCGACTCGGAACGAATCCTGGACACCGGCAACCTGGGCTTGGTTTCCGCCAACCTCTTCGATGGGTTCGACTATGCGGCACTCGGACACTTGCACGGGAGGCAGATTGTGCGCGGGAACGTGAGGTACAGCGGTTCGCCCCTGGCCTTCTCCTTCTCGGAAGCGCGCCACACCAAAGGATTCTGGCTCCTGGAGACCTCCGAAGACGCTCTGACGGTCGAAGACCACGAGTGGGAGCACACGCTGGACTTGGCCTGCCTCACGGGTGAATTCGAAGAGCTCATGTCCTCGCCCGAGTATTCCTGGGCAGAGTCATGCCTGTGCCAGATCACCGTGACCGACCGAAGACGCCCGGCCCACCCGATGGAACGGCTCAGAACTCGTTTTCCGGACGCCCTGGAGCTCAACTTCGCGAATCTCGCCGGGGCGAATGAGAATTCATACTCTTCCCGCCTGGCCAGGGCACAATCGCCCGTCGAAGCGTGCGCGGCCTTCTACGATCAAGTCCGCGGCCGGGAGCTGGATCCGTATGAGCGGGCGGAGATCGTCTCTGCCGTAGGCCAGGCCGAGAAACGCAGAGCAGCCTCCGATGTGGATGCGTCCTCTGCCGAGGGAGCCGAGGCATGAGGATTCACCATCTCGAGCTGTGCGCGTTCGGACCGTTCCCAGGGAAAGAAAAGATCGACTTCCAACCGCTGAACAGCGCCGGAATCTTCTTATTGAGCGGGCCGACGGGCGCCGGAAAATCCACGATCTTCGATGCCATCTGCTTTGCCCTCTACGGTTCCACAACGCGCCCGGAGAACTCAAAAGGCCTCTACTCGGATTTTGCTCAGCCGGGGACGGCACCCTATGTCGAGTTGGAACTTACGGTTGGCCGTCAGCGGTACAGAATACGGCGCTCTCCCGAGTGGTCTCGCCCCTCCAAGCGAGCGAAAAGCGGATGGGTGACCCAGAACGCGCAAGTCACGCTCTCTCGACGCCCCGTTGAAAGCTATGCCTCCGACGCGGACTCCGCATGGGACGTCCTGTCCGTTCGCCATGACGAGGCCGGCAAGATCATCAACGAGATCTTCGGTCTGAACCGTGAACAATTCGCTCAAGTCGTGATGCTGCCCCAAGGACAGTTCGCCCGGTTCCTCTCCGCGACCTCGGACGAGAGAGAAAAATTGTTGCGCCGGCTATTCCCCGTCGAGCTGTACTCCGGAATACGGGACGTGCTCAAGGACAGGTCCGACTCCGCTTCCGAAGAATTGAAGTCCTTGACGACGGACATCAGACGGGGTCACGTCGAAGTCGCTTCCCTTCTGAGGCGTCTGGAGATTCCGACTGACGGGCTTCTGGACAGCGCGGGCGACGTCGAGGTGATCGATATGCAGGGCGCGGCGAGTCGTCTCGAGCAGGCGGCACAGGAAGCCTCCCGGATCCGAAAGCGTCTGAGCGCAGAGTCGACCGAAATGAATCGGCGTGCGGATGCTTTGCAACGTGGCCTAGGGGAGTGGGCCGAACACGACCGCCTCGTGGAGCGACGGCAAATCGTGACCGAATCGGAGGAGTGTGTTGTTCTCCGGCGTCGACGAGTTGAAGCCGCGAAACGTGCGGTCCCCGTAGACGAGGCACGGAGGAGATTGTCACTTGGCGAAAGGTCTCTGGCAGAGAAGGAGAAGGAGCTCGATGAGCTGCGGTCGCGCTCGCGGGCATTGCTTGCTGAACCAGTATCGGTCGACGTCGAGACTGCGGAAGAAAGAAGGCTTGAAAAGGCGTATTGGTCGGGCGAGAGCGACGCCGACGAAGAAAAGTACGGAGCGCTTCTTGATCGGCGCCGTGAGCGAGTCCACGAGCTGCTGAGGCGTGTTGGGGAAGTCGAGGATCTCGAGGCCTCCCGTCAGGCCCCGCTCGACAGACGCGAAGAACTCCGGAAACAGGCCTCCGAAGCCGCGTCTCGCCTTGAGACCATCGAGCAATCGAAGGACGCTCTGTCCCAGGAACAAGATGAGCTCGCAATGGAGCTGAAAGGCTTGCCGGAAGCTTCCGCGGCACTGGCCGAGTCCTCGAAAGTCCTGGAACTTTCGCGCCGTATCGTGGCCATCCGGGAACGTATCAGCACGGTTGCCGAGGAAGCCGAGCGGGCCGAGAAACAACGGCAAAGAGCCTCGCAACGCGTCGAGGAGCTCATGAGCCGCAGGTTCCAACAAGCAGTCAGAGTGCTGGCCGATGAGCTGCAGGACGACCTGCCCTGCCCTGTCTGCGGCTCGAAGGAGCACCCGTCGCCGGCACCAACGCACGCTTCGTCGGACGATCCGCTCGTCTCGGAAGAGGTTCTCGAGCAGGCCGCCGCAGAACGGGAAAGAGCCGAAGCACGTGCCAAGGAAACCTTCACTCAAACGGCGGAGCTGAAGCGGGTCGAAGCGGAGCTTCGTAGCCAGGGAGCCATGGAGAGCGTGACCGATGCCGAATCCGCGGCTCGCGCTGCGACCGAGCAACATCAATCACTGGTTGAGAAACAACGGCGGGTCGAGGTCGTTCAGCGGCAACAAGAATCGATCGCAGAGGAAATCCGGGAAATCGAGCCGCGGCTGCGTTCTGTGGAACTCGAGGTCGGAGTCCTCGACTCACGGATCAAAGAACTCGACGGTCGTTACGATGAGGCCGTACGTGCCTTGAAGAACGTCCCGTCCCGGGACCAGCTGGTTACGATCCAGCGCAGGATCGAACAACTGCGTAACAACCGGTCGTCAACGACTCAACACCGAGGTCATGTGGAGGCATTGCGCGAGAACGCTCGAGCACTCCAGCAGAGTTTTGAGCAGGCTCTTTCTGACAGCGGATTCGGAGACCTCGAGACCGTCGAGAAAAATTTGGTTGAACCCCAGGCATTGGAAGCCATGCGGGAGGAGCTGCGCCGTGACGAGGAAGAAAGGGCGAGGCTCGACGAAGCGTGGAACGCGCCATGGCATCGGTCCCTACTGGCGCGTATGGGCGACGGCGAGACTCGGCCCGATGCGGAGGGACTTGACGAGGCTCGGCGGCAAGCCGAAGCCAAGACGAGCCAGCATGAAGAAGCGCTGTCTCGCGAGACGGTCTTCCGCGAAGGTCTGGGTTCGATCAAACGCGTCTCCGAGCAGGACGAAACCCTGCAGGATCGTGTACGCGACGTCGCGGAGAAAGCGAGGAAGCTCAAGGACCTTGCGGACGTCGCCTCCGGAATCGGCGGAGAGAATCAACAGCGTATGTCGCTGACGACGTTTGTCCTGGCCGCTCAGCTGGAGGAAATTGCGGGCGCGGCCACGGTGCGGTTGCGCGAGATGACCAACGGTAGGTTCAGCATCCAGCACACTGACGCGGCTGCCGGAAAGAATAGAAAGTCCGGTCTCGGCCTGGAGATCTTCGATGCATGGACCTCCGAGGCTCGTCCGACAACCTCGTTGTCCGGGGGAGAGACCTTTATGGCTTCGCTGTGTCTCGCTCTGGGGCTGGCGGACGTTGTCCAAGCACGCGCCGGGGGCATAGAGGTGGATACACTTTTTGTTGATGAAGGATTCGGTTCCCTGGACGAAGACACATTGGACGGCGTCATGGATGCTATCGACGGTTTGCGCGAAAATGGCCGAGTCATCGGACTCGTCAGCCACGTCGCCGACATGAAAACGAGAATTCCCCAGCACGTGAGAATCAAAAGTTCCCCCAGCGGTTCGTCATTGGAGTCGAAGACAGCATGATCAATCCGTCACAGACCGACTCACCGTCTGTTGTCTCAGAACGTCGCCCCGCCGACGAGCAGCCCAAAGAGCACGGGGACGCGGGGCGAAGAGGCCGCCGCTCCGAAAGCACGATGGACCGCTTGCGAGTCCTCACCGGCCTAGCCGGCTTGGGGTATCTCGCCATTTCCGTGATTGCCCGACTGCCCGTGGCTATGTTGCCGCTGGGTACCCTGATCATGATCGTGTCCTGGACGGATGAGATCCTGCTCGGCGGGTTCGCCGCCGGTGCCGTCGCGCTCAGCATCGCAGTAGTCGTCCCCATATACGGAGCCATTGCCGAGAAGTTCGGCCAGAGACTCGTCCTTCTTTTCTGCGTATTCTCGAACGTTGCCTCGATCCTGTGGCTCATCAGCGAGTCTGTCAAGATGCAACAATCATCCCAGGGTTCCGTCCCCGGCCTTCTGGCGGGGTGCATCCTGACGGGAGCGACATCCGCCCCGGTAGCAGCTCTGGCCCGAATACGGTGGGCGGATGAATCACACCGCCTGGCGGACCGGAAACTTCTCAGCTCGTCTTTGGCTTTCGAATCCGTGGCCGACGTCGTCGCGATTGCTTTGGGAGCCGCAGTCACCGGTGTGGCGTCGCTGTTGTGGCACGCGCACGCGGCACTCCTGCTCGTCGCGGCCATCAACGTGGTCACAGTGACCGCTTTCGCTCTCACTCGGCTTCGTCACGCGGAGGCCCCATTGCCCAAACCGGAAAATGTGAGTCCGGAGGAGGCAAAGGACAATGCAACCCGTCGGAAACTCATGTGGTTGCCCGTCATCGGCATGGGCACTCTCGGGTTGCTCTTGGGGTCCATGCAGTCCTCGCTCGTGAGCCTGAGCCAGAATTTCGATTCCGTCGAGGGGGTGGGATTGCTCTACGCGGTCCTGGGACTCAGTTCTCTGGTCGCGGCGATCGCAGCCAACCTTCTCCAAGTCCGTACCTGGACCTGGGGCGCGTGGCTCTTCTGGGGCTGCGCATTGACTCTGGTCGCTCTTCCCGCCTCGATGCCCGGATCGATCCCAACCATGGCAATTGCCCTGATCTTCTTGGGGTTCGCGGTCGGTATCGCCCTGATCGTCACGGATTCCGTGGCGACGGCCATTACGCCCGCGGATGCCTTGGACCTCGTGATGACGTCAACCTTCGCAGCCCTTTTGGGCGGTACGGCCCTGGGACTCGTGTGGGGAACGGTCCTCGGGGACTCCCAGGGGTACAACACGGCCCTTCTGCTGCCGGTCCTCAGCGCCGCGGTGTACCTCGTCCTGGGCCACACCTACGGTTACCTGTGGCGCAGGAATTTCGAATCGGACATCCTCGGCGGCAAGCACAGCGCGAGCGGCTGATGATTGCCGCCGAGGAGCTTCGGTTCCTATTCGCCTCGGTCGATCCATTCCTGTCGGTGAGGCGCTTCATCGCCGATCGTCGTGGAGGGTCCGTGACCCGTCAGCACAACCGTTTGCTCGGGTAGCATGAGGAGCCGCTCACTGATCGAGGCGATGATCGTGGGGAAATCGCTGTACGACCGTCCGGTTGCGCCTGGGCCGCCCTGGAACAGAGTGTCGCCGGAGAACAGAACCGGCGATTTACCATTCCACTGGAGATCTTCCGAATAGAAACACACTGAACCGGGCGAATGCCCAGGAGTGTGAATGGCTGTCAGGGTAGCGTCTCCGACGGAAATCTCATACCCGTCCGTCAGCCGCTGGAAGGACGGTGCCGGCTCGCCGTGTGTGAGCTTCCACAGAGGTTGCTCCTCCGCGTGCAAGAACACAGGCGCGCCGAATCGCTCGGCCGCTTCGACCGCGAGCCCCGCGTGATCATCGTGAGCGTGGGTCAGGAGGATCTTCTCGACCGTTCGGGAACCGACCAGTTCTGCAACAGCATCCACATCGTGGGCCGGGTCGATCACGACGCAACCCTGTGCATCGCCCACGACCCATACGTTATTGTCGACGTCCCAGGTTCCGCCGTCGAGGCTGAAGGTTCCACTGGTTTCTACGTGCTGGACGGTGCTCTGTGCCATTTCTAGGCCTCCGATACTTCGACGACTGATCGCAAAACTTTTCCTTGCTGCATCTTGTCAAATGCGGGTTCGATGTCTTCCAGACCGATCTTTTCGGAGACGAATGCGTCCAGATCCAGACGGCCCAAGAGGTACTGGTCGACGAGCATAGGGAAGTCCCTCGACGGAAGAGTGTCCCCGTACCAAGCTGACTTGATGGAGCCGCCGCGTGAAAAAACCTCGTCCAAGGGCAGCTCCAGTGTGGTCCCCGGGTCGGGCACCCCTACCAGGACTACTCGTCCGGCCAGATCGCGAGCCTGGAACGCCTGCTCGAAGGTTTTGGCGATGCCCACGGCATCGATCACGAGATCCGCGCCGAACCCACCGGTCAATTCGCGGATGGTCTCCACCGGGTCGTGCGATGAGGAGTTGACCGTATCGGTCGCACCCAGGCTGCGGGCCGTCTTCAGTTTTTCGTCATCGATGTCCACGGCAATGATTTTTGTCGCCCCTGCCAGTGCCGAACCCGCAATCGCCGCCGTACCAACGCCTCCGCAACCGATCACGGCAACGGATTCGCCGCGTGCAACCTGCCCCGTATTGATCGCGGCCCCGATGCCCGCAGTAATACCGCAACCCAAGAGTCCGACGGCGCCATACTGATCCGTGTCCAGATCGCCCTCGATCTTGGTGCACTGACCGGCGGCCACAAGAGTCTTCTCGGCAAACGCCCCAATTCCGAGTGCCGCCTCGAGCTCGGTACCGTCCTCGAGGGTCATTTTCTGTTCGGCATTGTGCGTGTCGAAGCAGTACTGAGGCTGGCCCTTGCGGCACGCACGGCATTCGCCGCATACAGCGCGCCAATTCAGGATCACATGATCACCGGGCTCAACCTCGGTGACGCCATCGCCGGTGGCTTCCACCACGCCGGAAGCCTCATGTCCCAGCAAGTACGGGAAGTTGTCTCCCACGCCGCCGCGCTTGTAATGAAGGTCCGTTTGGCAGACCCCGCAGGTCAGAACTTTGACGAGCGCTTCGCCCGGACCGGGATCGGGAACGTTGATCGTGGTGACTTCGACCGGTGCGTCCTTTTCACGAGAAATAACGGCCTTGACCTTCTGCATGAGAGCCTCCTTGGAGAGCAGTGAATGGGCTGGGTCGCGGTGTGCCACTTGTCAGGGGGCCACCGTTAACATCAGTCAACCACAATGTCTCAGGCCCAAGTCTGTCAGCTCACTTCACGGCTTAATCTTCGCCGAGATGTCTGACGACCGCACGGGCAAATTCTCCGGAGGTCAGAGCATCGACGTGCGTGCGGCCCGGTAACTCGATGAAGCAGGCTCCGTCGTTGAGGTAACGCAGAAGCTCCGCCGAATCCTTGGCGATCTGATCCTCCTGCCCGGTCACCAGAAGTGAGGGCTGTTTCGGGGCGTTTTCGAAAGACGGGGTGAAAGGCGGCGAACTCAACCGTTCGGCACACAGCATCAATCCGGCCTTGTCCAAGACAGAATCGTGGACGAACTGTTCGATTTCGGCCGTAGCTGACGACGGCCGAGTAACGCTTGCGAAGGATCCGGCGCTCAGCACACGGCAGACTTCAGCCAAGCCGTCATGGGCGGGGAGCCCACCCAATGCCACTCGCCGTATCAAGGACGGTTCTTCTGCCGCAAAGTCCCAGGCGAGCCTGGCACCAAGAGAATATCCAAGGAGGTCTACCGAAGTCGCCCGGGACCAACCTGTGTCCTGAGGACTGGAGATGAGGGCCTGTCGAACAGCTTCGGACAACGCATCAAGAACATCGAGAGGGCCCAAGGGGTGCCGCGCCGAGTCCTCGATCTCAATACTGCCGTGAGTGACCTTCCGCCGGGAATCGAGGCGATTCAGGGCATCAGTGACCGACTCGTCGGCATGCCACGGCATATGGATGAAAATGAGGTTCCTTGAGCTGCCAAGTCGACGCAGCCAGCCAGTGGCCAGCCAGCACTGCGTGACTGTCGTCGCGAATCCGTGGATCGCGACCAGAGGCGGAAAACCCGCGTCCTCGGCGTGACGGCCGGTGACGCGGGTCCAGCGAAGTTCGGGCACGGCGGGTCCTAGTCCGAATAGTCCAAACGATCATTCTGAAGACGCAATTTGCGTCCCTCGTCGACGAATTTCTGACGAGCTTCGACTTGTTTGTGGGCCTGACGGGTGTCGCGAGGCGGAAGCTGCAGGTGATCCTCGGCCCGGATGCCAGCCTCGAGTTCACGGGCTCTTTCGAGCTCGGAATCCAGCACCGCACCGAAGAGCAATACGTTGTTCATGATCCATATGAACAACAGCATCACGATGACGCCGCCGATGGTTCCGTACGTTGCGTTGTAATTGCCGAAATTGGAAACGTAGAAACCGAAGGCCGCACCGGCAACGGCCATCGCGATGAGGGAAAAAGCCGCTCCCGGACTCAGCCAGTGGAGTTTGGGTTGTTTGACGTTCGGCGTCGCGTAGTAGAGCAAAGCGATGAGCGCTACGGCGAGGATCAACAGCACGACCCAACGCGCCCAGCTCCACACCGCGACCGCAGTGTCACCGAGGCCGATCCAGTCGCCCGCCGCGTGCAGCACACCACCGGAGAGCAAGAGCACCATCATCATGACCACCACGATCAAGACCATGAAGAAAGTCACGACCAAATTGATGGGACGCAATTTCCAGATGGGACGCCCCTCGACCACGCCGTAGATGCGGTTCAGAGCTCGCCCGAAGCCTCCGACGTAACCGGAGGCCGTCCAGAGGGCACCAACGATACCGGTGATCAGGGCGATGATTCCCGCCCCCGTCGAACTGGTCAGCTGGGAGACGGGCTCCTTGATCAAGCTCATCAGCTCTTCCGGAGCGTACGGGCGAACGAAGTCCAGAATTGCTTGTGTTGTGGTTTCACCTTCTCCGAAAACTCCGAGCAGCGAGACGACCGCCAATAAACCGGGGAACAAAGACAGCACGGCGAAATAAGTCAACGAGGCCGCGAGGTCCGTACCTCCATTGCCCGTGAACGAATTGATCGTCCTCTTGAACACGTAGCCCCAGCCGGGCTTGCTGATCTGGGAAAGCTTTTTGGCCTTGCCCTGATGAGCCGCTTTCGACGTATGTTCTGACTTGTGGATTGTTTGTTCGGATAGCTCCATCAATAACGATCCCGTGGTTTCTTGGGCACGACTCAATCGCGCGGTGCAGGGTGTGAGCAACGCATGTTGCCTGCCTATAACGTACCCGAAATCCGACTGTGTCCCACGCCGCTGGGAAGAATGTTGCCGAATTCTTGTTTCGGCGTCCGTGCGGTTTGCTTCTGCCTGGTGCAAAGGTGCCCGTTGCCTCGAATGAGGCAACGGGCACCGTGATGACCACAACGCTATGGTCAGCGCATCTAGTTGTTGATGCCGAGAACCTTGGCGGTATGCCCCATGATCTCGTCGGCTAGTTCGGGCTCGTCGTTGAGCTTGTGACCATAAGCAGGGACAAGTTCCTTGATACGGGGGGACCACGCGTCGAAACGATCAGGGAAGCACTTCTTCACGAGGTTCAGCATGATAGGTACCGCCGTGGACGCGCCGGGGGAGGCGCCAAGGAGTGCGGCGATCGACCCGTCACCCTTGGTGATGAGCTCGGTGCCGAACTGGAGGACGCCCCCCTTCTTGGCGTCTTTGCGCATGACCTGGACGCGCTGACCTGCCGTAATGAGATCCCATTCGCTGCCGTCCGCGGCCGGGTAGTATTCCTGCAGCGCGTCGATCTTTGCTTGATGATTTTTGGTGAGCTCTGTCAGAAGGTATTTCACGAGCCCGAGGTTGTCCAAGCCTGCCCGAGTCATCGGGTAGAGGTTGTCCGGCTTGACCGACTTGAACAGGTCCAGCATGGAACCTTGCTTCAAGAAGTTGGTCTTGAACCCGGCATACGGCCCGAACAACAAGGAGCGATTTCCATCGACCCACCGAGTGTCAAGGTGAGGCACTGACATGGGCGGCGCGCCCACGGAGGCTTGGCCGTATACCTTCGCGTTGTGCTGCGAGGCCGTTTCCTGCCTGGAATTGCGCAAGAACAGACCCGAGACGGGGAAACCGCCGAAACCCTTGCCCTCCGGAATTCCGGACTTCTGAAGCAACGGCAAGGCGCCGCCGCCGGCACCGAGAAATACGAACTTCGCGCGGACCAACAGGTCGTCTTCGGAATTGAGTCGATTACGAACACGCAGGCTCCACGAGCCGTCCGATTCCTGGCGGAGATCCTGGACCTCATGACCGAATCGGATGTCCGCGCCCTTGGATTCGAGATGCTCGGTGAATTGGCGGGCGAGGTTTCCGAAGTCGACGTCGGTTCCCTCACGCGAATAATTGGCCGCGACCGTTTCGCTCGAATCGCGTCCCTTCATAGTCAGCGGCGCCCATTCAGCAATCTGCGAAGGATCCTGTGAGAATTCCATACGCTCGAAGAGCTTCTGGGCGCTCAGGGACTTGTACCGAGTCTTCAGATATTCGCTGTGGTCCTTACCGAACACCAGGGACATATGCGGGACGGAATTGATAAAAGAAGAATCCGTAATCTTGCCGTCTTCGACGAGTGTGGACCAGAACTGGCGGCTGGTCTGGAATTGCTCGTTGATGTTCAAAGCCTTGGACGGATCCACGGTTCCGTCGGAGCTCATGGGGGAGTAATTGAGCTCGCAGAGGGCCGAGTGGCCGGTACCAGCGTTATTCCAAGCGTTGGAACTCTCAGCGCCGACGCGATCGAGGCGCTCGAACAAGGTAATGTCCCAATTCGGCTCGAGTTCGTTCAACAAGACGCCGAGGGTCGCGCTCATGATGCCGCCGCCCACCAGGACGACGTCGGTCGTGTGAGTCTGTGTCACTATGGATATCTCCTGTGATGATTTCCGCGTTGATGCGCGGTTGGGTTCCCGCCGAGGATTCGCGGGGCGGGTGGCGTCCGTCCGGATGTCGCGGACGCATTCTCCCTCTCAGGTTATCTCGCGCACTCGTGCGGGTCGAACCCCGACCTCGTACCTCTGGCGAAATGAGTCGGACGCCGTCATTTCTGGTCTCGCAGTTCGATTCGAGCGAAATTTGCAACGCCTGTTGCCGTCAACGGATAGGACAGAACTCTTGAATTCAGTGCGACCGCCGAAATAGGAAATGCCAGAGGAACAGCGGGCATGAGATCTGCAACGGACTCGTTGATTTTCTTGTACAAGTCGTTCCGATCGTCCCCGTCCGACATGGACGAGGCCTTGCGGACCTGTTCGAAAAGGTCGCTGTTCGAGAAGCCGAATTGCGGGTTCTCCTGCCTGAACAGGGGCGACAAGAAGTCATCCGGGTCGCGGAAGGCACCCATGTAACCGGTCAGAGCAAAGGCGCGCTTGGGGTTGGACTCGTTGATTTTGGTCAGGTAGTCGTCGCTCCAGCTAATCGGCATCGGCTTGATATTGAAGCCTACCGAAGTCAGGTCGCCGGCGATCTTCGCGAAGACTGCTTCAGGACTCTGTACGTACGCCAGGGAGACATCCGTCGGATAGAAGAACTGCAGCTCTTCTCCGTTGTACTCGGACTCCTCGAGGAGTTTCTTTGCGAGGCCTTGGTCCTGTCGATAAGCGGATTGCGTATCCGATCCACTGACCTTGAAGAGCTCCGGCACGAAATCATTCGCAACCTTCGTGCCATCGGGATAGTAGGTATTTGCGATTTCGGAACGCGTGATCGCGTGCGCTACGGCGCGTCTGACTTTGATGTCCGACAGGGCGCTGGACTGCTGGTTCATGCTGACGTAGGCAACCGAGTACGGATCACGTTGCTGAATTTGGTAGCCACGACGTGCAAGGTTCACGAAGTCGTCGATGCCGATCTGATCGTAGGCATCGATGTTGCCCATGAGAATCTCGTAATACCGCTTTTGTGTGCTCGAGACCGTCACGAATTTGAGTTTGCTGATGTGGGCTGCCTCGCCCCAGTAGCCGGAGAAGCGCGATAATTCGGCCGTTTGCCCATCCCAATTCTTCAGCTCGAACGGTCCCGTGCCCACGGGATGCGAAGCATACGAGTTGTCGTCGAATGCGCTGGGCGCACCGATCCCGAATGCCGGTTGAGTCAGAGCCTTGACGATCGAGGGGTACGGGGTCGAGATTCTGAGTTGGACCGTCCTCTCGCTCGAGGCGGTGCACGAACGATAAATGGACGGGCGGGATGTCCCATCCGCTTTGGTCGATCGGAAGATGGCTTGGTACGCGGTCTGATTGACCTGCTCGGTCTTCGTATTCTCGGACCAGCGTTGAAAATTCCGGCAGACAGCGTCCGCGGTCAACTTGGTGCCGTCATGGAAAGTGACGCCCTGACGCAAGGTGAACGTATACGTCAGCCCGTCGCCGGAGACCGTCCAATCGGTTGCCAGGCCCGGTATCGGCTTGCCGGTATCCTGATCTGCTTTAACCAGAGGCTCAAGCACTTGAGCGGCAATTCGCGACGTCTCGAGATTCGATGTGAGAGACGGATCCAGCGTCGGGGCAGCTGCGGCGTTACCGAAAACGAATGTGGTCTCCGACGAAGCGCTCGAGCCGCTCGCTTCCGGGGCAGCGGGGGGCTGACGCCCGCAACCTGCCAGTGCCAGGGCAGCGACTCCCAGCGAACCGGTCAGGAACCTGCGGCGGGTCGTTGCCACGTGTCAACTCCTCGATGGGCTGCCGTCATGGGTCACATCCCACGACGGTGCGGAACACTTTCAGGGGCTCCGGCCCGATACTCGTTCATGGAACACGTCAAAGGCCCGGAGAAATGGTGCGCGAGGCGGGACTTGAACCCGCACGCCTACACGGCACAGGAACCTAAATCCTGCGTGTCTGCCAATTCCACCACTCGCGCATGCCAGTCACTTCGGCGACTGGCACAGTCTACATCAGCGCGCAGGCGATCCCGGCGGCGTGTTGCCGCACCTCGACCGACACGCGTGCGACGGAGCTGAGAATGAACTGGCAACGATTCTAGGCGTCGATCCCCAGGTCGCGGCGGAGCTTGGCGACGTGACCCTTGGCACGGACATTGTACTGAGCGGTCTCTACCCTGCCGGATTCATCCACCACGATGGTCGATCGAATCAGGCCGACGGAAACCTTGCCATAGTTCTTCTTCTCGCCCCATGCCCCGTATGCTTCTGCGACGTCGTGATTCGGGTCCGAGAGGAGCGGAAAAGTGAGGGACTGGTCACCGGCGAATTTCTGCAAGGCCTCAGGTTTGTCCGGCGATATGCCGATCACCCGGTATCCATGGGATTCGAGGGAGGCCAGATTGTCCCGGAAGTC
Source organism: Kocuria sp. TGY1127_2 (assembly GCF_013394385.1). Taxonomy (NCBI): domain Bacteria; kingdom Bacillati; phylum Actinomycetota; class Actinomycetes; order Micrococcales; family Micrococcaceae; genus Kocuria; species Kocuria sp. TGY1127_2. The sequence continues at coordinate 1,189,920 of NZ_AP022834.1, forward strand.
GCACGCTTGCGTCGTGCACCCCGGCGTCGACGCCTTGGGGTAGAAGTAGACGACCACCTTCGAACCCGAAAAATCCTTGAGAGAGATTTCCTTCCCCTCCGCGTCCTTCAATGTGAAGGCGGGTGCGGCGTCACCGGTGGAAAGTCGCGTGGCATCTATCATATGAGAACTCCCAGTCATCGCGGGGACGGCGCCCGAGAAAATGGTCACCGACCGTCGTACAGCTGAATACGTAACGTGTCCGGCCATTGTACGGGCGTAATATCACTGAGCCCTTCCGCCCCGTCCAGAATGGGGTGCTTATAATTTCAGCCATGCCTCATCTCCAGGAATGGTCGATCAGTCGATTGATGTCCACCGCAGCAAGGATGCTCGAGCACAATTGGAATCGACAGCTGCAGTCCCTAGGCCTGACCCATGCCGGGGTCATGGCCCTGGACGTGATCAGCCGAGAAGGCAGCCTGACCCAGGCCCAGGTAGCGCACAAGGTGGGCGTGCAGGCGCAAACCATGGGAAAGACGCTGACGCGCCTCGAGGCCTACGGTCACATCGCGAGACAGCGAAGCAACCTGGACCGTCGAAGCTACCTGATGGTAATCACGGAAAAGGGAAGACGGGCCTTGCACGAAGCCACAGAGATCGAAGAAGCGCTCGCAGGCACCGGCGTTCTCGAGCATGGCGAGCTGCGAGAGGCGCTCGAACAAGTCATCATGGATCTCTCGGATACCGACACGATGCCGCTTAAGATCGTGAAGGAAACCATTGACAGCCTTCCGGAGGAGGCTCGTTGGGTTGCTGAAGGCGTGGCCTCTCAGCGTCCCACGGCGGACCCTGCCGCCGAGCCGACCGCCGACTAGCCGCTTGGAGCCATGGCCTCGAGGACTCATCCCTCTCGGGGTCGAAAGATCCTGGACAGCAAAAGACCCGGCCCTCGAAAGGACCGGGTCTTGATTTGTGCGCCCCCCGGGACTTGAACCCGGAACCCATTGATTAAGAGTCAATTGCTCTGCCAATTGAGCTAGAGGCGCTTACCGCTGATGGGCGAGAAGCAAGGCTTCCGTGCGCCCCCCGGGACTTGAACCCGGAACCCATTGATTAAGAGTCAATTGCTCTGCCAATTGAGCTAGAGGCGCATACCATTCCGCGTGGGGACTCTAGATCCCACCGCGTCGGCAACGAAAAGAAACTATACGCAGGGGCATCATCCCGTGCAAGTTGAAACCCGCCACTGTGACGCAGGAAACGTCAGACCGAGACGAGGTCCTGAATGTAGGACAAGAAGTCCTCGGCATCGGCCTCCTGCTCGAGGACTTCGGCGCCGTACGCAGTTTCGATCTCCACGAGAGGCAGCACCTTCAGATCGAAGGAAGACCCGGAAGTCGTCTCGAGGACGAGTTCCCCGTGAGCCGTGCTTGTGGCATCCACGAGGTTCGTATTGTCGATGGCAATCGGAAGCCCCAAAGAAGCCAAAACCCGAGGGTCGAAGGGCGCCACGATCACCTCTGAGGGATAACGGCGATAACCGAGGATGAAATGTCGTTGCGGAGTGACTTGGCGGTCAACGGCGGAAGGTTCGTTGTAAGTAGCGCGGCCGGTCGCGTAGACCAAGTTGTATGCGCCGTAGTTCATGACCTGACTGTCGAAGACGGTGTGCAACCGTTCCGCCAGGTTCAGGGGGGACTCCGTTTCGGGGGACATGTTTAGAGTCTATCCAGGTCCGGTCCGTTACCGAATGGTTTGACACACATCATGTCATTGCTGACATGCGACGCCTTTCGCCGTCGCGAACGGATGCGAACGGAATATGTGGCGTGGATTTCACATTCTGAAACGTTTTTGACCCTTTCACGTCCCGACCCGGATTATGAGTTCATGGCACATCACGAGTCTCTCGTTCTTACCGGTGTACGCGTCTCGCTTATTATTGCGGGTCGCGCGGCAAACCTGGCCTAGAACGAGAAAATCTCGTACCGCGCAGACCCCTCACCGACATCTAGGTCGAGGGGTTTTTTCGTGTCAGGTCGAATCCCACCGGAGACGAACGAGCACCAGGCGGACTCACAGACACCGCCGCAACGCAGCACACAGCAGAAGCAGAAGGACGATCACATGAGCAACGAATCGTCGGCGACGCCGGCCACGGTTGCCGCCTCGACTTCAGGGTCGCAGAGCAGCGCCCCAAGAATTACTGGTTCGGAAGCGGTCATTCGCACGCTGGAAAAACTTGGAGTCACCGATGTTTTCGGTCTTCCCGGCGGGGCGATTCTGCCCACGTATGATCCGCTACTGGATTCCGAGATCATCAATCATATTCTCGTTCGTCATGAGCAGGGCGCCGGGCACGCAGCTGAAGGATATGCTCTGGCAACCGGAAAGGTCGGCGTCTGCATCGCCACGAGCGGCCCGGGTGCCACCAATCTGATCACCGCCCTGGCCGATGCCCATATGGACTCAGTCCCCATGGTTGCGATTACGGGGCAGGTGTCGTCCAAGGTTTTGGGAACGGACGCTTTCCAGGAAGCAGACATCGTCGGCATGACGATGCCCGTTACGAAACACTCCTACATGGCGACCCGTCCCGAGGATGTTCCGCGCATGATCATGGAAGCCTTTCATCTGGCATCGACCGGCCGTCCCGGCCCCGTGCTCGTGGATATCACCAAAGATGCCCAGCAGGGCCTGATGTCCTTCACTTGGCCGGTGGACATGCAGCTGCGCGGGTATCACCCGGTTGTCCGAGGACACAACAAGCAAGTTCGAGAAGCAGCGAAGTTGCTGAATGCCGCCCGGCAGCCGGTTTTGTACGTCGGCGGCGGAACCCTTCGTGCCGGCGCGTCACGGGAACTAGCGGAACTGGTTAGCGTGACCGACGCACCCGTGGTCACGACTCTGACGGCGCGCGGCGCATTCCCCGATTCGGACCCGCACCACCTGGGGATGCCGGGTATGCACGGTTCCGTCCCGGCTGTCACCTCAATGCAAAAAGCGGACCTGCTCGTCGCCCTGGGCGCGCGGTTCGACGACCGGGTCACCGGTGTCGTCGATTCCTTCGCTCCGGACGCAAAGATCGTCCACGTCGACGTCGATCCCGCGGAGATCTCGAAGATCCGTGTCGCGGACGTGCCGATTGTGGGGGACTTGAAGTCCGTCATCCCAGAACTGGTCGAATGCGTCGAGGAGGTTCAGCGTGAAGAAGGACGCAGGGACCTCGGCGGCTGGTGGGCCATGCTGAATCGGATCAAGGACGAGTACCCCCTCGGATACGTCCCCACGGACGACGGCTTGGGCTCGCCCCAGCACGTCATCCAGCGGATCGGTCAGTTGACCGGTCCCGAGGCAATCTACGTCTCTGGGGTCGGACAGCACCAGATGTGGTCCGCCCAGTTCATCGGGTACGAGCGGCCGCGCCAATGGCTGAACTCGGCGGGCCTCGGCACGATGGGCTACAGCGTCCCCGCAGCAATGGGAGCGAAGGTCGGTGATCCGGACCGGGTCGTGTGGGCGATTGACGGGGACGGCTGCTTCCAAATGACCAACCAAGAATTGGCGACCTGCGTCCTGAATGACATCCCCATCAAGGTTGCCGTGATCAACAATTCCTCGCTGGGCATGGTGCGGCAGTGGCAGACCCTGTTCTACGACGGCCGTTACTCCAACACCCACCTGAACACGGGTCATGATTCCCGGAGGATCCCGGACTTCGTCAAGTTGGCCGAGGCCTACGGGTGCGCCGCGTTCCGTTGCACGAGCGATGAGGACGTCGACGAAACCATCCGAAAAGCGTTGGAGATCAACGACCGGCCCGTGCTGGTCGACTTCACTGTCAGTCCGGATGCCATGGTTTGGCCGATGGTCCCGGCAGGAGTATCCAATGACGCGATTCAGATTGCCAGAGACACGTCGCCCGACTGGAACGGAGAGGAATAACAATGACTCGTCACACGCTGTCTGTCCTGGTCGAAGACACACCGGGCGTGCTCGCCCGGGTATCCGGATTGTTCGCAAGGCGGCAATTCAATATTGACTCCCTCGCCGTGGGCGCCACCGAAGTCCCGGGAATCTCCCGAATTACTGTGGTGGTTGACGCGGACGGGGTCCTGCTCGAGCAGGTCACCAAGCAACTCAACAAGTTGATTCATGTTCTGAAGATCGTGGAATTGCCATCGGAGACCTCGGTGCAACGCGATCACATCATGATCAAGGTCCGCGCGGATGCCGGAACCCGGATCCAAGTCACGCAGGCTGCAGACCTTTTTCGCGCTTCGATCGTCGACGTCTCCACCGAGTCCGTCGTCATCGAGGCCACGGGAGCCCCGGAGAAACTCCGGGCCCTCTTGGAGGTGTTGGAACCCTTCGGCATAAGAGAAATCGTTCGTGCCGGAACTCTCGGCATCGGGCGCGGAGTGCGCTCGATGAGCGAGAGGGCCCTCCGCAATTAGTTGTCTCGGCGAGATCACTTGTCTCGCGGAGCGTTCATAAACCTGTCATGCATCGGTACATTCCGGTGCACCATGACCCGGCAGGCTAGGCTTAAAACCTAGTGGCCGGGCCACTGAAGACCATCAACCGTGGGCAAGAGCCCGCGGGGAAGATAGAGGAGTTCTCAATCCCATGGCTGAAATCTTTTACGACGACGACGCAAACCTCGCGGCGATCCAGGACCGTTCCGTCGCCATCATCGGTTATGGATCCCAGGGTCACGCACACGCGCTGAACCTTCGGGATTCGGGCATCGACGTTCGTATCGGCCTCGCCGAGGGCTCGTCCTCGCGGGCCAAGGCAGAAGCTGAAGGCCTTCGCGTCCTGACCGTCGCGGAAGCCGTCGAAGAAGCCGACGTCATCATGATCCTGACCCCGGACCAGGTCCAGGCAAAGATCTACAAGGAATCGATCGAGCCGAACCTTGAGCCCGGCGATGCCCTGTTCTTCGCCCACGGGTTCAATATTCGTTTCGACTACATCCAGCCGATCGACGGCGTCGACGTCGCGATGGTTGCACCTAAGGGCCCCGGCCACACTGTGCGCCGAGAGTTCGAAGCGGGCCGCGGTGTTCCGGCCTTGGTCGCCGTCGAGGTGGATGCATCCGGCAAGGCCTTCGAGCTTGCTCTGGCCTATGCCAAGGGTCTCGGTGCCAGCCGCGCCGGCGTCATCAAGACGACCTTCACCGAGGAGACGGAATCCGATCTCTTCGGCGAGCAGGCTGTTTTGTGCGGCGGCGTCTCGCAGTTGATCCAGTACGGATTCGAAACGCTGACCGAGGCCGGTTACCAGCCCGAGATTGCGTACTTCGAGGTGTGCCACGAACTCAAACTGATCGTCGACCTGATCAACGAGGGCGGAATCACCAAGCAGCGTTGGTCCTGCTCCGACACCGCGGAGTATGGCGACTACGTTTCGGGCCCCCGGATCATCACCCCCGAGGTCAAGGATCACATGAAGGCCGTTCTTTCGGACATTCAGGACGGAACCTTCGCCCATCGCTTCATGGATGATCAGGCCAACGGCGGCAAGGAGTTCCAGGAACTCCGCGAGAAGGGCGCATCCCACCCGATCGAGAAGACCGGCCAGGAGCTGCGCAAGCTGTTCTCCTGGAAGTCATCCGACGCCGACTACACCGACGGCTCGGCAGCCCGCTAAACGTCGGAACCTGATGACGGTTCTCCAACGGCCGGTCATCCGCTGCAACGGATGACCGGCCGTTCCCCTTTTGTCTTTCATTTCCCCAATTTCCGGCACCGAACAATCACCAAAGGAATCCGACTTTGACTGAAACGCCTGTTGTCCTTCTGGCCGAGGAACTCTCACCCGCGACGGTCGACGCCCTCGGCGAGGGCTTCGAAATTCGCAAGACTAATGGCGCCGACCGCGAATCGTTGCTGCGCGATATAGCCGACGTGGACGCGATCATGATTCGCTCCGCGACCCGGCTGGACGCGGAAGCCTTCGACGCGGCCCGTCGCCTGAAGGTCGTTGCTCGCGCTGGAGTCGGCCTCGATAACGTCGACATCGCCGCGGCCACTGCGGCCGGCGTCATGGTCGTCAACGCGCCGACCTCCAACATCATTTCCGCGGCTGAGCTGACGGTCGGCCACATTCTCGGTCTGTCCCGCAATATTTCGGCAGCCGACGCTTCAATGCGAGACGGGCAGTGGAAGCGCTCCCAGTACACCGGCGTCGAACTCTTCGAGAAGAAGGTCGGCATCATCGGGCTCGGGCGCATCGGTGGGTTGGTCGCAGAACGGCTTCGGGGGTTCGGTACGGAAATCCTGGCCTACGACCCGTTCGTCACGAGCTCGCGTGCCGCATCGCTCGGGGCGCAGATGGTGGACCTGGACACGTTGTTCCGGGAATCCGACATCATCACGATTCACATGCCGAAGACACCGGACACGATCGGCATGGTCGATGCCGCGGCATTCGATCTCATGAAGCCTTCCGCCTTTGTCGTCAATGTGGCCCGCGGCGGGCTGATCGACGAGGATGACCTCACCGACGCGCTTCGGGCGGGCAAAATCGCGGGCGCGGCAATTGACGTATACGTCTCCGAGCCCCCCGAGGGCGTGGGCTTCGTGGGCATGGACAACGTCGTGACCACTCCGCACCTGGGCGCTTCGACCGTCGAAGCGCAGGAGAAAGCGGGAGTATCGGTTGCCAAATCTGTCAAACTCGCCCTCGAGGGCGAACTCGTCCCTGATGCCGTGAACGTCGCCGGCGGACCCATCGACTCAGACGTGCGCCCAGGAATTCCGTTGGCGGAGAAATTGGGTCGAGTCCTGACGGCGTTGACCCACGATTCGCCCCTGACGAGCGTGGAGGTCAAGGTCGCCGGGGAAATCGCGGACAAAGACGTGTCCTCGCTGAAACTCGCCGCACTCAAGGGCGTATTCACCGATGTGGTCTCCGAGAAGGTTTCTTACGTCAACGCTCCCATGATTGCAGAGCAGCGTGAGATCGAAACGACCTTGGTCACGACCACCGAAGTCGAGGGGTTCCGCAACGAGACCACCTTGTCGGCCATCCTTGCCGATGGGACCCAGGTCTCCGTTTCCGGTACCGTGACCGGGCCCAAGCTGGTCGAGAAACTGACCGGGGTCAACGGCTTCGATTTCGAGGTTGGGCTGACGGACCACATGCTCATTCTCGATTACCGCGACCGTCCCGGCGTCATCGCCTCCATGGGTACCCTGCTCGGGACCGCGAGCATCAACATCGCCGGAATGCAGGTTTCGCGTGGGGAGAGCCAAGCCAAGGAACAGCGGGCGCTGTCCGTTCTGGCCCTTGATTCTCCGGCTTCCCCCGAGATGGTCTCTTCGATCAAGTCGACGATCGAGGCCGACCGTACCGCGTTCGTCTCCCTCGCGGACTGAGCACAGTCGAATTCTCATCGCGACGCCGTCTGTTCACCGTGATGCGCGGGCGGCGTCGTGTTCGACGAAACCGGAAAATGCAGTATTCACAGTCCACCGATCCGGGGCCGATAAGCCTCGAGTTCTCCTTATAGAGTAGGAGCCATGACTTCCACATCAGCCGAGCCGTTCTACATCACCACAGCGATCGTCTACCCGAACGGCGATCCCCACATCGGTCACGCGTATGAGCACATTGCGACAGACGTCATGGCACGTTTCAAGCGCCTGGATGGATACGACGTCCGGTTCATGACGGGCACGGATGAACACGGTCAGAAGATGCAGACCTCGGCCGAAAAACAGGGCATCACCGCCAAGGATCTGGCCGAAAAGAATTCGGCCAAAATCAAGGCGATGGACGATCTCCTGGGTATCAGCTACGACCGTTTTATACGCACCACGGACCCGGATCATGTGGCCTCGTGCCAGGAGATGTGGCGTCGCATGGAAGCCAACGGAGACATCTACCTCGACAAATACGAAGGCTGGTACTCGGTACGCGATGAGGCCTTCTACGGAGAAGACGAGACCGAAGTCCGGAAAGATGGCGTTAGGTATGCGATCCCTACCGACACCGAGGTCGAGTGGACCGAAGAGGAATCCTACTTCTTCCGGCTCTCCAAGTACCAAGACCGGCTCTTGGACCTTTACGCATCAGAGGGGTTTGCGTACCCGGAATACCGTCGCAATGAGGTCGCTTCGTTCGTGAAATCCGGTTTGAGGGATCTCTCGATTTCTCGAACCACCTTCGACTGGGGGATTCCCGTTCCGGGAAACGACAAGCACATCATGTATGTGTGGGTCGACGCCCTCACCAACTACATCACCGGGCTCGGTTTCCCGGATACCGACGGCGAACTCTTCCGAAAGTATTGGCCTGCGGATTTCCACGTCATCGGCAAGGACATCACGCGTTTCCACACCATATACTGGCCGGCATTCTTGTGGTCGGCTGGGCTGGACTTGCCGCGAAAGGTCTTCGCACATGGATTCCTTCTCGTCGACGGGGCCAAGATGTCCAAGTCCGTGGGCAACGTACTCGATCCGGAGCAATTGGTCGAGAGCTTCGGCGTCGACCCCTTGCGCTTCTTCCTTCTCCGTGAAGTGACCTTTGGCCAGGACGGCTCGTACAGTGCTCCTGCGATCGTTTCCCGCATTAATTCCGACCTGTCGAATGACCTCGGCAACCTGGCACAGCGTTCGCTGTCCATGGTCGCGAAGAACTGCGAGGCGGCTGTCCCGAGCCCCGATGAATTCACGGCGGAGGACCAGGCCATTCTGGAATCAGCCGATGCACTGTACGTTTCGGTGCGGGAGGATTTCGAGAGCCTGGACTATCACCGGGCCTTGGATCGGATCTGGAAGGTCATCGCCGATGTGAACCGCTATTTCACGGCGCAGGAGCCGTGGAAGCTGCGCAAGACGGACCAAACACGGATGGAAACGGTCTTGTACGTGACCCTTGAGTGTCTTCGCATCGTGGCTATCCTGATCCAACCGATCATGCCCGGTTCGATGGCCAAGTTGTTGGACCAGCTGGGACAGCCCGAAGGAGACCAAAGACTCTTTGCAGCGTTGCCGCAGCGCATCGTAGCGGGGACCGCGTTGCCGGCTCCGCAGGGGATTTTTCCTCGTTTCGAGGCACCCAGCGAGTAGAAAACAACGACCGCCCTTGTAATTGTTAATACAAGGTTAGAATCCGGTAGTCATAGAAACCGGATTCTAACCTTGTAAGTTGAGCGATAGGGTGCAAGGATCGAAGCATGTTCGTTCTGACCGTCGATCAAGTGGGTTCCAGAAAAAGGTCCGACGCCGTGCCCCAGTTGGTTTCCGTCTCGGGTGAGGCCGTGCTGCCTTTTGACCGAACAGCCGGAGACGAGGCCCAGGCGGTGTTCGACAACGCCGACGCAGCGATCGCCTGTGCTCTGACCCTGGCATCGGGCGGTCAATGGCACTGCGGTTTGGGGCAAGGACGTATCGAAGAGCCCCTGCCGAGGACTGCCCGTGAGGGGCGGGGAACGGCGTACGTCAACGCACGCCACGCCGTCGACGAGGCCAAGAAATCGGGTGCGCACCACCTCGGGTTCAGATCTGACTCGCCCTTAGGCGCGGGAATCCAGGCGGGTCTACGGACCGTCATCGCGGTTTGGGGGAAGCGCCGCGACACCACGCGAGAAGCATACGAGTGGGCCCTCGCCGGCAAGACGCAGGCGGAAATAGCCGCGCAGTTGGGAATCAGTCAACAGGCCGTATCCGGCCGGTTGGCCGCAGGTATGTATCGTGAACTCGAAGACCTCAAGCGAGAAATGACCCGCTGGGCAGAGTATCTAGATGCTCCCGGTCGTCCCGGAGAGAAGGAGCGGGCCGATTGAGCCAAATAGCCCTTCTGATCATGATCATTTCCGCTCTTCTCGGGGCCTTTACCTGCTTCAGGGTCCCGGCACTCAGTATCCGGGCTCGTCGCATCTGGACCATTGCCAACGTCCTGTTTCTCGCGACTGCGGCCCTGCTGGCGACCGGTGGGGCCATCCAGGGATATTCGGCCCGCTCCGAACCGCTCGTGGCGGTCCTCTCCGTAGTATTCGGCACAGCGGCAGCGGCGATGACGGGATCCCCGGTAACGGCGGCGGTTCTGCAGCTGTCACTGCGCAGCGGACGAATTTACCGTTCGGGCAAACGAGACACGGACGCCGCCGAACAGAACATCGAAGACCCCGAGCGCGATTCTTCCCTTCATGGCGGTCTGTGGATCGGAGTTCTGGAACGTGCCGGCGTCGCCGTAACCCTGCTGATGGGATGGCCAACGGGCCTGACCGTCCTGGCAGCCATCAAGGCCCTGGGCAGATTCACCGAGCTCAAGAAGCCCGATGCTGTCGAACGGTTCATCCTGGGAACCTTCGCCTCATTCCTCTGGGCCGCAGCCTGGGCGGGTGTTGCAATGCTCCTGGTACGGGGCGTCTGAACCGTGGAGAAGTAACGTCTGGTTCACATGGTGAGAAGCCGTCCTACTATGTGGTCACGTCACCGTCGGCGGAGCTAGCTTAGTCCCATGACCGACAGCACGGAATCCCGAAATATCGATTTGGCCGTCATCCCAGGTGACGGCATCGGCCCCGAAGTTACCGAACAGGCCCTTGCCGTTCTGACCGCCGCGGCCCGGCGCGAAGGTATCGACGTCTCGCCGACACCCTACGAGCTCGGCGCCGAAGCGTGGCTCAGAACAGGGGAGACGTTGACCGAGGACAAACTCGCGTCTCTGCGAGAACATGACGCGATTCTCTTCGGCGCCGTCGGGGCCGACCCGCGCTCGACGAAGGTCCCGTCCGGCCTCATCGAGCGCGAAATTCTTCTGAAGCTCCGGTTTGCCTTCGATCATTTCATCAACCTGCGCCCGTCGCGTCTCTACCCCGGCGCGGTGTCTCCCCTGAGCGATCCCGGCGACATAGACTTCGTCGTCGTCCGAGAAGGGACCGAAGGTCCGTACGTCGGGAACGGGGGCACGGTCCGACAGGACACCGAACACGAGATCGCAACCGAAGTCTCCGTGAACACCGCTCACGGAGTCGAACGTCTGATCCGTTATGCTTTCGACCTTGCCGCCTCCCGCGAACGTCAGCACGTCACCTTGGTCCACAAGCACAACGTACTGGTTCACGCCGGGGGGCTCTACCGGCGGATCTTCGACCGTATCGCGGATGAGTACCCACGGGTCTCCACCGATTACATTCACGTCGACGCCGCAACGATTTACATGACCACGGATCCCTCACGATTCGACGTCATCGTGACGGACAACCTGTTCGGGGACATCCTGACGGACCAGGCCGGTGCGATCTCGGGCGGTATAGGTTACGCCGCATGCGGGAATATCAACGCCGAGTTCACGGCACCGTCGATGTTCGAGCCGGTGCACGGTTCGGCTCCGGACATCGCTGGGCAAGGAATCGCCGATCCTCGGGCCGCCATACTCGCGGGCGCTCTTTTGTTGCGTCATCTTGGTCATGAACGTGCGGCGAGTAACATCGAAGAAGCAGTCGAGGCCGACATGAGGGATCACGGTTCCGAGCGAAGAACGACGGTGGACATCGGACAAGCCATTCTCGCCGGAATCTCCTGAGCGCCCCAACGCCGGACGCGACGGTTGCCGCAAAGATGCGGTCACCCTCGCGGACAACAGAACATCAGCACACTCGCTCGAAACGGAGCCCACCTTGAGAACTTCCTCATTCACCATCACCGAGAACCAGGATCCGACCCCTTCCGAGCGGCTCGCTGAAATTCTGGCTGCTCCTGGATTCGGCGAGTTCACGACCGATCACGTTGCAAAGGTCGAGTGGACTGGGGACTATTCGACCGGTGGTGAATGGGAGCATGCACGAATCGAGCCCTACGCACCCTTGAGTCTCGATCCGGCCACGTCGGTTTTCCATTATGGGCAGGAAATCTTCGAAGGGCTGAAAGCCTATCGGCATCAAGACGGATCCGTGTGGCTGTTCCGTCCGGAGGCGAATGCCGACCGGTTCCGTCGCTCAGCGAAGCGACTGGCGTTGCCCGAGCTTCCGACCGAGATTTTCATTGATGCGGTTCATGCTCTGGTCGAGAAGGACTCGCGGTGGATCCCTGAGGGGGAGGGCACCTCCCTGTATATCCGGCCTTTCATGATTGCGACCGAGAAATTCTTGGGGGTTCGCCCCACTCGTGAGGCCCTGTTCGAGGTCATCGCGTCGCCCGCGGCCAATTATTTTGGCAGTCCCGAGCCCGTGGATATTTGGTGGTCCCAGAATTATGCTCGCGCCGGCCAAGGAGGCACGGGCGCAGCGAAGTGCGGCGGAAACTATGCGGCGAGTCTTCTTCCGCAGCTCGAAGGGGAAGCCAAAGGCTGTAAGCAGGTCATGTTTACCGACGAGCATCGAAATCACGCGGTTGAGGAACTCGGGGGCATGAACGTCTTCTTCGTTCTCAAAGACGGGACTCTGGTCACACCCAAGTTGACCGGCACCATTCTGGAGGGTGTCACGCGCAAGTCGATCGTTGAGCTGGCGCAGGAGAGCGGAATGAAGGTGGTCGAGAGGACAATCACGGTCGACGAGTGGCAGGCAGGGATCGCAAAGGACGACATCACCGAAATCTTTGCTTGTGGCACGGCCGCGGTAATTGCTCCGATGGGCCGTTTGCTCTACGAAGATGGTGAGATCCCTGCCGCGAGCCAGACGAACGGTAGAGTCACTCAATGGCTGCGCGCCCAGCTGACTGGCATTCAGACCGGACGAGTCGAGGATCGCTTCGGGTGGATGACGCGGGTGATCTGACCCGATGTGCCGGCACTGCAGCCACTTGCGAGCGGCGGTCGCAACCATCCGGTGCTTCATGCCGGTGAAGGGTGGCCACGGTGCGCCGCGTACGCGCTAACCTGGACGTATGCGCATTGCACGATTTACTGCCGAGGACCAGCTGTTTTACGGACGCGTCGACGGTGAGGACGGCCAGGAAACCCTGACTGTTCTGGCTGGCGACCCGTTCTACACAGGAATTAACCCGACCGAAAAGACGTACCCGATTGCGGACGTTCGTCTGGTCGCCCCCATCATTCCCCGCTCCAAAGTCGTCGGTGTTGCCCGAAATTGGAACGAACATGCAAGTGAACTCGGCAACCAGGCGCCGACATCGCCGCAGTTCTTTCTGAAGCCGAATACTTCGGTCGTCGGCCCCGGTGATCCCGTGACCCTCCCGGATTTCAGCGAGGAGATCTCCTACGAGGCCGAATTGGCCGTAGTGATCGGTCGCATGTGCAAATCGGTCCCGATCGAGCGCGTGCCCGAGGTGGTTTTCGGATACACCTGCGGCAATGACTTGACTGCGCGGGATCTGCAGAAGACGGATCTGCAATGGGCGAGGGCGAAAGGCTTCGACGGTTCATGCCCTTTGGGACCGTGGATCGAGACCGAGCTGGATACCGATGACCTGCCCATCAAGTCATGGGTGGATGGCGAGCTCAAGCAGGATGGAACGACGCGGGACATGATCTTCGGCGTGGCCGAGCTCGTCTCCCGCATTTCTGATGCCTTTACTTTGTTGCCAGGGGACGTGATCCTGACCGGGACACCCGCCGGAGTCGGTCTGGTCGAAGACGGGCAAGAAGTCGAGATCGAGGTCGGCGGCATCGGGGCGCTCGTCAACCGAATGCGTCGGGCCTAGTAACACGCGAATGGCGGGGGAGTTCCCCGCATACTACTGAAAACGAAAGCGATGAGTAGCCAAGCATTATGACAACCGAAGCTATCAAGCCGACCGTGAGTGAAGACCGCCCCGTGCGCGTACGCTTTTGCCCTTCACCTACTGGCACGCCCCATGTAGGGATGGTCCGAACGGCGCTGTTCAACTGGGCCCACGCCCGACACACCGGAGGCAAGCTCGTTTTCCGAATCGAGGATACGGATGCCAAGCGAGATTCGGAGGAGTCCTTCAACCAAGTCCTCGAATCCCTTCACTGGTTGGGCATTGAGTGGGATGAAGGCGTCGGGGTGGGAGGCCCTCACGAGCCGTACCGCCAGTCCCAGCGGGGCGAGATCTATCGAGATGTTATCCAGAAGCTGATCGACGGGGGATACGTCTATGAAGATTTCTCGACCCCGCAGGAGGTCGAAGAGCGCCATCGCGCCAAGGGAGAAGACCCCAAACTCGGCTATGACAACTTCGATCGGAATCTGACGGAGGAGCAGATATCTGCTTTTCGGTCTGAGGGGCGCAAGCCGGTGCTCCGGTTGCGGATGCCGGATGAAGACATCACATTCAATGATGTGGTCCGTGGTGAAATCACGTTCAAAGCCGGCTCAGTTCCCGACTACGTCGTGGTCCGAGCCGACGGAAGCCCGTTGTACACGCTGGTCAACCCCGTCGACGACGCTCTGATGAAAATTACCCACGTGCTGCGAGGCGAAGACCTGCTTTCCTCGACCCCCCGCCAGATTGCGTTATATCGCGCATTGGTGGGTATAGGAGTCGCCGAATTCATTCCCGAATTCGGACACCTCCCCTATGTCATGGGGCAAGGCAATAAGAAGTTGTCCAAACGAGACCCGGAATCGAATCTCTTCTTACTGCGCGACGAAGGATTTATCAAAGAAGGCCTGCTCAATTACCTTTCTTTGTTGGGTTGGTCTCTTTCGCCGGACGAAGATATCTTCACCGTCGACCAGCTGATAGAGAACTTTGACGTTCACGACGTTTTGGCCAATCCGGCTCGATTCGACGTCAAAAAGGCGGAAGCGATCAACGGTCAGCACATTCGAATGCTGGAACCCCAGGATTTTGAAAACCGTCTCTTGCCCTACCTCAGGGATGCAGGCATCGTAGACGACGTGCTGAGCGAGCGTGAACGGCAGATTCTCCGCGAGGCGGCTCCACTGGTTCAGGAACGTATGCAGCTGCTGGGTGAAGCTCCGGGGCTCCTCGGGTTCCTGTTCCGTGCTGACGGTGAAATCGAGATTGCCGACGACGCGCGCAAGCAGCTCAAGGACTCCGCACCCGAGGTCTTGGACGCTGCGCACGCGGCCTTGACCGACGTCGAATCCTGGGACGCTGCATCGATCCAGGAGACCCTTCGGACCGCCATCGTCGACGGCTTGGGAATCAAGCCGCGTCTCGCCTTCGGGCCTGTCCGTATTGCGGTCTCGGGGGCACGGATCTCCCCGCCACTTTTTGAGTCGCTGGAAATCCTCGGACGCGATTCCTCCTTGGCCCGTATCGAGTCGCTTCGACAGGATTTGGCGGCGGCCTCAGAGGCCTGAGCCCTACGACGCCTCTGGCGCGGCTCCTGCCACCTGGACAGGAGCCCGCGTGGGGGCCCGGAGAGAGATGGGGTCTCAGGGCCCCTGACAGGGCTTGGTCCACGGTTTTGCCCAGGTGGGGGTAGGGTGGCGGAGACCACGCCACTTCAGGTTGCATGGTGCAAGGTGGGGCTGTAGAGTATTTATTCGTTGCGGAGATGCGGTCGGAAGGCCAAAACTTCACGACATAGTGGGATATGGTGTAATTGGCAACACAGCGGTTTCTGGTACCGTCGTTCTAGGTTCGAGTCCTGGTATCCCAGCGAATGTATCCATAGGTAATGTTCTATGTGGTGCAATTCACAAATCTCGATTTGGAACTATTCGCAGTTATGTGTAAACTGAGTCGAGTCGTCATAGCGGGGAAGGAATTCTTCGCAAAGACACCTGGCCCCATCGTATAGCGGCCTAGTACTCCGCCCTCTCACGGCGGCAACACCGGTTCGAATCCGGTTGGGGTCACAGGCTATAAAAAGTCCGGCACGTCTGTGCCGGACTTTTTGCTTTTAACGCCGCTATCCCGATGGCGCCCGCAGACAAGGGTATCTGAGGGGCATTCGTTTCAGACACCAGAAAATGTGACGACAGCGTGACCTCGGTGTGAATATCGCCTGAGGCGATACGGGATATGCCTGGATGGCACCGTGGAGGCTCGATGACTTGTACAGCTCGGTCCAGTTGCCCGCACATTATCGGACCGCACCCCTCATCGGTGCGTGTGAGGCCGGATTGGGCATCATCCAGGAGTAGCTTCTACGGAGCGTGAAAACCCAATGACTTGAGAGCCCGAGGGGTTCGCTGTGCGTGTCGATGTCATGGAGTGGGCGTTTGCCCTCAGAAGTACTCGGATCATGTGATTCACATTGATCTCACCCAAGGCTGCCCTGGTGCGGCGGCAAGATTCTTGCAATCCTCAACCACGACGATCGCCTGAACGCCGTAGGACGCGAGTGAGTCCTGGAGGGCTTTGGAGTCAATGAGCAGTTGTCAGGAGGGCTGCAGGGGTCACGCCGCCGTGACCGTGGGAAGGCCTCAGAGGCTTATGCCTGGGCGCAGAAGGTCCTGGGTGAACTTCCCGGTGTTCCGGCGAAGACGTGGCGTCCCAACACCTCACTGAGGTGCTCGTAAGGCTTCCGTGAGTTGACGTGCTGCCTGGCTGACGACGTCGGCGTGCAAGCGTCCAGGTTGGCGGGTCAACCGCTCGATAGGTCCGGATATTGAGACGGCAGCTATGACTTTCCCCGAAGGATTGCGCACCGGTGCAGAAACCGAAGCGATGCCCCGTTCCCGTTCACCAACCGACTGTGCCCAACCCCGGCGGCGGACCGCTGACAACACGGTTGCTGAGAAGCGAGCCTGGCGTAACCCTTCAAGGAGGCGATTGTGATCCTCCCAGGCTATGAGCACCTGCGCGGCAGATCCGGCCCTCATGGATAGCTGTGTACCCACCGGGATGGTGTCCCTCAGGCCGATCGGGCGCTCGGCGGACGCGACGCAGATACGCCACTCTCCTTGCCGTCGGTAGACCTGTGCCGACTCTCCGGTGAGGTTGCGCAACTGGTTGAGCACCGGGCCGGCTGCGGCAATCAAGCGGTCTTCGCCCGCGGCCGAGGCAAGCTCGCCGAGCCTCGGCCCCAGGACGAATCGGCCTTGGACGTCGCGCGCCACCAGGCGGTGATGGGCCAGGGCGACGGCCAGGCGATGGGCGGTGGGGCGCGCGAGCCCGGTAGCCTCCACGAGCTGGGAGAGACTGGCCGGGCCCGCTTCCAGGCAATCCAGAATGTGGGTGGCCTTGTCCAGAACGCCTACGCCGCTGGGGTGAACCCTGACCGACATGGGATTGGCCGTACCCATGCCTCCGAGGATTTCATCTGTATCTCCCGCGGCCAGGCCTGTGGTCGGTTTTGGATCAGGGGTTTCACTCATACCCACCATGGTGGAGTCTCAAATGCTGGAATGCAAGTCCACGTTGTGGAAGCCCTGACGAATCCTCGGCACAATGAATTTCGCAAACACACATGACTTCGGAGGACACCATGGCGGATTCACCGGATCGCCCAATGACCTTGGCCGAAAAGGTCTGGGCAGACCATCGAGTCGTATCGGGGCAAGACGGCAAGCCCGATCTCATCTACATCGATCTTCACCTTGTGCACGAGGTGACCTCGCCCCAAGCCTTCGAAGGACTGCGTCTTGCCGGGCGGAAACTGCGGCG
The DNA here is from genome assembly GCF_013394385.1 of Kocuria sp. TGY1127_2. NCBI lineage: Bacteria > Bacillati > Actinomycetota > Actinomycetes > Micrococcales > Micrococcaceae > Kocuria > Kocuria sp. TGY1127_2. The sequence goes on from NZ_AP022834.1 coordinate 1,207,370, forward strand.
ACCCGATCTCACGATCGCCACGGAAGACCACAACACTCCTACGGAAGATATTTTCTCCCGGATCGCGGATCAGACGTCGCGTCAGCAGATCGAAACCTTGCGCGCCAACGCCGAGGAATTCGGCGTGCGCATTCACTCACTCGGTGACGCCGAACAGGGAATCGTGCACGTCGTCGGACCCCAGCTCGGACTCACGCAGCCTGGGATGACCGTGGTCTGCGGCGACTCGCATACCTCGACCCACGGCGCATTCGGGGCCTTGGCCTTGGGTATCGGAACCAGCGAGGTCGAACACGTCATGGCAACGCAGACCGTGTCGCTGGCGCCCTTCAAAACCATGGCGATCACCGTCAACGGTCACCTGAAACCGGGCGTGACGGCAAAGGACATCATTCTTGCCGTGATCGCGAAGATCGGCACGGGTGGGGGCCAAGGGTACGTCCTGGAATACCGGGGAACCGCCATCGAGGAGCTGTCGATGGAAGGTCGCATGACCATTTGCAATATGTCGATCGAAGCCGGGGCCCGTGCGGGCATGGTCGCTCCCGACCAGACGACCTTCGACTACGTTCAGGGCCGGCCCCATGCACCTCAAGGCGAGGAATGGGACCGGGCTGTCGAGTACTGGAAATCTTTGCGCACCGACGACGACGCGAAATTCGACCGCGAAGTCGTCATCGACGGCGATGAGCTCGAGCCGTTCGTCACCTGGGGGACCAATCCAGGTCAAGGCGTCCCGCTGTCCGAGTGCGTTCCCGATCCTGAGGACGCACCGGACGAGGGATCCAAGGCCTCGGCGGCCAAGGCGCTGCAATACATGGATCTGAAAGCCGGAACGCCGATGAAGGCCATTCCGGTCGACACCGTGTTCTTGGGTTCCTGCACCAATTCGCGTATTGAAGACCTCCGGGCTGCTGCGGCCATCATCGAAGGTCGCAGCAAAGCTGAAAGCGTGCGGATGATGGTGGTTCCTGGGTCGGCTCGGGTGAGGTTGCAGGCCGAGGAAGAAGGATTGGACCAGATATTCAAGGATTTCGGAGCCGAGTGGCGTTTTGCCGGTTGTTCGATGTGCCTAGGAATGAACCCGGACCAGTTGGAGCCCGGAGAGCGATGTGCCTCGACGTCGAACCGGAATTTCGAAGGCCGTCAAGGCAAGGGTGGACGTACCCACCTGGTATCGCCGTTGGTCGCTGCGGCAACCGCGGTCAAAGGCACCCTGAGCTCACCCTCCGATCTGCTGGACATTTAGGAGAAGATGATGGAACCGATTACGACCCATACCGGAGTCGCGGCGCCGTTACGCGCCTCGAACGTAGACACTGATCAGATCATTCCTGCGGTTTATCTGAAACGCATCACCAAAACCGGTTTCGATGACGCCTTGTTCGCGGCGTGGCGCAAGGATCCCGAGTTCGTCCTCAACCAAGAGCCTTTTCGGAATGCTTCCGTCCTGGTGGCCGGGCCGGACTTCGGTACCGGCTCCTCACGCGAACACGCCGTATGGGCCCTGAAGGATTACGGGTTCCGGGTCGTTCTCTCGGCCCGCTTCGCTGATATCTTCCGTGGCAATTCGGGTAAGCAAGGCCTCGTCGCGGCCCAGTTGGACCAGCAGGACATCGAGTTGATCTGGAAGTCCATCGAGGAAAACCCGGGGATTGAAGTGACCGTGGATCTGGAGAGCAAGAACGTGACGTGCGGTTCGCTGACAGTGCCGTTCCAGATCGACGAGTACACGCGCTGGCGCCTCATGAACGGACTCGACGATATTTCCTTGACCCTGCAGCAAGAGGACCAGATCACTCGTTTCGAAGAGACGAGGCCCGCGTTCAAGCCACGTACGCTACCGGCGAAGTCCTGACCTCGACGAAGCATCCATTGAGGGGCCGCGCCCATGACACACCTACGGTGTATGGGCCGCGGTCCGCCGACGTTAAGCAGGACCAATTCGGTCCGGTATTGTGTTCGCTGCAGTCCGGTGGAAGGCGGGAATCTGTCTCGGCGTTGGTACCGTAAAATAGCTCAAGAATGCGTGTCACCTGCGGACACGCCAGAATCACTGGGGCCCACGGGGCCTGAACACACGAGGATTGGAACTTTATGATCGGCGCATTGCACATTGAGGGCGGCGAGCCGCTTCGCGGAGAAGTATCGGTCCGCGGAGCGAAGAACCTTGTCCCGAAGGCCATGGTCGCGGCCCTGCTCGGTGCAACTCCGTCGGTATTGCGCAGCGTTCCCGAGATCAAAGATGTCAACGTTGTCACTGACCTGCTGTCCTTGCACGGCGTCACGGTGACCAAGGACCCGAAAAACGGCGATTTGAGTCTCGATCCGACCAATGTGTCCGTCGCGCGACACGCGGACATCGATGCTCACGCCGGCGATTCCCGCATTCCGATTCTCCTGTGCGGCCCCTTGTTGCACGCTATCGGGGAGGCGTTCATCCCCGATCTGGGCGGCTGCAAAATCGGCGATCGTCCCATCGATTACCACCTCGAAGTGCTTCGGAATTTCGGCGCCGAGGTCAACAAGTTGCCCTCTGGTATCCGGATGACGGCACCCAAGGGACTCAAGGGCGCCAAAATCGACCTGCCGTACCCGTCCGTCGGGGCGACCGAGCAGGTCCTGCTGACAGCAACGCGCGCCGAAGGCAACACCGAGCTGCGTGGAGCGGCCACCGAACCCGAGATCATGGACCTCATCGCGATCCTCCAGAAGATGGGTGCGATCATCACGGTCCAGACCGACCGGGTGATCCATATCGAAGGTGTGCCCAACCTCAGCGGATACAACCATCGTGCGCTGCCAGACCGGATCGAAGCGGCCTCGTGGGGTTCGGCGGCGTTGGCTACCGGCGGCGACATCTTCGTCCGCGGAGCCCAGCAGGCAGACATGATGGCTTACCTCAATACTTTCCGGAAAATCGGCGGTGGCCTCGACATCACGGATGAGGGCATCCGTTTTTACCATCCCGGCGGAAAGCTCAACTCGCTCATCGTCGAGACCAACGTTCACCCGGGTTTCATGACCGACTGGCAGCAACCGCTCGTGGTCGCGTTGACGCAGGCTGACGGTGTATCGATCGTCCACGAAACCGTGTACGAGAACCGATTCGGATTCACCGGTGCGCTGAATCGAATGGGCGCCTCGATCCAGCTGCACCGCGAGTGCCTGGGGTCGGTGCCTTGCCGCTTCGGTCAGCGTAACTTCCTTCACTCGGCGGTCATCTCCGGACCGACTCCGTTGCACGGGGCAGACATCAACATCCCCGACCTGCGAGGGGGCTTCAGCCACCTCATCGCGGCGCTTGCCGGTGAGGGAGAATCGCACGTTACGGGGGTTGAACTCATCAACCGTGGCTACGAACGATTCGTCGATAAGCTCGAGGGCCTGGGAGCCAAATTCGACCTCGAGAATATGGCGGCCAAGTAGCAATGGCGGGCGAGGACCGGGCAACGCAGGGGAAAAAGACGAGGAAGAACCGACCCATCAAGACCACGACGCCCAGCCGTGGCGGAAACATCCTGTTCCACTGCGTTGCCTTCGTGGTACGGCGCGTCCTGGATCTTGCCATGGGCAAGACATGGACCGGGGTCGAGAAACTCAAACGGGATGAGGGGTACATCGTCATCGCGAACCATGTGACGGAAGTTGACCCTATGTCGGTGGCTTACCCCGTTTACATGTCAGGAACCATTCCCCGTTTTCTCGCCAAGGAATCCCTGTTCCGCGTACCTGTCCTCGGGACCGTTCTGAGCCGCACAGCCCAGATTCCCGTATTTCGCGGTTCGATGGAAGCACGCAAGTCCTTGGAGAGCGCACGGGCGGTGGTCGACGCTGGCGGAGCCGTGCTGATCTATCCGGAAGGCACCTTGACCAAGGATCCAGAACTCTGGCCCATGGCGGGTCGCTCGGGTGCGGCTCGTCTTGCATTAGCCACGGGCGCACCGGTCATTCCGATCGCGCATTGGGGCGATCAGGAATTCCTGGCACCCAAGGCCACGCGTCCGCGTCCCTTCCCGAGGAAACGAGTACACGTTTTGGTCGGCGATCCGCTGGACCTATCCGATCTCCGGGGAGAGGATCGCACGGAACACGTCAGCCAAAAGGCACTCTCCGAAGCCACCGACCGGATGATGGATGCGCTGACGGCCCTCGTCGAAGAACTTCGCGGTGAGAAGGCCCCGGCTGGTCGGTGGGACCCCCACCTGAAGAAGAGGGTTGGTCGAACCTCGTGGAACGAGGATTGACCAAAGATCAGCAAGACTCCGCGGCGACGAACGACGCGGCAGAAGACCGGAAGGAACATCGTGAGCGATACCGCCCAGGCCCCTAGCGTTCCGCCAACCGTTCCGACGCCCCGCAAGGTGGCGGTTTTGGGAGCGGGCAGTTGGGGTACCGCTTTCGCCAAAATCGCCGCCGATGCAGCTCGCACGGAATCGAAGCAGAACCCCAGCTGGGAGACCATCCTCTGGGGACGCGATGAGTCCGCGATGCAGGCTATGGCCAAAACCGGTGTCAACGACCGATATTTCCCGAATGTCCGTTTGCCCGAGAATCTTGCATACACCGCGGATCCTCGCGAGGCGCTCGACGGCGCTGACGTCGTCGTGCTGGCTCTGCCGGCTCAGGTCTTGCGAGAGCAGCTGAAATCCATGGCCGCCCTCGTCCCTACCGATGCGGTCCTCGTGTCCTTGGCGAAAGGTCTGGAACGAGGTACAGGCCTGCGAATGTCCGAAGTCATCGCCGAGGTCTTCCCGGGCGGAAAGGATCGGATTGCTGTCGTCTCGGGCCCCAACCTGGCCAAGGAAATCATCCAGAACCAGCCCACGGCCTCCGTCGTCGCATCGCCTTCCGAATATGCGGCCGGGTTGGTCAGCAGGGTATGCGCCACGTCCTATTTCCGCCCGTACACCTCGGCCGACGTCGTTGGCGTGGAAATCGGTGGACTCGTCAAGAATGTGATCGCCTTGTGCGTAGGCATCTGCGAGGGGCGCGACTACGGGGACAACTCCAAAGCGTCCATCATGACGCGTGGTCTCGCCGAGACTACGCGGCTGGCCGTGGCCCTCGGCGGACGACCGGAGACGCTCGCAGGACTAGCGGGAATGGGCGACCTCGTGGCAACCTGTTCATCACCTCTTTCTCGAAATCACACGGCCGGAAAGCTTCTGGCCCTGGGCTTGAGTGAAGAGGAAGTCACGGCTCGCATGACCCAGACTGCTGAGGGCATCAAATCCGCTCCGGTGGTCTTGGAACTGGCTCGTCGCAACGGCGTCGAAATGCCGATCGCCGAGGCGGTCTCGGCGGTCCTGGCTTCGCAAGTCACCGTCGACCAGCTCCAGCCGATGCTGCTTGGACGTCAGCTCAAAGCGGAGACTCCGCACGGAGGACCCGAAGGAACCAGCGCTCCGGGGCACTGACTCGTCCGGGTCACCAGAGAACATCAACCCAAGAATTTCGTGAGAGAGAGCCCATGACCACCACTGCATCGACCGGTCGCACCACCGTTGGGATCTTGTTCGGGGGAGTCTCTTCCGAGCACTCGATTTCACTCATCACCGCCAAGGGGGTCCTTGGGGTCCTCGACCACGAGAAGTACGAACCAGTTCTGATCGGCATCACACCCGAGGGGACCTGGCACCTGAGCAGCGAAGAAGAACTCAACAAACTGATGGATGGCGTAGTGCTTCCCCGCTTTTCCGGGGAAGGTCCTCGCGTCTCGCTGCCGATGGGCGATTCCAACCAGGGAATGTATCTCAAGTACGATGACGGCACCTTCGGCGAGGGCCCTCATCTGGATGTCGTTTTCCCTCTGCTTCACGGCCCCTTCGGCGAGGACGGAACGGTCCAAGGATTGCTCGAATTGGCCAACCTCCGGTACGTCGGTGCGGGCGTGACGTCTTCCGCGGTCGGTATGGACAAACATTTCATGAAGGTCGCCTTCGAATCGGCTGGCCTGGAAGTAGGTCCTTATCGGGTGATTTCGGCCCGCGATTGGGTCAACGATCGGCAAGCCAGCTTGCGAAAGATCCAGGAATTGGCTCTCCCCGTCTTCGTCAAACCGGCTCGGGCCGGATCCTCCTGCGGCATTACCCGTGTGGCAGACTGGGCGGATCTCGAGGAAGCCATCGACCAGGCGCAGGCTTTGGACCCGAAGATCGTCGTCGAGGAAGAGATCAGCGGCCGGGAGATCGAGTGCGCGGTCCTGGACGGATTCCGTCACGAGCTTCCGCAAGCATCCCACCCGGGCGAAATCGAAATGGTCGGAGATGATCACGCTTTCTACGACTTCGAGGCCAAATACGTCGAGACCGCCTCGTCCGAACTGCGTTGCCCGGCCGATCTGCCACAAGAGGTCCGGGAGTCCATCCGAGAAAAAGCGGTTCAGGCTTTTCTGGCCCTTGACGGAGAAGGTCTGTCCCGTTGCGATTTCTTCTACACGGACGACGGACGCGTGGTGATCAACGAGGTCAACACGATGCCGGGCTTCACCCCGATTTCAATGTACGGGATGATGTGGGCAGAATCCGGGATCGATTACGGTCAGCTCGTGGACCGCCTGATCCGCTTGGCTCTGGACAGGACCCCGGGGCTGCGCTGATCGCAGCTACGAGGTGTAACCGTGATCCTCGGCTCCCGACACGGACCGTCAATTCTTGGACAAGTCCAGATTGTCAGAGACGTCTGTGCATTCCTTGGTCTGATGAATACGGTTCACGGCCGATTGAAGATCCACCAGCAACGTCGAGGAATTGACCTTGGCAGCGTCGAACGTCACCTGGATGGCAGGGGAGCGTCCAAAGGAAGTGGCTGTCCACGTCCCTGTTCCGTCGAGAGACTGACCCTGGTCGACGCCCGTGCCTGAGGACGAGCTCGAAGATTCATTCCGCTCGGGCGACTCTTCGGACTCTCCGTCTTGCCGCAGGGTCCAATCGACGTCGTTGACCCGGACACACGGATCCTGGACCGGTTCTTTGACGCGCGCCCCGCACTTGAGAATGACCGTCGCAGGATCGCCCCACGCCGCAGTGGCCTGGGCCGTGGTCTCCCGCTTGTCTTGCCCGGCAAGTGTGTCCGGCATCGCGACGAGAGCTCTGGCGCAATCCGGATTCGTGGCATCAGGGGCTGCGTCCACCGTTACCGCGGACGAGCATCCACTGAGCACTAGGGCGGAAGCAGCGAGGCCACAGGCCCACGCCTTTCGCGCTGACCAGCCATTCTGTACCTTTGCAACGGAGCGTCCTAAACTGAACGTTCTGAGGCGGGAAAGACGATGTGAATTCACGTCCTCGAGGATACCCCAGCTATCTGACATCCAAGGGGTATTGTCACAGGACAAAGGTTCTCGTTCGTGGGCCGCCCGACTGACCAGAACATCTCGAAGAGGTAGGAATCATTCGTAGCAGCCACATGCCGGACGAGAAAAGCCGCGCAAGACAGCGATTGGCGTATCGCTGTGCGGCATGCGCCGCAGTCATCGGCGTGGCGGGTCTCACAACTGTGTCCGCCGCGGCTGCGGAAAATATGACGGACGCTCCCAGCTTTTCGACGGGACCGGCTGCCCCGACCGTCACCCAACCCTCATCGGGTCAATCCGACGGCAACTCACCCACGGACGACTCAACGAGTAGTTCATCGGAGGCCACGCCGCCGACCTCCTCGGACCCTACTGGTACCCCCACTCAGGAACCCACGGAGCAGCCGACTGCCGACCCGAGCGGCGAGCCAACAGGGCAACCGACTGCCGACCCGAGCGGCGAGCCAACGGAGCAGCCGAGCGACGACCCGACAGCCACCCCGACTCAAAACCCAAGTAGTCAACCCGCTCAGAAGCCGACCGAGGAGCCTACACAGGAGCCGACCCAGGAACCGACTCAGGCACCAGGACCTGCCCCCACGGACGCTCAGCCTGTGCCGGATCCGGGTCAAGGTGCGGTACCTCCCCAACCGGGAGGAGGCATCGGAGAGTCGAGAAACAATGGAAACGAGGGCACGGTACCGGGAAATACCAGTTCGGATCCCTCGTCGAGCGAAAAGCCCGCATCGGGGAGCAAGGCAACACAGGTGCCCGCTGGAACCAACGGTCAGGCAGGTGCGCCTCAGACCGGCGACGGCAACACGAAATCCACAGGACAGGGTTCCGGTGATGGCGAAGCCGCAGCGGCAAATACCGGCAGATCCGTCGGCGACGTGACGGGTATATCCAGTTGGGTCAGCCATTATCTGAACAGCAAGGAATCCGACGCCCCGGCGGCCGACCCGGTGGACTCGGACGCCAATGCCGGAGTCAACGACGTCGGCCAACAGGCGAGCACTTCCGGGGAGCATCAAGAGGCCGGCAACCACCGTAACCTCACGGCACTGCGTGGCCCGATCCCGATTCTCGTTTTCACTGCCCTGGCTCTCGGCGGGGTGGGCACGGTGTTGGCGCGGACCTCCAAAACCCTGTCTCACAAGAAGCACGAGCAATAAGCCGTGGCCCTGCGGCACACCGTATCGGACGTCACCGAGGAACAGCTTCTCCGCCCGATGCTCGAGATCTTCGATGCTCATAACCTCGCGATGGTTCGCGATGGCGCGTCCCGTCTTCTGCTCGGACCCGGCGACGATTGCGCCATCTACGATCAGTCCCGCGGTCGTACCGTCGTCACCATCGACACGCAAACTCAGGGTCAGGACTATCTCATGTCGTATCCATGCGGATACGACGTCGGCGGCTTTGACCTCGGGTGGAAATCCGCCGCCCAGAATCTCGCGGACGTCGCCGCTATGGGGGCTGTGCCCACGGGGCTCGTGATCAGTCTGAGCCTCCCGCCACAAACTCCCCTCGAGATGGTCCGCCAGATGGCTCTCGGCTACTGTGCGGCCATCCGGAGGCTCGGCGCCTCGGGCTGCACCGTGGGTGGCGGCGACGTCGGGTCTGGCACGGAGCTCTCGGCCACCGTGGCGGCTTTCGGACTGGTCGGTCTAGGAACGGAAGAGGCTGTTGCGGGACCGAACCTCGTCAGCACGGCTTTGCCTGCGGTATTGCGGTCGGGCGCTCGTCCGGGGGATCTGGTGGTTCTGGCTGGCACGGTAGGGCGTGCGGCCGCTGGGCTGGACGTCCTCCTGCACGAAAACGGCGAGCCTCCGCTTGCATTCACGGAGGAGGGGAGCGGGGATCTGCCGTGGGCTGCACCTGCGGATTCTCTCGCGGCCTTGGCAGCCTGCCAGTTGCGGCCTCTGCCGCCTCTGGCCCTCGCCCGTGAATTGTCCGCCGCTGGGGCCACGGCCATGATCGACGTTTCCGATGGACTCGTGATGGATGCCGACCGCATAGCCCGGGCTTCCGGTGTGGGGATCGAGGTGGACACGCAGGGCCTGGGAACTCTGTGCGCGCCGTTGCAGACGGCTGCTGACCTCGTCGGAAAGAACCCGCTGGATTGGGTTCTGGCTGGTGGAGAAGACCATGGAATTCTTGCCTGCCTCCCATCCACAGCTCGACTTCCGGATGGGGTGATTGCGATAGGCTCGTGTCGAGAATCAGACGATCGGGAGCCACAGGTCAGTGTGGACGGGAGGACCCGAGAAAACAGGGGATGGGATCATTTTGCAGCAAAGGACTGGATCTAGCGCCGTTTTTATGCGCCGTTGGCTGTCGGTAGCAGCAGATGCCCTCGATCAGCACCAGGATGAGCTCAATGCCCTCAACGTTTTCCCCGTAGCGGACGCGGATACCGGGACTAATATGGCGATTACCGTGCGCGCGGGTGCCCAAGCCGCCGAAATGGTAAACACGTCATTGGTTGGCGAACTCTTCGAGATTTGCGGACGCCATTGCCTCGAGGAAGCCAAAGGCAACTCCGGAACTCTCTTTGCCGTCGTGCTCGCAGGTTGTGCTGGGCCACTTCGGGACGAATCCCGGCTCACGGCTTTCGGCTTCGCGCGCGCGCTCGAGCACGCCCGTACTCGTGTTCTCGGCGCTCTCCACGACCCTGTCGAAGGAACGATCTTGTCTTTCGTCAACGACATCACCCGCGCCGCGGGAGCCTGGGAAGACGCCGACGACTCGAATAAGAACTTGTGCAATATGATCGAGCACTTGGTCGGGGTCGGACACAAATCCGTACGGAGGACCAGCACACAACTTGAGGTACTCCGGGACACCGGGCGGGTGGACGCAGGCGCCCTCGGAATGCTGATCATCGTGGACGTCCTGGCACATATCGTGCGCGGAGAAGAATTCCCTGGTGCTGACCAGCGGCCTTATGCGGAATTGTTGGTTCCCGACATAGCGGAGCCTGTCAGGAAAAGCGCTGCGGAGCCCACCACCGCGGATGGCGCGGAGATCGGTGAGGACGGTGTCGAGTTCATGTGCAGCGTCGAATTGGACGCACTTTCGGCGGCCCAGGTCCGTCACGAACTCTCGGAAGCCGGTGACTCGGTGATCATGTCCGCGGTATCGCAAACGACCACCGAGAAAATTCGGTGGAAAGTGCACGTACACGTACGAGAAGTATCGGACGCCATGTCGATTCTGAGCCCTTATGGGAAACCCGTCGACATCACGACCGAGTCTCTGTCTGCGAAGGAAAAATAGATCATGGGCGAAAAGCCCGAGCTTCCGGAAGAACGATCTCTTCGCTCGGTTCTGCATCCGAAAACAGCAGAAGCCATTGCTCGGCACCTGGAACTCGAAACCGTGGGCCAACTGCTGGAGTACTTTCCGCGACGCTATCTCCCGCGGGGTGAACTGACTCGATTCGCGGATCTGACGCTTGGTCAGGACGTTTCGATCATCTCTCGGATCTTGTCCGTGAGCACGCGGAGGCTACACACTCGACGAGGCTCGATTGCGGAAGTGACCGTGACCGATCAGCTCGCCCCGGAAGGAACGCAGGCGGGCCGCGTGGACGGCGGATTCGGTGGTCGCTTGGACGGGTTGGCCGCTTCCGGCATGGTTCCTTCGGACAGCCCAGCTCCGGGCAACGTCATGACCTTGTCCTTCTTCAATGCGTGGACGGCATCCAAAGACTTGGCCGCGGGGGACCACGTCATGTTCTCCGGGATGGTCAACGAGTTCAGAGGACAACTGACCTTGACCAATCCGCACTACGCCGTTCTGACCGACACCGGCCAAGCAGGGGCTCCTGGGGATGAACCGGACCCATCGGTCGCACCATTGCCCGTTTATCCTGCCACCGCCAAATACACCACTGACAGGATTGCGGCGTCCGTCGCGGTGGTCTTGGACACAGTTGATTTGCGGCAGTGCACGGATCCTGTGCCCGAGGATCTCCGCACGCGGCACCGGCTCATGACCGCACCTCAAGCCTATGAGGCCATCCATCGGCCGCGTGACGAGGAAGAACCGCACAAGGCTCTGCGATATTTCAGGTATCGAGAGGCCCTGGTGCTCCAGACAGTTCTGGCGAGGAGGGCTGCCGTTCTCGACGCTCAACGCACCAGCCCGTACCCGGCGCGGCCAGGAGGCGTACGCGAGGTCTTCGACACGAACCTTCCTTTCAGGCTGACGGACGGGCAGCGTCGCGTCGGAGAGGAAATAGCCGCGGACATCTCCCGTGAGAGTCCGATGAACAGACTTCTTCAGGGAGACGTCGGATCGGGCAAGACTCTCGTTGCCCTGCGAGCCATGCTGCAGGTCGTTGACGCTGGGGGCCAATCCGCCATGTTGGCGCCGACCGAAGTATTGGCGACTCAGCATTTTCGCTCAATCCTTGACACCCTGGGCCCGCTCGCCGAGGACGTCGGCGTCGTGGTGCTCACGTCCTCCACGTCGGCGGGTGCGAAGAGACAAGCCTTGCTGGACATAGCCAGCGGCGCGGCTGGAATCGTGATCGGTACACACGCGCTTCTGGGGGACAACGTCTCGTTCGCTTCTCTGGGACTGGTCGTCGTGGACGAGCAGCACCGGTTCGGGGTGCGGCAACGTCACTCGCTGGCCGGCAGCGATGGCGAACCGGTGCATCGGCTCGTCATGACGGCGACCCCAATCCCGCGTTCGGTCGCTATGACAGTCTTCGGCGACTTGGCCGTATCCGTCCTCGACGAACTTCCTGCCGGACGCCAAGAGGTTTCGACGCACGTTGTCTCACTTGCGGACCACCCGGCCTGGGAAGGTCGCTTGTGGCAACGGGCGAGGGAAGAGGTTGACGCAGGTCGTCAGGTATTCGTTGTGGTCCCTACGATCGGCGACGACGCTCCGACATCGGCGGCCACCGGCGGATATGATGCGCCGGATTCCCCCTTGCAGTCCGTAGAAGGCCTGAACCGAAAGCTGGCCTCCTTGCCTGCCCTGGCGGGAACTCGCCTGGCCACGCTCCACGGGCGTATGGACGGGGCAGAGAAGGCAGAGGTCATGAACCGCATGGCCGCTGGAAAAGTAGATATCTTGGTCGCAACCACCGTCATCGAGGTCGGAGTCGACATCCCCAATGCAAGCCTCATGATCATCATGGATGCGGACAGGCTCGGCATCTCGACCCTCCACCAATTGCGAGGGCGAATTGGCCGTGGAGGTCTTGAGGGGACGTGTTTGCTGGTTACAGAGCAAAATTCCGATGGACCCTCTATGCCGCGCTTGCAGGCCGTGGCCTCGACGCGCAACGGTTTCGAATTGTCCACTCTTGACCTGGAACAACGCAGAGAGGGCGACATCCTCGGAGACAGCCAGTCGGGCCACCGATCCGCTCTGAAAAATCTATCCGTGCTTCGTCACGCGAAGATCATCGAGCAGGCCCGTTCGGATGCGAGAGCTCTTGTGGAGCGGGACCCGGATCTGATCGAGGCCCCGGATCTGTTGCGCGCCGTACGGGAAGCCGGGGACCAAGCGAACACCGAATACTTGTATCGAGGGTAGTTCACACTTGAAAGTCGAACTCCGGGGCAAGGCGCCCTGGTGACTCGACGAAGCGATGGAGGAATCACGCTATGAGCCGCATTATTGCCGGGGTGGCTGGCGGGAGCCGCTTGGCATCAGTCAAAGGGCAGAACACTCGTCCGACAACCGACCGTGTCAAAGAGGCCCTGTTCTCTCGTCTGGAAACTTACGACGTGGTGCGTGAAGCTCACGTTCTGGATATTTTCGCCGGCTCCGGTGCACTTGGGCTTGAGGCTGCGAGCCGCGGTGCCGCGGCCGTGACCCTCGTGGATCGCGACCGTGCCGCTCTCGAGGCCTGCACACACAACCGGCGGACACTCGAGAAATCTGGGGTACCCGCTCGTATCCAGGTCGTCAGCTCGTCGGCCGCCACATATCTGAAGCGAGGCGAAGGTCCCTGGGACCTGGTCTTTGTCGACCCTCCGTACGCCATGTCCGAGGCTGAACTCGCGACCTTGCTCGAGGTCATGGCTCCCGCACTGGCCGGCGATGCCGTCGTCGTCGTGGAACGTTCGACCCGAAGCCTCGAACCCGAGTGGGGGACAAGCCTCCGACGTTTCGGCCATCGAACGTATGGTGAGACTTCCCTGTGGTTCGCGGAACCGGAAGCTTAAGTATCACCGTGCGGTGAGCCACGGAGGCTACGAGCTCGTCACAAACCCGCAGTCCCCAATTTCTCCGCGGCTTCCCGGAGCACATCTGGTCGTTTGCAGAATGCGAAGCGCACCCAATTCGCGTACAAATGCCGGTTCTCCGGTGTGGCGAACGCCTGCAGAGGCACGACGGCGACCCCTGCGTTCCGAGGAAGAGCTTCAGCTATCTCGATGCCGTCCTTGCCCCATGACGCCGGTACATTCTCCGTCGAGGCCACGGCGAAGAAAGTCCCTTCCGGCCTGACTGGGTTGAACGCTCCGCCGGTCAATCCCTCGAGGAGCGTTTGTCTCTGATTCAGGTATTGGTCCTTCAACTCCGCGTAGAAATCTGTCTGACGCGCCCAGCGCATGGTTTGGGCCACAGCCCATTGCGCGGGAGCCGCGGCCGAGTGGGACAGGTACCCCTTGGTCACCCGGAGACCGCGGGTCAGCTCTGGCGGTGCGATGGCCCAGCCGACCCGCCATCCCGTAATAGAAAACGTCTTGGAAACGGAGGAAACACGAATCGTGCGGTCATGGCCTGTCTCGAGGGAAGCCGGATCAACGGTCTCCCGATCGAATGCCAAATGTTCGTAAACCGAGTCTGTGAGGATGATGGCATCTTTTTCCGCGGCCAGTTCCGCTATCAGAGACATCGTCTCCGGATCGAATATCGTGCCCGTGGGATTGTGCGGGTCGTTGACGAGGACCATGCGCGTACGGTCCGTAAAGGCTGCGCGAAGCCGGTCGGCATCCGGGGCGAAGGTCGGCGGAAGCAGAGGAACGGTCACGATCTCCGCGCCCGTCAATCCGGCGATAGCAGGGTAGAGGTCGTAGAACGGCTCGAAAAGAATGATTTCGTCGCCGGGAGAGAGGAAAGCGAGCATTGAAGCGGTCAACGCTTCGGTCGCACCGGCCGTAATGGTGATTTCCGATTCGGCATCGGGGCGACGCCGTCCGTGCAGCACTTCGTGCTGGGCCAGTTCCGCGCGTAGTTCCGGTGACCCTGCGATGGTGGAGTACTGGTTCTTCCCGGCGGCCACGGCACGATTCAGGGCCGCCGCGAGGACATCAGGCCCGTCGGTGTCGGGGAAGCCTTGGCCCAAGTTGATGGCGTCGTATGTGACCGCAAGTGCGCTCATTTCCTCGAAGATCGTCGAGGACAGACGACCATTCGGATCCAGCAGGCCCGCGGTTTCGGCGAGCCGTTTCCACGGAGGAGCTACAGCAGAGCGAGTGCCGCAAGAAGTCGATTCCGTACTGGTCAAGGGAGTCTGGTGAACACACATGCTTATATCGTAGGCAGGATCACATATTTCATCCGACACGGCGTCGTGATCGATGACAGGTTGGCGTGGGATGTCCGCTCTGACGGCTCCTGATACTTTGGTGGCATGAGTCTTGCCGTTTGCCCGGGTTCATTCGACCCCATTCACAACGGACACGTCGAAGTCATCACGCGCGCCACCAAAATCTTTTCTGGCGGAGTGATCGTTGCCGTGTCCAATAATCCTGCCAAGAAATACCGATTCAGCCTCGAGGAACGCCTCGATATGGTCGGAGAAGTTTTCGGGTGGCTCGACGGGGTCACGGTCGAACCGATGTCCGATGGTCTTCTCGCGGATTTCGCTCGGACAAAAGGCGCGACGGCCATCGTCAAGGGGCTGCGTGACTCCAAAGATTTCGAATACGAAGCCCCCATGGCCACCATGAACCGCAATATCAGCGGCGTCGAGACGGTATTCCTCGCGGCAGACCCCAAAAACGGTCACCTGTCCTCGTCGATCATCAAAGAAGTTTCATCCTTCGACGGAGACATTCGCAGTTTCGTGCCGCGCTCGGTCGCGCGACGCCTGGATGAATAGCCTCTCCACACCTTCGGACACCCGCGATCCTACTGGCTTATGATGTTAAGCACAGGAGGAAGCTGCACGGTGATTGAGGCTTGTGGGGTCGGGCAGTCCTGAGTAGGCTGGACAGTCGGTCATCACGTCGGATTCAGGAGTTCATCATCAAGCATGACAATTCATCGTCCCTGAGGTTTACGGTCAGGGACCTGGCCAAGCGCCCCGGGACCATGGATACTCTCGATGAGACCGTGGCCGCGCCCAAAGACCTCGGGAATGCTCTCATCGGAGCGCCCGAAGGTTCGGACATCATGCTCAACCTCCGCCTCGAATCGGTGCATGATGGTATCTTGGTTAGTGGTGTTGCCTCCGTGGAAGTTCATGGAGAGTGCAGCCGGTGCCTGGATCCCATCGATTATCCGGTTTCGGCTGACATTCAAGAGCTGTATGTTTTTGAACCTGCACCTGAAGGCCCGTCGCAAGACGAAGCAGACGAGCAGTACCGCGTCGAGGACGATTCGATCGATCTCGAGCCGGTTCTGCGGGATGCGGTCATAACGCAACTGCCGTTCCAGCCCGTGTGTCGAGAAGATTGTCAGGGACTGTGCTCCGAATGCGGAGTGCGCCTGGACGAAAATCCCGATCATCACCACGAGGTTCTGGATCCTCGCTGGTCGGCCCTAACCGGGCTGCTCGGTGCGGAGACCGCAAACGAGACAACCGAGACGAGAGAAGAGAGATAGCCGTGGCTGTTCCCAAGCGGAAAATGTCCCGTGCCAATACGCGCGCACGTCGCTCCCAGTGGAAGGCAACCGCGCCTCAGCTGGTCAAGACCGTTGAAAACGGCAAGGTGACGTACAGCCTTCCCCACCAAGCGAAGGTCGTTACCGATTCCGCCGGCACCCCGCTGTACCTCGAGTACAAGGGCCGCAAGGTGGCTGACGTCTAAGACGTCCTTATGACTACCGTGAAAAACGGAGAGCTCCTGAAGCGTCTCGGTGTCAACATAGACGCCGAGACGCTTCAGCTTGCGCTCACTCATCGATCATTTGCTTACGAGAACGGGCCGCTGCCGCACAATGAACGGCTCGAATTCCTGGGCGATTCCGTACTCGGCCTGGCGGTGACCACCGAGCTGTACAACCGTTTTCCGGACCTTTCGGAAGGCGAATTGGCCAAGCGACGCGCCGCCGTCGTGTCCGAACGCTCCCTTGCCGCGATCGCACGGTCCCTCGACCTGGGGCCCCATATCCGACTCGGGCGGGGTGAATTGCTGACCCACGGTGACGACAAGGACTCGATTCTGGCCGACACGATGGAAGCTCTCTTCGGAGCGACCTTCATTTCATGCGGTGACGAATGCGCCCGGGATCTCGTCCTGCGTTTGACGGGGTCTCTGCTCGATGACGCGTTCGTCCTTGGAGCCGGGCGCGATTGGAAGACGGAGATCCAGGAATTGGCTGCCGAACTCGATCTGGGTGACATCCAGTACGTCGTGACCGGTACTGGGCCGGACCACGCCCGAGTCTTCGAAGCTCAATTGGAAATCAGCGACAAGGTGTACGGGGTGGGCACCGGGTCCGCAAAGAAACATGCGGAGAGGGCCGCGGCCGAGGCCGCTTACCGTTACCTTACGTCCCAAGAAGACGCGCCGACGACTCTGCTCCGCGCGGACGCATCGGAAAGTGCCTGAACTTCCCGAAGTCGAGGTCGTACGGTCCGGGCTTGCCCGGCACCTCCTCGGTGCGCGAATCGAAGCGGTAGAGGTACTCGACGCACGCTCCCTGCGTCGCCACACCGGGCCCGTCGACACCTTTTCCTCCTCACTGGTCGGCGGAACAATCCGCGACGTCTGCCGACGCGGCAAATACATGTGGTTAAGGCTGACGCGCGGAACGGAAAGCCGGGAGCACGAGGATCCGGTCTGCGACCCCAGGGCCGTGGTCGTTCACCTCGGAATGAGCGGACAAACGCTCCTCAAACCATCGATGGCTCCGCCCGAACGTCATCTGCGAATACGCTGGACGCTCAGGGGAGCCGACGGTGAGCTACTCGAACTGAGGTTCGTGGATCAGCGCATTTTCGGCGGTATGTACCTCGACCCGGTCGTGAACGTGACCGATGAGTCCGGTGCCCCCGTTCCCGCCGCTTCGACCAGCGTTCTCGGGCTCCCCGAGATCCCCTCGACCGTGGCCCACATCGGCCGAGACCCTCTGGACCCCCACTTCAACGAGGCATCGTTTCGGCGGCGCCTGAGAGCGACATCCAGCGGCATCAAACGCGTGCTGCTCGACCAGAACACGATTTCAGGGATCGGCAATATCTATGCGGACGAGGCGCTGTGGCGGGCCAGGATTCACTATGCGAAACCGGCACGATCCCTGACAAAATCCCAGGCCCAGGAATTGCTCAGCGCGTGCACGGTCGTCATGACCGAGGCGCTGGCCGAAGGCGGAACCAGCTTCGACGCGTTGTACGTCAACGTCAACGGCGAGTCGGGAAGAAGCTCATTGAATGTCTATGGACGGGAGGGTCGCCCGTGCAAGCGCTGCGGCACCCCGATCGTGCGCGAGCGCTTCATGAACCGGTCGAGTCATCTTTGCCCGGTCTGCCAGCGAAGACGCTAGCTGAACGTCGCAGTCGAGTAGCTCGACAGCGGCCCAGACGGGGAGCCTGCCGCCGTACTTCTGCCGGTGGTGCTCGACGAAGTCCTCGCTGGGCGTGCTGCAGCTCGAACTCGTAGCCGGCGAGCCAGTCGGCGTAGGAACCACCGCTGCGGGCCGTGGGACCGAGTAGATTCGGCTCCAGGTGCGCGCACGGGTCGACGCGGCCGAGCTCGTGACCCAGCAGTGCTCTGATGGCGAGCTCGATGCGGGACAGCTCGGCGAAGGCCGCGGTGCGCAGCCGGGCGTCGAACTCGTAGAGCGCGGCGACGTCGGCCAACCGGGTCCCGGAGTAGAAGTCGTCCTGGCGTTGGCTCCCGACGATCTGTCGGAACGGGTACCAGTACCCGCTGAGCCGGTAGTAGCTGACGCGCCGCAGCAGGGCGACGGCCTCGTCGCGGTCCCCGACGTCCATGCCGCGTTGGATGAGCAGGTCGACTTGCTCGTCGTAGGAGCGGTACTCCTTGACTGCTCCGTCCAACTGCACCGTCCAGAAAAGAATGAGGACCGGCCCTGGACCTACCGAGGTAGGCGGAACCGGTCTTGGTGAGTCCATAGTAGCCGAGACGAGATCGCCCGGCAATCGAACGCCGAAACCGAAGAGGAGCCCGTCGGCAGCCAATGCTGGTAAGAGTCAAGCCTCCGAGTGACGCCAGGGGGCGTCGGGATCGGCGAGGGTCTCGAGCATGAGCTGGCACCAGACCTGGGCCGCGCCAACGACGAGGCGAGCGTGCCGCGGGCGCACCCATCTGGGCACTTCCTCGGCTCCGTGGTCGATGCCGACGCTGTTCCTGAGCTCGGTGACGCTCTGGGTGAGGGTGATCAGCGACTGCAGGGCCTGGCGGAGCGCTCGGTCCTCGTCGCTGACCGACTTGGGGGCGAGGCCGAGCGATACCTGGGCGGCCTTGACCAGCGCGGGCACCTTGGCTGCTCGGGCATAGCTCTGCCCGCGGGCGGTGAGGACGCACTTGGCGGTCGATTCGATCAGCGCCTTGGCGGTGCTGACGGCGAGCCGTGGGTCGGTGTCGACGCTGTCGCCGAGCCTGCGCAGGTGGTCCTGGATGGACTGCGGGTCGGGGAGGGCGTTGAGCGCGTGCTCGGTCAGCTTCGCCCCGGCCCGGCCGATGCGCACGGTGCCGCTGGCCTCGTCGACGTCGAAGCCGTTCTCGCGCAGGATCCGGACCCACTTGTCCCGCAGGCCATCGGTGCTGACCCAGCCGATAGACGTGTCCTGGACGATCGGCCAGGACCCAGTCGGGGCTGCGGCCGGCGACCAGGGCGGGGGCCTTCGACGTCGCCGGCTTCGAAAGCATGGTCATCTGCTCAGCGGGCATCGAGGACCTCTTTGAGGACGGTGGCCGCGCTCATCCCCGCCGGCCACCCGGCGTAGAAGGCCAGGTGCGTCGCGACCTCGGCCAGTTCCTCCTGGGTCACTCCGTTGTCGAGTGCCAGGTTGAGATGAGACCGCAGCTGGTCGGTCCGCCCGAGCGCGGTCAGGGCCGCGACGGTCGCCAGGCTGCGGTCGCGCCGAGAGAGTTCAGCCCGTGCCCAGACGTCGCCGAACAGCACCTCGTCGGTCAGTTCGGCGAGCTTCGGGGCGACGTCGCCTACCAGCTGCTGTGCCCTGCTCTTCTCCTTGCCATGCGATCCTCCTGCGGGTCCACCGAGAACGAGACTCGTCCCGTTCGTGATCGACGTTAAACCTCCGGAAGCGGCGGAGGGAGGAACCGCCATTACACCCAACGGCCGTGCGCCGCGGGCGTCCCGTTGACATCTCACCGACGAGACGACGCTCAGCCGCCGGGCTCATACCGGTGGGCGAATCGCAGAGCGCCGCTTCGTCGGGGGATGAACTCCACGACACTGGACTATGCGGTCCAGACATAGAGCATCGTCTTGCCGACACCGGCATCGCTCGAACTCGCCAGCCCCATGATGCGCAGCTGACATCGAATGAACTTGTGATGATCGCACAGTTTTCGCTAGTGGTGCGGGGATCGCAGGGTCTGGCATAACCGCCCCATAGGCACCGCACCGGACCCAATGACCTTAAGTGCATAGGTGGGTGCTGGCTCGCGTCAGCCGCAGCCGACACTCCGTGAACTACCCACCTATGCGCAGCAAAGATTCAATTCACCGATCACACGTATCGGCAGACCTGATCGACACTGCATGTATCGGGTTCCGGGTGCGAGGCGTTCTCCCGGAGCTCTGCGATCGTGTCGCGCAGCGCGCCGAGCTGAGCGATCTGCTGCTCGATGTCGTTCAGCCGCGCGTCGAGCAGGTCACGCACGTGCTCGCACGGCGCACGACCGGCATCACGGATCTCGACGATCTGGCGGATCTGGGCGAGGGTGAGGCCGGCTGCTCGGCCGCGGTGGATGAAGTCGATCCGCGCGACGGCCTCCGGCGTGTAGTCGCGGTACCCGGCCGGTGTCCGGTCGGTTGGCGAGAGCAGTCCCTGCTCCTCGTAGAACCTCAGTGTCTTCGTCGTGGTGCCTGTCTCCGCGGCGAGTTCTCCGATCCGCATCGCTGCCTCCCGTCGCGCGGCGCGCCGCTCTTGACCTTCCCCTGCACTGGAAGGTCCAGTATGGCTGAGAAAGACGAAGAGTCCAAGCGTCGACAGGAGCAAGGATGCCTACGAAGTACGACCTCGCCGTCATCGGGTCCGGCGGCGGCGCGTTCGCCGCCGCCATCCGCGCGAGCACGCTCGGCAAGTCGGTGGTGATGATCGAGCGCGGCACCTTCGGAGGGACGTGCGTGAACACCGGATGCGTGCCGTCGAAGGCGCTCATCGCCGCGGCGGAGGCGCGGCACGTCGCCGCGGATGCGACCGGCCGGTTCCCGGGCATCATGACGAGCGCGGCACCGGTCGACATGCCCGGCCTCGTCGGCGGAAAGCAGGCACTAGTCGAGTCGTTGCGGGGCGAGAAGTACGTCGACGTCGCCGACTCCTACGGCTGGCAGGTCCTGCGGGGTGACGCCTCGTTCGCAGGCACGCCCGATGTTCCTCTCCTCGAGGTCATGGCGTCTGACGGGACTGTTGAGACCGTCGAGACCGATCACTTTCTGGTCGCGACCGGCTCCCGGCCGTGGGCCCCGCCGATCGACGGCCTGGAGGAGGCCGGGTATCTGACGTCGACCACGTCGATGGAGCTAACCGGGGTCCCGGAGTCGCTGCTGGTGCTCGGCGGCGGCTACGTCGCCCTGGAGCAGGCCCAGCTGTTCGCCCGGCTCGGGTCGAAGGTCACCGTGCTGGTGCGCTCACGGCTGGCGTCGAAGGAGGAGCCGGAGGTCTCCAAGACGCTTGAGGAGGTCTTCGCCGAGGAGGGCATTCGGGTGGTCCGCCGTGCGGTTCCCCTCCGCGTCGTCCGCGACGCGAGCGGCGGCCAGGTGGTTGTCACCGCGGATGTGTCCGGCGGGTCGCAGGAGTTCCGCGCCGGACACGTCCTGGTCGCGCTCGGCCGCCGGCCAGTCACCGACGGGCTGAACCTCGGCGCGGTCGGAGTGAAGACCGGCGACGCCGGGGAGGTCGTGGTCACCGATCAGTTGCAGTCGTCCAACCCGCGGGTCTGGGGCGCGGGCGACGTGACCGGGCACCCCGAGTTCGTCTACGTCGCCGCGCACCACGGCACCCTCGTCGCGGAGAACGCCTTCACCGACGCCCATCGGTCGGTGGACTACGCGCGGCTGCCGCGGGTGACGTTCACCGGCCCGGCGATCGGCGCGGTCGGCATGACCGAGCAGCAGGCCCTCGACGCCGGGATCCGCTGCGACTGTCGAGTGCTGCCGCTGCACCACGTGTCGCGGGCACTGGTCAACCGCGACACCCGCGGCTTCATCAAGATGGTGGCGAATGCCGACACCGGGAAGATCCTCGGCCTGACCGCGGTAGCGAAGGACGCCGGTGAGCTGGCGGCTGCCGGAGTCCACGTGCTGGGCAAGACCATCGCTGAGGTCGCCGACGCCTGGGCCCCGTATCTGACCATGGCCGAGGGCATCCGCATCGCCGCCAAGGCCTTCACCACCGACGTCTCGAAACTGTCGTGCTGCGCGTAAGCGCGCGACGAGGCGAGGCGGAGAGAGAGGAACGAGATGGGATCCGACCACGATAGGAGGCATAGCAGCGGCGGCCTGCTGGTGGCGGGTGCAGGACTGCTGATGGTCCTCTGCTGCGCACTGCCCCTCCTCATCGCCGGCGGCGCGCTCGCGGGCGTTGGCGGCGTGCTAGGCAGTCCCTGGGTCATCAGTGCCGGACTCGTCGTCGTGGCGGTCGCGGTGATCGCCAGCTTGCGACGACGACGCCGCAACGACGTCCAAGGCTGCTGTCCACCCACCCCGCAGACAGGTGCCGACCAAGGAGACGAAACGAAGGAGGAGAAAGACAGATGACGTACCGTATCTCCCGCCGGACGGCGATCTCAATCGCAGGCGTCCTGGCTGTCGGGTCGTTGGGTCTCACCGGCTGCGGCAGCAGCGACGCGGCCGAGAGCGATGGACCGGTGACGGTGGCCGCTCTCGATGGCCAGCAGATCAGCCTGCCCGCCGCCGGGAAGCCCACCGCGGTGTTCTTCTTCTCCGTCGGCTGCGGCGAATGTGTCAATGGCGTCCGCTTCCTCGGCGAAGCGGTCACCATCGCAGACGAGAACGGCAACGAGGCCAGTTTCCTCGCCGTCGACATGGATCCGCGCGAGTCCGAGGAGACCATCGAGGGCTTCATGGAGTACGTCGGGGCCGAGCACGTCCCGGCCGCCATCGACGAGGGCGCGGCCGTGTCCCAGCGGTTCAAAGTCGCTGCTCTGTCCACCCTCATCGTCGTCGACGCCGACGGCCAGGTGACCTTCCGCGCCACGGACCCCGATGCCGAGACGATCACCGCCGAGCTCGCGAAGGCCGGGGCTTGAGCCATGGGCGGCCTGCTCGCCCTCGCCTTCGCCGCCGGCATGATCGCCCCGGTCAACCCCTGCGGCTTCGCGCTACTCCCGGCATGGATCGCCCATACGCTGGGTGACGCCGACGCCTCCCCGGTCTCGGTCCGCGTTCTGCGGGCCCTGCGGGCAGGGCTCGCGCTCTCGATCGGGTTCGCAGGCACGCTTGCGCTGGCCGGGGTCGTGGTGAGCGCCGGGGCACGGGGCTTGATTCAGGCGGCTCCAGCGCTCGGGCTCGCCGTCGGAGCCGTGCTGGTGCTGCTCGGCGCGGCGATGCTGGCCGGCCGATCGATTTCCCTTCGACTGCCCAGCATCCCCGGCCGAGCGACCGAGAGGCTGCCAAGCACTGTCCGAATGGTCGTCTTCGGTGTCGGCTACGCGGCGGCGTCATTGTCGTGCACCGTCGGGGTCCTCCTCGCGGTCATCGCTCAGGCCCAGGCCACCGCCAGCTTCTCCGGCCTGCTCCTCGTCTTCGGCGTCTACGCCGCCGGCTCGGCCACCGTCCTGCTGCTCGTCGCCATGACCACGGCCACCGCTGGCTCCCTGCTCACCCGACGCGTCGCGGCACTCGCTCGCTACGGCCCCAAAGTCACCGCCGCCGTCCTCGTGCTCACCGGGATCTACCTGACGTGGTACTGGTTTCCGGCCGCCACCAGCGACGCCCCGGCCTCCGGCCGCACCGACGGGATCGCCGCCGTCTCCGCGGCGGTGTCCGGCTGGCTCCAGGGACAGACCGTCCTCATTACTGGACTCTCCATCGCAGCGGTGCTGCTGGCCCTAGTGGTCGGGGCGCTCCAACGGCGACGTCGGACGTCGGCCCGGATGACGACCGAGGACTGCTGCGGCGCAGAGTCGCCGCGCTCGGCAGACGATGAGCCCGACGCATCGACCGCACAGGGCTGACCAGGCCCGTACGAGCGTGGTCGGCAAGGAGTGCGAGTCACGCCGTTCGTCATCAGAGCGGTCGGCGTGAGGTAGGACGCCGCGTGGGCGCTCAGGTCGACGTCGTGCACGCGGTTCGTCAAGCAGTAGCCGCGACGCCGTCTCGCAGACATCCCTTTGGCAGGACGAGACCCGACCTCCCCGATCGCGCGAGAGGTCCGGTCTCAGAACATTGTAGGGCGAGCGTCCAAGGCGGGTGACCGGCAGGTGTCGAAGATCTGGAGGAGCGCGCGCGATGAGGGATGGCTCGACGTCGCCGCCGCGGCCGAATGCCTCCGTCGAAGC
The DNA here is from genome assembly GCF_013394385.1 of Kocuria sp. TGY1127_2. NCBI lineage: Bacteria > Bacillati > Actinomycetota > Actinomycetes > Micrococcales > Micrococcaceae > Kocuria > Kocuria sp. TGY1127_2. Next base: position 1,231,547 of record NZ_AP022834.1, read on the forward strand.
ATCCGGACCACCCGGCGACTCACACCTGTATCGTGCTCTTCAGTGCGTCCGGCGCTGCTGGAATGGGAGTGCGAGTCGAGTGCCTCTTCAATTGCGAGTCGATTGGCGAGTCGACTCGCAGTACATGAACGTCTCAATCGTGTGGAGTCGGGACGTTATGCGTTGAATGTCTATGGGCGGGAAGGTCACCCGTGCAACCGTTGCGGTACTCCAATCGTACGGGAGAAGTTCAGGAACCGCTCGAGCCATTTTTGCCCGCGCTGCCAACGGAAACGCTAGCTTCGGCGGTTGTGCCCGGCACGACTACGACTGGCCGGACGAGATCCTCGCACACTTTCCATAGCTACGAGAGATTCGTGCCGTCCTGGGTCCCACGGCTCCACGAGATTTGCCGAGACAATGGAGCCATGGAACGATTCATCAACTTCTGGCGCGATCGGCGCATGCTGTGTACCGGCTGCGGCCATTGTTTCGTCGTCGACCTGGACTGGATCGACCGCTGGGAGCAGAGCGGAGAGAAGTGCCCCGGTTGCGGCTTGACGTGCGAGCACGAGGACGCACCACGCGTGACGGTCGATGCTGGCGACCCGGCCCTGAACGACGACCAAGTCGCTCAGTTCTCCTGGTACCACACGAGCACGCAGCCGGACTGGCCGACAAGCGAGTTCGACCCGGCGGCGGACCTGACGCCTGGGATCCGAAGGATGATGGGCGGCGACGAGAGGGTCGCCGCGTGGGCCGCGAGGCAGCAGGCGAAGGCGCTCCATGTCGGCACGTACGAGGCCGCGGTCCACAACATGCTGCGGCGAATGCGCGACCAGGCTGACCACGGCAGCCAGTTCTACCTCTACCGAGTGCACCTGAAGCCATCTGTCACCGAGCGGGAGGGCTGGATCGTCGATCCCAGCAACTGGCTCGGCGACGTCGTCCTCGCCGAGGTCTGTCCTCCAGGAGTCGACGTCACCCGGTACCTCAACTACCACGAGGACCCCGGAGGGCTCTCCCTGGCGCTGGGACGAGATGCGATCGCCGGGGTCCAGCGGGTCGCCGTGCCGCTCTCGGATTCCTGGAAGGCCGACTGGGTGATTGACGCCGTCGCAGCCCTTGAGGGTGCATCGGACAAACCGGTCCCAGCGACCGGGAAGCTGGGCAGATTCTTGCGGCCTTCGTCTCCTCGAGCCGGCCTCGCTGGCGAGCTCGGTACGGAGCTGGCTGACCGATTACCGGTCAACCTCCATGACCAATTCGCCTCGGCTGCCGCGTTTGCTGAGGGTGACGACCCAGCGCGGTGGGCGCGCCGGGTAAGCAGCCTGTTCGACCTCATCAAGAATCCAAGCCGGGTGCTGGCGGAGCTCGATAAGGCTCAGCACCGACAGGTCTGAACTTGCAAACATGGGCAGAGAAAATCCCCCAAGTGCGCATCGTGGAGAGGCGTGGGGGATGTAGTGCTCTCAAGGTAGCACAGGCTGGTCCTGGTCGACGCGGTCGCTGCGACGTGGTTTCCGCAGGCTGTCGCCTTGGTTCAGGCGTTGCGATGCGATTTCTTTGCCTTGTCAGGGAAGAACTCAGCCAGACTTGGGGACACGTCTCTCGATGAGCACGGTGTCCCGCCACTGACCGGCAAGAGGTCCGCACGGCATCAGCCCGATGAGCTCGCGCCGTCCGACAACCCTGAAGCCAGCTCTCTGGTGGAGCCTGAGGCTGGTTGCGTTCTCGGGGAAGACCGAGGACTGGAGCGTCCAGACGCCTGATCGGTCGGCGACGCCGAGGAAGTCGGCGAGGAGCCGTGAACCGACGCCACATCCGGCCGCGTCGGGATCGACGTACACCGAGTGCTCGACGACACCTCGGTAGACGGCGCGGGTCGAGACGGGGCCGGCTGCGGCCCAGCCGAGGACGCAGTCGTCACCGCCGACGGCGACGAGCATGAGGTCCGGGCGCTTGCTCGACGCGAACGTGTACCAGTCAGGCGGCGGTTCGGTCTCGAAGGTGGCGTGCCCGGACGCGATGCCTGCTTGGTAGATGGCCTCGACGGCGGGCCAGTCGGTCGGCGTCATGGGCCTGGTCGACACGCCTTCCATCAGGTGATGAGCGCCTTGGCTGCGGCGGCGAGAGTGTCGATGGTGGGCCGGTAGTAGGCCCAGCGGCCGCGCTGCTCGCGCTCGACGAGGCCGGCCTCGACGAGCAGCTTCATGTGGTGGGAGACGGTCGGCTGTGATAGCCCGACGGGCTCGGTGAGATCGCAGACGCACATCTCGCCCGCGCTGCTTCCGGCAATGAGGGACATGAGCTTGACCCGGGTGGGGTCGCCGAGGGCCTTGAACACCCTGGCGAGATCCTGGGCGACCGTGTCGTCGATCGTCTCGCCGAGGACGCAGCAGGGCGCGACGTCGGCCGCGGATTCGATGGCTGGGGGAGTGCTCATGCCTCCATTCTGCCTCACGCATTGACATCTGTCGATACGTGAGGCAAGCTCGACCCATCGAAGAACATCAATACATGGAGGTTGAAGTGAATCCCGTCGTCATCATCGGAGCCGGTCCGCAGGGCCTGGCCGCCGCCGCTCATCTGCTCGAGCGAGGCCTGGAGTCCCTGGTTCTGGAGTCGGGCGACGGTCCAGCGTCGGCCGTGGCCGAGTGGGGCCACGTCCGCCTGTTCTCGCCATGGTCTGAACTCATTGACCCAGCGTCGCGCCGGCTGCTCGAGCCGACCGGTTGGAGCGCGCCCGAGACCGGCTACCCGACCGGGGCCCAGTGGGTCGAGGAGTACCTGACGCCGCTGGCCGAGACTCTGAGCGACCGTGTCCGGTACGGCTACCGCGTCGTCGGCGTGGGCCGTAAGGGCCGCGACCTTTCCGTCGACGTCGGCCGCGCGGAGCAGCCGTTCGTCGTCCACGTCCGCCGCGCTGACGGCGAAGAAGAGAGGCTCGAAGCCCAGGCCGTCGTCGACGCCTCCGGGACCTGGCGGGCCCCGAGCCCGGCGGGCGCGGAGGGACTGCCCGCCCTCGGCGAACACGCCGCCGTCGAAGCCGGCCTGCTTGATCACCGCACGCCGAGCCGCGACGAGGCCGCCGAACTGGCTGGCAAGCACGTCGTCGTGGTCGGCAGCGGCCACTCGGCCGCGACAGCAATCGGCGACCTCGCGGCAGTGGTCCGCCGCGAGCCAGGCACCCGGGTGACCTGGGCGCTGCGCCGCGGTACCGTCGGCAACGCCTTCGGTGGCGGGTCGGCTGACGAGTTGCCCGAGCGCGGTGACCTGGGCCAGCGGGCGAAGAAGGCCGTCGAGGACGGCTACGTCGACCTCGTCACCGGGTTCCGCGTCGAGCGGGTCCTCGTCGAGGATGGTCGGGCAGTCTTGGTGGGCGAAGACGGGCGGCGGCTCGAGCCCGCGGACCGAGTGGTCGTCGCGACGGGCTTCCGACCGGACCTGTCGTTCCTCTCCGAGGTCCGCCTCGACCTCGACGTCCGCCTGCAGGCTCCGACGAAGGTCGCCACTGAAGTCGACCCGAACCTTCACTCCTGCGGCTCAGTGCGCGCCACGGGAGCCGCTGACCTCGCCCACCCGGAGCCGGGCTTCTACATCGTCGGCGCGAAGTCCTACGGCCGCGCGCCGACGTTCCTGGCGATGACCGGATACGAGCAGGTCCGCAGCGTCGTCGCCGAGCTCGCCGGGGATCACGAGGCGGCTGACCGTGTCGAGCTGGAGCTGCCCGACACCGGCGTGTGCGGCGGGTCCGGCCTGTTCGACGCCCCGGAGCAGGCGACGTCGGGCGGGTGCTGCACACCCGCGCCCCAGCTGGTCCAGATCGGCACGAGGACCGACGGATGAGCCGCGGTCGCCTGCTGATCGTGGGCGGCGGGCAGTCCGGCCTCGCCGCGGCCCGTGCCGGGCGCGACCGAGGCTGGGAGCCGGTGGTGCTCGAGGCCGGTGACGAGCCAGTCGGGTCGTGGCCGCGCTACTACGACAGCCTGCGGCTGTTCTCTCCGCGCCGGTACAGCGCCTTCCCGGGTCACCCGTTCCCCGGCGACCCCGACGGGTACCCGGGACGCGACGAGGTCGCCGACTACTTGCGCAGCTACGCAGAGTGGCTGGGCGTCGAGGTCCGCACTGGTGCCCGCGTCACCGAGGTCGCCGCCGACGGCCCGGGCTTTGCCGTGGATCTGGCCGACGGGAGCCGCCTGGTTGGGGACGCGCTCATCGCTGCCTCGGGTTCGTTTGCCAGCCCCTACGTGCCGACGATCCCAGGCAGGGAGGCATTCCAGGGCCGGGTCCTGCACGTGGCCGACTACCGGTCGCCCGAGGAGTTCGCCGGTCAGCGGGTCGTGGTCGTCGGGGCGGGCAACTCCGCCGTCCAGATCGCCCACGAGCTCGCCGACCACGCCCAGGCCTCGCTGGCGGTGCGGGACCGGGTCCGGTACGCGCCGCAGGTCATCGCCGGGCGTGACCTGCACTGGTGGTTGCGACTCACCCGCGCCGACCTCCTGCCGCCGTCGGTCCTGAACAGGATTATCACAGGCACACCGGTCATCGACGCCGGAAAGTACAGGGCGGCGCTCGAGGCAGCGCATCCAGACGAGCGACCGATGTTCGCGGAGTACGTCCCGGACGGCGTCGTGTGGCCTGGCGGCTCGCGGGAGCGCGTGGACTCGGTGGTCTTCGCGACCGGCTATCGGCCGCACCTGCCGTACCTGCGATCCCTCGGCGTCCTCGACGAGTCCGGCGCGCCGAGGCACGATCGCGGCGTCTCGACCGTGCGGCCCGGCCTAGCCTTCCTGGGCCTGGAGTTCCAGCGCTCGTTCTCGTCGAACACCCTGCGTGGAGTCCACCGCGACGCGGGTTACGTCGTCGATGCCCTGGCCAGGCAACTGCGAGGCGTCGTCGTTGGCTGAGGCTGCTGTGCAGCCTGGGCGGGCAATGGTGCTGGCTGCGCTGTGCGTGACCGAGATCGTCTCGTGGGGCTTGCTCTACTACGCTTTCCCGGTCCTGGCTCCGCGGATCAGCGTGGATACCGGCTGGTCGCCGGTGGCCGTCACCTCGGCGTTCTCTGTGGCCCTGGCCGTGTCGGCGTTGGCCGGGGTGCCGGTCGGGCGCTTCATCGATCGGCACGGACCCCGTCTCGTCATGACCGCTGGCTCGGGTCTCGGCGTCGTGTCGCTGGTGGTGATCGCCGCGTCGACGAACCTGCTGGTGTTCATCGTCGGCTGGGCGCTGGCCGGAGTCGCCATGGCCGGAGTCCTCTATCCGCCGGCCTTCGCCGCGATCACCGGCTGGTTCGCTGCCGGCCGGCTCGGCGCGCTGACCACGCTGACGCTGGTGGCCGGACTGGCGAGCACGGTCTTCGCGCCGTTGACCGCAGTTGCGTATGAACAGCTGGGATGGCGAGGCACGTACTTCTGGGCGGCGGTCGTGCTGGCGGCCCTCACCGTCCCGATCCACTCGCTCGTGCTGCGACGCCCCTGGCCCCACCCGGTGCATGCCGACGCGGAGGAGCCAGAGGCCGAGAAGGCCTACGCTGCCGGCGTCGTCCGGGACTCACGGTTCCGGTGGCTTGCCGCTGGACTGACTTTGGTCGCCTTGGCCATGTACGCTGCGTTGCTGGCTCTGGTGCCTCTTATGCTCGAGCGCGGCCTGAGTCCTCAGGCCGCCGCCTGGGTGCTCGGCCTCGGCGGACTCGGTCAGGTCGCCGGTCGGCTCGTCTACACCGCTCTTGCCCGGCATGCCTCGCTGACCGTGCGCACCGCGACCGTGTTCGGCCTCGTCACCGTCAGCACCGCGGTGCTCGCTGTGGTCCCCGGGCCGGTCGGTCTGCTGGTCGCGGCGTCGATGACCGCCGGGGTCGGGCGCGGCATCGCGACGCTGCTTCAGGCGACCGCGGTCACCGACCGGTGGGGCGCGCGCGGATACGGCCGCCTCTCCGGCGTCCTCGGCCTCCCGGTCCTGCTGGCCACCGCCTTGGCTCCCGGGGCCGGTGCGGTCCTTGCCGAGGTCACCGGTAGCTACGCAACCGGGTTTGCGGTCCTGGCCGCGGTTGCCGCGGTGGGGACCGTGCTCATGGTCGCCAGCTCGTCCACGGGGACCCCGCGTTCGGCGGGCGTCGCGTCCTCGCGAGCGGCCTGACCCAGCTCAGGCCACGGGCCCTGCAGCGAGTTCGCCGACAAGTTGGCGCACCTTCTCGGCGAGCTCGTCGCGGACCAGGCGCATTCGTTCCTCGCCCTCGATCCCTCGCGCCGAGGGCTCGTCGATCGTCCATTTCTCGATAGTCCCGGCCATCCCCGGCACGGGCTCGACGACAGCCTCGTCGCCGATTACGACGACGCGGTCCGCAGTCTGCAACATAGTGGGATCGATCGGCTTCGGGTGCTCGTCGGCCATGCTCGCCCCGACCTCGGCGACAGAGGCAGCGGACAGGGCATTGAGCCCCGTCCCGGGGGAGGTGCCCGCCGAGTGCACCCGGACGGAGTTGCCGGCGACCTGGCGCATGAGTGCGGCGGCCATCTGCGACTTGCCTGCGTTCTTGACGCAGACGAATAGGATGGACGGCTTCTTCTCGATCACGATGTCTACCTTTGTTCAGTCGATGTTAAGAGCCACCAGGAGCTCGCGGGCACGGGCCGCGATGTCATCGCGGCCGAGCAGTCCCCGCATGCCAGCGGCTCGTCATTGTCGAGGGACCAGTGGATGGCGTTTATGCCCACCACTCATCAACAGAGGCGCGCCAGCCGCGTCAGCACGACGCGGTTGCGGACTCTGGCCCGGTGGTTGCCAGATCGCGCAGGCGTTGCTCCGCTCGGTGCACGGGGACGGACTCGACGAAAGCTTCGCGGCAGGTCGAGCAGCAGATCTTCCGGCCGTCAGGCAGCAGGCGCGTGGGCGATCCCATGCCGTTCTGGCGAACGCGTTCGTCCGTACAGACTGTCGCATGATCCCGGCACAGCGCCGCGCCGCAGTGCCGGCAGAATGCGACGGCGGGGACAGGACCCTGGCCGGCCGTTTCGTGTTCCCAGCAGTCCATCTGCCACTCCTTGATTCGATGATGATCTATATAGAATCTACGCGACGCATCGATAGACGTCAATATCATCTGCGCCATCGATACGTCCGACATCAGCGTTAAGCCCTAGCCATCCGAGCGCCGATCTCGGCGACGGCGGGCTTGGCGGTGCGAGCCGCGCCGATGATGGTGGCGGAGGCGAATCCGGTCCAGTCGCCATAGCCGAGCAAATGCAGCCCGCGGTGGTCAATGCTCCGAGTACTGTCGGTGGCGGGATGGCCGTGCTCGCGCGTCAGTCCGAGCCCGCTCAGGTGGCCTAGGTGAGGGCGGAAGCCGGTGCTCCAGATGATCGCATCGCACTCGTGCTCGCGGCCGTCGTTCCAGGAGACTCCCGTCGGGCTGAGGCGGTCGAACATGGGCGAACGGTCCAGGACGCCGCGATCTCGAGCGGCCTGCACGGGAGGCACCATGACGATGTCTCCAAGTCCGGACACACCGTCGTGGTCCCGGCCAGAGCGACGGGCTGCCTCGCGGGCGGTAGCGACGTCGAAGAGCACTCTGCCGTCGACATCGTCTGGCATGAATCGCGGTGGGTGCCGCGTGACCCACAGCGTTTCGGCGACCGTGGAGACCTCGGCGAGGATCTGTGCGGCGGAGTTCCCTCCTCCGACGACCACGACCCGTTGGCCGGCGAACATGTCGGGCGAGTCGTAGTCGACGGTGTGCAGCTGCCTGCCGGAGAACGTGTCCTGACCGGGGACGTACGGCAGGTAGGGGCTCTGCCACGTGCCGGTGGCACTGATCACCGCAGCGGCCTTCAGAGAGCCCGCGTCCGTGTCCACGGTCCAACGCTCGTGCTCCCGGTGGACGCTTGTGACGCCGACCGAACGGCGCACAGGCAACTCGTAGCGCTCCTCGTATCGTTCGAGGTAGTCTACGACGTGGCTCGCGGTGGGGAACACCTCGCCGGTCTGGGCAGGCATCGGCCATCCGGGTAGAGGACTGTACTGGGCTGGGGAGAACATCCTGAGCGATTGCCAGCCGTGCTGCCAGGCCCCGCCCGGTCGTTCCTGTTCGTCGAGGATGACGAAGTCCAGGCCGGCGCGGCGGAGGAAGTATCCTGCGGCGAGTCCGGCCTGGCCTCCTCCGATGACGACGACGTCACTCACGCCAGCGCCGGGTCCTGGCCGAGCAGCTCTGAAGTGAGCGTCTCGATCCGGGACCTGATTTCGTCGCGGATCGGGCGCACCGCCTCGATGCCCTGGCCAGCGGGATCGTCGAGCTTCCAATCCTCGTAGCGCTTGCCGGGGAAGAACGGGCAGGCGTCACCGCAGCCCATCGTGATGACGACGTCGGAGTCCTGCACGGCCTCGGTGGTGAGGACCTTGGGCTCCTCGGCGATGATATCGATCCCCTCTTCAGCCATGGCCTCTACAGCGACCGGGTTGATCTGCTCGGCGGGCATTGACCCTGCCGAGCGGACCTCGATGCGGTCCGCGGCGAGGTGGCGCAGCCAACCGGCGGCCATCTGGGAGCGGCCGGCGTTGTGGACGCAGACGAACAGGACGGAGGGTGTTTGATCGCTCATGTCTGTGCTTCTCTCGTTCATTCGGTGGTGAAGGTGGCGAGGAGCCGGCTGACGCGTGCAGCGATGTCGTCGCGTATAGCGGCGAGTCCCTCCGGCGATGCCAGTGCCGGGTCGCCGACAGCCCAGTCTTCGTACCGGACTCCGGGGACGATGGGGCAGGCGTCGCCGCAGCCCATGGTCACCACGACATCGGCAGCGCGAATGGCGTCGTCGGTGAGCGGCTTGGGGAACGCCTCGTCGGCGGCCTCGCGGTCGATGTCGGCGACGAGGTCGCGCACGTGCGGGTGGATGCCCGTCGCCGGGGTCGAGCCGGCGGACCGGGCGATGACCCTGCCCTCGGACAGGCTGCGGGTCAGCGCCGCGGCCAGCTGGGAACGACCTGCGTTGGCGACGCAGACAAACAGCACCTGAGGCGGTGCGGTTGCTCGGTTGCGGGTGAGGTCGGCCAGTCGCTGCCGGGCGAAGCGCTCGGTCAGGGGCACCAGGTAGCGTGTGATCTTCGCCGACCGGGCCAGCGCCGTGTACGATTCCCGGACGATGCTGGTGACGGTCTCCCGCGGCAGCTGTGACGTCGCGTCCGCGAGGTCGGCGGCCAGACGCCTGATGTGCTCGTCCATGCTCTCCAGCTCCGCGTCGGCCGTCGTCTCCGGTTCCACGCTGGGGGCAACGGCCGCGGGCGCGAACCCCTCGAGCAAGGCGGCGACGGCGGCACTCTTCCCTGGCGCGATGCTGTACCAGACCCAAGTCCCACGGCGCTCGGAATTGAGCAGCCCCACTGTCCGGAGGACCTTGAGGTGGTGGGAGACGGTCGGCTGTGAGACCTCGGCGAGGTCGGCGAGATCGCACACGCACGACTCTCCGCGAGGATCGGCAGCGATTGCCGAGAGCATCCGCAGACGCAATGGGTCGGCGAGGGCCTTGAGTGTGCCCGTGAGAGTCGCGGCAACCTCCTGGCCGAGGGCTGTTGAGATCGGCGGCACCTGGGGTGGGCAGTCTTCATCGGGGGCGGCTGGCGTCAGCGCGATGTCGGTCATGACGTTCGTACCTCCTGGTTATAGGGATCGGTGCGGAACCACGCCTTGGCGGCCCAGAGGGAGACGTAGACGAGGCCGACGAGGACGGGCACCTCGATGAGCGGTCCGACGACGCCGGCCAGAGCCTGGCCAGAGGCCGCACCGAAGGTGCCGATCGCGACGGCGATGGCGAGCTCGAAGTTGTTGCCCGCCGCGGTAAATGCAAGTGTGGTCGACCGTGCATAGCCGAGGCCGATGCCCTTGCCCAACAGCAGGCCCGCGAACCACATGACGGCGAAGTACACCAACAGCGGCAGGGCGATCCGGACGACGTCCAGCGGCCGGCTCGTGATCTGCTCACCCTGGAGGGCGAACAGCAGCACGATGGTGAACAGCAGCCCGTAGAGCGCCCACGGCCCGATCTTCGGGACGAACTTCTCCTCGTACCAGTCCCGGCCCTTGCGCTTCTCGCCGATCCAGCGCGAGGCGAATCCCGCGATCAGGGGTAATCCGAGGAAGACGAGGACGTTGAGGGCGATCTGGCCCATCGACACCTCGAGCCCTTGTGTGTCCAGGCCGAGCCAGCTCGGCAGGACGCTGAGGTAGAACCAGCCGAGGACGGAGAACATGACGACTTGGAAGACCGAGTTGATCGCCACCAGCACCGCGGTCGCCTCGCGGTCGCCGCAGGCCAGGTCGTTCCAGATCACGACCATGGCGATGCACCGGGCCAGACCGACGATGATGAGCCCGGTGCGGTATTCGGGAAGGTCGGGCAGGAGCAGCCAGGCCAGGGCGAACATGATCGCCGGCCCGGCGAGCCAATTGAGCACTAGAGAGGAGATGAGGAGCTTCTTGTCGCCGGTGACCGCGGCGACCTTGTCGTAGCGGACCTTGGCCAGGACCGGGTACATCATCACCAGCAGGCCGAGTGCGATCGGCACTGAGATGCCGGCGATCTCGAGCCGGGCGAGCACGTCGGAGACGCCGGGCACCAGGCGGCCGAGCAGGAGGCCTGCGACCATGGCGAGTCCGATCCAGGCCGGCAGCCACCTGTCGAGGGTTGAGAGCCGTCGGGTCACGGGAGGTGCGGCGAACGCCGCTTGATTCGACATGCTTCTATGTTGACAGGCTTCGATGCAGTGGGCAACTTCGGACCTCCAGAGGTGAGCAGCTACCTGCCACCGCAGGACATCGCCGCTGGATCGAGTTCCCTGCCGGGCGGCGTCGGCCTAGGGAAGCGCCGGTCCCGGCCGATTCAGGAATCAGGATCGCCAGGCGGGTTCGTCGTGGAATTCGAAGTCGATATATGCCTTCTCCAGGCCGGCCAGGGCTTCGGCGGTGGTCTCGAACAGCGCCTGGGCCCAAGAGTCGTCGATCTTGGTGACGTTCTGACACAGGTGTGCGGTCACCTCTGACAGCCGCTCGCGGACCTGGCTGGTGTGGCGGCGGGGGTCGTGCTCGGCCAACTGTGTCGGATCAGACATGACTGGCTTCCTCTCGTTGACTGGGCCTTCAATATCGGTCTACGATATCGGCATCCGATAGATCAGGGAAGGGGACTGCGATGCATGTATGGGGATCGCCGGAGACGCGAACCTTCGGCCGGTTGCGGGTGGATGTGGCCGTCGGGCCGATCGCCCGGATGTTCGACGCCGAGGACTGGCAGCAGCCGGCCAATGCGGGCGGCGGTGCCGTGTTCGCCGGCCGGGCGGACGAAGTGGTGGAGAACATCGCGGCCGAGCCCGGCCCGGCAGATCCACCGGCGGATCTGTTCAACCTCGACGCACACATCTACGACGTCGACACCGGGCATCCGGTGCCGTACCTCGACGTCGCCGTCGACGTCATCCGCCTCGACGGCGACGATGACGATAGACCGGAGTTCACGGGGCTGGGGCTGGTGCCGGTGGCCCGGCCCCGCAAGGGCACGGCCGGTCTGCACTACGGCAACAACGTCGCCCTCGACCCCGAAGGCAGCTATCGAGTGTGGGTCCACATCGGCGCGTCGGCGCTGACCGGCACCGACGAGCCCTCGAGCCTGGACTTCACCCTCGATCTCGGTGCCGCCGATGAGTGAGTTCATCCGGGGCGCGGTGCGGATGCACATCCTGCATCACGCCGCCGAGGGCGAGATCCACGGCGCATGGATGGCCGAGGAGCTCGGCCATCACGGATATCAGATCAGCCCCGGCACCCTGTACCCGACCCTGCATCGCTTGGAAGACCAGGGGCTGCTGACCTCGCGGCAGACCACGGTGGAGGGGCGCAACCGGCGGCTGTACCAGATCACCGACGCCGGCCGGGCCGTATTGGCCGACGAACGCCAGGCCCTGACCGAACTCGCGCGCGAAATCCTCCACACCGAAACCCCCGACGCTCCCGATGGGATGACACCTGATGAGTGAACCGACTCCGCAGTTGGATCGACGCCTGGGCACCGGCGACGCGGTGATCATCGGGCTCGGGTCGATGATCGGTGCCGGCATCTTCGCCGCCTTCGGGCCGGCGGCCCAGGCGGCCGGCACCGGCCTGCTGATCGGCTTGGGAATCGCGGCGGTGATCGCCTACTGCAACGCCACCGCCTCGGCCCAGCTCGCCGCGGTCTACCCGACCTCGGGAGGCACCTACATCTATGGCCGAGAGCGCATCGGTCACTGGTTCGGGTTCACCGCTGGCTGGGGCTTCGTGGTCGGCAAGACCGCCTCCTGCGCGGCGATGGCGCTGACCTTTGCCACCTACGCCGTGCCCGGCCCCTGGTGGGCCCAGCGGTTGGTGGCGGTGGCCGGCATCGTCGGACTGGCCGCGTTGAACTACCGCGGGGTGAGCAAGACCGCCGGCCTGACCCGGATCCTGGTCGCCATCACCCTGGTCGCGCTGGCGGTGCTGGTGGTCGGCATCTTCGCCGTCGGCCAACCCTCGCCGACGAACCTGGGCGGCTGGCCGGCGTTGACCGTCGGCGGGCCGTACGGGATCCTACAGTCGGCCGGGCTGTTGTTCTTCGCCTTCGCCGGCTACGCCCGGATCGCGACCATGGGCGAGGAGGTCCGCGACCCGCAGCGCACCATCCCGCGCGCCATCCCCATCGCCCTGATCATCGTGGTGATCATCTACCTGGTCGTCGGCGTGAGCGTCCTGCTCGCCGCCGGGCCGGACAAGATCGCCGCCGCGACAGCACCCCTGACCACAGCCGTGCAAGCAGCCGGGGTCGGCGGGCTGGGCCCGGTGGTCCGGATCGGCGGCGCGGTCGCCAGCCTCGGGGCGCTGCTGGCGCTGATCGCCGGCATCGGCCGCACCAGCCTGGCCATGGCCCGGCATCGCGATCTGCCGTTCTGGCTGTCGGCGGTCCACCCCCGTCACAAGGTGCCCCACCACGCCGAGATCGCCCTCGCCGTCGTCGTGTCCGTCCTGGTGCTGACCACCGACCTGCGCGGCGTGATCGGATTCTCCTCCTTCGGCGTGCTCATCTACTACGGCATCGCCAACACCGCCGCATTCACCCAGCCGCCGTCCGACCGCCGCTGGCCACGCTGGCTCAACGTCCTCGGCGTCCTCGGCTGCCTGGTCCTGATCGCGACCCTGCCCTGGCAGTCGATCATCGCTGGACTGGCCATGTTCGCCGTCGGCCTGCTCGGCCGCTGGATCGTCCTGCATCGACGTGAAAAGCCCGGCCCAGGGGCAGAGTCGGACTGACCTGCCGCGCCCCGGGGGAGTGAGGCGACTGGGCGGAAGTGCACGCTTACCCGACGTCGAGGGCCGCGAGCTGCTCCGCGCTGCCGGTGACGACGAGGCGCAGGTCGGCGTGGCTCTCGTCGATCGACCAGTCGACGAACGAACAGCAGGCGCTCTTGACCGCCACGAGGTCGTGAAGACGCTGGACGGAGTCGTCGGCTTTCGCGTAGTGGACGATGATCCGGGCGTCGCCGCGTTCGACGTCGAGGAGATATCCGTCGTCGAAGGCCCGCCATTTCTCGACCTGCTCCTTGCCGGCGTCCGGCGTGAGCGTGCAGGCGATGAGCACCGCGTTCGGCAGACCCTGCAGGGCGCTCTCGCGGACGTCCCGCGAGGCCCCACGGATGGCCGTGCGCAACTGCGCGACGGTCGGCGACCCGGCCCGCCCGTCGGGAGTCCGATACATGCGGCACGCGAGGCCGACCGGCGCACTGTCTTCGGCGAACGGGTCGACGCCGTCGATCAGTACGGTCGGGGAGCCGTGGAAGCCGAGGCGCGAGGCGTCCTCGGGTGTCTCGACCCGTTGGTGGACGACCTCCGCGCCAGATCGCCCGTCGAGGGCTTCGGCAATCTTGGAGTCGAGGATCTCCCAGTTCGGGCAGCCGTCGAAGTACTGGAGCGTGATCTTCATGGTCGTGGTCCTTTCCGTCGGCGTCGGGTCTCCTCGAGCGGCTCCCGGTTCGGGCGTCTCCCGAAGCGCTGGGCCTCGATGGTCATCGGTTCGCCTTCGTCCCGTGCGCCGGCTGGAGGTCCGAGGCTGCAGGCAGCCCTCGGCTCGCCGCGATGGGCCTGCGCGCGGCGCGTACGCCATTGAGGATGACGACGACCTCGGCAACCTCGTGGACGAGGACGACTCCGGCCAGGCCGAGCACCCCGAAGAGGGCGAGCGGGAACAGGACGACGATGATCGCCAGCGCGAGGACGATGTTGGCCGTCATGATGCGCCGGCCTCTGCGAGCATGCGCGAACGCGGCGGGGATCAGGCGCAGATCGTGGCCGGTGAAGGCGATGTCGGCGGATTCCACCGCGGCCGCGGAACCGGTGGCTCCCATCGCGATGCCCACGGTCGCGGTGGCCAGCGCGGGGGAGTCGTTGATGCCGTCGCCGACCATCGCCGTCGGCCGCGCTGCGGCCAGACCTGTGATCGCCTCCGCCTTGTCGGCTGGCAGCAGTTCGGCGCGGACGTCGTCGATGCAGGCCTGGGCGGCCAGGGCGCGGGCGGTGCGGGCGTCGTCGCCGGTGAGCATGACCGTGCCGATTCCCTGGTCGTGGAGCATGCGCACGGTCTCGGTGGCCTCGGGGCGGAGTTCGTCGCGCACGCCGATCAGGCCGGCGACCTCACCGTCGGCTTCCACCACGACGACCGTCATGCCCATTTCGGCCAGCTCGTCGGCGTCGGTCCGCAGGCCGGCCGGGGCGATCCAGCGTGGACTGCCGACCCTGACGAAACGGCCGGTGACCCGGCCGGCGATGCCGTGCCCGGCGTCCTCGGCCACCTCGCTCGCCGCCGGGGAGTCCGGCGCGGCCGCTGTGATCGCCGCCGCCAGGGGATGGGTGCTGGTCGCCTCGAGGGCCGCCGCCCACGCGAGGACGTCCTGTTGGCTGCCGCCCGGCGCGGTGCGGGTCTCGGTCACCTGCGGCTGGCCCTGGGTGAGGGTGCCGGTCTTGTCGAAGGCGACCGTGCGGATGGTGCCGAACTGCTCGAAGGCGGCCCCGGACTTGATGACGACGCCGAACCTTGAGGCGGACCCGATCGCGCTGATGACGGTGACCGGCACGGCGATCGCCATCGCGCACGGCGACGCCGCGACGAGGACGACGAGGGCCCGTTCGACCCAGGTCCACGGGTCGCCGACGACGAGCCCGAGCAGCGCGACCAGGGCCGCGGCGACGAGGACGGCAGGGACGAGGGGACGGGCGATCCGGTCGGCCAGCCGGGCGCGCTCTCCCTTGCGGGCGTGGGCCTGCTCGACCAGGGCGACGATCTGTGTCAGCGAGTTGTCCCGTCCGTCTGCGGTCGCCTCGACCAGCAGGGACCCGGACCCGTTCACCGCGCCTGCTGGCACGGGGTCGCCCGGTCCTACCTCCACGGGGATCGACTCCCCGGTCACGGCGGAGGCGTCGACGCTCGAGCGGCCCTCGGCGACCACGCCATCGGTCGGGACATGCTCACCGGCTCCGATCACGAGCAGGTCGAGTTCGCGGAGGTCGGCCACCGGCACGGTCGCGACTCCGCCCATGCGGGAGACGCGGGCGGTCTGCGGGACCAGCGAGAGCAGCGCGCGCAGTCCCTCCTTGGCGCGGTCCATCGCCCGATCCTCCAGGGTCTCGGCCAGGGAGAACAGGAAAGCCAGGGCGGCGGCTTCGGCGACGTGGCCGAGCAGCACCGCGCCGACCGCGGCGATCGTCATCAGCAGGCCGACGCCGAGCCGTCCACGGATCAGGCGGCGCACCGCGCCGGGCACGAACGTCCACGCGCCGGCCAGCAGCGCGATCCACTGGGTCACCAGCGCGGCGACGTCCAGGTCGGACCAGTCCAGCGCGTACCCGGCGACGAGGAACAGGCCGGCGACCGCTGAGGGGAGCAGGGCGAGGTCCCTCCACCACGGCGGGCGGGACTCCGGTTCCGCGCCAGGTTCCGATGGGCTCCGCGCCGGGTCTGGCCCGCAGCAGGCGTCGCCGTCGTCGTGTACCGCAGCCGGGACGGTCTCTGGCCCGCAGCAGGCATCGCCCGATGCCCTGGGTGCGTCCGTGCCGATCGGCTGCAGGGACGAGCGGCGGTTTTCCGCCCTCGGATGGCGCGGCTCGTCGACGCCGCAGCACTCATCGTTCATCGCACAGCCCCGTCGGCGTCGCAGCAGCCGGGCACCGAGCACTCCGGGTCCAAGCACGGTGCGCTCTCGTCCACCGCCAGCGTCACGTCCACGAGCGCGGTCAGGGCTGCGGCGATGTGCGGGTCGGCGATCTCGTAGCGGGTCTGCCGGCCCTCGGGCTCGGCGACGACGATCCCGCAGCCCCGCAGGCAGGACAGATGGTTCGACACATTCGTGCGCGTTAGCTCGAGCTCCCGGGCGAGTCTTGCCGGGTACCCAGGCTCATCGAGGAGGGACAGCAAGATCCGTGAGCGTGTCGGGTCGGACATGGCGCGGCCGAGGCGGTTCATGACGTCGACGCGTGAAGCAATGGTCAGCATGTACTGACCATACAGTGTTTGCTGACCGATTGGCCAGCCCGTGCGATCAGCCCTGCTGGGCAGCCGTTCCGGCGAAGGCCCTGAATGCGCACTCCGACCGGCAGGGCTCGTCACTGTCGGGGCAGCCGTCGACGTGGTCCCGCGCCTGCCGCAGCTGGTCCTGCAGCCGTGTCAGTGACCGAAGCTGTTGCTCAACGGCAGCGATCTGCTCGGCCAGCAGCGGCTGCAGCGTTGCCTTCACCCCCGTGCAGGTCCCGTCGTCGACGAGCTCGATGAGCCGGCGAATCTCGGGCAGCTCGAGGCCGAGCCGCTTCGCCGCGGTGATGAAGTCCAGCCGCTCGAGGTGGCCCCCGTCGAAGTCCCGGTACCCGTTCGGGCTCCGGTCCGCTGCGAGAATGCCGAGGCGCTCGTAGTAACGCAGCGTGCTCGCAGGCACCCCGGTGCGCTCGGAGACCTCGGAGATCTTCATGTTCCGACCATAGGGCGCTCCGGCTTGACCTTCAACCCGGGTTCAAGGTCTAGCGTTTAAAACGGCGCAGTGCATGCGCCCAGCCCGACAGAGAAGGAGACCCATGCGCGCGAGTATGGAATGGATGGTTAGGCACCAGGTCGCGCTCTACGTCGCGGGACTGGCCCTCGGGGCCGTCGTCGACTGTCCCGGCCCACGATCGCCCACCCGGCAGAGCACGCGATTCACCCGGTGCTGGCGCTTCTGCTCTACGCCACGTTCCTCAGCATCCCGTTCGGCAGGCTCGGCCGGGCATTCAAGGACTGGCGCTTCCTCACGACGGTCCTCGTCGTCAACTTCGTCCTGGTGCCGCTGGTCGTCTGGCCGCTGTCGCGGATCGTCGCCGGCGACCAGGCGCTGTTCGTCGGGGTGCTGTTCGTGCTGCTGACCCCGTGTATCGACTACGTCATCGTCTTTTCCGGCCTCGCGGGCGGCGACGAGGAGCGCCTCCTGGCGGCGGCCCCGCTGCTGATGATCGCCCAGATGCTCCTGCTGCCGCTGTACCTGTGGATCTTCATCGACGCGGAGTTCGTCGGCTCCGTCGAGTTCGGTCCCTTCGTCGAGGCCTTCGTCCTGATCATCGCCCTGCCGCTGGTCGCCGCCGCGCTCACGCAGCTCGCCGCCGCCCGATGGCGCATCGGGCGCAGGGTCGAAGAGATCGTCATGGGCGCGATGGTGCCGCTGATGGTCGCCACCCTGGCGGTCGTGGTCGCCTCGCAGGTCGCCGGGGTGAGCGCCCGGTCCGGCTCCCTGCTCCTGGCGGTGCCGGTCTTCGTCCTCTTCGCGGCCGTCATGGTGCCGGTGGGGATGCTGGTCAGCCGCGCGGCGGGCCTCGACGTGCCCGGCAGGCGCGCCGTCGTGTTCAGCGGCGCGACTCGGAACTCGCTCGTCGTGCTCCCGCTGGTGCTCGCGTTGCCCGCGGCGTTTGACCTGGCACCGCTGGTCGTGGTCACCCAGACGCTCGTCGAGCTCGTCGCCATGGTCGTGTTCGTCCGGTTCGTGCCGCTGCTGGTGCCGGAACTCGTGCCGGCTGCCGACGCGTCCGCGTAGGTTTCGTAGTCGAAGCTGCCCTCGCGCCTCAACGGGTCGGCAGGAGTCCTCGGAGGGCTGCCGCACTCCGACGGTCAAGCAATGAGCGCCTTGGCGGCGGCGAGGATGTCGATGGTCGGCCGGTACTAGGCACTGCTTGATTAGACATGCATCCATTTTGAAGGATGTCGATGCCGGCTACACGTCGACCGGATGGTGTTCGTGAAGGCGGGGCTCTCTGATCGTCGGTGATCCGCACTTCCTCGGCGTCTTCAGCATCCGGGCGTCACGTCAGTTGGAGAGTGGTTAAGCAGGTGGGGTCGTCGAGGCGGGTCGAGATGTCCTGTTTCGCGGTGCGGTCTTCGGTGCTGACCGTGAGCGTCGCATCAATACCGCGGGGCAGCCAGAGTCCGATGAATCCGTTGTCGTAAGTCGTGAGCGAATCTTCGAGGATGGTCTCGCCCGACGTCGTGTTGACCACTGTGACATCGACGTCAGTGTTGGCGAGCTCGCCGAGACAGGTAGTGAGGCTGTGGAAGTAGCACTCGTGGGTCTGCTCGAGATACGGGGCGATAGAGACGTAGAAGTCGTCCTCTGGCATCGGCAGAGTGGTTTGGTTGTTCTGATCGTCGGTGAGGACGAGTTGGTCGGGCTCGATCGAAGCCATGAGTTCGGTTGAGCGGTCTATGACCGGCATCGTGTCAAGACGCTTGATGATTTCCCGGGCGTCCAGGCCATCGAGGCCGTGGTGGGCTACCAGAGACTGATCGGATCCTGCGGAAGGGGATGGGTCAGCACCGGCGCAG
The DNA here is from genome assembly GCF_013394385.1 of Kocuria sp. TGY1127_2. NCBI lineage: Bacteria > Bacillati > Actinomycetota > Actinomycetes > Micrococcales > Micrococcaceae > Kocuria > Kocuria sp. TGY1127_2. The sequence goes on from NZ_AP022834.1 coordinate 1,250,407, forward strand.
CCGCTGAGCAGGAGGACGGCGCTGGCTGCCAGCGCGGTTATGGTCGCGCCGAGTCCCTGCCGGCTTCTGGAGGGTCGGATTGGTGCGGCAAGGGTAGGGGTCATATCGAGCTCTTCTCTCGGGTAGATGTTGGTCATGTCGTCAGGCCCGATCTCCGCCTCCGTCCCGCCCCGGGACCGAAGGCGGGACGATGCTCAGCTCACGCCTGCGCGGAGCGAAATCCCAAGGTGTTAGGAGCGGACGAGGCGGTTGATGGCGTCGCTGGCTTCCTGGATCTTGGCGATAGCCGCGTCCTCATCGCCTTGCTTGGCGGCGTCGAGGACGCAGTGCTTGAGGTGGTCATCGAGCAGGCCGGTCGCCACACCCTGCAGGGCCCGGGTGAGGGCGGAGACCTGGGTGAGGATATCGATGCAGTACTTCTCGTCGTCGATCATCTTCGTAATCCCCCGGGCCTGGCCTTCGATGCGCTTCATGCGGTTGCGGTAGCGGTCCTTGTCGCTGATGTAGCCGTGCTGGTGGGTCCCGGTGTCGGTCCTGATCTCGGTGCTGTCGGTGGCAGTGTCGTTGGCCATGGTTGTGTCCTTCACTTCTGGCGCTCCAGGACGGAGCGGGTGCTGGCTTCGGGGGTGAGGTCGATGCGCCGCAGCAGCTGGGCGTTGAGGGCGACAACGACGGTGGAGATCGACATCAGGATCGCGCCGACCGACATCGGCAGGACGAACCCGACGGGTGCGAGGACGCCGGCCGCGAGCGGGACGGAGATGAGGTTGTAGCCGGCGGCCCACCACAGGTTCTGCTTCATCTTCCGGTAGGCGGCCCTCGACAGCTGGATCACCGACAAGACGCTGCGCGGGTCGGAGCTGGCGAGAATGACCCCGGCCGAGGCGATGGCGACGTCGGTGCCGGCTCCGATGGCGATGCCGACATCGGCCTGGGCCAGCGCGGGGGCGTCGTTGACGCCGTCGCCGACCATGGCGACCTTCTTGCCCTCGTGCTGGAGCGCGGCGACTTTCGCGGACTTGTCCTCGGGACGAACGCCGGCGAAGACGCGGTCGATGCCGAGTTCCTGGCCGACCTCGTTCGCCACCGCTTCGGCGTCACCGGTGATCATGACGACCTCGACGCCGAGCTCATGGAGGGCGTCGACGGCATCGCGGGACTCTGGGCGAACCTCGTCGGCGAGCTTGAGGCCACCGATCACCTTGCCATCACGGAGGACGTGCAGGATGATCGCGCCCTCTGCCCGCCACGCGTCTGCCGTGTCGACCTCGTCCTGCCCGGTCTCTTCGAGCAGCCGGGGTCCGCCGACGCGGATCTCCTGGTCGGCCACCGTCGCAGTGACGCCGACCGCGGGGGAAGAGGTGAATCCGCTGGACGGCTCGAGGGTGAGGCTCTTCTCCTTGGCGGCGGTAACGATGGCCTGGGCGAGGGGGTGCTCGCTGTCGGCCTCGGCGGATGCGGCCAGGGCGAGCACCTGGTCGGCATCCATGCCTGCGGTCGGTTCGACGCCGGTGACGGTGGGCTCGCCCTTGGTCAGGGTGCCGGTCTTGTCGAAGAGGACCGCGTCGACTTGGCGCATGGACTCCAGGGCGAGGCGGTCCTTGACCAGGACGCCGCCGCGGGCGGCGCGCTCGGTGGCGATGGAGACGACCAGTGGGATCGCCAGGCCCAGAGCGTGGGGGCAGGCGATGACGAGGACGGTGATGGTGCGGATGACCGCGTCGTCGGGCAGTCCGAAGAGGGTCCAGACTGTTGCGGTGATCAGGGCGGCTACGAGGGCGAACCAGAACAGCAGGGCAGCGGCGCGGTCGGCGATGCGCTGTGCACGGGAGGAAGAGCCCTGCGCCTCAGCGACGAGCCGGTTGATGCCCGCCAGCGCCGTGTCGTCGCCCGTGGCGGTGATCTCCACCCGCAGGCCGGAGTCGGTGGCGACGGTGCCGGCGGTGACGTTCTCGCCCTCGCCGCGGGCGACGGGGCGTGACTCGCCGGTGATCATGGACTCGTCCATGTCGGCGCGGCCGTCGACGACGATGCCGTCGGCGGGGACGCTGCCACCGGGGCGGACGATCACGACATCGCCGACGCGCAGCTCGGCCGGGTCGACCTTGACGACGTCGTCGCCCTCGATCCGCTCGGCCTCATCGGGCAGCAGCGCGGCCAGGGAGTCCAGCGCCGAAGTGGTCTGGGCCAGGGAGCGCATCTCGATCCAGTGGCCCAGCAACATGATGACGATCAGCAACGCCAGCTCCCACCAGAACTCGAGCTCGTGATGGACGAGCCCGAGAGTGGCGGCCCAGGAGGCGAGGAACGCGACGGTGATCCCGAGCGCGATCAGCAGCATCATCCCGGGCTGGCGGCTCTTCAGCTCGCTGACGGCACCGGTGAGGAACGGGGTGCCGCCCCAGGCGTACATGACGGTGCCGAGCACTGCGGCGACCCAGCCCGCCCAGCCGGGCACCGAGTAGCCCAGCAGCATGGCGAACATGGGAGAGAACGCGACCACCGGGATGGCGATGACGAGGTTGATCCAGAACAGTCGACGGAACTGGCCGACGTGGTCGCCGTGGCCCGCATGACCACCATGGCCACTGCCGTGATCGCCGTGCCCGGCATGGTCGCCGTGTTCCATGGTGTGGCCTTCGTGCTCGGCATGCGAGTCGTCAACGTGGCCGGACTCGGTGGTCTCGTCGGCGACGTCGCCGTGGTGATGGTGATGCGTGGTCGGGTCCGTCATTGCTCTTCGCTTCCCCTCGTTCTTCCCCGGTCTTCCCTTCGATCGGGTCGTGTCTCGCCGCGGACCCTTCAGGGCCCGCGGCGGCCGGCTCAGGAGGCCGGCTTGATCTCGCTCTCGACGACCCACTTGTGGTTGGTCATCTTCATGCCGTCGGACTCATAGTCGACCATGTAGACGGTCTCGTCGGTGGAGGAGGCGATGGTCGCCTTCGCGCCCTTCATGCCCTCCATGTGCTCCGCTTCCAGCGTGACCTCGGTGCCGTCGGCCACTCGCTGGTCTCCGGCATCCTTGATCTCCTCCTGCACGACCCACTTGTGATCCTTGACCGGATCCCCGCCGGTGGTGGGCGTGAAGTTCACCGCGTAGGTATAGGTGTCGTAGGCCCCGGCGATCGTGGCCGGTGCGCCGTCCATGCCCTCCATGTGATCGGCGGTGAGCTTGACCTCGGTGCCGACCGGATACTTCGGCGACGCGGCCTTCTCGATGCCCTCGGGGGCGGGGCCGCCGTCCATCGGATGCTCCATCCCGCCGCTGTCAGAACTGCTGCCACTGCTTCCGTGGCCCTCGTGCTGGCTGGTCGACGAGGGGGTCGCTTGGTCCTGGTCTCCTCCGGTGCTGCAGCCGGAGAGCACGAGTGCTCCGCCGAGCACTCCTGCGGCGACGGTGGTCATGAGGCGCTTGCGCATAAAGTCTCCTATCCATTCATTGTAGTCCGATCAACATTATACCCCTATGGGGTATAGGTCAAATATCGATCGGTGGGCGTGGAATCGCTCAGCTTCGATCCAGTCGCCCCGGGCAGCAGTAGTAATACTGCAGCCCCGGGGCATCGAAGGATCAGGCCATGTTGGCGGCGTACTTGGCTGGATCGGAGTCGAAGGTCGGTCCGCAGCCTGGGCAGCAGAGCCAGTAGCGCTGCCCGTCGTAGTCACGGAAGAGGCCCTTTTCTTCGGCGTCCTGTTTGTTGACCGGATTGCCGACCATGACGGGGCAGGTGGTCATGTCGTCGCTTCCTTCGACGAGAAGGTTTTCGCGATGGCCGGAATTCGCGGCGTGGTTCTCTGCGCCGGTCGTGCCGCAGCAGCCGGATCCTGCGCTGACCGGTGCCTCGGCTGCGGATGTCTCGGTTGCGGGGGAGGTGCTGCAGCAGCTGGTGGGTGCCTGGTCTTCGATTCTCATTCTCGGTGGATGCCTTTCGTGTGTTCGGATGATGGTTGGTTCTGCGGCGTCACTGCTTGGCGACGCTGCGGAACCCGCGCAGGCGGAGGCTGTTGCCGACGACGAAGACGCTGGAGAACGCCATCGCCGCGCCTGCGAGCATGGGGTTGAGCATGCCCAGCGCCGCGACCGGAATGGCCGCGACGTTGTAGGCGAAGGCCCAGAACAGGTTCGACTTGATCGTGCCCAGGGTCCTGCGGGAGAGCCGGATCGCGTCGACCGCGGCCCGCAAGTCGCCCCGCACGAGGGTGATGTCGGAGGCCTCGATGGCGACGTCGGTGCCGGTGCCCATCGCCAGGCCAAGGTCGGCCTGGGCGAGGGCGGGGGCGTCGTTGACGCCGTCGCCGACCATCGCGATGACCTTGCCCGCGTCCTGGAGGCGGGTAACGACATCCACCTTGTCCTTGGGCAGGACCTCGGCGATGACCTTTTCGATGCCGACCTCGGCGGCGATCCGCTTGGCCACGGCCTCGTTGTCGCCGGTGAGCAGGACCGGGGTGAGGCCCAGGTCTTTCAGGCCCTGGATCGCCTCGGCGCTGGTGGGCTTGACGGCGTCGGCGACGACGAGGATTCCGCGGGCCTGTCCGTCCCAGCCGACGGCGACGACGGTCTTGCCCTCGTCCTCGGCTGCGGCCTTGGCGGCGGCGACGTCGGAGGAGAGGTGCTGCGACCAGTCGGCCAGCAGGGACTCCCGGCCGACGAGCACGCCGCGGCCGTCGACGACTCCCTGGACGCCCTTGCCCTCGATGTTCGCGAAGTCCTCGGGAGTGGGCAGCTGCCCGATCTCCTGGACCGCGCCCTTGGCGATGGCCTGGGCGATGGGGTGCTCGGAGGCGTCCTCCAGAGCGCCTGCCAGGCGGAGCAGCTCGGCGCGGTCGACGCCGGGCTCGGTGATCGCCTCGACCAGGGTCATCTTGCCGGTGGTGACGGTGCCGGTCTTGTCGAGGACGATAGTGTCGACCTTGCGGGTGGATTCGAGAACCTCGGGACCCTTGATCAGCACGCCCATCTGCGCGCCGCGACCGGTGCCGACCAGCAGGGCGGTGGGAGTGGCCAGGCCGAGGGCGCAGGGGCAGGCGATGACGAGGACCGCGACCGCTGCGGTGAAGGCGGCGGAGACGGGGAACCCGGCACCGAGCCACGCGCCGAGGGCGATGACCGAGATGGCGATGACGATCGGAACGAACACGCCAGAGATCCGGTCGGCCAGGCGCTGGACCGCGGCCTTGCCAGTCTGGGCGTCCTCGACGAGCTTGGCCATCTGTGCCAGTTGGGTGTCCGACCCGACGCGGGTCGCGCGGATGACCAGGCGGCCGCCGGCGTTGACGGTCGCGCCCGTGACCGGGTCGCCGGCGACGACCTCGACTGGCACGGACTCTCCGGTGAGCATGGACGCGTCCACGGCCGACGTTCCGGAGGCGACGGTGCCGTCGGTGGCGATCTTCTCACCTGGGCGGACGACGAACTCGTCGCCGACGGCCAGATCGGAGGTCGGGATCTTGACCTCGGCCCCATTGCGCAGAACCGAGACTTCCTTCGCGCCGAGCTCGAGCAGGGCGCGCAGCGCGGCACCGGCCTGGCGCTTGGAGCGCTTCTCGAAGTAGCGGCCGGCGAGGATGAACATCGTCACCCCGGCCGCGGCTTCGAGGTAGATGTTGCCCGCGCCGTCGGAGGGAGCGATGGTGAACTCGAAGGGATGCGTCATGCCTGGCGTCCCGGCGGTGCCGAGGAACAGGGCGTAGAGCGACCACAGGAACGCCGCGGTCGTGCCCATGGAGATGAGGGTGTCCATGGTCGCGGTGCCGTGGCGCAGGTTGGTCCACGCTGCCTTGTGGAACGGCCAGGCCGCCCAGACGATCACCGGTGCGGCCAGGGCCAGGGAGGCCCACTGCCAGTAGGTGAACTGGAGCGCAGGAACCATGGCCATGGCGATCACCGGGACGGTGAGCACGATTGCGCCGATGAGGCGGTGCTTGAGCGATGTCAGCTCGGAGTCGGGAGCCTCACCATCGTCCGTGGTCGGGCCCGACGGCGTCGCGTCCTTGGGCTTGGGCATGGCAGCGGTGTAGCCGGTCTTCTCGACCTCGGCGACCAGCAGGGCGGGGTCGTACCCGTCGGGCACGGTGACCTTGGCCTTCTCGGTGGCGTAGTTGACCGTGGCGGAGACACCGTCGAGCTTATTGAGCTTACGCTCGATCCGGTTCGCGCAGGAGGCGCAGGTCATCCCGCCAATCTCGAGCTCGATGCCGGCGTCCGCGACTAGCGGCGCTTGGGTGTTCGCTGCAGCTTGGGTGCTCACCGCGTGTCCTTTCCTGTTGCTTCTTCGTCGACGGACTGGCCCTTTGGGGATCAGTGGCCGCCCGAGTGTGATTCGTCGTCTGCCTGGGTGCCGTCGCCGTGCCCGGCGTCGACCACGAACTGTGCGGTGCGGACCTTGCCGTCGATCTGGAAGTCCAGGTACAGCAGGTATCGGCCGGCGGTGGGGACCTCGGCGGCGAAGCTGACGTCTGGTCCTCCGGTCGACCCCGCTTGGGGTTCGTCGCCGGCGGGGTGCACGTGCAGGTAGGCCAGGTCACCCTCGCGCAACGCGACCAGGTGGCCAAATGCGCCGAGGTACGGCTCGAGCGCGGTGACCGGCTTGCCGTTGCGCTCGACGGTGGCCGTCAGGTCGCTCGTGCTCCCGGCGTTTAATTCTCCGTCCAGGGTGACGGTGTACCCGTCGACCTCGTCGGTGCGCGAGACCGTCGCCTCGACCGGGGCGTAGTCGCCGGCGACCTCGACGGCACGGGTGAGCGTGACGCCCTCGGCGTCCTTCCCGGCGGGGGTGAAGTCGGCGTAGACGCGGTAGGTTCCTGCCTCGTCCCAGTTCCACGACGGCACCGACCAGGTGCCGGTGGCCTCGTCCAAGTCCGGGTGCACGTGGCGGAACTGCGTCCCGTCGGTGCGCACCACGATCAGGTGAAGATCCTTCTCATGAGTCCTCGTGTACTCCGTCACCGGCTTCCCGTCCTCATCGAGGATCCGGAAGCTCAGTTTGCCGGCATCATTGGTGCCTGATGGGGCCGTGACGGGAGAGAGGACGTAGCCGGCAGCGCTGGCCGAGACGCCGTTCATCGCGTGCTCCATGTTCTGCTCCTCCGTGTCCCCGTGACCCTCGCCGTGCGAGCCCGTGTCGCTGCTCTTGGCCCAGGCGGCCAAGACGCTGTCGGGGACGACGACGCCGGCGAGCCCGAAGGCCGCGCCGAACGCCACCACCAGCCCAGCGCCGTAGGCCGCGAGCCTGACCGGTGCCTTCATCAGACGCGAACCGCCGTATAGCCGGCTTCCTCGACCGCGGCCAGGACCTTCGCGTCGTCGACCTCGCCGGAGGCGGAGACGACGAGCTTGCCGGTCTGCGCGCTGACCTGGATATCGGTGACGCCAGAGATCTCGCTGACCTCCTCGCGGACCGACATCTCGCAGTGCCCGCAGGTCATGCCCGTCACCTGGTACTCGTTCGCAGTCATCGCATAACCTCCTCAATTTGGGTACCCCCGGTGGGTACCTGTGTGAGTGCAACCGTATACCCCTGACGGGTATTCCCGCAAGGGGATGCGGACTCGCCGCTGAATGATCCCCACGTGTCGAGGGGATACACCACCGGGGTATGCTGGGGCTGTGGAGACCGCGACCGATGAACCCTGCCGCAGCCGGCACTGGCTGCAGCTGATCATTCTTACGGCGCTGCTGATCACGGGTCTCCTCGGCATGCACGCGCTGGTCGGCGGACCGGCAGCGGCGACGACCCCCATGGCGTCGCCGGCTCACGCGTCCTCGCAGTCGCCCGGCATGACGGGCATGACGTCTATCGCCTCCATGTCGAGCGCGACCGGAGCACAGGGTCCGGTGCACGGCTCCGGAGGCTGCGCAGACGCCATGAACAGCGGCGACTCCACCTGTGTCTCCGCGCCTACGACCCAGAGCATTCCGGCCCTCCCCGTTCCGTCCGTCGCAGCTGTGCCCACACTCGTCTCTGCGCCCATGCCGTCGTCGCCGTCCGAGACGCCCCGCCGGTTCGCGCTGACGCATCTGGAGCTGTCGATCTACCGAACGTGAGCACTGAGGAGCGCCGATGCGGCGCTCCTCAGTCAGCCACCTCGGCGGGTCCACGACCCTGCCGTGCCTGCCACGACACCGTGTCCCAAAACGCTGGCCCATCTTCCGGGCCCAGGCGGCTCTGTGCCTCCGATCACCCGTGTTCGTCGAGCGCGCGGGCGCGATGTCGTGGTCCCGTTCACCATCGACACAGAAGGACATCACCCATGCATTCCACCCTGAATCGTCGACAGTTCCTGTCTGTCGGCGCATTGACGCTGACTGCCGCCGGCTTCGCCGGATGCAGCACCACTGCCACTAAGACAACCTCGTTCATTGGGTCCAGCAGCACCGCAGTCACTTCCGCGGAGGCGAAGCGCCGCCGCACCGGAACGATCGTGCGGCGTGCGCTGACCGCCGAGCCGGTCACCCTGGACCTCGGAGGGAAGACCGCCAAGACCTGGGCCTATCGGGGAGCGTCGGCGACCAAGCCGCTGCGCGGCAACGTCGGTGACTCCCTGAAGGTCGACTTCACCAACGACCTGCCCGATCCGACCAGCGTCCACTGGCACGGGCTGGCGCTGCGCAACGACATGGACGGAGTGCCGAGCCTCACCCAGGAGCCCATCGAGCCCGGTGGGTCGTTCGACTACGAGTTCACGCTGCCCGAGCCGGGCACGTTCTGGTTCCACCCGCATGTCGGCGTGCAGCTCGACCGCGGCCTGTATGCGCCGCTGATCATCGACGATCCGCACGAGAAGGGCGACTACGACCAGGAATGGGTGATCGTTCTTGATGACTGGCTGGACGGCGTCACCGCGACGCCCGACGAGGTCCTCGCCGAGCTCGAGAAGGGGATGATGGACCACGGCGGCATGGACATGGGGCCGATGCGGATGGGCAACACCCTGATGGGCGCGACCTCGCCGCTACTCGGCGGCGACGCCGGCGACGTCTACTACCCCCTCTACCTGATCAACGGCACGCCTGCGAACGACCCCCAGACCTTCACCGCCAAGCCCGGGGAGCGGATCAGGCTGAGGATCATCAACGCCGGCGGCGACACCGCCTTCCGCTTCGGGGTCGGCGAGCACCCGCTGACGATCACCCACACCGACGGATTCCCCGTCGAGGCCTTCGAGGCCGAGAGCGTCGTGCTCGGCATGGGGGAGCGCTACGACGCGATCATCACCGCCGGCGACGGCGCGTTCGCGGTCGTCGCCGAGGCCCTGGGGAAGCAGGACCAGGCCCTCGCCGTCCTGCGCACCGCATCGGGCAGCGCACCCGCGAAGGACACGACGCTGCCGCAGACGAAAAATCCCGCCACAGCGGCCGACCTCAGGGCAGCCGGCGAGGTCGCACTTCCCAAGCGCGGCGTCGACCGCACGCTCACCCTCGAGCTGACCGGAAGCATGGAAAAGTACGACTGGGCGATCAACGGCAAGCGCATGAACATGGACCAACCGATGCGCGACGCCCTCGGCATCGCCGACGGGGAGCGGGTCGCCCTCGAGTTCAAGAACTCGACGACGATGTGGCACCCGATGCACCTGCACGGGCACACCTACCAGCTTCCCGGCGGCGGGCCGCGCAAGGACACCTCGATCGTCCTGCCCGGCACGACGCTGCGCGTCGAGTTCGACGCCGACAACCCCGGGCGGTGGCTCACCCACTGCCACAACGTCTACCACGGGGAAGCCGGGATGATGACGACGATCGCCTACCAGGAGAACTGACGCATCAGGGCCGCGCACCTTACCGGGTGCGCGGCCCTGCGCCTCAATTGCGCGGACATGGCGTCTTCGTGACCCGGGGGAGACGGTCCGATGCCCCCGACGCGGCGCATCGGAACAGACAGTGCAGCACACGCCGCAACGTCGGTGAGTGTCGGACAGTGTCGATGGTGGTTCTGAGCGTGGTCATCGGGACTCCTTCGGCGTGTTTCGGCGGCCTCGTCGCGGGACGGGTCAGCCGCCGTCTCGGTGTACCTGCGGCGGGTGTCGGCGTTCGTGTCCGGCGGACTCATCCGTCCGCCGGACACGAACGGTCGAGGATGCGTCACGACTCCTGAGCGGGCTCCTTCTCGGCGTCGACGTGAGCCTGCCCGGTGGGGCGGATGTGCCGCAGACCGATCGCGGCGATGAGCGCGGCAAGGGCGGCGATGATCGCGGAGGTGATCCCAGCGGCGTTCAGTCCGCTGGTGAACGCCTGCTGGGCCGCGGTCGTCAGTGCCTCTCCGACGTCGCCCGGCAGCTGTCCGGCGGCGGCGATGGCCCCGTCGATCCCGGTCTCGGCCGCGGCCGCCGCCTCCGGTGGCAGCCCATCGGGCAAGGAGTCGCTGATCTGGCTGCGATAGGCGGCGATCCCGATGCTGCCGATGACCGCGACACCGAGTGAGATGCCCAGGTCGTTGACGGTCGTCGCGAGCCCGGAGGCACCGCCGGCCTTCTCCGGCGGGACCGAGCTCACCACCAGGTCCGTGGTCAGCGCCATGGAGGGCGCGACCCCGGGGTAGGTGACGACGAAGCTCGCGATCACCAGCGCGAGACCGGTGACGGCGTCGAGCTGGGTGAACAGGATGTAGCCGACGACCTGGGTGAGCAGGCCCACGGCGATCACGTTGCCCGGCCGGAACCTCCGGGCGAGCATCGGCGAGAGGGTCGAGACGACGATGAGAACTGCCGCGGCAGGCAAAATCGACAGTCCGGCCTGCATAGGCGAGAGCCCTTGCACCTGCTGCAGGTACTGGGTGAACAGCGAATACACCCCACCCAGCGCCGCGGCCGAAAGAAGGAACACCGCGAGTGCTCCGCTGACGGTGCGGTTGGCAAACAGCCGGACGTCGAGCAGGGGCTGGGTCGCGCGCAGCTGCCGGATCACGAACCACAGCCCGACCAGTACTCCGGCGATCAGCAGGCCGATCGACGGGCCGGCCGGCTCCTGGGTGGCGAAGCGCTTGACGCCGTAGATGATGGCCAGCAGCGAAGCGACCAGGAGCAATGCGCTGAGCAGATCGATCTTCGCGGTCGGATCCTTGTGCTCAGGCAGCAGCAGCGGCGCGCCGATGGCCACCAGCGCCATCACGGGCACCGCGACCAGGAACGTCGCCTGCCAGCCGAAGACCTCGAGCAGCAGGCCGGACAGCAGTGGTCCGAGGGCGACACCGGCGAAGATCCCGCCGGCCCAGACGCCGATCGCGACGCCTCGCGCCTTCGGGTCGGCGAAGAGCACGAAGATCAGCCCCAGCGTGGACGGGAGCATCATGGCTCCTCCCACGCCGAGGATGGCGCGCCAGGCGATCATCAGCTCGGGACTGGTCGTCAACGCCGCAGCGATGGACACGATTCCGAACAGGACCGCGCCGATCACCATAAGCAGACGCTTGCCGATCCGGTCGCCGAGGACGCCCATCGCGACGAGGAATCCGGCCATGACGAACCCGTAGATGTCGAGAATCCACAGCAGCTGTGCGCTAGTCGGGTTCAGATCAGCAGCCATGTTCGGGGCCGCCAGGAACAAGATCGTCAGCATCATGAACAGCAGGGTCGACGGGATCACGAGGACCGCGAGCCCCCACCACTGCTTCGCCCCGGTCCGGGGTGCAGGTGCATTCGTCTCAGACATGGCGCACCTCCTTGTTCTGCGTCGTCGTTCTCATGGCTCCATTGGTCCTTTCGTTCTCGACAGGGTTGTCACGGGCCGGGAGGCCCTCAGCCGAAGTCAAGCATCGGTGTACGACTTCTAACCGCTATACTAGCTCGTATATTCCCGTACGAGTTAGAGGTGGGTATGCCGAACGGAAAGGGCGCGGCCGGCGCTGGTGAACAGAAGCCGGTGCGGCGAGGAAAGACGGCCAACCAGAGGGCAGACGCCCAGCGCAATCGGGCGAAGATCCTCGCGGCGACGCCGGATGCGCTCAGGAAGGACCCTGATGCCTCCGTCGCCGGCATCGCCGCCGAGGCGGGGGTCGGTCGGATGACCCTCTATGGGCATTTCAAGACGCGTGCCGAGCTCATCGACGCGACCCTCGCCGACAGCCTGGAACGAGCCGAGGCCGTCCTGGCCGACGTGCCTCTCGACGGTGATCCGGGCCAGGCGTTCGAGGCCCTGATCGCCCCGAGCTGGATGCTCCTGGAGCACATTCGCGCCGTGCTCGTGGTGGCTCAGCGCGAGCTGCAGCCGGCCCGCATCCGCGAGATGCACGAGAAGGCCGAAGCCCGGATGCGGGGCCTTCTCGAGCGCGGCCAGCGCGAGGGCGTCTTCCGTGCGGATCTGCCTGTCGACTGGCTCCTCGCGGTCACTCACCTGACCATGAACGCCGCAGCCGAGGAAGTCACCGCCGGCCGGCTCGACAGAGATGACGCTGCCCGCGTCATCGTCGTCACCCTGCACTCTGCCTTCGCCGCCAACGATCACAACTGACCCGCCGAATCGCCGGCCAGGGCAATTCGTCGTCCTCGCGAGCCGAACGTGGGGCGGCCGGTGGCGTCTCGTGGGGCACTCATCGATGCGCACTTACGTTCGAGTATGCAATAATCTGCGTATGGACGCAGATAAGCAGATATGCGGGCTCGACCCCGACAGTCAGTACGTGGAACTTGCCGTCGAGGTGTTCGGGCTCCTCGCCGACGCGACCCGAGTCCGGATCGTCCTCGCGCTGCGTCGCAGCGACGAGCTGTCGGTGAACCACCTCGCCGAGAGCGTGGGCAAGTCGCCGGCCGCGGTGTCGCAGCACCTGGCGAAGCTGCGGATGGCCCGGATCGTGTCGACCCGGCAGGAGGGGCAGCGGGTGTTCTATCGGCTGGAGAACGAGCACGCCTCCCAGCTGGTGTCCGACGCGATCTTCCAGGCCGAGCACTCTGTCGCCAATGGGCAGGTCCCGGCACACCACCACGAGGAACGAGCAGAAGCATGACGGAGCACAGCCACGCCCATCCGCACGCTGACCACGAGCAGGAGAGCGGAGCGTCCGCGCACGATCACGCGGATCGTGATCACGGCCAGGACCACGGGCATACGCACGGTCATGGCCATTCCCATGACCACGGCGAGCACGGTCACTCCCACCCGACGGGGTTCAAGGGCTTCCTGTACGGGATCTTCGTCCCGCACTCCCACGACGCCGCCGACTCGATCGACGACGCGATGGAAGCCCACTCCGAGGGAATCCGCGCGCTGAAGATCAGCCTGGTGCTCATGCTGGCAACGACCGTGCTGCAGGCCGCCGTCGTCGCGTTCTCCGGATCGGTAGCGCTGCTGGCCGACACGATCCACAACCTCTCCGACGCCCTGACCGCGGTGCCGCTGTGGATCGCGTTCGTGCTGTCCCGTCGGGTCGCCACGCGGAAGTACACCTACGGCTTCAACCGGGCCGAGGACCTCGCCGGGCTGTTCATCGTCCTGATGATCGCCCTGTCGGCAGTCATCGCCGCTTGGGAGGCGATCGACCGCATGCTCAACCCCAGGCCCATGGAGAACATCGGCTGGGTGATCGCCGCCGGCATCATCGGCTTCCTCGGCAACGAGGCGGTCGCGGTCTACCGCATCCGCGTGGGCAGGAAGATCGGCTCGGCCGCCCTGGTCGCAGACGGCATCCACGCCCGCACCGACGGATTCACCTCTCTGGCCGTCGTGGCCGGCGGGATCGGCGTGCTGCTCGGCTTCCCGCTCGCCGACCCGATCGTAGGCCTGCTGATCTCGGCCATGATCGCGGTGCTGCTGGTCGGTACCGTGCGCTCGGTCGGCCGACGGCTGATGGATGGCGTCGAGCCGGAGCTCGTCGACCGCGCCGAGCACGCCCTGGAGCATCTGGCCGAGGTCGAGTCGGTGGAACGGGTGCGGATGCGCTGGGTCGGGCACAGGCTCCATGGCGACGCGCTCGTCCGCACCTCCGCGACGAGCCTCTCCGACGCCGACCGGCTGGCCGCGGAGGCGGAGAGTTCGGTGAAGCAGCACATGCCGAATGTGGATGAGATGTCTGTCCGAGTGGCCCCGGTCTGGCGGTGACTGGATCCGTCATGCGGCTGGTCGTTTAGGAGCGGCTCGTATGCATCTCCTTCTCGAGACGAGACCGATGCCCCGCGATCATGCGAGGGCCGGTCTCAGAAAACTGTCCCGTTAGGGCGAGCGTCCAAGGCGGGCTACAGGAGGCGACGACCGGCAGGTGTTGAAGATCTGGAGGAGCGCCGACGCCCGAAGAGGAGTGGCTCGACGTCGCCGCCGCGGCCGAATGCCTCCATTGAAGCGCCCGGACCACCCCGGCGACTCACCTCAGTATCATGGTCTTCAACGCGTCCTGCCCTGCTGGATTGGGAGTGCGAGTCGAGTGCCGATTCATTCGCGAGTCGACTGGCGACTCGACTCGCTTGTGAGTGAACGTCACAAACTTGTCGAGTCGGGCTACTTCGAACGGGGTCTCAACGTGTACGGACGCGAGGGCAAACCTTGCCGACGGTGCGCGACCGAAGGGAGTGACACCCTGATAATCCGCGAGGCGTTCATGAACCGATCGTCCTACCGGTGCCCCACGTGCCAGCGGACCCCTCGAGGCTTCACCAGGGCGTGACAAGCCGCCGACCCGCCCGAAGCTCAGACGAGCGGGCGCAAAGACGCCGTGTTCTCGCTATTACGGGGACGGTAATACCGACGCAGGCATTCCATGCCCTCGTCGATGGAGACTTCAGGCCGCCAGTCGAGTAACTCGTGGGTTTCGCGCTGGTCGAACCAGTGTGAGGTTGACAGCTGCTCCGCCAGGAAACGAGTCATGGGAGGTTCGTCGTGACCGGGGCGCTTCTGCCAAATTTTCTCCACGACTCCGCCGGCGAATTTGGCCAGGGACGCTGGCACCGTGCGATGCGGCGGTTGAACACCTGCAGCCTCGCACATCATGGTCATGAGTTCACCGACAGTCCTCGGCTCGCCGTTGCTCACGACCAAGGGCTTGCCGTGAACCGACTTGAGTCGTTTGAAATCGCGGACAATAGCCTCAGCGGCGTTGTCGACGTAGGTCGAATCGATCAGGGCCGCACCTGCGTCCAGAAGGGGGATGCCGCCGCGGGCGGCACGTTCGATGACACGCTCCACGAGCTGCGTATCCCCGGGGCCCCAAACGAGGTGAGGGCGGACCACGCCGACGAAGAAGTCCTCGGCATCGTAGTCAAGGGCAAGCTTCTCAGCGTAAGCCTTGGATCGAGCGTAATTGCCGCGGGCATTCTCCGGATCGGCCGGTTCGTTGGCCTGGCCCATGAAGGCCGAGCCTGCGTGGGAGACCGAAGGGGAGGAAATATAGACGAATTTGTGGATCCCCGCCGAGCGTGCTGCTTCCAGGAGAAGGCGTGTGCCCGTCACATTGGTCTCGACATATTCCTCCCAAGGGCCTGTTACCGAGACCTTGGCGGCGAGGTGAATCACGGCGTCGGCACCGTCCAAGGCACGGGCGACGTGGTCCGCGTTGGTGATGGACCCGCGGTGCTGGTCGAACCTCGTGAGGCCCTTTTCCTGCAGGGATTCACGTACGGCCGCCGCATCCCGGCGCTGAAAACACCGGACGGTGTAACCGCGTTCGATGAGCTTGATGGCCACGCGTGAGCCCAGTAGTCCGCTTGCACCCGTGACGACGACGGTTCGTTCCTTGGAAGCCCGCAACGAGCTGTCCGGCAGAATGTCCCGACGGTATCGCGGGTTGGGCGCGTTCCAGCGTGCATTCTGGTTCATGGTTTCCTCACTTTTCCCCCGGAGAGCACCGAAGATGCCCACGTGGCCAAGCGTGGCCGGTCGATCTTGGAGTTATGTCGAATATCCGTCGGATGTTCGCGAACCTGAAGGACAGCGGCGACACGAACGCCGGTAGCGGACTCCACTGAGGCTCGGACCGCGCGTGCCAATGCACGGGGAGCCGGGCCGTCCTTGACCGCCCGAGATCCTCCCCGCGCCGCCGTGGATTCTCTCTCGACCACGACCACCGGAACCTGAGCCCCCCACGGCCCGACTCCGACGACGGCGGCGCGACGCACGCCCGAAATCTTTTCGGCCGCCGTCTCTCCCGCAACCGGCGTCAAGAGTCCTTCCTCCGTTGACAGAAGGTGAGTGAGACGCCCTTCGACCCAGAGGCGCCCGCTCGCGTCGAAATGCCCGACGTCGCCGGTCCGGTGCCAGCCGGGAATGGTGTCCGACGCCCGTTCGGTCCACCACAAGCGATCGTAGTGGTCTTTGGCGTGGGGAGCCGCGGCAATGATTTCGCCGGTAACGTTCTGAACGTGTGTGGGTTCGCCGGTCGCGTTGCCCTGTTCATCGAGTGGAACGACTTGTACGCGTGCGCCGTATACCGGGGTCCCGACGCAAACACCGGATCCCGCGCCTTCGACGCCATCTTCCGGATCCGAGTCCTTCTCGGCCTCGCGAATCTGGTCCAAGTTGATATCAGTCAGCGGCAGGCACTCGGTCATGCCGTACGGGGTATGCAGCTTGGCATTGGGGCAGATTTCCGCCATGGACTCGAGCAGCGGCATCGTAATCGGCGCCCCGGCCGAGAGCAGGCGACCCACTCGCCGCATGGCCTCGCGCTCGTCCTCGCTCATGTCCTCCCGCGTCTCCACGACGTTCATGAGTGCAGCGGGGCTCGCGAAAACCACGGTGGCTTCGATCGCTTCGACCGCCTGAGCCAGAGCCTTGGCCGTCAACGTCTTGGGCTGGGTCACATCCATATCGGGCGTGACAGATGTTGCGCCCAGGGCAGGTCCGAGGAGTGCGAACGGAGCAAAGCCGGCAACGAGGCCTGCCCCTTCGGAGAGACTGTACGTGTTCTGGATGGCGTCTCGCATCGACGACAGCTGCCGGTGGGTATAGGCGACGCCCTTGGCCGGTCCGGTCGAGCCCGACGTGTAGAGAATTGCCGCAACGTTGTCCGGCTGGGGTGCATTCCACGGCGTCGTGGGCTGAGGCTCACGGACAAAGTGAGAATCGATACCCGCCTCGGCGCCGAGCAGCCTGAGGGTTGATGAATGAGCCGTCCCTGCCAGAACGCGGCGACCGGGCCACCCAGCGGCCTTGGCCGCAAGCATCGCCTGGGGGATGCCCACCAGGAACTCCGGGGAAGCACCGCGCAACGCGCGGGTTAGCCCCTTCATCCCGAGGCCGGTGTCCGCGACGACGATGACTGCACCGATTTTCAGGCACGCGTAGATCAGCGTCGTGAGCCGGGAGCCAGGCGGAACCATGAGGTTGACGCGGGTTCCGGCTTGAACCCCGAGGTCCCGGAGCACTTCCGCCGTGTGGTCGACCTTCTCGGCGAGTTCACGCCAGGACAATTGCCTTCGTATCGTTGCCAACGGAGCCGTGGCATGTTTGCCCGTGGCTTTGGGTCTCGCTCCATGGTTGACGGGACCCATGTCCACGACGGCAGGAGAGTCGTCGGCGCGCCTTTCGTCCAACTCGGAAATCATGGGCCTGTAGTCCAGGGCCAGGGGAGAGGACTTGCGGTCCTTCTCTCGGACGACCCGATGGCGTTCGACCACTTTGGGGGACCCCAGCAAGGCTTCGTCGAGCCAAGTGAACAGGACGGAAGCAATGTCCTCGTCCTCCGCGACCAGGTGACCGGCTTTGTCGAAGCGATGCAATGTTGCCTCGGGGTTCCGGGAAAGGATGTCGTCCAGGTAGCGCTGTTTGAACACGGGATCGGCGGGACCCCACAGCACAAGGCAAGGAAGGTCGTCATCGGCTACGGCACGGGCGATTCGTTGCATCTCCGGGTAGGCGCGATGTTGCGGGTCCATCGGAATGTCCGCGACAAAGTTTCGAATACCGTTGCGGTCCTTGGTCGACTGATACGGGGACCGGTACGCCTTCTTGGTCTCTGGATCCCATTCGCCGCGGTGCAGTGAGAGAGTCACGTCCAAGAAAGCGGTTGTGGACTGGGTGCCCCGGCTGTGTACGGCCGGATGCAGTGCGAGGCGCAGTGCGCCGGGGATCTTTTCGCCCTCTGCGTGGTAGAGGGCCGTGTTGGTGAAAATCCGGCCCCGATGCAGCTCCGGATGCTCGACGCCCCAGCCTTGGGAAATAAGGCCGCCCCAATCGTGGCTCAGCGTCACGACACCTTCGGGACCTGGGTTCTCGTCGATGCCCAAGGCCTGGGTGAAGTCGCCCAGGTCCCGTATCCGGTCTTGAAGACTTCGTTCCGTCCCGGTCCTCTCCGAGTAGCCCATGTCCAGGTGGTCGATCGCGACAACACGCCACGGGCGACTGCCGGCGTCGGAGCCGGCCGCGACGACGTCGCGCCAAAGATAGGACCAGGTCGGATTCCCGTGGACGCAGAGCACCGTGCCTACAGGTTCGAGGCCGGCCCGTTCGAGTTCGGGAGCGTTGTCGAGGAAGTGCCAGGTCCGGTACGTTCCCGGATCCACGGCAGCGCTCGACTTGACACGCAACGTCCTGCTCGCGTGCCTGGCCACTCCGGGCCAGCGCTTCAAAGGGATCGGCCCGGGCTGTGGCGTGGGGCGAGATGTCCGATTCGCGGCGGCCATGAGTACCTCTTCTGTGCGTTGGCGGTTGCTACCAGGCGATTTCCATGAGGGCGGTGTTCAATCCGGACCCGACGCCCATGCAGAGGACGCGTTGGCCAGGCTTCAAACGTTCGGCCTCGAGGGCCAGGGTCATCGGCAGTGCTGCTGCCGCTACATTGCCCCAGTAGGGGAACGTCACAGGGATGCGGTCACGATCGATACCGACGGCGTCAATGATGGCGTTCGTATGGGACGTCGAGATCTGGTGGGTGATGTAGGAATCCATGTCGTTCCAGTCCCAGCCGTCTTCGTGGGCGCGGTCCCAGGCATCGGTCACGAGCTCCAGACCGTATTTGAGAAGCCCTGTGGCGTCCGTGCTCATGCCTTGTCCGGCCTCGCCGCCTATGCACAAGTCCTTGTGCTCGGTACCTGCGCGCGAGATGGACCCAAGGATCTGGTGTCCTTCCGGGTGACGGTCCGCCCGTCCTACAACGGCAGCCGCGGCACCCGAACCGAGGGTCAGGGTCGCGAACTGAGCCAAAACGTCGTCGCGCGTCGAATCGGCACGATTGAGCATATTCAGGGCCGTCTCGTGCCACGGCGAAGGGTCCTCACCGCACACAATCAACGCGTATTCTATGGCTCCTGCGTCGATCATCGAGGAGGCAACGGTGAGACCGTTGACGAAGCCGAGGCACGCGTTGGTCATGTCGAAATTCAGCGCATGCCGGGGGAGACCGATCTCGTGGTGAATTCCGACAGCCACGGCCGGCTCGAAATTGTCGCGAGTCACCGAAGTATTGACGAAGAGACCGATTTGTTCCGGTTTGATTCCGGCCTCTTCCAGGGCTGCGCGTCCGGCTTGTGCCGCGCCGTGTTCGAACGAGCTGTCTGCCGACCACGAACGGCGTTCGCTGATGCCTGCAAGGCGTTCGAGGAGACCCTTGGGCATTTTGAGGCGTTTGTACGTTCCTGCCAGCTGCTCGTCGAAATATGAGGAGGGCAGAACCTCTTCGGCCTCCACCTTGGTCACTGAAAGAAGTGCTGAATTACGGTGGTGGATAGACGAGTTAGCGGTCAATTAAACGAGCCTTTATCCGGAAGTGAACGGGTCTGATTTGAGAACTACGTGAGTGGCACTCGAGGTACTACTCTACAACCAGCTTTGCGGATGACTGGCGATTTCACCCTTGACATAAATCTCCTCCGTCTGTTTGGACCCTCGGCGCCATTCCAGCGGCAGCCCTGAATCTCGCGATAGAGTGGGCGGTCGTGGCCGGGATATGCGGTCGGCCCAGGTCGAGGCAGAGAAGAACAGACCGGAAGGAAAAGAGGCGGCGTGCACCTCAAGACGTTGACGGTCAAGGGATTCAAATCTTTCGCATCAGCAACTTCCTTCGAATTCGAGCCCGGCGTCACCGCGGTCGTCGGACCGAACGGTTCGGGGAAATCGAATGTCGTGGACGCCCTGTCCTGGGTTATGGGGGAACAGGGTGCGAAGTCGTTGCGCGGCGGAAAAATGGAAGATGTGATCTTCGCTGGTACCTCCGGTCGGGCCCCGCTCGGTCGCGCCCATGTCTCTCTGACAATCGACAACGCCGATGGCGCTCTGCCCATTGAGTATTCCGAAGTCACGATCTCGCGGACGCTGTTCCGCACCGGTGGCTCCGAGTACGCGATCAACGGGAACTCATGTCGCCTTCTCGATATCCAGGAGCTGCTCTCGGACTCGGGTCTGGGCAGGGAAATGCACGTTATCGTGGGGCAAGGCCAGCTTGACCGCATTCTTCACGCGACCCCGGAAGAACGGCGAGGTTTCATCGAAGAAGCCTCAGGCGTTCTCAAACACCGGCGCCGCAAGGAGAAGACTCTTCGCAAACTCGCGTCCATGGAAACGAACGTTTCCCGTCTCGAAGATCTGACGGGTGAAATAGGGCGTCAACTGACTCCGCTGGGACGGCAAGCCAAGGTCGCGCGACGAGCGCAGAGGATCCAGCACGATGTCCGTGATGCGAGGGCCCGTATCTATGCGGACGACTGGGTTCAGGCCTCCACCGCGCTCGACACGGACGCGGATGAGCTCCAGAAGGTCCGGGAGCAGCTCAAGGCCCGGGAGTCTGCGCACGAGCAGGTGTCTCGGAGGATCGCCGAATTGGAGGCGGAAGCTTCGCGGGTGAGTCCAGAGGTTACGCGCGCGCGAGATACCTGGTACGCATTGTCCCAGCTCCGGGAGCGTTTCGAGTCTTTGACCCAACTCGCGCAGGAGCGGTTGAGAACCCAATCGACGCCCGTGGGACGTGCGCATCTTCGCGACCCCGAGCGGCTCCAAGAGAACGCGGATCGGATCGCCTCCGACCTTGAGGCAGCGGATGCAGCCCTGGTCGAAGCGCGCGCGAGGCATGAAGAATACGGAAAACTTCGTCTGGACCGGGAAGAGGAAGCCCGAACCGCAGAAGAGCACCATGCGAACCTTCTCGCCGCGGCCGCCGAGCAACGCGAGAACATCGCTTCGCTTCGGGGCAAAATGGCCACGGCGAGATCTGAACACGAGACGCTGACCGCTCGGCGCGAGGAACAGGAACGCGAAGTCGAGGCGATTCGTCAGCGTCTCGAGGATTACCGCGTCGAATTGGAGCGACAAACCGAAGTTTCCGGGCCGACTGAGGAAGATACCTCGACTGCCTCGGAAGCATCGGATGCCGCCCACGCTGCCACCGAAAGGAGCCAAACGGCCCTGGATGCCGCGGCGACGGAACTGAATTCGGTCCGTCGCGAGCACGACGCCGCCCGGGCTCGTGTAGAGGCCCTGAAAGAATCCATGCCGGCCGCGGACGCTACGGAGGCGATCCTCGAAAGGTTCCGTGAACAGACCTCGCGAGTTCGCGAGCAGCTTGCGGTGGACCACGAATCCGCGGCGGCCGTATCGACCGCATTGGGACCGGTTGCTGATGGGCTCGCCCTCTCGGAAACAGAGGATTTCGGGACCATCTTGGATGAAGCGCGCGCTGCCGGCCTCGGCGTCCTGAGCCTGATGCTGGGCCCAACCAGCCAGGTGGGGGACGTTGGGACAAAAGGTCATGAGGCATTCGGGGAATACCTCGGGGCGCTGAAGTCCGATGGTGTCGTCGACGTGACCTGGGCGCCTCAGGCCATTGCCGGAGGGCGACTCGCGGACGAGGCACGCTCACTCTTGCGTCGGTGCGCGCTTGTCCCCGACGCGAGGTCAGCCGCACAGCTGCGTGAGCGGTTCATCGATGATGCGGAGCATGGTGTCGTTCTCCCTGAAGCCTGGCGGATAGTCGCTTCGGACGGAACCGTGGTCGAGGAACAGCAAGTTCGCGGGGGAAGCGCCGAGGGCGCATCAGGGCTCGAGATCTTCGCGCGGATCGAAGCGGCACAGGCACGTGTCGACGAGCTCGGCCGCGTCTATGCGTCGGCCGAGAGGGCACACCGTGAAGCCTCCGAAGAACACCGTCGAGTTCGCGATGAGGCACGCGCCGCTCGCGAAGAATTCGCGCGCATCAGCCGCGAGTCCACCGCGAGCGCTGCCGCTTTGTCGAGGGCGAGGACCTTGGTCTCCTCGACGGAAGAGGAAGTCGAACAGGCGCTTCGCCGGTTGGATGAGCTCAAAGCAAGGGAACCGGAGGTCGCCGACCGGCTCAAACAGGCCGTGGGCGCTGTCTCGGCCGCATTGGAACTTCAGGACCACGATGGGGGTCAGGCCCTGGAACGGGCCGAGAAAATGCGCAATGAGGCTGCGGACGAGGCCAAAGCAGCGAGATCACGGGAGACCGAGGCCCTACTCGGCCTGCGTGGTGCTCAGGGACAGATTGACCAGTTGAAGCAGAGGTACGACGCCGCGTTGCGCTCGGTGGCTTCCGAACGCGCCGCACACGCCGAAGTCGAACGGCAGGAGAAACAGAGGAAGGCAAAATACGCCGCGACGAGCCTGGTGCTGGCGATGATCGGCACCGTGAGGGAACGCATTGAAGCTTCCCTGAATGTCGCCCAGGATGAGCGTGAACGAGTCCAGACGCGTCGGGCCGGCATCGAGTCTCGCCTGGCCGAAGGGCGCGAAGAAGAGAAGAAGATCCGCGACGAGTTGGATTCGACGCGTTCCAAGGCGCACTCGGGAGAACTCGAGCGAGCGACTCGGGAGGCCAAACTCGAATCTCTCAGAGAGACGATTCTCGAAGAGCTGAGCCTCACGGCGGAAACGCTCGTCTCGGATTACGGGCCGCACCTTCCGATTCCCGTGCTCGACGACGCCGGCGAGGTAGAGGGGGAGGAACCCTTTGTCCGAGAAGTTCAGGAAAAGCGTCTGGCCAAGGCTCGTAAAGACCTCAAAGCGCTGGGCAAGGTCAACCCTCTGGCGCTCGAGGAATTCGCGGCCTTGGAGGAACGCCACACGTACTTGGTGCAGCAGCTCGAGGACCTCAAAGCCTCGCGCTCGGACCTCGAAGAGATCATTCGTGACGTGGACGATCATGTCAGGCAGGTTTTCACCCAGGCCTTCCACGACACTCAGGAGCAATTCGTCCGGGTCTTCTCAACGCTTTTCCCGGGTGGCGAGGGAAAACTAGTCCTGACCGATCCGAGCGACATGTTGACGACGGGCATCGAGGTTCACGCCAAGCCGGCCGGCAAAAAGGTCAAAAGGTTGTCTCTGCTCTCGGGCGGCGAGCGCTCGTTGACAGCAATAGCGATGTTGGTTGCGATCTTCAAGGCTCGGCCGTCGCCGTTCTACGTGATGGATGAGGTCGAAGCGGCACTGGACGATCGTAATCTCGGGCGGCTTCTGACGATCCTCAAAGAGCTGCAGGTTAGTTCGCAGCTGATCATCATTACACACCAGAAACGAACTATGGAGATCGCCGACGCCCTGTACGGCGTCTCGATGCGCGGCGACGGCATCACCCAGGTGATTTCGCAAAAACTCGCCGACTTGCGGTGATCGTCGCCGAGTGGGGTGCGGTCCTCAACCGGATTGCGGGAATGACGTGCGCGGGGTCAGGAAGAAGACGAGCGCCGCGATTCCGAGAAGTGCGCCGGAGATTCCGAAAGCCGGGCCGAAGCCTACTCGGTCAACGACGGCGCCGAGAATCACGGGCGCGATGATCTGCCCCACGTCGGCACACGCCTGATATGCGGACATGACGTTTCCGCCCGACCGGCGCGATCCCACGACGTCGGTCAGGGTCGCTTGCATGGACGGGGTGTACAAGCCGGTGCTGAGCCCTGCCATGAGGCACAGGATCCAAAAGACCCACGGCCCCGGAGAAAGACCGACGATCCCGGTGAGAACCGCCGAGAAGGAAAGGCCGAGGATCAGCAGAGGCTTGCGTCCCCATCGGTCGGAGAGCCCGCCGAAAATGATCTGGGCCAGCGCCGATCCTCCAGCGAAGATACCCAATGCGATACCGGCGATACTCGCCCCGGAGCCGAAGCCTTGGGCCGGCGCCCCCACCGAAGCCGCCAGCCCAGTGGCCAACAGAGGAATGATGGCGACTCGCGCACCGAGATTAGCCCAACCATGGGCGAAACTCGTGACGAGCAGTGAGCGATAGCTGCCGATGGATAGGGCTTCGGGGAATTTCATCGGCAGCAGGACGGAACCGGTATCCGTGGTGGCATCCGCGGGGCGTAGTTTCCACGCGGCGACCACGATGGCCAGAAGCAGCGCGAGGGCGTAGATGATGAAGGGCGCCCTGAGGCCCCACGTGGCGGTCAGGCTGCCGATGACGGGACCCATGATGCTTCCGAGCATGAACGAGGTCGCGTAGTATCCCGAGACCTTGGCTCGAATGGTTGGAGGAGCGAGACGCGCAATCAGACCCATCGCGGAGATGGAGAACATGACCGAACCGATGCCGCCAAGTCCTCTCAGGATCACCAACAGCGCATAGTTGGGCGCGAAAGCGGTGATGGCAGAGGACAACGCGACGACGGCTAGTCCTGTCAGATAGGTGCGGCGTTCACCGATGCGGGACATGATGGGTCCCGCGGCAGGTGCCCAGGCGACCCGCATGAGGGCGAAAGCCGACATGACGGCTCCGGCTGCCGCGGCCCCTACACCGAATGATGTCGCAAATTGGGGCAGAACGGGAGCCACGACCCCGTATCCAGCGGCGATCACGAACGCGGCGACGACCAACACCTTCAGATCGGTCGGAACCGGAGGCCGAGGCAAAGACCGTCTGCCGCTTTCGCGGATGCTCTCGCCACCGGTGGGCCCATCAATATGGGGTTCGCTTTCGGGAGGTTCGGCAGTCACGGAAAGCACCTTACCCGTAGCGGAATCTCCGGGCGAACGGGGAAGCGTCCACAAGCCGCTGCCTGGATGCGGCGGCATGTGGCAAGCTGGAAACGTGAACGACACACTGATCCTGATCCTGTACATCTTGGCCGGCGTCGTGGTCCTCGGCGGCCTGGCTTTCGTGTTTCTCAAAGGCCCCAAGGCGCCAAAGGGCGGCTACCCCGAAACCCGGGACAAGGACGACGCGGCACCTCCCGTCGAAGAAGAAGCCCGACCGCAGTACGAAACGCCCGCACCGGTCGCCGGACGGCTTCAAAGGCTTCGCGCGCGTCTGGCCCGGTCCAACTCGATGCTCGGCAAAGGCCTGCTTGCTTTGTTGTCGAGCGAGAAAATTGACCAGGACGTCTGGGACGAAATCGAGGAAACCCTCCTCATGGCCGACCTCGGCTCTGAACCGTCACAGCGGTTGGTCGAAGCCCTGCAAACCCGCGTTCGCATCGAAGGCACAGATGATCCGTCCCGCGTTAAAACCATGTTGCGCGAGGAACTGCTCAAAATCGTCGACCCCACCATGGACCGTGAGCTCGGCCTTGACGGCAGCGGCGACAACCCTGGCGTGGTCCTCGTCGTCGGCGTCAACGGCGTCGGCAAGACCACGACAGTCGGCAAGCTTGCCCGTGTGATGGTCGCCGAGGAGAAAACCCTCTTGCTCGGGGCAGCCGATACGTTCCGTGCTGCCGCGGCCGACCAGCTCGAGACCTGGGGGAAACGCGTCGGCGTCGATACCGTCCGCTCCCAGACCGAGGGCGCCGACCCAGCTTCGGTGGCTTTCGAATCTGCCAGCGAGGCCAAGAAACGCGGGGTCGATACACTGATGGTCGATACCGCGGGGAGGCTGCAGAACAAGGCTGGGCTCATGGACCAGCTCGGGAAGGTCAAGCGCGTCGTCGAAAAGGTGTCGCCTGTTACCGAGGTTCTGCTTGTGATCGACGCTACGACCGGCCAGAACGGGATGGTCCAAGCGAAAGTCTTCGCCGAGGTCGTGAATATCACGGGGATTGTCCTGACCAAATTGGACGGTACAGCCAAGGGCGGAATCGTCGTGGCGATCCAGAATGAGCTTGGTGTACCCGTCAAACTTGTCGGTCTCGGGGAGGGACCGGACGATTTGGCGCCTTTCGATCCTGAAGGTTTCGTCGAGGCGCTCATCGACTGAAACACAGCCACGTCACTGTATGACGGTGCGACGGCCCGGCAGATCCGCAGACGTGCGGCATCGGCCGGGCCTTTCGTTCATCTGCCCGAAACACGATGAAATGAGCTGGCAACGTTCGGAACCCTGCCGTTACACCCTCGAAACTCGGCGTGAAGGAACCCGAAACACAGCGAGTGGAAACTGATTTTTGTACCAATCAGCCGAGGATCCGCATCCTGGATCCCACTCGCGAAAGGGAAACGGCCGTGGACCAACTGACAGCAAGCGACGTGTGGACCGTCATTGCCGCCGCACTCGTCCTGCTCATGACGCCGGGCCTTGCGTTCTTCTACGGAGGCATGACCCGGGTCAAAGCAGCGCTCAACATGATGATGATGAGCTTCATCTCTATCGGGCTGGTGGGCGTCGTCTGGGTTCTGTGGGGATCCTCGATGTCCAGCGGGAAGAACATGATCCCGGGCGTCGTCGGCAGTCCGTTTGCGGACTTCGGCCTCGGCGCTTCACTGGATTCCGGCGACCTCATGGCCGCGGGTTTCTCCGCGACTTTCGCGATCATCACGGTCGCCCTCATCTCGGGAGCGATCGCTGACCGAGCGAAATTCGGAACCTGGTGTGTATTCGTTCCTCTCTGGATCACCCTTGTTTACGCGCCCTTGGCTTTCATGGTCTGGGCCGATGGCGGACTCTTCACGGCGGAGGGAGCGATCGGTTCCGTTCTGGGTGAGGCGATCGACTTCGCGGGCGGACTGGTCGTTCACATCAACGCCGGCGTCGCGGGCCTTGTCCTGTGCCTGATTCTCGGCGTACGCCGAGGATTCGGGAAGGACCCCAACCAGCGACCGCATAACCTGCCCTTCGTGATGCTCGGTGCTGCGTTGCTGTGGTTCGGGTGGTTCGGTTTCAACGCGGGCGCAGCGGCCGACGCCACTCAGGCCGGATTGATCTGGATCAATACCCTGGTATGCCCCGCGGCCGCAATGCTCGGGTGGCTGCTCGTGGAACGTCTGAGGGACGGTCACGCGACGTCACTGGGTTCCGCATCCGGGATCGTTGCCGGGCTCGTGGCCATCACCCCGGCGTGCGCGAATGTCGATCCCGGCTGGGCGATTGTGCTCGGAATCATCGCGGGAATGGCGTGTGCACTGGCGGTCGGGTTGAAGTACCGCTTCGGCTACGACGACTCGTTGGACGTCGTAGGAGTTCACCTGGTCGCGGGGATCATCGGCACCGTGGCCCTCGGGTTCATTGCAACACCGTCGACAGGAAATGCGGGTCTGTTTTACGGGGGAGGCGTGGACCAACTCATTGCCCAGGTGGTCGCTACCGTCATCACCGTCGCTTACACGGCGATCATGACCTTCGTGATCGCCATGGTCCTGAAGAAGACCATTGGCTTCCGGGTTAGTGAAGAAGAGGAAGTCCAAGGCATTGACTTGGCATCCCACGCCGAGACGGCATACGCCTTCGTCTCCGGAACGTCGGGGCAGATCGGCGTCCGAAGCTGATTCGCCGTAGCGACCGAAGCACCACCTCATGCCGCAAGAGCATCCGATGAAAGGCACACATGAAACTCGTCACTGCAATTGTCCGCCCGGAGCAATACGAATCCGTCAAGGAAGCACTCGAAGCATTCGGGATACACGGCATGACCGTCTCCGAAACCGCAGGATACGGCAGACAAAAGGGCCACACCGAGGTCTACCGGGGTGCCGAATACGCCGTGGATCTATTGCTCAAGGTCAGGCTGGAAATCCTGGCTACGGAGCAGCAAGCCATCGATGTCGTTGAGGTCATCGTCTCCTCGGCCAATACTGGGACCACGGGAGACGGGAAAGTCTGGATCCAACCCATCGAAGAGATTGTACGAGTGCGCACAGGAGAACGTGGGGAGCAAGCCATCTGAGACACTGCGGCGGCTGGCCGGACGGACAGTTCGCGGTGTGGAAACTATGCCGCTGGGCGAGGTGACCGGTGCTAGTCTTGTAAGCCGACCGACCAACCGAGGCCGGCGGTGTCCCGCGGACACCGCTCCCGGAGACCACAGCACCGAAACGACTGCACCGAAAGTAGACCACTTCACGTGTTCAATTCTCTGTCCGACCGCCTAGCATCGACCTTCAAGAACCTGCGCGGCAAAGGCCGCCTCTCCGAAGCCGACGTCGATGCCACCGTCCGCGAAATCCGGCGTGCCCTTCTCGACGCCGACGTCGCGGTACCGGTGGTGCGAGCATTCGCGGCCTCGATCAAGGAACGAGCAACAGGCAGCGAAGTCTCGGAAGCTCTGAACCCTGCTCAGCAGGTCGTCAAGATCGTCAACGAGGAGCTCCAGGGCATTCTCGGTGGCGAGACCCGTCGCATCAACATGGCCAAGACCGGTCCGACGATCATCATGTTGGCCGGTCTCCAGGGCTCCGGCAAGACCACTTTCGCCGGAAAACTCGGCAAATGGCTCACCGCCCAGGGGCACAAGCCCATGCTCGTTGCCTCCGACCTCCAACGCCCCAACGCGGTCACACAGCTCAAGGTCGTCGGTGAACGCGCAGGTGTCCCGGTCTTTGCCCCGCACCCCGGCACCACGAGCGAGTTCGACGACCCCACGGGGGACCCGGTCCAGGTGGCCCGCGACGGCGTGACGACCGCGCGTGCCAAGCTGCACGATGTCGTCATTGTCGATACCGCTGGCCGACTCGGTGTGGACCAGGAACTCATGAAGCAAGCGCGCGATATTCGCGACGCGATCGTGCCGAATGAAGTCCTTTTTGTCATCGACGCGATGATCGGGCAGGACGCGGTCAATACTGCGCTCGCCTTCAACGAGGGCGTGGACTTCACCGGCGTGGTGCTGTCCAAGCTCGACGGCGATGCTCGTGGCGGCGCTGCCCTGTCGGTTGCCTCAGTGACCGGCAAGCCCATCATGTTCGCCTCGACCGGCGAGAACGTCGGGGATATCGAGCAGTTCCACCCGGATCGCATGGCTAGCCGCATCCTGGACATGGGCGACGTGCTGACCTTGATCGAACAGGCGGAAGCCAGTTGGGACAAGGCTGAGGCCGACAGAATGGCCAAGAAGTTCCAGGACCGTGAGGACTTCACGTTCGAGGACTTCCTGTCCCAGATGCAGCAGATCCGCAAAATGGGATCGATGAAGAAGATGCTGATGATGATGCCGGGCGCTGCCCAGATGCGTCAGCAGCTGGAGAATTTCGACGACCGCGAGATCGATCGCGTCGAGGCCATCGTCCGGTCGATGACCCCGCATGAACGAGTTGCGCCCAAGATTATCAACGGTTCCCGGCGTGCCCGTATCGCGCGTGGCTCCGGCGTGACCGTCTCCGAAGTCAACCAGCTCATGGAACGGTTCGGCCAGGCCCAAAAGCTCATGAAACGCATGGCTTCCGGCCAGGGCGTTCCCGGTATGCCGGGTGGTATGCCCGGTATGGGTGGGTCAGGCGGCCCCAAGAAGAACCGCAAGGCCGTCAAAGGCAAGAATGCGAAAAAGGGACGTTCGGGCAACCCGGCCAAGCGCGAGGCAGAGCTCAAGGGCCAGACGCAGAAGCCAGCTCAGAAGAACGGCTCGAGTTTCGGGAAACAAGAGGGTTTCGACATGGACTCCATGAATTTGCCCAAGGGCTTTGAGAAATTCCTCGGGGACAAGTAGACCTGTAAATATGGCTGATACTTACTTGTCCGATGAAGACTTCCGGGCGTTCGTCGCCTCGCTTCCGCGCCGGCGCCTTGCCGCCGGGGCACTGATCACGGACGAGTCGGATCGCTTGCTGATCGTCAAGCCGAATTACAAAGACGGCTGGTCCCTGCCCGGGGGCACAGTTGAGGCAGGCGAATCTCCGCAGGAGGGATGCTTCCGGGAAGTCCTCGAGGAAGTGGGTCTGGAACTTCCCTGGGGCAGAATGCTTCTGGTCTTCCACGGCCTGAACATGGGCGACTGGGGAGATTCGGCATATTTCATCTATGATGGCGGCGTCGTATCCTCCGACGCACCCATTGAATTGCAAGAAGAAGAGTTGACGGAATACAAGTTCGTTGAATTCAACGCGTTGGATTCTTACCTCAGTGGCGGTTTCTCCGAACGACTGCGGCAAGCGCACTCGGTTCGGGGAACCGAGGCCGTCATCGAACTCAGCTCGAACCAATGGAATTAAGCTCGGATTCTCGGGCCATCGGTCCAGAATCGCGGGTACCGTGATAAGCACCAACGATACGTAAGGACAGGCGCAACGTGACCGACGACCATCGCACTGACCGGACCCCGAACCAGGACGGAATCTCCTGGCAGTGGGTCCCCGTGCGCTTGGATCTTCATCGACGACTGACCGAGACCCCTGAAGGCGGCGTCGTTGTGACCGGCGCCGGAGCAGACGCCGAGCGCGAGCGGATTCTGAAGCTCATTCGCGAACAGTCCGTTCCTGCGCTGTACACGACCGGCGACAACAACCTGCGCCTCATGGTGCCTGTTCATATCCGCGGGGAGATTACTCACGTGGCCCGAGCGGATGAACACGGTCAGCTGAGTCTGGGTGGGGAACTGGGCGAGTTCATGGAAACGATCCTGGCCTTCCCAGGACTGGAATACGCGTCCTGGCAGACCGGTGACGGTATAACCCATACGCCGAGCGCAGTCGGAATGTTCGAGACTTCATCACGGACCCTTCGGCAGGCGATCCGCTCCATACAACCGGAAGGCTGGTTCGAGATCGCCTCATCGGGCGAGCGCTGGGTCGTCGTGACTTGTGAATACTATGAAGACCTGCTCAGCCTCGTCGACGAATTGCCTCGGCGTGCGGTCGTCCTGGACACGGACGGGGAGCACCGGGCCGCGACTTTCTGCCCGACCGTCGGAGAGCCCATCACCCTCTCGTGGGGCCCTGTCCGCGGGGCGGTTTTCACGTATCCCTCGGATTCGCCCGCTGGGGCACTTCAGTCGGAGATCGCGGGACAGGAAGAGATCGAGGTCCGCGACGCAGCTCGAATCCGAGCCGTCGACAATCTGACGGAGGCCTTCGGGCTCGATCCGGTCAGCTCACGACGCCTCGAAAAGTACGCCGCCGACGACAATGGGCGATATGCCCCGGAATCTGTCCTGCAGCTCCTGGGCCTGTCCGACATGCCCGCCAAGATCATCGACGGCCGCAAATCCATGTCCGATCAGCCTGGATACGAGAAATTCGTTCCGGCGGACGAGGGCTCCGGCCAAAGTTCGGGCCCGAAGTCGGATCTGGAGGCCGCCTTGCGTCTGAGCAATTCCGTCAAACGCGGAGGCTGGGCCATCGCCACCGCAGCCGGCGTGGGTCTTGGGGCCTGGATTCTCCGCCGCAAAAAGTAGACCCCGCGGTGTCACCGTCCGACAGGAGAGTCTGGGCCCTTCGCCGATGGCTCGATGACGACCGGAACCCGAATTGGAAACGACCGCGGCCCAGCTCGTCGCAACAACGGAACGATGTCCTTCTGGCGCTCCTGCTTGTTTGCACGAGCGTCTTGACCCTTACGCTCATGCAGAGTTTCGGAGGAGGCGCGGGAGACGGCCGACCGAGCACGGCCGCCTATATCGGCGCAGGGGTCACTCCGTTGTGTCTGGTGGTCCGTCGCCGTTTTCCTCTGATCACGTTGATCGTCGCGAGCGCGGTGTTCGTCCCCATGTTCTACATGGCGACCACCGTTTCTGTGTCCGTGGTTTTCCAAGTCAGTTACTTCACAGCGATTTACACGGCGGTGGCTTGGTCTCGGAGTCGGCGTGCCGTATGGGTCGTTAACCTGGTCGTGGTGGTCAGTTTCACCTCCTGGCTGATGCTCACATGGGTTGGCTCGGAGGACATCCTGCACGACCTTCAAGAAAACGGTGCTGAGCCCGCGGGGCCCTTTGACCCGGTTCTGGCCTATGCGGTCTACGCGACGGCCATCAATCTCGCTTACGTGTGTGGTGCGGCGGCCTTCGGCCGTGCGTCATGGCGCGCGGCGCTGCGGCGTTATCGTCTGGAGGGACAGGCTCGGACCATCAGAAGCCAGTCCCACCGTCTCGCCCAGAATGCAGTTGCGGAAGAACGCCTCCGCCTGGCCCGCGATCTCCATGACTCGATCGGACACCATTTCACCGGTGTGGGGCTTCAAGCTGGAGGAGCGCGTCGCATTCTTGCCGCCGGCGACGACGGCAGGACGGTGCGCCTCAACGAGGCGCAGTCGAAGCTTGTCAGGGATTCTTTGGAAGCCATCGAGACGAGCACGCGCGAGGGCATTGGGGAACTGCAAACCGTGCTCAGACTGCTGCGCGAATCCGACAACCGCGACGAGTACGTCGGAACTGTGACAGGCGAGAGCAAGACGATCCAGGATCTTCCTCAACTTGCGAAAAATTTCGAATCCATGGGGTTGAGGGTCCGACTATCCGTATCCGCCGAGGACGGGAAAACCCTTGAGGGGCCGGGTCTCTCGGCGATTCTTCACCACGGGGTCTATCGGATGGTCCAGGAATCACTGACCAACGTGCTCAAGCATTCCGATGCGACCGAGGCCCAAGTCCTGTTACGGGCGTCGTGGACAACCAACGAGCTCGAGGTCGAGGTGGCCGATCGTGGCAACCCTGTGCGTCCCGAGGACCACGGCCTGGCCCCCAGTACGGGCTCGGGCCTGCGTGGGGTGGAAGAACGCGCATCTGTTCTCGGCGGTAAAGCCGTCTACGGTCCGCTGACCCCATGGCCCGGTTGGAAGACCCGGTTCACGGTCCCACTT
The DNA here is from genome assembly GCF_013394385.1 of Kocuria sp. TGY1127_2. NCBI lineage: Bacteria > Bacillati > Actinomycetota > Actinomycetes > Micrococcales > Micrococcaceae > Kocuria > Kocuria sp. TGY1127_2. Next base: position 1,283,142 of record NZ_AP022834.1, read on the forward strand.
CATGATGCCCAACCGTCCCCCGAAAAGGAACCGGCATGATCCAACCGTTGCGGATATTCCTCGTCGACGACCAAACCGTGGTCCGCTCGGGATTTTCTCTCGTGCTCTCCGTCGAGCCTGGGATCGAGGTTGTGGGACAAGCGGCCAACGCTCAATCCGCGTTGGATCAATTGCGCGAGCAACCTGTAGACGTCGTGCTCATGGACATCCAGATGCCTGGAATGAGCGGTCTCACGGCCACCCGACATGTAGTCCAGGAGGGCCTCGGGAAGGTCATCATGCTCACGACCTTCGATCGTTCGGACTACCTCTTTGGCGCCTTGGAGGCCGGGGCGAGCGGTTTTCTCTTGAAGACCGCGAGCGCCGAAGACTTGGTGACGGCGATAGAAGCCGTGGCCGGCGGTCAGGCTCTGCTGAGCCCCGAAGTGACCCTCCCATTGATCCAACGCATCGTGGAGGAACCCTCGGGCTCCGGAGTGACAGACAAACCTCCCGCGGAGGAGTCTCAGCATCGAACCATGTATCCGGAGGACCTTCTGGCGGTCGAAGCCCTTTCGCAGCGCGAAAAGGAAGTCCTGACCCTGATGGCCCAGGGGAAGTCGAACTCCGAGATTGCCGACGATCTCTTCCTCGGTTTGGCAACCGTCAAGACTCACGTGTCACGGATTTTCGCGAAAACCCGTAGCAGAGACCGTGTCCAGGCTGTCATCTTTGCCTACCGGACGGGCTTGGCCCAGCCGTCGTGAAGCTCCGGTCGTCCATCGCGTGACGCACCCGACGTCGGCGCCGGATTTCTCCTGCTGGTCAACCGTGGTTGCCTCTGGCATACTTGACGGGTACTCGATGTGCGCGGCCCCTCTCACCGTGCAGCATTTGGTCCGCAGGTTCCTGACTGACAACCCCGCCCCACGGGTAGCTGACGTAATAGGAACCGACCTTGTATAGATACAGGAGAGTCCACACAAGTGGCTGTAAAGATTCGTCTGAAGCGTCTGGGTAAGATCCGCGATCCCCGCTACCGTATTGTCGTTGCCGATTCCCGCACCAAGCGAGATGGCCGCGCAATCGAGGAGATCGGCATCTACCAGCCGACCGAGAACCCTTCACTGGTTGAGCTCAATTCCGAGCGTGCTCAGTACTGGCTGTCCGTCGGCGCTCAGCCGACCGAACAGGTTCTGGCACTGCTCAAATTGACCGGTGACTGGGCCAAGTTCAAGGGTGAGGGCAACGCAGAATCGACCGTCAAGCCGGTCGAGGCCAAGCCCGAGTTCCAGGTCCCGGAGAAGGATTCCGTGGTCATTCCCGAGGCCATCACTCCCAAGAGTGAAGAGAAGGCCGAGGCTGCTGAGTCTTCCACGGAAAAGGCCGATGAGGCCGAGACCAGCGAAGAGTCTGCTGAGTAATTATGCTTTCCGAAGCTCTGGAGCACCTCGTGCAGGGGATCGTTGATCATCCCGAAGACGTCGAAGTTCGCTCGCGTTCGGGCCGACGGGGTCAAACCCTCGAGGTCCGGGTCAATCCGGAAGATCTCGGACGCGTCATCGGGCGTGGTGGTCGAACGGCCAAGTCTGTTCGCACCGTGATCGGTGCCCTGGCTGACGGTGAGCAGGTTAGGGTCGACGTGATCGATACCGATCGGCGTCGATAGCATGCTTTGCGGCATTTAGCCGCGCTAACAGGCCCGTTTCCGCCCGTGTGGCGGAAGCGGGCCTGTTATATTTCCGGTGTACGGCGTGGGCCGTTCGCTGCCCATCAGGAAGGAGAAAGACGCGGTGCAGGTTCAGGTCGCAAGAATCGGTAAGCCTCACGGGATTAAAGGGGAAGTCACGGTTCAGCTGTACACGGATGATCCTTCGACGCGCCTGATCAAGGGGTCCGCAATCGAGGTTGAACCGTCGACCGTTCTGGCCCCGAACGGGTATCTAACGATCAACTCCGTCCGGTGGAATAAGAGCGTCATGATTCTCGGATTCGACGAGGTCAGGTCCCGGAACGATGCGGAAACGCTGCGCAACCACAAGCTCATGATGGAGACGGAGGGAGCGGAAGATACGGCGGGGTATTACGAGCACGAGCTCAAGGGCCTGGATGTTTACTCCGTACCCTCGCCGGAGGTCACCGAGCTGACTAACCGTATCGGCCGGGTTGCCGCTTTGACGACCGGACCGACACAGGATTTGCTGGTCGTCGAGCTTGAAGACGGCAGTGAGGCGCTCATTCCGTTCGTCGAAGAAATCGTGCCGGACGTGGATCTCGAGGACGGCTTCGTCGTGGTGTGCCCTCCGCCTGGTCTCCTTGAGCTGAACGTCGCCGACGAGGCCCCCGACGAGGCCGAAGGCGATTCCGAATGAATCCTCGTTACGATGTTCTGTCGATATTTCCCGAATACCTGCAACCTCTGGAGCTGTCCCTCATCGGCAAGGCTCGTCGTTCTGGGCTGTTGCATCTGTCTGTCCGTGACCTCCGGGAGTTCACCACTGATCGGCACCGCACCGTGGACGACACTCCTTACGGCGGTGGTGCCGGCATGGTCATGAAGGCCGAGCCATGGGCGCAGGCTTTCGAAGCCGTACTGGATGCGTCGCCTCAGTCTTCCCGAAGTTCCGACGATGCCGTTTCGGATGACGGCGCGGATCCGCGCCCGTTGCTGGTGGTCCCTTCTCCCGCTGGATCGGTCTTTACGCAACGCATGGCCGAAGATTTTGCGAGAGAAGAGCACGTAGTCTTCGCATGCGGCCGATACGAGGGTATCGATGAGCGCGTTCTCGAGTGGGCGGGTGAGAGATTCCGAGTCATGCCCGTGAGCCTTGGGGACTATGTGCTCAACGGGGGAGAGGTCGCGGTCTTGGCCATGATCGAAGCCACGGCGCGGTTGCTTCCCGGTGTGATCGGCAACCCCGAATCTCTGGTCGAAGAGTCCCACGCTGACGGTCTTTTGGAATATCCGGTTTACACCAAGCCGGCCGTGTGGCGTGACCGGGAGGTCCCGGAGATTCTTCTATCCGGAAATCACGCGGCAATCGCTCGAGCGCGGCGGGACTGGCAATTGGAGCGGACCGTACGACGGCGCCCGGACCTGATCGAATCCGTGCCTGCCTCCGGGTGGGACCGGAAAGACCGCGCGGTTCTCGAGGCCTTGGCGGTCGAACGTGACGAGAGCGATACGGAATAACCGCGGCCACGGTCCGTGTCTGTGGAACTAGCCTCTGGACTGTGGCAAAATGAAAAATTGCGCCGTCTCCGGGCACGCCCCTGCCGCAGGGGGAAGAGCGACCTGACGGAAGACGGCACCAAGACACCAATCATGTCTTGGCTGATACATCACTTCGGAAGCATTTTCGGGTCAATCCCGGAAGCCTCCGTCGTACCAATCAGTCGGTGGCCTGCGGCATCGATTGAGGAGAATATCGTCATGCAGACTCTGGATTTCATTGACCAGAAGAACCTCCGCACGGACATCCCGGACTTCGGCCCGGGTGACACCGTGGACGTTCACGTGAACATCATCGAGGGCAATCGCTCCCGTGTCCAGGTCTTCCGCGGTTACGTGGTTGGCCGACAGGGTGCGGGCGTTCGCGAGACCTTCACCGTTCGCAAGGTCTCCTTCGGTGTAGGCGTGGAGCGTACGTTCCCGGTTCACTCCCCGATCTTCGACAAGATCGAGGTCCAGAGCCGCGGTGACGTTCGTCGCGCCAAGCTGTACTACATGCGTGACCGTCACGGCAAGGCTGCGCGTATCCGCGAGAAGCGCGACAACGCATAAGGTTCTTGACGAACCCGTCGCAGGCCGTTGCTACGGCCGCAGACTCGAAGCGCCGGCTCCCGTGGGGGAGCCGGCGCTTGGTCGTGGTGGCCCTAGTCATAGCCGTCCTGATCATGGTCCTCGTCCGAGGCTTGCTTCTCGAGGTCTTCTACATTCCCTCTGCTTCCATGGAGCCGACGCTCCAAGAACACGATCGTGTCGCAGTATGGCGTCCGGGCAGCAATCATCCGAATCGCGGCGACATCGTCGTCTTTGACGGAACCGGATCTCTTGCTCCTTACGACTCCGGCGCCAATAAGCTCACGGACACTATTGGCGAAATCGGCTCGTGGCTCGGTGTCGGGACTCGTCAAGGCGTGTACGTCAAGAGAGTGATCGGTGTACCTGGTGATCACGTGCACTGTTGCGCGGCCGACGGCCGCATCACCGTCAACGGGCAACCCAAGGATGAGCCTTACATCATGCAGGGCGACGCACCATCCGGGACCAGATTCGACGTCGTCGTGCCTGAGGGCAGGATGTGGGTCATGGGCGACCACCGCTCGGATTCCAACGATTCCAGGTCTTTGATTGCTGCCCCGGGCGGCGGTCTGATCAAGACGGACAAGATCATTGGGCGGCCCGTCGCCGTGATCTGGCCACTGAACCGGATATCCCAAATTGATCGCTGAGCGCGAGGGCGGTCAGTAGACTAAACCCAGACCATAGCAAGTGAGAGAAGGACACCTCTATGACACCTGGCCAGCATTCCGCATCCGGTGAGCCCGCGGACGGATCCCCGGACTCGGTGCAACCTTCCTCCCATGCGGCACGGGACAAGAAGGGAAAAGAAGAACCCCAGGGCCTCTGGCCAAAGATCAAGGAAGTACTGCTGGTCATCGTCTATGCGTTGATCATCGCTTTCATCGTCAAAACGTTCCTGATTCGCGGTTTCTACATCCCCTCGGGGTCCATGGAAAACACGTTGGAGCTCAACGACAGAATTTTCGTCAACGTCGCGGGAAACTACTTCAATGACCCCAAACGCGGCGACATCGTGGTCTTCAAGGACACACAGCACTGGATTCCGGAGAACCAGAACCCTGCGAGTACCAATCCTGTGCGCGAGGCGCTGTCCTTCGTTGGGGTGCTTCCAGATTCGTCACAGAATTACCTCATCAAACGAGTCATCGGGCAAGGCGGTGATCACGTCAGCTGCTGCTCTTCCGATGGGAAGGTCGAGGTCAATGGAAAGCCTATTGACGAGTCCTCGTACCTCTATCCGGGAGCACAACCCTCGGATTTCCCGTTCGATGTGACTGTCCCGGATGGTGAGTACTTCGTCATGGGTGATCACCGTAATGCCTCGGCCGACTCTCGTTACCACATCCAAGAGGGCAATGAATTCGTGAAGAAGAAGGACATCGAAGGACGAGCATTCACGATCGCTTGGCCGGTGAGCCGCTGGACGTGGTTGTCTACCCCGGACGATGTCTTCAAAGACATCCCCAGTTCCGAGGCGAGCCACGGCGGCCAATGATGACCACGAAAAAGACGTCAGCTTACGCTGAGGGCGCCGACCTCAGTGTTGAACGACGTCTTTTTGGTCAGGGGCACCTCGGCGTCATCGGGATGGACGAGGTCGGGCGCGGCTCACTGGCCGGTCCCGTGACCGTTGGTGCCTCGTGGGTCCCTGCTGATGCGGTGCTGGAAGTCCCGGGCCTCACGGACAGCAAGGTGCTCAGCGCCCCGAGGCGTGAAGCGATGGTCCCTGCTATCAGGTCGTGGATTCATGTTGAGACTGGATCGTCTTCACCCGAGGAAATCGACGCGCTCGGTATGACACAGGCGTTGCGGCTCGCGGGTTTACGCGCGATGAACAAGGTGGCCCTCGCCGTCGGTGAGGACCGTATGAACTCTTCGGCCGTACTGTTGGACGGAAAACACGACTGGTTGACTCGTGTGGCGGATCTGCTGTCCTTGACGGAGCCGGATCCCGTGACTGAGCGCATGGACGGCGCCGTCGGGTGGGAATTGCCAGTGACAATGCAGGTCAAGGGTGATTACCGGTGCGCGAGCATTGCCGCGGCGAGTGTGGTTGCCAAGGTCGAGCGTGATTCGGTGATGCAGTCGCTGGCGCTGAAGTATCCCGCCTACGGTTGGGAGGGGAACAAGGGTTATGGCTCTTCGTCTCATCGTGCGGCCCTGGACGCCGATGGTCCGTGTGCGCTGCATCGTCTCTCGTGGTCTTTGGGCGTGTCGTCGGAGCAGTTGCGGGCGGCCTGGGGCAGCCGAGGCTGACCCGGTTGTTCTTTCTTGGCGATCGTGTTGGATCGTCCACCGAAGTCTGGTTGCCATGAATGTGTGTGACTTCTCCACAGTTGTTTGATTCCGCCCCGAGTTGAGGATCCGCCGGGGTCTTGATGTCGCATCCTTTCTGTGGGAGGTAAGACATGGACGAACGGGCGAAGATCGGTCGGTGGGGCGAGGACCTTGCGGCGGCCGTCTTGGAAATTCGTGGTTGGAAAATTGTGGACAGGAACTGGCGTCCTGATCCACGTGAGACTTCTGTCCGAGGCGAATTGGACATCGTTGCATCGGATCGTGGGCGTTTGGTGATCTGCGAGGTCAAAACCCGTTCGTCACTGGAATTCGGACATCCTTTCGAGGCTATTGGTCCGGCCAAGACCAAAAAACTTTGCCTGCTGGGAAATTTGTGGGCTCGCGAAACAGGGATCTATCCGGGTGGTCTTCGCGTGGATGCTGTTTCGGTGGTGGGTGGCCCGCGGTGTTTCTCCCTGGAGCACAGGGAAGGCGTGATCTGATGGGGTTCGCGCGTACCTTTTCGGTGGCTCTGTTAGGGCTGAGCGGCCACATGATTGAGGTTGAGGCCGATATCGGTCAGACTCTGCCTGCATTTGTCCTGTTGGGCCTTCCCGATACTGCTCTCATGGAGTCCAGAGAACGTATCCGTTCTGCTGCCAAGAACTCCGGTATGCCTTTGGTCCCTCGAAAAATCACGGTGAGTCTGACGCCTGCGACCTTGCCGAAGACCGGGTCTGCATTTGATCTGGCCATCGTGATGGCAACAGTCCAAGCCTCGGGGTACGCCCGTCCGACGGAGGAATACGTGTTCTTGGCCGAGCTGGGTCTGGACGGTTCGCTGCGTCCCGTGCCCGGGGTTTTTCCCGCGGTCAACGCCGCGGTAGGGGCGGGGTATCCACGTGTGGTGGTCGCATCGGAGAATCGCGCGGAAGCGGAGCTTGTTCCCGGTGCCCGGGTTTACTGTTTCGAAGCGTTAGCTGACGTTTTGGAATGGTCGGGGGCCGAACCGTCCAAACTCGTGCGACCACCCGCCCGCCGGAGTCCCTTGGATCCTGCTGTGGAAGGCCACGTGACCCCGGATCTTTCCGATGTGCTCGGCCAGGAGCAGGGCCGTTGGGCCCTGGAGATAGCCGCGGCCGGCGGTCACCACCTGTCCATGGTCGGACCACCGGGTTCGGGAAAAACCATGCTGGCAGAGCGGTTGCCCGGCATCCTCCCGCGTTTGGACGCCGAGGCCTCGCTTGAGGTTACTGCCGTGCACTCGATTGGTTCGCAGAAGTCGCGCGTGAATCAACTGATCGTGGATCCCCCGTGGGAGGCTCCCCACCACACTGCCTCGTCGGCGGCGATCGTGGGCGGTGGCAACGGGATTCCTCAGCCGGGCGCGATTTCTCGCGCTCATCACGGAGTACTCTTCCTCGACGAAGCTCCCGAATTCAGGCGCGGTGTCCTCGATGCACTCCGGCAACCCTTGGAATCCGGATGGGTCACAATAGATCGGGCGAGGGCGAGCGCTCATTACCCCGCGAAGTTCCAACTCGTTGTTGCGGCCAATCCGTGCCCCTGCGGCCGATCCAGTGGGATGGCGGACCGGTGCACGTGTTCGTCACGGGAACGTCGAACATATTTGTCGAAGCTTTCGGGACCTTTGGCGGATCGGATCGACATGCATATCACGATCCCCAAATTGTCCTCAGCGGATATTGCCGCTCGTGGCCCGGCCGAGGGGTCGGCAGAGGTTCTTGCGCGGGTTGTCCGAGCGCGACAGGCGGCCCGTGAGCGACTTGGACCGCTCGGGATTTCAACCAACGCGCAACTGCGCGGGAGGCACCTTCGTCATCAGCTCAGGTTGTCGCCGAAGGTCTTAGGCTCCTTGACCCGTTTGCTGGATCGGGGAGACGTAACCCTCCGCGGATGCGACCGTATCCAGCGTGTCGCGTGGAGTCTCGCCGATCTGGCCGGCGTGGGATCCCCACGAATCGAGGACATCGATGCGGCAATCGGGCTCCGGATCGGCTCCGGGGCGAAGTTCTAAAAGAGCGTGTTCGAGAGAGGAAAAGGAACTATGCATGACCGGACACCTGGGCGCCATGCCGAAGTGGATACAGCACGGCCGAAAACACACGATCGGGACCGGCAAATGCGAAACGCGCGAATACAGCTGATGCATATTTTCGAGCCGCAAGATTGGGCTGGCATGACACTGATCGAGAGCCTAGGTGCCGACAACGCGTACCGGATCGTGGCAGAGAGGAGAGGACTGACAGAGGAGGAACTCGCCTCGATCGAGGCGAGTTCACCCGAAAGAATGGGCTCCGTCACGGGAAACAATTTTCTCAACGCGAGACGCCGATGGGCCAGCCGAGCTCCGCTCGAAGACCCCGAGATACTGGAGCGGACCATGAACAGGCATGGTGCATGGCTGGCAACTCCGGAAGACGAAGACTGGCCGGAGGATCTGCGGAATCTCGGTCCTCTGCAGCCCATAGGCCTGTGGGGGCTCGGCGACCGGATCGGCCTGAACCGTCCGGCGGAATCGAACGTCGCGTTCGTGGGTTGTCGAGACTCCACTCCGTACGGCAATTCCGTCACGTCGCATCTCGCGGGTGATCTCGCCGCGGAAGGATACGGGATCCTTTCGGGGGCCGCATTCGGGATTGACGCGGCCGCGCACAAAGCCGCGATGACGACGGCCACCAACCGCCCCAGTACTGTGGCCTTTCTGGCCTGCGGGATAGATCGGTCCTATCCGCGGGCGCACGAGGGCCTCCTCCGCGACATAGCTGAGAGCGGCCTCGTGCTAACTGAGGTCAATCCAGGTTGCAGCCCTATGAGACATCGCTTCCTTCAACGCAACAGACTGATAGCGGCCATGTCGACCCTGGTCCTGGTGGTCGAGGCCAGATGGCGTTCCGGAGCCCTTAACACCGCTCATCATGCCTCGGATATGGGACGTCCCGTCGCAACGGTTCCAGGCTCAGTTTTCAGCGCCCAGTCTGCTGGATGCCACCGGCTGCTGAAAGAGACTCCCGCTTACATCGTGACCTCAACGGAGGATGTCAGGCAATTGCTGCCTGCTTCCTCGCCCCCGACAGGAGATGGGGGAGCACCGCCGGTTCGTGCTCTCCCCGGTGAGGCGTCGGACTTCATCGCTTCCAGTGCGAGTGACACGCATTGCGACCTGACCCAAGTACAACAATTGGTTCGGGATGCATTGCCCTTCGGGCATCCCGTGCGGCCGGAAAGACTATGTGCGGCAGCAGGCCTCGACATTCGAGACGTCATTCCTGCCCTGGCGCAGTTGGAGAGTAAAGGCATGGCGGAGAACGTGGAAGGGCTGTGGAGATGCGCGCGAGTCCAGTCATGAGCTCGGTGTCGGAACGACGCCTCGTCATTGCTTCCGAAGCGGGTGGGTACAGTAGTTCAAGCCCCCTGGGTTCATTTCCACCAACTGGCGAGGAGAATGGCGACATGTCCGAAAGCAGCAGCGATCAGCCGGTGCGTATTCACGTTACGGCGCAACGACGCGCCGACGACATAGAGTCTTCCCTCAGCCGTAAAGGCATTCAGGTCTTTCACTGCCCGTCGATCATCACCACTCCCGTCTTGGAAGACGAGGACCTACCGGGCATTACCCGGAGAATCATCGAGTCCCCGCCCGATCTGGTCATTGTGACCACGGGCGTGGGGTTGAGAGGGTGGTTGGCCGCTGCAGATCAGGCCGGCCTCAAAGAGCCTCTCCTGGGTGCCCTGCGTGGGGCACGTTTTTTGGCTCGGGGCGCCAAAGCCAACGGAGCGATCCTCGCCGAGGGGCTGAACGTGGAGTGGGTATCCCAGAAGGAAACGGCGGACGATGTGGCTCGTTATCTTGAGGGGGAGGACCTCACCGGAACAAAGGCCGTCGTCCAGCACCACGGCATGGGTGCCGACGGTCTCGACGATGTCGTACGTTCCCTGGGAGCCGAGGTCACGCCCGTCGTCACGTACAAGTACGCGGAATCCGCAGATTCCGACGCCATCCGCCGAAGCATCATCGACGCGACCACGGGCGAACGGGTCGGCGTGCTGTTTACCTCAGCAGGGGGAGCAGAGGCGTGGATGCGACACGTCTCTGCTCAGGAGCGAGAGGCTTTGCGTCGCCTTTCGGCGGACGCCACGACGGGCCTTTTCGCCGTCGGATCAGTCACGGCACAGCCGCTCCTGGATGCGGGTCTGACAGCGATCGTCCCGCAAAGGTTTCGACTCGGAGCGCTCTTGAAGCGTGTCGCCATGTGGGCAGAATCTTTCCCCGAGGCCTCTTTGGGGGAAACAACGTCGTGAAAAAACGAGAAGCCAGTCCGCGCACACGTGAGCTCGGAGAGGAATTCGCACAAGCTTTGGGCGGATTCGAGAATTACCTCGTGTATGAGAAAGCCCGTAGTCCTGAAACGGTTCGGGCCTATTCATCGGATCTGAAAGACCTGTTCCTATCGGTTCAAGAGGCCGGTGCGGATTCGCTCGGGCAGATCGAGCTCGAGGAGCTTCGCAACTGGCTTGCGGAGGGGTACCAACGTGACGAAGCTCGAAGCACCATGGCTCGCAAAGCGTCCAGCGTTCGCTCCTTCTTCGCCTGGGCCGAGGGCCGAGGCATTGTCACGAACAACCCGGCGGCCCGGCTCAAATCGCCCCAAGGCCGAAGATCCCTCCCCAAGGTCCTGAGTGGGCAAGACATGAAGGAAATCCTGTCCCTTCTCGAACATGATCTCAAGCAAAGGCCGGGAAACCCTCATGTCCTTCGTACGATCGCCGTGGTCGAGCTGCTCTACAGTGCGGGTCTGCGAATTTCGGAATTATGCGGGCTGGACCTTTCGAGTATCAACGCGGAGCGCAGAACAATCACCGTGGTCGGCAAGGGCGATAAACAACGAACGGTACCCCTCGGGCTGCCCGCGATGAAATCTGTTGAGGCCTGGTTGGAGTCCGGTCGGACGCAATGGGTCAAGGGCGCTCAAAGCGCTCTGTTCGTAGGCACGAGAGGAACCCGTGCGGGGCAACGCCAGATTCGGGAGGACTTGAACGAGATCCTGGCGCGGGCCACGAGTACCGGCGCGTCGGGGGCACACGTCTTCCGACACACCGCGGCGACTCACATGGTTGACGGGGGTGCGGATATACGGGCAGTACAGGAAATGTTGGGCCATTCAACTCTTGCAACAACCCAGATCTACACCCATGTCTCGGTCGACCGGCTCGCCAAGACCTACCGCAGGGCTCACCCCCGGGCGTAAAAGAGGCAGGCCCACTGGCCGTCACGAACACCGAGCCTGGGAATTCGCCGTTCATCTGCGACGGGGCTTTGTGCTCCGCACCATGATCGGGCACAATGGTGATCGTTGAGGAATGACTCATCAGAGCGAACCGCTAACAGATCGTAGGGGAAGACGTATCTGTCGATTACAGGGGAGCTACTGTGAGCATGATTCCGACTCAGGGGGTTCTGCACGTACACGCAGCCCCGAAAGCGTTGTGCCCTCATATTCGTTGGGCGCTAGAATCCGTGGCTGGTCAGTCAACGGATCTTCAGTGGTGTGACCAGACGGCTACCGTGGATCAGGTCCGGACGACCCTCGAATGGGAAGGGCCTCAGGGCACTGGCGCGCTGATAGCTTCGGCGCTTCGTCGTTTGAAGAACATCCGCTTCGAAGTCTTCGAAGACGCCAGCCCCGGAGCCGACGCAGGACGGTGGGCCTACACGCCGGAACTCGGTATCTTCTACGCGATGATTGATTCGACGGGCAATACCGTCATCACCGAGGATCGCGTGCGTTATGCCTACGAGGCCGCTCGCGGTGACGCCACAGCGCTCCTCCGCCAGTTCTCGCTGGCACTCGGTGAAGCATGGGATACCGAACTCGAACCGTTGCGTGCCTGCGCGACCGAACCTTCGAACGTCAGATATCTCCACCGAGTCGGCTGAGACACGGTCTCTCGGCAGCCCACGGCCCCACAAACCCTAGACTTCCCGCGCCGCAACGCATCAAGGGACGACGACGCCCGGACAGGTGATCCTGTCCGGGCGTCCTCGTCTTTATTTGAAAGCACCGGCCCGCCAGGGACCGGCCCTTGGACCGTCAGGTCAGTCCACCGTGCGGAATGCAGCAACCGAGTTGTGTCCGCCGAATCCGAACGACGTGGACAACGCCACGATCTCTCCGGCCGGCAAATCACGAGCATCCGTCACGACATCCAGGTCGATCTCAGGATCCTTGTTCTCGAGGTTGATGGTTGCAGGTGCCTTCCGGTCCTTCAACGCCATAACGGTCATGACCGCTTCGAGAGCTCCGGCAGCACCCAGAAGGTGTCCCGTCATGGACTTGGTCGCCGAAACCGCAATGTGGTCCGTGTGCGAACCCAAGGCCACATGCAGAGCGGTCGCTTCCGCGGGATCGCCCACCGGGGTCGACGTCGCGTGAGCGTTGACGTGCACTACGTCCTTCGGATCGATTTCGCCAGCCTTCAAGGCTTCGTCGATACTGCGCGCGGCTCCGGAACCTTCGGGATCATTGGCAGTGATGTGGTAGGCGTCCGAGGAAACACCGGTACCTGCCAGCTCGGCATATACGCGGGCCCCACGGGCCTTAGCGTGTTCTTCCGACTCCAGAATCAGTGCGGCCGACCCTTCGCCCATCACGAACCCGTCACGGTCAACATCGTACGGTCGTGACGCGCGTTCGGGGTCGTCGTTGCGCTTGGACAAAGCCTGCATCTTCGCGAAGGACGCCAAAGTCATGGGGTGGATCGCCGATTCGGTACCTCCCGAGATGACGACGTCGGCCTTGCCGCTGCGAATCAGATCGAGCGCGACGTGCAAGGACTCGGTGCTGGAAGCACATGCCGAAACCACGGTTTGTGCCGCTGCGCGAGCTTTGTGATTCAGTGCGATGGCTGCCGAGGATCCGTTCGGCATCAGCATCGGGACCGTCATCGGCAGAATGCGCCGGGGACCACGCTCCCGGAGAGTGTCCCAGCTATTCAGCAAGGTCCACACGCCCCCGATTCCGGTACCGAAGGAGACCGCAAGCCGCTCGGGGTCGAGCTCTTCGGCTTCCTCGGCGTCCGAAGCGCTGAAACCAGCGTCCTGCCATGCCTGCCGTGCGGCGATGACAGCGAACTGGCCCGATGGGTCAAGGCGCTTGGACTCGACTTTGGAAATGAATTCGGAATCTTCAACTGACTGGCTGACGCGACCCGCGATGTAAACGGGCAGATCGTACTGCGAAACCCAGTCCTCGGTGATGGCCTTGATGCCGGAGACACCCTGAAGGGCGTTCTCCCACGTCTCGGATACGGTCCCGCCAATGGGACTGAACGCCCCAAGGCCAGTGACTACTACTTTCTGACTCATCTCACGTCTTTCTTATCTCCGCCCGTGGATTCGGGGCATGGTCCGCACCGGACGACCTATCCGTGGGCGGGGGTAACACTTGGGGAGAAGCCAGGGCGCGGCACCCGAGGCACCGCGCCCGTACCCAACAACTCCTAGGAAGCGTTGGCGATGAAATCGACTGCGTCGCCCACAGTGGTCAAGTTCTTGACCTCTTCGTCCGGAATGGTCACGCCGAACTTCTCTTCGGCGTTGACGACGATGGTCATCATCGAGATCGAATCGATATCGAGGTCCTCGGTGAAGGACTTCTCGAGCTGAACGTCCGCGGTCTCGACGCCCGTCTCTTCGTTGACGATCTCGGCCAGGCCGGAGAGGATCTCGTTCTTGTCAGCCATGGTGTGTACTCCTTTGATTCGTGATCACGCGACGTTCGCGCGGCGCGTGGGATGCATGCGGCTCCGCAGAGCCGTGGGGTCCCGCGTTCACGGGCTTTATCCGTTATTTACTGTATCGTTTCGATGCCCGACGCGCCGGTAGATATCTCTGCCTGACGTGCTGGGTTTTACATCTTGTTGATCCGAGGCGGAGCCAGTTGCTCCGGCTTGGGCGGCTAGGGGAGGATGACGACCTGCGCAGCATAGACCAGTCCGGCGCCGAAGCCGATCTGGAGGGCGGGACGTCCTGACAACTCAGGGTTTTCCTGGAGCAGCCGGTGGGTGGCCAGCGGAATCGATGCCGCGGAGGTATTGCCGGAATCCGCGATATCGCGAGCAACCACCACGTTCTCAGGCAATTTCAGGGTCTTGATCATCTGATCGATGATGCGCATATTCGCCTGGTGGGGAATGAAAGCGCCCAGATCTTCGGCCTCGAGGCCTGCTTCGTCGAGAGCTTGTTGGGCAACCTTCGCCATCTCCCACGCTGCCCACCGGAAAACGGTCGGACCGTCCTGGTACAGAGTAGGCCACACCTTCTCGCCGTCTTCGACCGGATTGTTGACCCAGTCCCGATTGCGTAGCTCGAGCATGGAGTGGGTCATATTGATGGTTTCCCACTTGGACCCGTCGGAGCCCCACACCGTAGGGCCGATCCCTGGCTCATCGGAAGCCCCGATGACGACCGCGCCGGCGCCGTCGCCCAACAAGAACGAAATGGAGCGTTCGGAATTGTCGATGAAGTCGGACAGCTTCTCAACTCCGACGACGAGCACATTCCTGGCCGTACCTGCCCTGACGAGCGAGTCGGCTTGGGCGATTCCGTAACAATATCCGGCGCAAGCCGCCGAAATGTCATATGCGGGGGCAGGCGTGACACCGATTTCCTCCGCAAGTTTGGCGGCCATCGAGGGGGTCGCGTAAGGATGCGAGACCGTCGAGACGATGACGCCATCGATCTGTTCGGCCGCGACACCTGAACTGTCCAAAGCTTCTTTGGCAGCCTCGACCGCGAGGTCGAAGGCGGATGTATCGGCATCGGCCCGACGCCGCGTATTGATACCGGTCCGTGTCCGGATCCATTCGTCAGATGAGTCGATCCACCGGCACACGTCATCATTGGTCACGACGACGTCCGGCCGGGCGGCACCAAGGCCGAGGATCTTGGCTGACTTCTGAACGGGTTTGGTCTTGAGAGTCACCACGCTGGTCTCTTTTCCTCGCTGGGCTGGCTTTACTCGGTGACGACGTCGTCGAGTTGGTCGGGCGAGTTGAGTGCAGTCGCGGAAATCCCCTTCATGCCCCGTTTGGCCAAGCCGACAAGCGTTCCGGCTGGAGCAAGTTCGAGGATCTGGTCCACTCCTTCGTCGAGCATGGTCTGCATGCACAGGTCCCAACGGACCGGGCGGGTCACTTGGTCGACCAAGCCTTGGAGGGCCGCCGCACCGGAGGTGACCGGTTTGCCGTCCTTGTTGGACAAAAGGGTTGTGACGGGTTCGTGCGTCGGCAGCTCGTGGGCGATCTCCTGCAGGTCGCCGACCGCCGGGCGCATGTAGGAAGTGTGGAACGCGCCGGCAACCTTCAACGGAATGACGCGCGTCTTTGCGGGTGGGTTCTCGGCAAAGGCTTGAAGTTTGTCTTCAGATCCGGCCGCCACGATCTGGCCGGGGCCGTTCGCGTTAGCTGCGGTCAGACCGGCTTCCTCAATGGCAGCACGGACGTCTTCTTCCTGGCCGCCCAGTACGGCCGCCATTCCTGAAGGTTCGGCTGCGGAGGCCCTCGCCATGCCGTCGCCGCGAACCTTGATGAAACGCATCGCGTCCTCGGGCGTCATGACACCGGAGAGCGCTGCGGCGGTGACTTCACCGACCGAGTGGCCTGCCCACAGAACTCGTCTTTCACCGATACGCTCCCCGAGAAGCTCGCCGACGACTATTCCTGCCGCAACGATCAGCGGTTGTGCGATCGCGGTGTCCTTGATGGTTTCCTCGTCGGCTTCGGTGCCATAGTGGATGAGATCGAGGCCCGCCGCGTTTCCGAGGGTCGAGAGCCTTTCGGAAACGCCATCTAACTCTAGCCACGGGGCCAAAAATCCGGGTTTTTGTGAGCCCTGTCCAGGGCAAAGTATTGCTAACACGATGTCCAGCTTTCCAGAATCCTTCGAATCAGTCACGTCGCAGTAAAAAGCGCTGTGGCCGGACCCCTTCACAGGAGCCGACCACAGCGCCGATTTCATCGATTACGAGTCGCCACCGGCATTGCCGCTGGTTCCCGCATTGACGTCCAACAAATCGTATTTTTCGATCGCCTTGGAGGGCGCGTCCGCATCCACCTCGCCACGTTGTGCAAGCATCTCCAGGGCACGGACCACCATCGAGTGCGCATCGATGTGGAAGAAGCGCCGGGCACCGGCACGAGTGTCGGAGAACCCGAAACCGTCGGCCCCCAGGCTTGCAAATTCGTTCGGAACGAACTGACGAATCTGATCCGGAACCTCGGAGACGAAATCGGACGACGCGACGATCGGGCCCACAGCTCCTTCGAGTTGCTGGGTCACGAACGGTACACGTGCCGGCGCCTCCGGGTTGAGCATCGATTCCCGCTCGGCCGCAAGACCGTCACGACGCAACTCGTTCCAGGACGTCACGGACCACACATCGGCGGAAACGTTCCAATCCTTCGCGAGGATCTCTTGCGCCTCAAGCGCCCACGGAACACCCACGCCGGATGCGAGCAACTGGGTCCGGGGACCGTCGACCTCGGCGGGCTTGAGCAAGTAGATGCCCTTGACGATGCCCTCGACGTCCACGTCCTCCGGCTCGGCCGGCTGAACGATCGGCTCGTTGTACACCGTCAGGTAGTACATGACGTTGTGGTCTTCGTCTCCGGTACCGTACATGTGCTCGAGGCCGCGCTTGACGATGTGCGCGATCTCGTAGCCGTACGCCGGATCGAAATGGCGGACTGCCGGGTTGGTCGAGGCCAGAATGGGCGAGTGCCCGTCCATGTGCTGCAGACCCTCGCCGGTCAAGGTCGTGCGTCCAGCGGTCGCGCCCACGATGAATCCGCGGGAGAGCTGATCCGCGGCCGCCCAGAAGGCGTCGCCTGAGCGCTGGAAACCGAACATCGAGTAGAAGATGTAGACCGGAACCATGGGGATGCCGTGGGTCGAGTACGAAGAACCGACCGCGGTGAATGCGGCGGTAGCCCCGGCTTCGTTGATGCCTACGTGAAGAAGCTGTCCCTGCGCGGACTCCTTGTAGGCCAGCATCAGCTCGCGGTCCACGGAGAGGTAGTTCTGCCCGTTCGGGTTGTAGATCTTGGATGTCGGGAAGAACGAATCCATGCCGAATGTGCGGGCCTCATCGGGAATGATCGGCACAACGTGCTTGCCGAATTCCTTCTCGCGCATGAGGTCCTTGAGCAAGCGGACGAACGCCATGGTCGTGGCGGCCATCTGCTTTCCAGAGCCCTTTTTCGCTACCGAGTAGGCTTTGTCGGAAGGCAAAACGAGCTCGCGCTGAGACCCGTCACGGTAGGGGATGAATCCGCCGAGCTCCTTGCGACGCTCGAGCATGTACTTGATCTCGGGCGAGTCCTTGCCCGGATGATAGTACGGCGCTCCGTAGAGGTCCTTTTCGAGTTCCTCATCGGAGATCGGGATACGCAGACGGTCACGGAAGACCTTGAGGTCCTCGAGCGTCAGCTTCTTCATCTGGTGTGTCGCGTTGCGTC
Organism: Kocuria sp. TGY1127_2; assembly: GCF_013394385.1. Lineage (NCBI taxonomy): Bacteria > Bacillati > Actinomycetota > Actinomycetes > Micrococcales > Micrococcaceae > Kocuria > Kocuria sp. TGY1127_2. The sequence goes on from NZ_AP022834.1 coordinate 1,300,744, forward strand.
CCTCGAAGTGGCTTCCGAGGCCGTAGCCTTTCACGCCCTGTGCGAGGATGACGGTCGGCCGCCCCTTGGTCTCCATGGCCTGCTTGTAGGCCGCGTACACCTTGCGGTAGTCGTGCGCGCCGCGCTTGAGCGCCCAGATGTCTTCGTCGGACATGTCCGAAACCATCTCTTTGGTTTCGGGGGAGCGGCCGAAGAAGTGCTCGCGAATGAATCCACCGGATTCGGCTTTGTATGTTTGGTAATCGCCGTCCAAGGTCTCGTTCATGATGCGAACGAGCTCGCCGTTCTGGTCCTTGTCCAGCAGTTCGTCCCACTCGCGGCCCCACAGGACCTTGATGACGTGCCAGCCTGCGCCGCGGAAGAAGGCTTCAAGTTCCTGAACAATCTTGCCGTTACCGCGAACCGGTCCGTCGAGGCGCTGGAGGTTGCAGTTGACGACGAAGGTCAGGTTGTCCAACTTGTCATTGGCGGCGAGCTGAAGAGCGCCGCGTGACTCCGGCTCGTCCATCTCACCGTCGCCGAGGAAAGCCCAGACGTGCTGCTGCGAGGTGTCCTTGATACCGCGGTTGTCAAGGTACTTGTTGAACTGGGCCTGGTGAATCGCGTTGAGGGGTCCCAAGCCCATCGAAACGGTCGGGAACTGCCAGAAATCGTCCTTACACCGGGGGTGCGGGTAGGACGGCAGGCCATTCTCGCCTTTGGTCTTTTCCTGCCGGAATCCGTCGAGCTGCTCTTCAGTCAGACGGCCCTCGAGGTATGCGCGGGCATAGTTGCCGGGCGAGGAGTGGCCCTGGAAATAGATCTGGTCTCCGCCGCCCGGGTGGTCCTGGCCGCGGAAGAAGTGGTTCAAACCGACTTCGTACAGTGTGGCGACACCTGCGTAACTGGAGATGTGACCACCTACCCCGATTTCGGGGCGCTGCGCACGGTGGACCATGACCGCAGCGTTCCAACGCATGAGGGCACGGTACCGGCGCTCGATTTCCTCGTCGCCGGGGAATTCGGGTTCCTGATCCACGGGGATCGTATTGACGTAGTCCGTGGTGGTGACGGTCGGGACCTGGATGCTCTTGGCACCAGCACGCTGGAGAAGGCGTCGAATGATGAACTGCGCACGTTCCGTGCCCTGTGCCTCGACCAAGGCATCAAATGCCTCGATCCATTCTGACGTCTCTTCGTGGTCCTGATCCGACAGGCCCAGGGTGAGGGCACTGAGGATGTGGTCATTCGTCTCTGAGGGAGCCACGTTGAACCTCTCTTTGTCGATGTGAGGAGAAAGCTCACATCCCGTGACGGGATGATAACGGCAGGCACACTCGACCCACCTGGGCTTTAGTCCTATGGTGTCACAACTGATCGGGTCAGGATGACTTTTGACGTTGATCGGCCCCGGCTTGGAGGGCAAAATAGCCCTTCGATCCCCGTAGAATTGGGAAACTAGAATTTCAACAGTGTTCGGGATCACCCACTGCCTGGTTCTACTTGATAGTGTAGGCAATCCAGTGTTGGCTTAGAGTCAACGCGATTGCGATGCACCCATCGCAAAGCTCGGTCCGGGGCATGTCCGGAGCGATCCAATATTCAGGAGGAAAATACGTGAGCGAGACCAAGACCGCCGGAGATCGTCCGGCTGTCCTGCTTGGTTTCAAGGATGGGGATCTCATCCAAGAGTTCGGATATGACGAGGACGTCGATTTCGCCCTTCGGGACGATCTGGAAGACGTCACCGGATCCGAGCTCCTCGACGAAGAAGACCAGGAAGTTGTGGACGCCGTTCTCTTCTGGTGGAGAGATGGCGAAGGTGACCTCGTGGACGCCCTTGTCGACTCGCTGACCACCCTGGACGAGGGCGGTGTTGTCTGGGTCATGACCCCGAAAGCGGGGCGGGACGGTCATGTGCCACCTGCCGATATTCAGGAAGCGGCTCCGACGGCCGGCCTCAAGCTCACCACGAGTGTTCAGGTCAGCGAAGAGTGGTCCGCGACACGACTGGTGACGACTCGATTCTGAGTCTCGAGAGGGTGTGTTCAACGCCACGGCGTTGAAGCCCTTCTCGAATTAACACCGGTTCATCGGTTCATGTACTGTAATCAATCAGATCGGGTGCTGGCCGCTGTAAAAGCGGCCCACTCGATTGTCAAGGGTCTTTAGCTCAGCTGGTAGAGCGCCACGTTTACACCGTGGATGTCATCGGTTCGATCCCGGTAGGACCCACCGACAGCACAAGGCCGGTTCCTTTCACAAGAAGGAGCCGGCCGTCTGCGTTGCTGTAGGGGAAGATCAGCTCACGGTGTCCCCACCGCGTCGTCATGTTCCGGTCATGTGTACGCCGTGTGCGATCCCGAAGCAGTTTTCGGGGTGCCCCTGCTCGTCAGCAACGTTTTGCGCGTAATCTGGACTCATGGCAGTTGAAAGCACTTCTCCCCAAAAGTCCGAGGCAAATTCCGGCAAGGCGCAGATCGGTGTGACTGGTCTGGCGGTTATGGGCGCCAATCTGGCGCGCAACCTGGCCCGCAACGGTTACACCGTTGCGTTGCACAACCGCACCACAGCCAAGACCGACGAGCTGTTGGCCAAACACGGCGAGGACGGTCAATTCATCCGGACCGAAACCCTGCAGGAATTGGTCGACTCTCTGGAACGTCCAAGGCGGATCCTTATCATGGTCAAGGCCGGTGCGCCGGTTGACGCCGTGATCGAATCCTTGATCCCGTTGTTGGACCAGGACGACATCATCATCGACGGCGGAAACTCCTACTTCAAGGACACGATCCGACGCGAGAAGGAGTGCGCCGAACACGGCCTGCACTTCGTCGGTGTCGGAGTCTCCGGTGGCGAAGAAGGAGCTCTCAACGGACCGTCGATCATGCCGGGTGGCTCCAAGCAGTCCTACAAGTCTCTCGGTCCCATGCTCGAAAAGATTTCAGCCAAAGCCGACGACGGCGCCCCGTGCTGCGCGTGGATCGATACAGATGGCGCCGGTCATTTCGTCAAGATGGTCCACAACGGCATCGAATATGCCGATATGCAGGTTATTGGGGAAGCCTTTGATCTCCTCCGCTCCGTTGCCGACCTCGAACCCCAGGAGCAGGCCGAGGTCTTCCAGGAGTGGAACAAGACCGATCTGAATTCGTACCTGATCGAGATCACCTCAGAGGTGCTGTCCCAGGTGGACGAGAAGACCGGTAAACCGCTCGTGGACGTCATCGTCGACCAGGCGGGACAGAAGGGAACAGGTCGGTGGACCGTTCAGTCTGCTCTTGATCTCGGTTCCCCCGTGTCGGGGATCGCTGAATCAGTCTTCGCGCGTGCACTGTCTTCATCCAATCCCGCTGCGCGCGAAGAAGCGCAGGAGAAGCTGCCCGCGGGCCTGATCGCAGCAACTGGGGTCGCCAAGGGCGATCCCGAGTTCGTCGAAGATGTGCGCAAGGCTTTGTACGCTTCCAAGCTCGTTTCCTACGCCCAGGGCTTGGACATGCTCTCTTCCGCCGGCGAAGAATTCGGCTGGGACCTCAAGCTGGACACCATCGCGTCGCTGTGGAGGAACGGCTGCATCATCCGTGCCGAACTGCTTGCGGAGATCATGGAGGCGTACAAGGGAGACAACGCGCCGGTGAACATGTTGCTCGCTCCCGGGTTCCTGAGCACCCTCGAAGATCTGCTGCCGTCCTGGCGTCGTGTGGTCAGCAAGGCTACGGCCCTGGGCGTTCCCGTCCCGGTCTTCGCCTCGTCACTGTCCTATTACGACGGCCTCCGTCGGGGCCGTCTTCCCGCCGCCTTGATACAGGGACAACGGGACTTCTTCGGCGCTCACACGTATCAACGCGTCGACGAAGACGGAACCTTCCACACCTTGTGGTCCGAGGACCGTTCAGAGGTCAGCAGCGCGGGCGAGAAGGCTCCTGCTCCCGTGGGCCGGCAGACCAAGTAGTTCGACCCGGTTATTGACGAAAACGCCCGCTCGCAGTGAATCGCGAGCGGGCGTTTTCGTCAACAGAAGCAGACTTTAGATCCACATGGCCGGGTCGATGTAGGTCACCGGATCGACTAATGGTGCTTTCTTCTCCGGGGTCCGGGGACGTGCCTCGGCCGGGATCCCGGTGACGATCGATGAAGCGGGGGCGTCGTGCACGACGACGGCGTTGGCGCCGACCGCTGAATCGTCTCCGATCACAATCGGTCCAAGAACTTTGGCGCCCGCCCCGACCGTGACGCGGTTCCCGAGTGTGGGGTGCCTCTTGACTTTCTCCAGGGAACGGCCGCCCAGGGTCACTCCGTGGTAGAGCATGACGTCGTCACCGATCTCGGTGGTCTCGCCGATCACGACGCCCATACCGTGGTCAATGAAGAAGCGTCGACCGATGGTTGCCCCCGGATGGATTTCGATCCCGGTGAGCCAGCGGGTGAGCTGGGAAAGGGTGCGGGCCAGGGTGCGAAGCTCATTCTTCTGCCACAGCCGGTGAGTTATCCGGTGGATCCAAATGGCGTGAAGTCCCGAGTAATTGAGGACAATTTCAAGGTCCCCTCGCGCTGCGGGGTCGTGCGTGCGTGCTGTGGTCAGGTCTTCCCTGAGACGGCTGAGGAAACTCACGGTGTCGCTTTCATCGTGGGGTGCGGGCGCAGAGGGCTCTGAGGCACTCGGCTGCCGGCGAGGTACAGGTGGGATGCAGATGCTTCGTCTGGGTTCAACCGCTGATTTGCCGCCCCTATTCCCGCAAACGGGGACGGAGGCCGAAATCAGAACTGTGCCCACACGAATTCTCGCGTGGGCACAGGCTGCGTACTGAAACGTGAGTGGTGATCAGCCGCGGATGTCTTCGTACAGAACGGTCGAAATGTAACGCTCCGCGAAGTCGCAAACCACGGTCACGATGAGCTTGCCTTCGTTCTCGGACTTCTTGGCCTCTTCCAATGCGGCCCAGACGTTGGCTCCGGAAGAGATACCGCCGAGGATGCCTTCTTCTGCACCGAGCTGTCGGGCGACGCGGACGGCGTCGTCGAGGTTCACGTCGGTTACGGAGTTGTAGATCTCGCGATCCAGCGTCTCCGGGAGGAAATTGGCACCGAGGCCTTGGATCTTGTGAGGGCCGGCCTTGCCTTCGGTCAGAAGCGGGGAATCGGAAGGTTCTACCGCAACGATCTTGATGTCCGGGTTCTGCTCCTTGAGGTACTTGCCCGCGCCCGAGATGGTTCCGCCTGTGCCAATGCCCGCAACGAACAGGTCGACCTCGCCATCGGTGGCATCCCAGATCTCGGGTCCGGTGGTGTCGTAGTGAACCTGGGGATTTGCTTCGTTTTCGAACTGACGGGCCAGGACGGCGTTGTCTGAGTTCTCCACGATCTCGGCGGCCTTGTCCACGGCGCCGCGCATGCCTTCGGCACCCGGGGTCAGGACGATTTCGGCGCCGTAGGCGCGCAACATCACTCGACGTTCGGTCGACATGGTCTCGGGCATGGTCAGAACGACCTTGTACCCCCGTGCGGCACCGACCATGGCCAAGGCAATGCCGGTGTTGCCGGAAGTGCCCTCGACGATGGTCCCACCCGGACGCAGCTGTCCCGACTTCTCGGCGGCATCGATGATGGCCTTGCCGATGCGGTCCTTGACGGAATTAGCGGGGTTGTAGAACTCAAGTTTGACCGCCACGTTGCCGGGCAGGTCCTTGTCCAGCTGGTTGAGCTTGACCAATGGGGTCGCCCCAATGGCCTCGGTGACGTTGTCGAGAATTTTAGCCATGTTGTCGCCTTTCTAGAGCTGTAAAACGGCGTAAACGAGAAAGGTCCCGTACTGTTTCACTACGGTAGCCCGTGAGTGCCGCCTTAGGCGGCTACGAGCCACATCTTGTAATATTCCCTGGCTCGGCGGAGCTTGGGATCGATGATCACTTGGCAGTACCCGTTGTTGGGGTTCTCACGTTCGAAGTTCTGATGAATGTCTTCTGCCGGGTGAAAAGTTTCGAGCGGCTCCAAAGTCGTGACGATCGGCCGGTCGAAGAGCTGTTGAGCCCGGTCGATCTGGCTCTGGAAGAATCTCTTCTCTTCTTCGTCCTTATAGAACAGGGCCGAACGGTACTGAGTCCCGACGTCGTACCCTTGCCTGTTCAAGCTGGTGGGGTCGTGGGTCGTGAAGAACATGTCCATGATGACGTCTTCCGGAACCACGTTCTCGTCGAATCGGACTCGTATCGCCTCGGCGTGACCGGAGCTGCCGCCGCAAACTTCTTCGTAGGTCGGGTGGGACGTGCGGCCTCCGGTGTATCCGCAGACCGAGGACTCCACTCCTCGAGTTCGTTGGTAAACGGCATCCAAGCACCAGAAACATCCGGCGGCTACGGTGAATTCTTTCATGCGCTCCATTCTGGTCCTCCCGGAGCCGTGACGTCACCGGGGTTCGCTGTTGGGGGAGCCGTGGCAATGAATACGGCAATCCTTAGACTGGATTCATGAAGACTCCTCGCTTGAACGACGTCGTCCGTGCAGCTCATGAACTCTGGCCAGTTTCGCTCGCCGAAGGGTGGGACGCGAGCGGCCTGGTGAGCGGACGAGGAGACCAGCTCGTCCGAAGAATCATGTTCGCGGTAGATGCCGTCCAAGCCACTGCGCGGGAAGCGGTCGGGGCCGAGTGCCAATTGCTCCTGACCCACCACCCGTTGTTGCTCCGCGGCGCCCAATTTCTGCCGGCGTCCAGCGACAAGGGCGCCGTATTGCATACTTTGATTGAAGGCGGATGCGGCCTGTTGGCTTCCCACACCAATGCGGACAGCATGGCAGGAGGCGTCTCTGATGCGCTGATGACAGCCTGTGGAATCGAGACTTCCGTTCCGTTGTGTGACCCCGATTCCGAGACCGGGATCGGCCGGGTAGGTGACCTTCCGGAGGAAATCACGCTCGAGAGATTGGGGCAGAGGCTGTCCTCCACTTTGCTGCCGACCGCTGGGGGGCTCCGAATCGCTGGCCCGAGGGACGGCGTCGTGCGCCGCGTTGCGGTGTGCGGCGGTGCGGGAGATTCGTTGTTCGCCGAGGTTCGGAGCGCAGAAGCCGACGTTTACGTCACTGCAGATCTTCGGCACCATCCGGCGTCAGAAGCACGTGAACGCGCGCTGTTGGCCGGGGGAAAGCCGTACCTTATCGACTGTTCGCATTTCGCGAGTGAAGAACTGTGGCTCGCTCATGGCGCACGGATGCTCCGTAGCAGGCTGGCTGCGCAAGGGTATGAGGTCGAAACGCTGTTGAGCAGTCTCAATACTGATCCCTGGGATTTCACAATTCATCCGGATTCCGCCCCGTCATCCGCGTCGACGGAACCGGATGCGATCGGCTATGCGCGGGAACGACGGACCGCAGGCCAATAGACGTTACGTTTTCTCTGCTTTGCGGGGGACGGGTCGGCCTATAAGCCGGGTTTTGTACTGGCGCTCGGTTTCCCTTGCGCAGCGGCGATCATCCATCTAGCCCCTTGATTGCTCAAGGGGTCAAGCGGCCTACCCGAATGCTTGGGGCGAGCAGCCCTCGTGACGCACTCTGTCTGGCCTTGCTCCGAATGGGGTTTACCGAGCTTCCCGCGTCACCGCGGGAACTGGTGGTCTCTTACACCACCGTTTCACCCTGACCCGCCGAGGCGGGCGGTCTGCTTTCTGTGGCACTGGCCTGCGGGTTGCCCCGAGTGGACGTTATCCACCATTCTGCCCTGCGGAGCCCGGACTTTCCTCGAGGCGTGATACACGCCGCGCGATCGCCCGGCCGACCCGTCCGTTGGACAACTCTACACTGGAAGGGATGTTGATTTTGCTTCCTCCCTCAGAGTCCAAGACCGCTCCCGATTCAGGTCCGAGCGTCAACCTTTCGGAGCTGAGCTTTCCCGAACTCACAGAAGCCCGCGAAGCCATGCTCGAGCGGCTCATTGAGGTCAGCTCTCGTGACGACGCTGCCGACTTCCTTAAAACGGGTCCTAGCTTGACCACGGAGGTCCAACGGAACACTCGTCTCGCTCACGAAGCCAGCGCACCGGCGCTAGACGTCTACACCGGGGTGCTTTTCGACGCGTTGGACTACCCGAGCCTCTCGACGAATGCCAAGGAGCGGGCTCGACGGTCCGTGGTGGTCATCTCCGCGTTGTGGGGAGCGGTGCGACCAGAAGATGTAATACCTGCTTATCGCTTGTCCATGGGGTCCAGGGTCGCACCGAAGGGCACCCTCGCGGCGTGGTGGCGATCGGAGCTCAAGCCGGTTCTGGACGAATACAGCCGAGGCCATCTGGTGATCGATTGCAGGTCATCGAGCTATGCGGCGGCATGGAGGGCACCCTCCGAGAGGACGGTGACGATTCGGGTCGAACGGGAACTCGATGGCAAACGTCAGGTCGTCTCACATATGGCCAAACATTTCCGCGGGAAAGTCGCCCGAGCGCTCCTCGAATCCGAAATGGTGCCTGAGAGCGTCCCAGAACTCGTCGAGATTCTTAACTCTCAATGGAAAGTTGAGTTTCAGGAAGGGGGCGGTTCGGGGCAATCCTTGACTTTGGTTCTCGGTAGTGACTAGGTGATACGCGAAGTTCAAAGGTCAAGTTAGACCTCATGTTTAATCTTCGGAGTGGCCGAATGGGTCCTCGTCGACCCCGGGCGTCCACGTCAGGCCGGCAACCCCCCAGCCTTCCTTCTTGATGGCTTTCTTGGCTCGCTTTCCCCATCGCTCATTGAGGCGATCGACGTAGAGCTTGCCGTCCAGGTGATCGGTCTCGTGTTGCATGACCCGCGCGAACCACCCATTTGCCTCGAACTCGATGGGTGCTCCGAACTCGTCCTGGGCATTGACTCGGACCCAATCGGCGCGTTTCAGCGGGAAGGAGAGACCCGGTACCGAAAGGCAGCCCTCGGCTTCTTCTTCCTTGTCCGGTTCCACCTCGGAAATTTTGCCGAGCGTAAGACGGGGATTGATGAGTACCCCTCGGTCGGGGGCGTCGTCGTCGTTTTCATAGGAGAAAGTGAAAAGCCGCCACGGGACGCCGACCTGTGTTGCCGCAAGGCCTACTCCATGGGCGAGGTCCATGGTCTCGTACATGTCGGCCACAAGCGTGCGCAGATCGTCATCGAAGACCGTGACTGATTGCGTCGGTGCGTGCAGGACGGGTTCGCCGGTAATCACGATGGGGCGTACGGGCATGAGGTCTCCAGTGCAGATCAAGTGTTGATGTCTACCCATACCGTATCGATCTTTCTGTCGATTGGCTCTTCGGGCGGGTGCTATGGGGTCCCCACCAGGTGGGGGAGAAAACCGATTGGGTGGGCGGCTCCGAATACTTCATATAACCAGTTCGGCAACTTCCGATGATTCGTTGATGCTCGCTTGTCCGTGGGTCGAGGCTTCACCTTCAGATGAGTGGACCGAATAAAGACTAGGATGACGGGAGAAAACATGATGTGACGTTCGGCGACCCCTTGTGCAGAGGTTGTTGCGGTGTCCATCTCACCGTCGGATCATCTGACGTGTGATCACTCAGCGCAAGACCGCCTCTGGAAAACTAGGTGGTTTCGAGCCCGGTCTACAGGCCGGCGGAATGACAATGGTGATTATGGCCCGAAGCTTCCGTGCCACGGACGAAGAGCCCCGGGATCCTGAAGTGGCGGAAGCCGTCAGGGCCTCGGAAAGCGAGCACGATCTGCTCGAAGCCTTGATGGGCTGTGCCTCGAGGGGCAACCAGAACTGTTTTGAGCGCTTGTACGACCTGCTGGTTCCTCGGATTTATGGTCTCGTCCAGCGCATTCTGCGCAACCGTTCCCACGCCGAGGAAGTCACCCAGGAAGTCTTCCTCGAGGTGTGGCAGAAAGCTCCTCAATACGATCCTTCCCGCGGCGCGGTGGGATCCTGGGTCACGGTGATTGCCCATCGCCGGGCGGTGGACAGGGTCCGTGCGACACAGTCGGCCTGGGATCGGGAGATGCGCACGGGGAAAACCGAGTTCAGGGAAACGTATGAGCACGTCGAGTCCACCGTCCAGCAGAGCCTCGAGAGCGAATCCGTTCACGCGGCCCTCTCGCGTGTACCGCAAACCCAGGTAGAGGTGATGACATTGGCGTACTTTGGCGGCTTGTCCCAGAGCAAGATCGCCACAATGTTGGAGATACCGCTGGGCACGGTGAAAACGAGAATGAGACAGGGATTGAAGCGGCTACGGTCCGAGTTGGGAGGCGAATATGAAGCGAGTTGAAAATCCTTTGGAGGACGCCGTCGCTGCATATGCGCTCGACGCTCTGGAGCCCGAGGAGCAGAAAAGATTCGAGGCCGAGGCCTCTCGGGAGCAGAAAGAACTGGCGGATCAATGGAGTCAGGTGGGCGCTGCCCTGGGCCAGTCGATTCCGGCAGAACAGCCGCCCGCGGCCCTCAAGGAACGGGTGATGCGTCAGATTCAGGCGACTCCACAGCTGAATCGCGTCCCTCGGCACGCAGCTGGAGGAGTGGACACTCTCGAGGAGGACTACCCGTCGAGAGTCTTCCCGGTCGTTTCGGAGCATGACTCTTCGGGCCCGGCCGATGGGAAGTCTCTCAACCAACTGCCTCCGAACCGCCTCAAAGCCCGCATCCGTTGGAATGTTGCCTCCGGTGTTGTGGCCGCGGCCTGTGCTGGACTGGCAGTCTTCGCAGGGGTCTGGGGAATGGATCAGAAGCGTCAGCTCGATGCGACCCGATCCGAACTCTCCGCGGCGCAAGCCCAGTCGAGTTCGTCGACGTCGGTTATTGGCCAGCTCTCCGCGGCCTCCGATCTTTCGTTGGCCAAGGGAAATATGGATGGCGCGAATATTTCCGTGATGTATTCCGCCTCGCACAACATGGCGGGAGTCGCGACGAATGATCTCCCGAAACTGCCCGAGGGCAAGGTCTACATGATGTGGCTCATGGACAAAGATCATCAGGTCATCGGCAAGGGAGCCCTGAATTCCGGAGAGACCTCCGACTCGGCTTCGGGCGGTGAAATGACCACCATGACGGACCAGGACCTTCGTGACGTAGCGGCATTCGGTGTGACTGTGGAAAACAAGGACGCGACCTCGCCTACGGGCGATCCGTTCATGCTCGAATCCGAAAGCTGACGAACCCATAAGACATCAATGCGGAAAATTGTGCACTTCTCGGCTAATCTGAACACTGTTCAAAATCCGACAGTCGGATTCGACTGGCCCTTCACGGTCTCATGGGCCCACGGCGTCCGTGAAAGAAATGGAGCAGACAGTGAGTTCAGTATCCCGTGACACCCCGACGGCCACTCCTGCGGCGCCCGCCTCGGCTGCACATTCAATCGCCTACATTGCGGTTTTCGCGGCCCTGGTCGGGGTCCTGGGGATGCCAGGAAACATCCCGCTTCCCGGGTTGGTCCCGATTACGGCACAAACGTTAGGCGTCATGCTTGCCGGTGCTGTTCTCGGTCCATGGCGGGGCGCATTGTCCATGACGCTGTTCTTGGCGCTCGTCGCCTTGGGATTGCCATTGCTCTCTGGAGGGCGCGGCGGCTTGGGCGCATTCGTCGGCCCGAGCGCCGGCTATCTCGTTGCGTGGATCCTGGGAGCGGCTGTGGTCGGCGTCGTCGTGCGAGCAGGAAATGGGCGCCCCACATGGGTTAAAGTATCTGTTGGCTGCATCCTCGGAGGCATGATCTCGCTCTACGCAGTCGGAATACCCGTGCAGGCGGCCGTGACCGGAATGTCCTTGGCCCAGACCGCTACGGCATCGCTGCTTTTCCTCCCCGGCGATCTCATCAAGGTCGTTATCGCCACTCTCGTGACCATGGGGCTCTGGAAGGCCTACCCGAGAGCATTCCAGAAGTGACACCAACGGACGGCGACATTTCCCCGCATCGTATCCGCGTCGTGAAGGGGCGGGATCACGGACACGTTCTGCGAGAAGCGCTGTCCATCCGGCGCAAGGGAGGCGTCCCTCTCGTCGGTGACGAGCGCTGGAGCGAAGCTCGATGGAATTCTTTGGTCAAGAGGGCTTCCGAAGCAAGAGTTCCGAGCCAGGCAGCGTGGGCCGCCCTGACGTCCGGCACTACAGGGGAACCACGCATCGTCGTGAGAACCCAACACTCTTGGGATATCTCATATCCGGGTCTGAACCGATTGGCGAAGATCGGTTCAGAGGACCTGATGCTGATCCCCGTCCACCCGGTCTCGTCCATGGCTACCTATGCTGCGTCCCACGCAGAATTCACAGGGTTCCGCTTCCACGTTCCGAGGACGCGCCGAATCGTTCCCGATGACATCGCCCAAACCACGGTCATGCACGGCACCCCGTGGCACCTGCGAGACGTAGTCGACCTCCTCGACGCCGGCCACCCGACGGCTCTGAAGTCCGCGATCGTCGGAGGAGACAGACTGCCTGCGCCGCTCAGGGTTAGAGCCGAGGACCACGGACTGCACGTCGTGAGCTACTTTGGCGCAGCAGAGCTGTCCCTGGTGGCCGCCGACGCCGGGGATGGTCTCCGTGCCTTCCCCGGTGTAGATCTTGAAATCCGGGACGGCATCCTCTGGGTCCGGACAAGTCAACGCGCACTTGCCGTACTGGGCACCGGTAGTGGCCTCAGAGCCGACGGGCCATGGGCAACAGTCGGAGACAGGGCAAGACTCAACGATGGTCTGCTGGAGCTTCACGGTCGTGACGATGACGCCATTCTCACGGCGGGAGCCACCGTCATACCCGCCGAGGTCGAAGATGTGCTCAACTCGATGCCGGGAGTATCCGCCTCACTCGTACTCGGCATCCCCAACGGGCGTGCCGGGCATCTGGTGGCCGCGGCCATCGAGACGAACCGGATAGAGAGCCCGCCACCATTGACGTCCATTCAAGACATGGCCCGGCGTCATCTGACCCCAGCTCAGCTTCCCAGGCTATGGAAAACATGCGAATACCTGCCTCGAACAGGGGTCGGCAAAATCCGGCGACTCTCGCCCGAAGAATTCCAGGCGCTTCGCTGAACACACCGTTAGCTGGTAATCCATAGCCCTGCGAACGGCTACTACAAGGAATCCCATGCAGAACATTGCCATAACAGCCGGGCTCCGGACCCCCATCACCGGTCGATCACGCGCGCTCGCGGACTACGGTGTCGAAGAATTGGCCGCCATGGTCTTGGCAGAATTGGCAACGACAACCGGCCAGCGCCCAGTCGGTGTGATACTCGGCAATTGCACCGGCCCAGGGGGCAACCTCGGACGGAATGCGGCATTGGCTGCGGGGTTCGGCCAAGAGTGCATAGGTTGGGGTATCGACGCTCAGTGCGGTTCTGGTTTGGCCGCCGTCCAACAGGCCATGCATCACGTCGCGGCCACAAGAGCGACCATGATCGCCGGCGGAGCCGAATCCGCGTCGACCGCTCCGACGCGTTCGCACCACGGAGTTCCGTTTGCACGGGCACGTTTTGCGCCCCGCGGATTCCCCGATCCGGACATGATCGAAGCCGCCGACGAGCTGGCCCACCTGAAGGGCATCTCACGCGAAAGCCAAGAATCCTTTGCGGAGCGCAGTCACGAGCTTTCCTTAGGAGCGAAGTCTTTCCTCCGAGCAGAGACGGTCTCCGTGGCCCGGGACCCGGCCGGTACAACGATTATTGACGATGGTCCGCGGCGCCTCGGGAGCAACGCCCTCCGACGCTTTTCACCTGTTTCCGACGCGCCGAGTGCCACGGTCACCCCAGGCACCACCGCGCGCATTTCGGACGGTGCAGCGGGCGTCGTCGTGACAACCCAGGACAGTATCACCGGCCCCCACTGGAAGGTCCTGGCCTCGACAATGACCGGGGGAGACCCGTCTCTTCCCGGGATCGTACCGGTAGCAGCAACCCGTGAGGCCCTGGACAGAGCAGGCCTGAGGATCGACGATCTGCAGGCCATCGAGGTCGTCGAGGCATTCGCGGCGCAAGCTCTCGCGGTACTCGACGCTCTGGGGATGAGCCATCATGGAGAGATCGACCCACGAGTCAACTCGTGGGGCGGCGCTCTGGCTTTGGGTCATCCATGGGGCGCATCCGGAGCAGTGAGCCTCGTGAGACTCCTGCACCGACTCAGACATGAAGGACCTGGTTCCCTGGGGCTGACAACCTGCGCCATTGGCGGAGGGATGGGCGCAACAATGATTCTGGAGTACGTGGAATGAGCATCAGCATTGAGAATTTGCGCGTCGAGGCGGACGGACCCGAGGGGCACACCGTCCTGCTGGACGGAGTCACCACAACTCTGGAGGCGCCTCGCATTGCGATTATCGGCGAGAACGGCTCCGGCAAGTCGACACTGACCAAAGCAATAGCGGGGCTTGTGCGTCCTTCCTCCGGTTATGTGACGGTGAACGGGATCGATTCCGTCAAGAACGTCAAACGGCTACGGCGCGCAGTGGGCTTCGTCTTCGCCAATCCGGGAGCGCAAACCATCATGCCCACGGTTCGCGAAGACATAGCTCTCACGTTGCGCGGACGCAGGCTCACCCGGGAAGAGACCGCGGCCAAGGTCGAGGAAGCCATCCGACTGCACGAACTCGAGGACCTCGCCGAACGGCCCTGCCACGCTCTCTCCAGCGGACAGATGCAACGCCTCGCTCTGTGCTCGGTGCTCGTGGGGGAACCGGATCTCGTCATTGCCGACGAACCCACAAGCCTCTTGGATGCACGGCACCGCAGAATCATCGCGCGTCGCCTCCTCGAGCCGGCGGCCCCACAAGTTCTCTTGGTAACTCACGACCTGGACCTCGCCCGTCGCTGCGACCAGGCAATTCTCATCGCCGACGGAAAACTCGCAGCACAAGGCGAGCCGGCCGAAGTCATCGAAACCTACGAACGGGTCTTGGCATGATCTCGCTCTACTACCCGGGATACAGCTTCGTCCACCGCCTCCCGGCAGGCGTCAAGCTGTTGCTCTTTGCGCTCTTCGCTCTGGCGCTCTCCTTGGCCCCCGCGACCTGGTGGACCATCGGCGTATGTATTGCCATAGCGCCCGCGGGCTACGCGCTCGCAGGCTTGGGTATAGGGCTGTTTCTGCGCGATCTGAGAGGACTTGTCGTGTTGGTTGCCTTTCTGGCCGTGACACAGGCCGTTTTCCTTGAGCCCTTGGAAGCGGTCCGTAATACGGTCCGGGTGATTTCGGTGATCATGCTGGCTCAGGTGGTCACGCGCACGACTCCCGTGCAAGGCATGATCGAAACCTGTGAACGCGTACTCGGACCCTTCCGGCGTCTTGGAATCAACCCGGAACGGGTCGGATTGGCCATGGCCCTGACCTTAACCTCGGTCAACCAATTGGGCGGGATCATCCGCGAAGTCCGGGACGCACAGAAGGCTCGAGGGGCCCGGATTGCTCCTTGGGCGTGGGTCATGCCGGTTCTGGTGTTGACGCTCCAGCACGCGGACCAGGTCGGGGATGCGTTGGAAGCCAGAGGAATCGGTGGTGCAGACGAGGCGGAGTGAGACCGGCCGAGAGTTCCGTTACGGTATACAGAAAACGAGGCCCGAATGCTTGCGTCCAGGGAATCCTGCGGCAACATTCGGGCCTCGTACTTGGGGTGAGCGACGGGGGTTGAACCCGCGACCTCCTGGACCACAACCAGGCGCTCTGCCGACTGAGCTACGCCCACCAAGATGCGATGTCCTTCGCGGCTGACAACCTGCGATCGGACAACGAATTAGAGCTTACATGAGCGGCGCCGACGGAGCCAATTCGACGCCACGTCACTGGAGTGATAAGCGTCACGACTCGTAGAATCCGTGGGCTATTCGCCTGAATTCCCGTCGGAGGAAGCAGGGGAGAAACGTCGCGAGATGTCCCGTGCCTCGTCGGAGTTCGGACCCGGTTGGGGCACGAACACGGCTTCGCGATAGTACTGAAGCTCGACGATCGAATCCTTGATGTCTCCCAGGGCGCGGTGATTCCCTGTTTTGGCCGGGGCCTGGTAATAAGCCCGTGGGTACCAGCGGCGGGAGAGCTCCTTGACCGTCGAGACGTCGACAACTCGGTAGTGCAGATGCTCGATGACGCGCGGCATGTCCCGCGAGAGGAACGTCTTGTCAGTTCCTATCGAATTTCCGCCCAATTGGGCTTTTCCGGCTTCCGGCACATATTTTTTGATGTGCGCCAGAACCAAGTCTTCGGCCTCGGACATGGACAGGCCTTCGTCGAGTTCGTCGAGGAGACCCGAGGTGGTGTGCATGTTCCGTACGAAATCATTCATCTGAGCCAAGGCTTCAGGCTCCGGTTTGATTAGAACGTCCAGGCCGTCGTCCAGAATGTTCAATTCTGCGTCCGTGATCAGGACCGCGACCTCAATCAGGGCGTCGCGCTCCAGGTCCAAGCCGGTCATCTCGCAGTCGATCCATACTATTCGTTCATTCGTTTTAGACACCCTTCAAACCTACCTCGCGGTCCCTTCCTCGCCTAAGGGTCGGCGCGTTCCCTTCTGTGTCTGTAAAATCGAACGGAGTCTCGCCCCAGTTCTGGCGGACTTCAGGCCACGAGATATCTGCAGGGGGAAGCTTGAGCCACAGCGCGATGCTTCGGAGGCGACGCACCAGGGAACCCCGGTTCGTGCAACGGAGCCCGCTCCGCACCATCATTATGGGAACGATCGGTTCCCTCCTGCTGATGTTCGGATCATTCGGTATTGGGTGGCTCGCACCCATCTCCTCCCTACGGCTTCAACCGTGGATTATCTCGCTGAGGTATACCGATGGCGCGGTAGTTCTGTGCATTGTCGTCACCTCCATCGGCGCCATGGCCCTGACGCGCGAATGGATGCGATTGAGCCAGAAGGTCGATTGGGCGCAGAAAACGGCCAAGAAATGGGTCACTGCGGCGATCATCTCTTGGTCTATCCCGTTGATGGTCGCATTCCCGCTGTTCAGCCGCGATGTTTACTCTTATTTCGCTCAGGGGCGTCTCTACCAGTCGGGTCTGAACCCGTATGAAGCCGGAGTCTCCTCGGTCAACAACTTCCTGCAAAACGGCGCAGATCAATTGTGGAGTCAGTCCCCTCCGCCGTATGGTCCCGTCTTTCTGTGGATAGAAGGATTGGTAGTACAAGTCGCCGGCGATTCTCCGGACATCGCTTTCTATCTATTCCGCGGAGTGGCGCTCATAGGCGTGGCCCTGATCGCCTATTTTCTTCCCAAACTCGCCAAGCTCCACGGCGTCAATCCTACGAGGGCCTGCTGGCTGTGCTTGGCGAACCCAATGTTCTTGGTGCATTTCGTGGTCTCCGCGCACAATGATGCCTTGATGATCGGTCTGATGATGGCCGCGGTGTATGTCTCTGCTCGATGGAGGAATACCGCCGGCGGGCTGGGTGGAATCACACTCACGACCATCGCGGTTGCGGTCAAGCCGATAGCGTTGCTGATCCTCCCGTTCATCGGCCTGCTCTGGGCTGGCCGCGGTGCTTCGTGGCCCAGGAAATTCGTATACTGGTTCCTCACCGCAGGGATCGCGCTTCTGGAACTGTGGCTCATGGGTCTCGCGAATGGGTTCGGCTTCGATTGGGTCGGAGCGCTTTCGACGACGGGCGGCGTGTGGATCTGGTACGCCCCGGTCGGGCTGTTCAGCTTCTTGGTTCGCTTGTGGGGCGACTCCGTGGGCTTACCCGGTGGGGACCTCCAATCCTTCGTGCAGAAGATCGGCCAAATGGTGGGCGTGCTCGGCGCCGCGATTCTCGCATTCGTGGGACGGGACGAGAAATTGATTCGGCGCATCACGATCGCTTTGACGCTTGTCGTCATGCTCAACCCCATGATTCAGGCCTGGTACGTGGTTTGGCTCATCCCATTTTTTGCTGCCACGGGAATCCGCTCGGATTGGCACGTCGATTTCTTCCTTTTGACCACGCTCTTTTTCATGATGTGGGCCGTGTCCGATCAATTGGATGTCTTCCCTTATCTGAGCTTGGACGTGAACATGGGTCGTCTCGTCGCGGCCGTTGTTGCTCTGATGTACGGGCTGTACATCATGTTCATCGATCCATCGACCCGGCGCGTTTTTCGGCGGGAACGCAGGGTCAGCGCAATCGTTTAGCATCGCGGAGTGGAGAGCCACGGCCTTGCGCGGTAATCTAGACGAGGTCAACTTGGCCACGCCTCAGTAGCTCAGTGGATAGAGCAGGAGCCTTCTAATCTCTTGGTCGGGGGTTCGACTCCCTCCTGGGGCACGAAAAACCCCGCCATATCGGGCCATGTGCCCGCCTATGGCGGGGTTCCTTTTTGTGAGTCGGGACCGGGTGGGCTGCTCGAGCAGATTCACGAGTCGCTGGATCGGCTCTGGGAGACCAGCTTCCATGCTCCGAGCATATTCGACTGGTCGGTGTAGGTTCCTTGTCTGCCATCTTCTAGTTCGATGGCAACGTGTCCTCCGCGCTTCAATGCCGAGGTGATGGTTGCACCGGCAAAAGTATCGCCGACCGTGTAGGGGAAGATCGGTCCATTCTGCGGGATGGATTCTGGGAATTCGTTCATGTGCCGAGTATAGGCACCTGTTTGCCCTGGTCAGCTAGGAAATTTGAGCAAATTTGCGGGAACGCGCACCACTGGTTGAAACGTCGTATTCGGGCGACTAGGGCTTTGCTAGTCGTGGAGGCAAATGGTTGCCCGCCATCATGCAACGAACCGAACCACCTGCCGACTCGATCATTGATACATCGACCGGCTCGAGATTCGCGTGGGCGGAAATCGCCCTGCGTTGTTGCGGCGTCAGGCTCGAGGCGGCCGTCGTGGAGAGGACGAGCGTCGGTCCGCCGACGGCAGATACTTCCAAGCAATTGCCTGCAAATCTCTGGATCTGAGATTCTTCGAGCTCTATAACCTGACGGCCTGTCGATTGCAGACTGTCGAGAACCATGGCTCGTTGCCTGGGATCGCGGATCATACTTGCCCCGATGAGGGCCATGTGGGTTCCAACGGACATCAAAACGTTGGTGTGGTAAACGGGTACGCCTCGGGCGTCGAGGGCGTCGAAAACCACCGGCTGAAAACCCAGATCCGAGCAGAACCTGTCGAGCAATCGATCCGAGGCCCTCTGGGAGCGGCACACGTAGGCAAGCCGATGGACATGGTCGAGGACCATGGCTCCGGTTCCCTCTAAATACTGCCCCTCGGATTCGGCAGCGCTGTAATCGACGACGCGTCGAACTACTCCGCTTTTTCGCAGGTGGGCGAGAACGTCCTCGCGCCGTTCGGCGCGCCTGTTGGGGGCATGCATGGGGTAGAGGACGATGGTTCCGTCATCATGCGTGCTGAACCAGTTGTTGGGGAAGACACTGTCCGGAGTTTCGTTCGTAAGGTCCTCAAAGACCGCGACGCCGAGGCCCAGTTCTTCTAGTTTCCCGGCAAGGCAAGTGACTTCCTCGAAAGCAAGGCGTGCCACTTGACTTGGGTCCTGGGCGGGCCGGCTTTGGAAACGGTTGTCCAACTCCGTGAAGGGGTTGGGCGCGAATCGATGCGGACGTACCAGGACTATCTGTTGTGGGGCTTGGTGGGGCCGGGCATCCCCTGAACAGGCACGGCTCTGTGGATGATCTCCCTCCACGCTCGGGTTTGCTTCGCTCACAACGCGCTGGGTCAACGGGGCACTCCTTATCCGGATCGCGGTCGAACGGCTCGCATAAGACGATATAGAACAGCAATATGGGTCCGAAATTCCTAAAATGAGAACAGATTGTTAGTTTTTGAGTCGAAATGCACCATTCTGCTGTTCAATATGGAAATTTGGTGTCCTGAACCGAGTGCCCACGTGAGTCCTCCCAAACAGAGCAAACCGTCGTTGGCGTGGGCGAGTTATCCACAAACACACGCCTTATCGAGGAACGGACCGGAGGCGCGGCGAGATTCTGAGGCAAGCTCTTTCCAGGACGTGCGATCGCGTAGCTCGCGACGTGGACCGAATGGACTGGAGGATCCGATATGACTGACTACGTGACTATTCGCGGCTTCGTCGCCACGAAACCGGACCTGCGAACGCTCCCCAACGGGACCGCCGTGTGCTCATTTCGTCTGGCTTCCACGGCGCGTTGGTTCGACGGCAAAACAGGCGATTGGACCGTGGGCCACACCAACTGGTTCACCGTGAATTCGTTTCGTTCGTTGGGCACCAACGTTGCCGCCAGCGTGGACGTTGGCCAGCCGTTACTGGTGCAGGGAAAACTCAAAATCCGGAATTGGGAAACGGCGCATCGGGAAAAACGGACGAGCGTGGACATCGAAGCACGGTCTGTGGGCCTCGATCTGGCTTTCGGCACCTCGACA
This sequence comes from Kocuria sp. TGY1127_2, assembly GCF_013394385.1. Taxonomy (NCBI): domain Bacteria; kingdom Bacillati; phylum Actinomycetota; class Actinomycetes; order Micrococcales; family Micrococcaceae; genus Kocuria; species Kocuria sp. TGY1127_2. The sequence continues at coordinate 1,320,998 of NZ_AP022834.1, forward strand.
TTTGTTCGCGCTGGAGGAAGCCGGAGCAGGCAAGGGGAGATCACGTCGGGCACCTCAAACAAGGTCCGCGGTTCATGGGGGAACCTCCCAGAATCTCAAGATTCCGCCGAAAGCGCCGCGCAAAGCCCTGGACGGTTGACATGTGGCGGGATAGGTGGTGCGGAGGGTGAGCGAGACAACGGGGCGACCGCCCAAGCCGCGAGTGTCGAACGCCAACTATTCGTTTCTTCGTAGTGCTCGGCCTTCCAGCTGGGATCCATCGGTCCGAAGGGAGGATCGCTCGGTATGAGAACGACGGTGGAAGTATTATGACGTCGACGTCGGACATGGGCGTTTCGTCGTCACGTGGATGCGAACGGGGGTTTATGTGGGCAAGGGTCAAAGATCATCACGGAGACAATGGCCGATCGTACTGGTCGCTTTCGGGCTGGTCGGCGGTATTTCCGGGTGTTCCACGGCCGGGGCAGAACCGCAGACGCCAGTCGGAGAAGTATCCGGCGCGACAAGCTCCGATGACCAGGTCCAAGTAGATGCAGCCAAGATCAAGGAAGCCGTTGAGGCCGCGTTATCCGATGGCGACGTGACCGAAGCCCGCGTTCGCGAGGCGATCATACAGAGCGGGCGGAGCGGCGACGATGTGGAGACCGGCCAGGACAGCACGCCCACGGGGTTGAACGTGGACAACGTGGACGCGGCGGTCAAAACCCACGAGCAATGCGTCATGGTCGATGTTCGGGCTGATCGGACGGTGACCGCCGTCGGCGCGCCTGCGCTCAGCACCGGACGTTGCATGATTGGGCATGCCTACACGGGCTAGGCAAACATAGTAGCCTTGTCCATATGGCTGAATTTATTTACACGATGTCTAAAGCCCGCAAGAAGGTGGGCGACAAGGTCATCCTGGACGACGTCACCATGTCGTTCTACCCAGGCGCCAAAATCGGCGTCGTCGGCCCCAACGGCGCCGGTAAGTCCACCATCCTCAAGATCATGGCTGGTCTGGATGAACCGTCTAACGGTGAAGCACGACTGAGCCCCGGTTACTCCGTGGGCATCCTGTTGCAGGAACCGCCCCTCAACGAGGAGAAAACCGTTCTTGGCAACGTCGAGGAAGGTGTTGGAGTGATCAAGGAAAAACTTGATCGCTACAACCAGATCTCGGAAGAGATGGCCAACCCGGACGCCGATTTCGACGCGCTCATGGAAGAAATGGGCAAGTTGCAAGGCGACATCGACGCGGCCAACGCCTGGGACCTGGATAGCCAACTGGAACAGGCTATGGACGCCCTGCGTTGCCCGCCCGGCGACGCGGAAGTCAGTAAGCTCTCCGGTGGCGAGCGCCGTCGTGTTGCACTGTGCAAACTGCTTTTGCAGAAGCCGGATCTTCTCTTGCTCGATGAGCCCACCAACCACCTCGATGCCGAGTCCGTGCTCTGGCTCGAACAGCACCTTTCGTCCTACGAGGGCGCCGTCCTCGCAGTAACCCACGATCGCTACTTCTTGGACCACGTCGCCGAGTGGATCTGCGAGGTGGAGCGCGGACGCCTGTACGGATACGAAGGCAATTACTCCACCTACCTCGAGACCAAGCGCAAACGCATGGAAGTCCAGGGCAGGAAGGACGCCAAGCTCGCCAAGCGCCTGGCGGACGAACTCGACTGGGTTCGTTCGAGTTCTAAGGGTCGTCAAACCAAATCGAAGGCTCGCCTCGCGCGATACGAAGAGATGGCGGCAGAAGCCGAGAAAACCCGCAAACTCGACTTCGAGGAAATCCAGATACCTCCGGGACCCCGGCTGGGCAATCTGGTCATCGAAGCCGAGGACTTGCAAAAGGGCTTCGGAGACAGAAGCCTCATCAAAGATCTGTCGTTCTCGTTGCCGCGCAACGGCATCGTAGGCGTGATCGGGCCGAACGGCGTGGGCAAGTCCACACTGTTCAAGACGATCGTTGGTTTGGAGCCGTTGGACGGTGGAAATCTGAAAATCGGCGACTCCGTCAAAATCGCCTACGTCGATCAGAACCGAGCCAACATCGATTCCGAGAAATCGCTCTGGGAAGTCGTCTCGGACGGCCTCGACTACATCCAGGTTGGTCAAGTCGAAATGCCTTCGCGAGCTTACGTTTCGGCTTTCGGATTCAAAGGGCCGGACCAGCAGAAGAAAGCGGGCGTCCTCTCCGGTGGTGAGCGCAACCGACTGAACCTCGCGTTGACGCTTAAACAGGGTGGAAATCTTCTTCTCCTCGACGAGCCGACCAACGACCTCGACGTGGAAACTCTCGCATCGCTCGAGAATGCACTCCTTGATTTCCCGGGCTGTGCCGTGGTCGTCTCTCACGACCGTTGGTTCCTCGACCGCGTGGCCACTCACATCCTTGCTTGGGAAGGCACCGAGGAAGAACCGGACAAATGGTACTGGTTCGAAGGCAACTTCGAATCTTATGAAGAAAATAAGGTCGAAAGGTTGGGGCCCGACGCTGCTCGACCCCATCGCCTGACTCATCGTCGCCTCACACGCGACTAGAGACCTCAGTAACGACGACGGCCGCTCACCCTCATAGGGGAGCGGCCGTCGTCGTTACCGGTGCAGGCTCATAAGGCGTGACCTCGCATCACGAATCCGCGCCGTCTTCACGGACGCGGACCATGGCCTCTTGAGTGGTCGTGGCTACCAGAAGGCCTTCCCTGTTGAAAATTCGTCCGCAGGACAGCCCGCGTGAATTCGATGCATTAGGGGAGTTCTGGACATACAGCAACCACTCGTCGGCCCGTGCCTGACGGTGCCACCAAATCGCGTGGTCCAGAGACGCCATGGTCAGACCTGGGTCCTGCCACGTTTTTCCATGGCCCCGGAGGATCGGATCCATGGGGGTGTAATCCGAGGCGTAAGCGATCGCCGCGCGATGGATCAACGGGTCATCAGGTAAAGCCCCATGGGTTTTGAACCACACCGCATTGACCGGTTCCCGAGACTCGGAAGGCTTCAAATAGATCGGGTCCGTAATGTAGCGAATCTCGAAAGGCCGACCGTGGACCACGCGGCGGGCCAGGGGATGGTCCAGGTGCCCCCAGAGTTCCTTGGGACTGCGCAGACTCTCGGGCTCCGGGATGTCGGTCGGCATCGGCTCCTGATGCTCAATCCCCGGTGCGTGTGTTTGGAACGACGCGATAGACGAGAGAATGACTTTCCCGTCTTGATAAGCGTGAATACGGCGAGCTGAGAATGACCTTCCGTCCCGCATGCGCTCTACGCCAAAGGTGATGGGCTTGGTGACATCTCCCGGGCGCAGAAAGTATCCGTGCATCGAGTGGATCGGTCGGTCGGGATCCACCGTTCGGCTGGCCGCCATGACGGACTGAGCGAATACCTGACCGCCGAAAACCCGTGGCGTTTCCGGGCTGACGGTGTAGCCGACGAATATATCCTCCGTGGTCCGTAACGGAGTATTCGGCTCGAGGTCGAGCATACTCAACAGAGAGCGGGTCGGATCGAAATCCTCCGCAGGAATCTGGGAATCGTGGAAAGTACTCACCCATCGATCTTAGAGCCAGTCGAATCCTGTGTCATAAGGGGCAAAGCGAACGTGCCGACGATGTCGGCTCGGGCGAGGAAGGACATAATGGATACAAAAGTCCCCGTCGATCGTGAAATCATGCCCACACCGTCCTCTTCCGCACCACTGAAATTCGCCGACCTCCGGGAAGCCAAGGATCTTGCGACCCTGTTGTCCCGGGTAAGGTCCATCGATTCGTCATCGGCCGTGAGGCTTCAAGCCCATGGGTCCGTCGTGGCCGTATGGGTCCCCGTCATGAGCGCGGAAACTCTTCTCGAACAGGTTCCGACTGTTCTCGGGATGCGCGCTTTGCATCTGTCGGAACCGTCGGAGATAGATGTCACTGTTGAAGCTGCGGCAGTGCTTGATCGGCTTGCTCGGATCGACAAAACGGGCGGCATGATCGAGATTCCGCCAACGACGGTCCATGCACCGTGGTCCGGAATAGTACCTCCGTCCTCCGGCTGGATACGTCAAGGACATCTGGACTCGGAAACCGTGGAAACCATAGCGCGTGACGGAATGTCTGCAGTCGAACAAGCATTGCCCTCGAACCCCGGTGGAGCCGTCGTCAGCACCGTTCGAGCCCGAATCTGGGGGACGGCGACGTCGTTCGACATGGTCTCAGGTGCGGCCTTCGGGGCTACAGTGTTGGGATTCAATGAATCGGTCAAGGGCTTCGATGTCTACACGTGCGGACCATGGCACCGCATATCCAATGAAAGCGGTCACATACTCTCCCGCCCGGGGAGCAACCTGTAGTTCGGAGCACGCGGCCGGGACGGGGCCCGGTTAGCCAGGGGTATTGGTCATGGCTCTGGCCGCCCGGTCGAAATAATCCCACATCATGCCATCGAGCATGGGTGGAAGATCCAAGGTGTCAAGCGATTCGCGCATGAACTTCAACCAGGTTTCCCGTGCCCATGAGTCGATTTCGAACGGCGCATGACGCATCCTCAAACGTGGGTGGCCCCTGCGTCGACTATAAGTCGTGGGCCCGCCGAAATATTGTTCCAGGAACATCTCGAGCCGTTCGCGCGCGGGCTCCAGATCTTCTTCGGGGTATAGCGCCCGAAAGTCCGGATCCGCAGCTACACGGTCGTAGAATTCCGTGGTCAGTTTGTGGAAAGCGTCGTGCCCGCCGATCTGTTCGTACGGACTGGGTGCAGAAGAAGCCGGACTCGTCATAGAAAAATCATTCTACTGACGAGCCCGGCTGCCGAGAAGTCCCAAGATCGCTTAGGAAATCACATCGGCTGACTGGACGCGCAGCGCGCGTTCAATGGAGTCCCGACCTTCCATGACCTGGCGCCTGAGGGAATCTTTGCCCTCGCCCAACTGAACCAGGAATTCTTCCGCAGCGTCGAGAACATCGCGGTCTACGATCTGCGGAAAGAGACCGGTGACGATCTGCTGCGAGATTTCGTGGGACAGCTCCCTCCACAGTTTTTCGATCGACGCAAAGTACCGGGACACGAAGGGCCTGATCAAGGAGTCCCTTGTGGTCGTGTTGAATCCTGCGATCGCGGAGCGCTGGATGACGTTCGGAAGATCGTGGCTTTCGACCACGAGCTCCCAAACCTTCTCCTTGGCTTCGTGCGTCGGTATTGCTGCCCGCGCCTGGGCGGCACGCTGGGCCCCGGTCGACGTCTTGTCTGACTCGGCGGCGGAGTCGATATCAGAAAGGCCCTTGCGGCCAGCGGCCACGAGCGCAGTCAGCAGCTTCCATGCGAGGTCCTTGTCGATGGCCAGCCCGGGCAGCCGGGTCGAACCGGCCAGCAGCGATTCGACGGTGTCAAGCTGTTCGTCACTCGTCGCATGGGAGGCGAAGGCCTGTACGAATTGCAATTGTTGATCGGAACCCTCGGGAGCCGACTGGGAGATTTCCCACAGCTTGGAGGCTGCTTTCTCCCGAGTCTCTTCCTGGGCATCGGGCCGGACATACATGCGCAGGGTCGTCGCGAGATTGCGAAGCTGCGTCAGGATCGTGGTGGAATCCGTCTCGGCGCCGATATTGTCCAACAACAAGTCGACGAAGTGTCGTGCCGGAATCTGCCCGTCACGCGTGCCATTCCACGCCGCACCCCACACGACTGCTCGGGGCAGGGACTCCTCGAAGTCCCGAAGATGAGTCTTGGCGGTGTCGAACGATGCGTCGTCGAGACGAACTTTGGCATACGCGAGGTCTTCGTCGTTGAGCAGTATGAGTGCTGGACGCTGGCGCCCCGCCGTATCCGGAATTTCCGTCCGTTCGCCGTCGACGTCGAACTCGACGCCGTGCACACGAACCAGCTTCCCGTCGATGAAATCGTAGAAACCGGCCGTCATGCGGTGCGGACGGAGCGTCGGGTACTCATTGGGCGCGGTCTGGATGACCTCCAAAAGGGTGATCATTCCGTCTTCGTTGACCTCGACCGACGGGGTCAACGTATTGACACCTGCGGTCTCCAGCCAGGCTCGGGACCAGGATTGCAATTCCCGCCCGGACGTGGCCTCCAGCTCGACCATAAGATCGGCCAGCGTTGCGTTTCCCCATGAGTGTTTGGAGAAGTACGCATTCAGGGCCTTCATGAATTCTTCCTGGCCGACCCAAGCGACCAGTTGGCGAAGTACCGAAGCGCCCTTGGCATACGTGATGCCGTCAAAATTCACCTGGACGTCATGAAGGTCCTTGATGTCCGCGACGATCGGGTGCGTCGAAGGCAACTGATCCTGGCGGTACGCCCATGTCTTCTCCATCGCGGAGAATGTTGTCCAGGCATGCGTGAATCGGGTGTTTTCCGCGGCGCTCAGGTGTGACATGAACTCCGCGAACGATTCGTTGAGCCACAGGTCATTCCACCACTTCATGGTCACGAGATCGCCGAACCACATGTGTGCCAGCTCGTGCAGAACCGTGATGGCTCGCCGTTCGATCATGGCATCGGTGGTCTTTGAACGGAAAATGTAGTCCTCGAGGATCGTGACGCAGCCAGCGTTTTCCATGGCCCCTGCGTTGAACTCGGGGACGAAGAGCTGATCGTATTTGTCGAAGGGGTAGGGAACCCCGAACTGACGCTCGTAGAATTCGAAGCCTTGTTTGGTCAGCGTGAAGATCTCTTCATGGTCCAGGTACTCGATCAAGGATCTGCGCGCGTAAATATCCAGAGAGATGGTCCGGCCGTCAGTGGTGGTCAGAGCATCGGACACCTTCGAGTACGGACCGGCCACGAGCGCTGTGATGTATGAGGAAATACGCGGAGTGGGTTGGAAGGACCATATGTCGGCCTCGGAACCCTCCTCGCGTTGGGCCACCGGCTGATTCGAAATGACGTTCCAGGCCGTGGGGGCCTTCACGGTGAACGTGAACTCTGCCTTCAAATCGGGTTGTTCGAAAACAGCGAAGACGCGGCGGGAATCCGGGACCTCGAACTGGGAGTACAAATACACTTCTCCGTCGACGGGGTCCACGAAACGGTGAAGACCCTCGCCGGTATTGGTGTAAGCGGCGTCGGCGACGACGGTCAGGTGATTGATCTCCGCCAGGTCCGGCAGAGCAATTCGGACACCGTCCGAGACTTCCGCCGGATCCAGCTCTTGACCGTTCAGGGTCACGGAGTGGACCCGTTCCGTAATGGCATCGATAAAGGTCGAAGAACCCGGTACGGCTTCGAATTCAACGGTGGTGGTCGAGGGGAAATATGTCTCCGAAGCAGTCAGGTCCAGGTCAACGCGGTAGGCACGAACCTTTGTCACGACCTCTGCGCGTTCGGCTGCTTCCTGGCGCGTCAGATTGAGTCCCGGCATGTGGGCCACCTTTCAATGAGAATTCGGTCTGCCTCTCAGGTTATTACAGGAGCCGGTAGGCTTGAACGCGCCACACGATTTCATCGCTTAATCTACGAGGACGGGATAAGACGTGCGCGTTCATATTGCCACTGACCATGCGGGGCTCGACCTGAGCCGCTACCTCATCGAATCACTCACTGAACTTGGTTATGACATGGTCGATCACGGCCCACAGGGGTACGATCCGCAGGACGATTATCCGGCCTTCTGCATCAATGCGGCTCTCGCGGTACGGAAGGACCGGGAAAACGGAATCGATTCCCTGGGTGTCGTCCTCGGTGGTTCCGGCAACGGCGAGCAAATGGCGGCAAACAAGGTTCCGGGGATCCGTGCGGCGTTGGCATGGAACCATGAAACTGCGGCACTTGCCCGTGAGCACAATAATGCGCACGTCGTTGCCGTCGGGGGCCGTCAGCACGAGAAAGAAGAAGCCTTGGACATCATCAAGGTCTTCTTGGCCCAGAGTTTCCCCGGCGAAGAACGACACGTCCGCCGGATCGGTCAGATGGAAGAGTTCGAAAACACCGGTCACATCGAGGGCAAACACCTCGATACCGATGACTGAATTCGAGTCTCGGCGCACGCAATTCGTCAACGCCAGGGGGAGAGGTCGTGCCTGAAGGGCATTCGATACATCGTGTCGCCCAGCGATTTCACGATGCATTCGTAGGGCAGCCTCTGAGGGCTTCGAGCCCTCAGGGAAGGTTCGCGCAAGGGGCCGCATTACTGGATGGTGCCACGGCCGTCGAGTCGTACGCTCACGGCAAGCATTTCTTTCTGGAGTTCGACAACCAGCTGACGCTCAACGTGCATTTGGGCATGTACGGGGCGTGGACCTTCGGTGGGGACGCCGGATTCCGTGCGGCCTCCTCCATCGGCGCACCGCGAAAAATGGGTGAAAGCGAGACCATCGGGGTATCTGACGATCCGGCTTCCGAATATTCGGGGCCTCCTGCACCGAAACCTACGACCCGAGTTCGGCTGGAGTCCGGCAACGGGTGGGCCGATCTGGTAGGAGCGACGACGTGCCGAGTTCTGGAACCAACCGGTGTCGTGGAACTTCGCAAGACTCTGGGTCCTGACCCGCTCGACCACGGAGCTGACCCCGAACCTTTCTACCGTTCCTGTTCCAAGACGTCGCGGCCCATTGGGGCGGTGTTGATGGATCAGAAAGTCATCGCGGGCATAGGGAACATCTTTCGTGCCGAATCTCTTTTCCGGGCCGGTCTCAATCCGCACGTGATCTCCCATCAACTCTCGGAGGAGACCACGGCGATGCTGTGGCGTGACAACGTCAAGCTTATGCGGGCGGGCGTCGAATTGGGGCGCATCGTCACGACGGCGCCCGAACATCGACCGGGCATCTCGTCCACCGAGGCATGGCCGACCCACGCGAATTATGTCTATGCGCGTGCCGGTTACACGTGCCGGGTGTGTGGAGGAGAAACCATCGTGATGGAGGAAATGTCAGGCCGAAAGCTCTATTGGTGCACGGTCTGCCAAGCCTGAGTCGCCGACTCACGCCGTGAAGAGCGGAGAGATGGAGACGAATCAGGACGTCGAAAGCGGTGTTCAGATGATCGGCTTTAAACAAATCCGCCTCCGAATTCTCGGAGGCGGATTGACCAGAGAGGGGATGACGGGAATCGAACCCGCGTAATCAGTTTGGAAGACTGAGGCTCTACCATTGAGCTACATCCCCGGGGTGGGCCTCGACAATATAACCGCACCTTTGGACCGTTCGTCAAATCGATCACGGACCGTGTCGCAGGAAAGATTCGCACATTGGGGCATTCACGCATAAACTAGCGTATGCCTTACGGGGCGTAGCGCAGTGGCTAGCGCGCCTGCTTTGGGAGCAGGAGATCGCAGGTTCGAGTCCTGTCGCCCCGACGTTGGAACATTTGGACCGACGAATGCCGGCCCTAGTGGCTCAGTATTCGTGAGGTCACGATGTGACTCTGACACCTGAAAATCAGAGGTATTCGACATACTGTCCCGCAGACAGCGGGACGGTTCCTGACCCCGAATCGTAGGAGATCAACGGAAGTGAAGACCGCCGTCGAGAAACTGAATCCGACCCTGGCAAAGATCCAGGTTGATGTTCCTTTCGAGGAATTCAAGCCGTTTCTCACCAAGACTTACAAGGAACTGGCCGAGCAGATCCAGATGCCTGGCTTCCGTAAGGGCAAGATCCCCAACCAGCTCATCGAGCAGCGCGTCGGGTTTGACTTTGTGGTGGAGAACGCACTGAACGAAGGCCTCAACGGCTTTTACCAGGAGGCCTTGTCCGAGAACGAGCTGACTCCTTTGGCTCAGCCTGAGGTCGCCGTTCAGAACAAGCCGGAAGAACAGGACCGCGAGGCGGATGTCTCTGTCTCGATCGAGGTTGTCGTTCGCCCGGAGGTTGAGCTCCCCGAGTACTCCGACATCAAGGTCGAGGTCGACGCCGTGGAGGTCACTGCCGAGGACGAGCAGAAGGCCCTCGACGAGCTGCGCGGTCGTTTCGGGACCCTCAAGTCGGTTGAGCGCCCCGCCGCTCAGGACGACTTCGTGACGCTGGACCTCAACGCGATGATCGGTGACGAGGAAGTCGACGCCGCGAATGACCTTTCCTACCAGGTGGGTGCGGGCACCATGCTTGATGGTCTCGACGAAGCCATCACCGGTTTGTCCGCTGGCGAGGACGCCACCTTTGAGACCAAGTTGGCCGGCGGAGAGCACTCGGGCGAGGAAGCTACCGTCAAGGTCAAGGTCACCGCGGTCAAGGAACGCGAATTGCCCGAGGCCGACGACGACTTCGCGCAGCTCGCTTCGGAATTCGACACGATCGACGAGCTGAAGGAAGACCTCAAGAACCAGGCTGCCCAGGCCAAGGTCGTGGAGCAGGGCAATACCGCTCGCGACAAGGTTTTGGACAAGTTGGTCGAGCTCATCGAGGTTCCGGTTCCCGAGAAGGTCATCGAAGACCAGATCGAGCAGCACTTCAATAATCCGAACGCCGAAGCAGACCACGACTCCGAAGAGCACCGTGCCGAGGTTCGCGAGAACACCGAACGCGCCTTCCGCAACGAAGTCATTCTGGATGCCATCGCGGACAAGGAAGAAGTCGGCGTCGAACAGTCCGAACTGATCGACTACATCATCTCAATGTCCTCGCAGTACGGCATGGACCCCAACCAGTTCGCGCAAATGCTGGATTCTTCCGGTCAGGCCGGAATGATGGTCGGCGAGGTTCGTCGCTCCAAGGCGCTTGCCAGCGTTCTGGAGAAGGCCGAGGTCGTGGACTCTGAAGGTAACTCGGTCGACCTGTCCTCGTACATCAAGCCGCAGGGCGATGGAGAGACCGTCGAAGCCGAGAAAGACGTCGAGTCCACCGAAGCATAGTTGATTCGCTCGCACTCGAGCGCAACAGGTACGACGAAGGGGGTGAAGACCGGGGAACCGGTCTTCGCCCCCTTCGTCGTACCTGCAATATGACCGCAGGAACGCAACGTGAGTGGTGCTATGAGCGAAAACGTGGCCCGACGGGGAGGGCACGGCACGCCATCAGCGAACTATTGGTGCTAACCCGGGCGAGGAGGGAATTCGCCTACTAGTCTCGAAGGCAGAACAAGTGACCCGGCGCCTTGAAATGTCAGGGTCCGGAGTAACTCCAAGACATCGAGAGAGGTCAGAAGCATTATGGCTCATAACCTTCCATACGACGCGGGTACCCGACAGGGCGCGGCGAATAATCAGCCCGTCATGAGTCGCGAGACGGGCAACGGCCAGGACGAGCATGTCTACAACCGGTTGCTCAAGGAACGCATCATTTGGTTGGGCTCCGAGGTACGCGACGACAACGCGAATCTGATCTGCTCGCAGATGCTTCTTTTGTCTGCGGAAGATCCCAAAGCGGATATCTACCTTTACATCAACTCCCCGGGTGGCTCGATCACGGCAGGGATGGCGATTTATGACACCATGCAGCTCATCCCGAACGATGTGGTGACCATCGCGACAGGTATGGCCGCATCAATGGGGCAGTTCCTCCTTTCCTCGGGCACTCGAGGAAAGCGCTACGCGACCCCCAACGCACGGATCCTCATGCACCAGCCTTCCGGCGGCATCGGCGGTACTGCTTCGGATATCCGCACCCAGGCTGAGTTGATTCTGTCGATGAAGCGTCGTCTTTCAGAATTGACGGCGGAGCAAACCGGCAAGTCCGTGGAGCAGATCCTGGAAGACAACGACCGCGACAACTGGTTCACCGCGGACGAAGGGCTCGAATACGGGTTCTTCGATCACATCGCCCAGAGCGCCGGTTCGGTCTCCGGCGGCGGGGGAACGCTCAAGGACGAGAAGTAAGACCGCGTGGGCCACGGGCCCAAGGCGATCAAGGCACAGACTTTTCAGGAGAAACAGACACATGAACTTCAATTCACCGCATGCTCAGGGCGCCGCGGCAACCGGCGTCGAGATGCCTTCCAACCGATACGTTCTTCCGAGCTTCGAAGAGCGGACTCCCTACGGTTACAAACGCCAGGACCCCTACGCGAAGCTTTTCGAAGACCGCATCATTTTCCTGGGCGTCCAGGTTGACGATGCGAGCGCCGACGACATTATGGCTCAGCTGCTCGTGCTCGAAGCCCAGGATCCGGACCGTGACATCACGATGTACATCAATTCGCCCGGCGGCTCATTCACGGCGATGACGGCGATTTACGACACGATGCAATACATTCGACCCGAGATCCAGACGGTCTGCTTGGGTCAGGCTGCTTCGGCCGCCTCGGTCCTGTTGGCCGCGGGTACTCCGGGCAAGCGTCTGGCACTGCCGAATGCCAGGGTCCTGATTCACCAGCCCGCACTGGCAGGCCAGCAAGGGGGCCAGGCATCGGATATCGAGATCCACGCCAACGAAGTCATGCGGATGCGCACCTGGTTGGAGGATACCCTCGCTCTGCACTCGGGCAAGGATTCCAAGACGATCAACAAGGACATCGAGCGGGACAAGATCCTTACCGCGAAGGACGCGCACGAGTACGGACTCATTGACCAGGTCCTCGAGTCTCGCAAGATCAACAAGCCGCAGATCAATACGCAGGACTGATCTCGGCTGATTCTCAAAGGACGCCGTCCGGTTCGATACTAACGAACTGGACGGCGTCGTCGTCTGTCAGGACCCTCCCCTCAACGCTTCCCGGCATAGACACCTGGTCCTCTCAGGCGTATGAACGCGGTGGTCATGGGCCGATTTTCGAGGCACTGAAGTGGCGCGAATAATGCCCAGGACGTTGTCAACCTGTAGCCTAGTGAGTGCGAGCCATCCATGATGTACGGATACCCGTCACGTGGCTTCCACGCAAGACCTTCAGAGATGAGGAGCCAGCATGTCGAGAATCGGTGAGAGCACGGACCTGCTTAAATGTTCTTTCTGCGGAAAGTCGCAGAAGCAGGTGCGCAAGCTCATCGCGGGACCTGGCGTGTACATCTGCGACGAATGCATCGAGTTATGCAATGAAATCATCGAAGAAGAGCTTGCCGAAGTCTCTGAGATCACTTCGATGGAATTGCCTCGCCCCCGAGAGATCTTCGAGTATCTGCAAGAATTCGTGATCGGCCAGGAACCTGCCAAGAAGGCCCTTTCGGTGGCTGTTTACAATCACTACAAGCGCATTCAGGCGAAGGACTCGGGGCAGCCGCAGAGCGGTCAGTCATTGCTTGCAACGGGCGGCGAGGACGTCGACCTGGCCAAATCGAACATTCTTCTGGTCGGACCGACGGGTTCCGGCAAGACCTACTTGGCCCAAACCTTGGCTAAGAAACTCAACGTCCCCTTTGCGATGGCCGATGCCACGAGCCTGACCGAAGCCGGTTACGTTGGCGAGGACGTCGAGAACATCTTGTTGAAGTTGATTCAGTCCGCCGACTACGACGTCAAGAAAGCGGAAACGGGGATCATTTACATCGACGAGATCGACAAGATCTCGCGCAAATCCGAGAATCCGTCGATCACGAGGGACGTATCCGGCGAAGGAGTTCAGCAGGCACTCCTCAAAATCCTCGAAGGCACCGTGGCCGCAGTTCCTCCGCAGGGGGGACGCAAACATCCTCAACAGGAATTTCTGCAAATCGATACGACGAACGTGCTCTTCATCGTCGCTGGTGCATTCGCTGGCCTCGAGGACATCGTTGGTTCAAGGGTCGGCAAAAAGGGGATCGGTTTCGGCGCACCCATAGAGCAGGCTTCCAAGGAAACCGACATCCTGCAGAAGCTCCTTCCGGAAGATCTGCTGAAGTTCGGGCTGATTCCCGAATTCATCGGTCGCCTTCCCGTTCTCACGAGTCTGTCCAGCCTCGATGTCGAGACACTGGGCCGTGTTCTGACGGAGCCGAGGAACGCCTTGATCAAACAGTACAAGCGCATGTTCGCTCTGGACGACGTCGAGTTGGAATTCGAAGACGACGCGATCCGGGCAATCGCGGAATTGGCCATGGAACGGGGGACAGGCGCTCGTGGGCTCCGCTCCATCCTGGAAGATCTTCTCCAGTCCGTCATGTTCGATATTCCTTCACGTGAGGACGTCGCGCAGGTCATCATCACGAGTGAAGTGATCCGGAACGGCGCCGAACCCCAGATCGTCACTCGAGACATGTTGGATGCCGAGAAGAAAGATGCGTCCTAGACATTGGTTTCACCTTTGAAAAGTCAGCGATAGGGCACAGCAAAAGATCACGATTCGGTCTCCGTGACGTGTGATCACTGCATTTCGATAACGGTTTCATCAAGATTTTCTCCTCAGTTTGAGTGGTGCTTTCGCGCGTGCTTAGCTTGGTCCGGCGACGGCACGAACCACACAGGAGATGACATGCACCGAATCTTGCGAATAGCCGTTTCCTCCTTTTGGGGAATTACGGGAGTTTTTGCGGTCACCGTCATGGTGGACCAAAGAATCTTGAGTCTTTCCGACCAGACCGTCGGCTTTTTTCTCGTTCTGGCGATCGTGGGGGTCGTCCGTTTGTCCATGTACGCGGTAGCGGTTCGCTGTGGAATCGAGCCGGAACCTCGGACACGTGATTCCATAACGGCGGGTTTCATCGTGACGTCGTGTGCGGTGGCTTATGGGTGGCTCATTTTGGGAATTCTCGTGGGCACCAACGCGGTCAGTTTGAGTTACCAATCCTCGGTCAAACCGACCTACGGGTGGATATCACTGGTTTTGATACTGCTGTCAGCGGCGAACTACGCGATTGACCTGCACCGGCTCCGCCGAGGGCACTTGTCCGAGAACAAGAAAGTGGTTCGTGAAACCACGGATTCTGAATCCCGAGACTTGGCGCATCACGGCCGGGCATAAATTCTTTGAGCGCTGCGTTACACCCACTGGAACAGTTCACAGCTTGTCATTTCCAAGGAGTGGGATTACCAGTGACACAGAATACCGAATTTTGGTTTGACCCGATTTGCCCGTGGGCATGGATGACCTCGCGCTGGATGAGCGAAGTGGAGGAGCTCCGTGATGTCGAGGTGACATGGAACCCCTTCAGCCTCGCAGTACTCAACGAAGGCAAAGACCTGGACGCCGGTTATCGGAAGAACATCGACGCTTCGTGGGGTCCCGCGCGCGTCGCGATGGCCGTTCGTGAGGAGCAGGGCCAGGAAAAGGTCAAGCCCTTTTACGACGCGGTGGGGACGGCACTTCACCCCGAGAAGACCGATGAGTCCGACAACCGGCGTCGATTCCGAGCGGCGATCGACAAAGCTCTCGAGGAAACCGGGCTGCCGCCCGAACTTGCGGACTATGCCGAGAAGGACACCTACGACGAGGAACTCCGTCGATCCAACGCACGGGCTCTCGAGCTGGTCGGCGACGATGTCGGGGTTCCGATCATCTCGGTTGACGGCACCGCATTCTTCGGACCGGTGATGTCACCGGCACCCAAGGGCGAGGACGCGGCCAAAGTTTGGGACGGAACGCTCGCCCTTGCTTCTTACCCCGGATTCTTCGAACTCAAAAGGTCCCGCACGAACGGGCCGATCTTCGACTAGACCTTCTCGGATTTCTGGGACCGGCCGGAATCGCTGACTTGGCTGCCGCGAGGATGCACAGAGTCTGAGTCGCTTTTCGTTCTCGAGTGATCCGGGGAGTCCCCAGAAGTCCTTCGACCGGAATTGCGCCGGGCCTCTTTGGCTCGGCGCTTTTCTTGTGAGCTGGCCCAGGTGTAGTTGACGGCTTCGTCCGACGTGTACGAAAGCATGGCGAAAACCTGACTGGCCATGAGCACGAACACCGCGTAGACATTGCTCGAGTCCGCGGTATCGGTCACGATCTGAATCGCGACCACGATGAAGCTTGCCCCTAAAAAGGCTAGGTTGATTTGGCGGGCCCTATGATGCCCCCGGACAACGTTGATCGCCAACAAGACCTGGAATAAGGCGACGAGAGTCACCCCGATTGTCACGATTGTCAGGGCATAGTTCCACAGGTCGTTGCCCGTATCGTTGACGAAATTGCGAGCTGACACCGAGAGGTCGTTGTCGGCTTCCTCGATGACACCCGGACTGAAGATTCGGAAAAGGCTTCGGCCGAGCTGCAGAAGTGCCACCAAAGACACCAGCCCGGCCGCGATCCAGACATCCGGCGGGGCCTTCTTGGCGAGTTCGGACAGGTTTCGGTGCTTGTGGTCGGGGTCTTTTGCTTGCTCGGTTTCGTGATCACCGGGGACGACCTCGTCGAGGTCGACGATCGGCAGGTTCCCGTCTGTATTGATGTGATCCCCGCCCCCGTTGCGCGAGTTGTAGCCGCCCATGAAGTCATTCAGCGTCTCGTGGCTGACGCCCGGGTTCTTATATTCGAGGGTGGATACGACGTAGTCGCGCTCCTGATCGGTGTCCGGATCGACCTTGTGGGTTACTTGGAAAGTGAAGAGGGACAAACCCACAGCGTGGTCGTAGGTGGCCGCGGCCAACCAGTCGACCTCCAAACCTCCGGGAAGCTTCCAACCTTTAGGGGTCTTCCAGAAGCGCACATGGTGACGCTTGCTGGGGTTGCCCCCGACTTCCTGCTGGTAGGCAAAGTCCTGTTTTCGACCGAATAGCATCAGTGGGCTGACGGGTGCCTCCGGATAGGAGCTCTTGCGCAAGGAGGAGACGACGATCCGCCAGGAGCTCTTCAGGGACACATTTTCAGCCTTGGTCCATCCGGCGTTGGTCATTGCCTCATGGATGTCGTCTTCTTCAGCCTTGAAGGAAAGATTGACGGGATCCCCGAGGAGACCGTCGCTGGTTTGCGTGCGGCCGAAGAAGTAGTCGGGCACGTAAATATTGGTCAGGATCCGGTGCATCCGGGGGAGCGTCAGGTAGGAGGCCAGGCCCCAGAAGATCAAGATGAAGAGGACGGACCACCAACTCAGGTGCACCGCTTCGGTCAAGGACACAACGGCCAACCAGAGGGATGCCAGACCGGCGAAGACGAAATAGATCTTGTCGGACAATCCGTCGACCAGCCTTCGGCTGTCCGAAAACTGTTGCTTGATTCGGCTTTCTCCGGACTTTTCCGTGTCTCCCTGGTAAACGGGATAATTCGGATCGTCTCTCATGGGGGTCCTTTGCCTCGGGTCGTACTGACTCGGCCCCGCGGTCGGAAGAATGCGGGGCCGAGCCTTTCTCGAGCAGAGCTTCCGCACACTGCGGCCTGTCACGGAAGACTCACTGCTATCAGGTTATTCGCCCGGTACCAGCTCGACGTCTGACACTCCGATGTCGCCGGCCGATGCGGCCAGCTCGATCTCTCTGGCGTTGCCAGCGGCTTTGAGATCCTCCAGCCCCGCTCGCAATTGAGCGATCTGTTCGGTCGGAGCAGAGATGGTTGCGGAGGAAACCTCCGTGCGCTGCTTGACCTTTGCCTCGGACTTCGACTTGCGAAGTCCAGACAGCGCCCGGCCGACCACAGTCAGCACTTCGGGATCTCCGGACTCGGCCGTTTCTGCCCAGCCTTGAGTCGTCGGCCAGGATGCGCGGTGGACTGAGCCTTCCCGCCACCAGGACCAGACTTCCTCTGTGGCGAACGGGAGGAACGGTGCGAAGAGGCGAAGGAGCGCATCGAGCGTGGTTGCGAGTGCCGCGTGCACGGAGGCCTGCTCAGCCTCTCCTCTGGCGCCATAGGCGCGATCCTTGACCAATTCGACGTAGTCGTCCGTGAACGTCCAGAAGAATGACTCGGTCATCTGCAGCGCGCGCGCATACTCGTATTTGTCGAAAGCTTCAGTTGCGGCGTTGACGACGGCGCCCAGCTGGGCGAGCAATGAATGGTCTAAGCCGTTCGTCACGACGTCGGCAGTTGCTCCCCGACCTATGATGGATGACTCGTCGACCCCTTGCATCAGGACGAACTTGGACGCATTGAGCAGTTTGATGGCCAGGCGACGACCGATCTTCATCTGGCCTTCGTCGTAGGCGGTGTCTGCGCCCAGACGCGCGGAAGCGGCCCAATACCTGACAGCATCCGCCCCGTGCTTGGTCAAAACCTCGTCCGGAACAACGACGTTGCCCTTGGACTTGGACATCTTCTTGCGATCCGGGTCAAGGATCCACCCCGACAGCGCGGTATTGGTCCACGGGATCGTCGACGCCAGAGTCTCGGCACGTACCACGGAGCTGAACAGCCAAGTTCGGATGATGTCGTGGCCCTGGGGACGCAGGTCCATCGGGAATGTTTTCTCGTGCAGACCCGCATTCACGGCCCAGCCTGTTGCTATTTGTGGCGTCAAAGAAGACGTCGCCCACGTGTCGAGGACATCCGGATCGGCAGTGAATCCACCCGGCTGATTCCGCTGGGACTCGTCGAATCCCTTCGGAGCCTGCGCCGCAGGATCGACCGGCAACTGGTTCTCGTCCGGGAGGATCGGATTGTCGTAATCCGGCTCGCCCGCCTCGTCGACCGAGTACCACAGAGGGAACGGGACCCCAAAAAAGCGTTGCCGCGAGATGAGCCAGTCTCCGTTGAGGCCTTCGACCCAGTTCTCGTAACGAGATCGCATAAAGGTGGGATGCCACTGGATTTCGCGCCCGCGCTGGATGAGGTCTTGACGCCGATCAGCGTCCCGTCCGCCATTGCGGATGTACCACTGGCGCGAGGTCACGATCTCGAGCGGCTTGTCGCCCTTCTCATAGAACTTGACCGGGTGCGTGATTTTCTTCGGCTCGCCCTCCATCTCGCCGGACTCGGCGAGCATTTCGACGACAGCCTTCTGGGCGGAGAAAACCGTGGCGCCGGCCAAACGTTCGTATCGTTCGCGCGCTGCGCTGTCGGTAATCCACTCGGGGGTCTCCCTGCTGAAGCGACCGTCACGGCCGATCAGCGCACGCGTGTCCAGCTGGAGCTCTCGCCACCAGGTTACGTCCGTGGTGTCGCCGAAGGTGCAAATCATGGCGATGCCCGAGCCTTTGTCGGGCTGGGCGAGCTCATGAGCTTTGACGGGAACCTCGACGCCGAACAGCGGGGAGGTCACGGTGGTTCCGAAGAGATCCTTGTAACGGTCGTCATCGGGATGGGCCACCAAAGCCACGCAGGAAGGGAGCAGCTCAGGGCGGGTGGTTTCGATCCAAACCTTGCCGCCATCGGGGCGGTGGAAAGACACGCGGTGGTAGGCGCCCTCGCGTTCTTTGTCCTCGAGCTCGGCCTGCGCGACGGCTGTACGGAAGGACACGTCCCACATGGTCGGCGCCTCGGCCATGTACGCGTTACCTGCCTGGAGGTCTTTGAGGAAAGCCAGCTGGGAAACTTTTCGGGAGTGATCGTCGATGGTTCGGTAAGTCCGGTCCCAGTCGACGGAGAGGCCCAAAGTCATGAAGAGGTGTTCGAAGACTTTTTCGTCCTCGACGGCAAGCTCTTCGCACAGCTCGATGAAATTCTGGCGTGAGACCACATCCCAGTCGCGCTGGTTCTTCGCGGGCTTCTCGGGTGGCCGGTAATCCTCGATGTAGGGCTTCGTGGGATCGCATCGTACGCCGTAGTAATTCTGGACGCGTCGTTCCGTCGGTAGGCCGTTGTCGTCCCAGCCAAGGGGATAGAAAACGTTCTTGCCCGTCATCCGCTGATAGCGGGCGATGACATCCGTCTGGGTGTAGGAGAACATGTGGCCCACGTGCAACGAACCGGAGGCCGTAGGCGGAGGGGTGTCGATAGAATAGACGGAGGCCCGCTCGGTGTCCTCGTTGAATGCGTAAGTCCCGGCGGAGCGCCAGAACTGCGAGTACTTCTCCTCGAGCCCTTCGAGTCCGGGCTTGTCGGGAACGGTCACTGTGGTGGGCGTGTCTGTGCCCTGGTCGAATTCAGCCATGCCGACATTCTGTCACGGCTTCGCGGAAACAGCCCACGCGATGACCCGACGCATGAGGTCGGACAGTGTTACCTATTTTGTCGTAATGTCCAGACAAATAGAGATTCTACTATCGAACGTGTGGATCCGTTTGTAGTCTTGGACCATGACGCAGCAGACCACAGACAACTCGCCCCGACAAACCAAAGCTACGAAGATCGCGGTCGTGTCCGGAGCGAGCTCCGGAATCGGAAGAGAAGCGGCCCGCCAGCTTGCGGAGCAGGGGTGGACGATTTATGCCGTGGCCCGCAGACTCGAGCGACTCGAGGAGTTGGCCAAGGAGACGGGTGTCATCCCTCACGCATTGGATGTCACGGACAGGGAAGCCGTAGAGGAGCTTGCCGAAAGGGTTATCGAAGAGCAGGGAACCGTCGACGCGTTGCTCAATATTTCGGGCGCCGCTATCGGTGTCGACTCCGTGGCAAGCGGAAATCCCGAGGACTGGAAACAAATGTTCGAACTCAACGTCGTCGGAACCCTCAACATGACGCAGGCGTTCCTGCCCGCGTTGCGGGCGAACGGTCAAGGCACCGTAATGAACCTGACGTCCACCGCTGCGGAAGCAGGATACGAAGGGGGCGGCGGATACAACGCCGCGAAATTCGGGGAACGAGGTATGACGCAGGCTCTGCGACTCGAAGAGGCCGAAAACAACATCCGTGTCGTCGAGATCTGCCCGGGAATGGTCCGGACCGAAGAATTCTCCGTCAAGCGGCTCGGTGGTAGCCAGTCGGCCGCGGACAACGTGTACAAGGGAGTGAAAGAGCCTCTCACCGCGGGAGACGTCGCGCGAGTCGTCGCGTTTTCGGTGACGCTTCCGCACCATATCAATTTGGACCAGATCACGATGCGCCCGGTTGCTCAGGCTGCGCAGTACAAGGTGATTCGCCAGTCTTAGGAATTCTCCATGGATCTTGGAATCCTCGAAAACCTCCACCTCGTGGCTTGCGGGCACGGTACGCGAAATGAACTCGGGCAAAGAACGATTGCGGCTCTGGTCGAGTCGATCAACCGTAGAATTCCGCAGGAAGTTCATGGGGCTTCGGTGGACGTTCAGAAGCCCGAGGTCGGCGACGTCGTTGCCGGCCTGCCCATTGACCGTTCGGGAATAATCATTCCGCTTCTTCTGTCAACCGGATTCCACACACGGGTTGACCTCAAGAACGCGGCCCGACGGTTCGGTGAAGCCGGGTCCGGAACCTTCCAAACGGTCGACCATCAGATCGTCGCGGCCGACCCACTGGGCCCGTCGGTACGTTTGGCGCGGCTTCAGGCACGACGGCTCGCAGAGACCGGATGGCGGCGGGGCGATGCCGTCGTCATGGGCGTCGTGGGGTCATCGGTTGCCGCTGGAAAGGCTGACGCGGAAACGCAGGCCTCGTACCTGGAAAGGGTTCTTCAGTCGCCGGTTGGCCTGGGATTCGGGGCGGCGGCCAGCCCCACGGTCTCAGAAGCGGTCGATGAGTGCAGACGTCAAGGTGCCCCACGCGTATTCGTCTCCTCCTACATCCTTGCTCCAGGAACGTTCCAGGACCGCTTGATGGATACTGATGCAGACAGTGTGAGCGATACTCTGCTCAGAACGGATGACCCGCGCTCCCTGGAGCTTGTCTCGGAGGTTGCGCTCTCCCGCGCAGCGGAGTGCTTTCATCGGTTTCTTCAGCCGGACAGTGCGTGAACGAAGCCTCGGACCCTCGGAGGCAACCAGTGGTCGGGAATCGGCGAGGCTGATCGCCGCGGTGCGCCCTTCAGGCTGTCTTGTGCCGGCATGCAGGCATTTCGCCATCGGCAGAGGTCGAGTGTGACTCCGAAAGACGTTGTGTTGATGCGTGTTGAGTTCGGGCTTTTGCTGGTCGCCCAGTCTTCCTAGAGTTCCATGCATGGTTGCAGACACACGGGATAACCAACGAGGCGCCGCGTCCGCAAAACCGCGCGCCAAAAAGCCGAACGCACAGTGGAAGATCGACGGCACTGAGCCGATGAACCACAACGAAGAGTTCAAGCTCGAGGACAGCGGGCTCAACGTGCGGCAGCGCATCGAAGAGCAGTACGCCCACGAGGGTTTCGACGCGATCACCGATGACGACCTGCACGGTCGGTTCCGCTGGTGGGGCCTTTACACCCAGCGACGCCCGGGCATCGACGGGGGACGCACGGCCAAGCTCGATACCCGTGAACTCGAAGATCGTTACTTCATGATGCGTATCCGGCTTGACGGCGGCCAGCTCAGTCTCGAGCAACTGCGAACCGTCGCGGGAATCTCGGAAGAATTTGCGCGCGGCACCGCGGACGTGTCCGACCGGCAGAACATACAGCTGCATTGGATCGAGGTCGAGAACGTTCCCGAAATCTGGCGTCGGCTCGAGAGCGTAGGCCTGTCGACCACGGAAGCTTGCGGTGACGTCTCCCGCGTAATTCTGGGATCTCCGTTGGCCGGCGTCGCGGCGGATGAGATTCTGGATCCGACACCGGTGATCGACGGCATCAAGAGTCGATTCATTGGCGATCCGGAACTGGCCAATCTGCCCCGAAAATTCAAGACGGCGATCTCAGGGCACCCCAGCCAGGACGTCGTGCACGAAATCAACGACATCTCCTTGGTCGGGGTCCAACACCCCGAGCACGGGGTGGGCTTCGACCTGTGGGTCGGGGGCGGGCTCTCGACCAACGCGATGCTCGCCAAAAGGCTTGGGGCCTTCGTGACCCCGGAGCAGGCGCCCGAGGTATGGCACGGCGTCATCCGCATCTTCCGCGACTACGGATACCGCCGACTGCGGAACCGCGCCCGATTGAAATTCCTCATGGCCGATTGGGGCCCGGAGAAATTCCGACAAGTCCTCGAGGACGAATACCTGGGCTATTCGCTGGCCGACGGCCCGGAGCCGATCGCTCCTGAACACTCTGGCGATCACGTGGGTGTTCACCCGCAGAAGGACGGCAAATACTATGTCGGTCTGAATCCTATGGTGGGCAGAGTCAATGGCGCGACGCTCAATGCCCTGGCGGACCTCATGGAACAGCATGGTTCGGCCAGACTGCGTACGACGCCCTACCAGAAGTTGGTGGTTCTGGACATTCCCGAGGAATCGGTCGCCTCCTTCGTCGAGAAGGCCGATGAACTCGGGCTGACGGCGGCACCGTCCGTCTTCCAGCGGGACACCATGGCGTGCACCGGTATCGAATTCTGCAAGCTGGCCATCGTCGAGACCAAGGACACCGCGACGAGGGTCGTCGGAGAACTCGAAGAGAGGCTAGCCGACGTACGGGATCAACTTCCCGAACAGCTGAGTCTCTACGTCAACGGTTGCCCCAACTCGTGCGCGCGTATTCAAACCGCCGATATTGGGCTCAAGGGTCAGATCATCCCTGACGGGGAAGGCGGACAGACCTCGGGATTCCAAGTGCACCTCGGCGGAGGACTGGCCAATTACCGAAATGACGCCGCGGGCGAGCTCGGGCGGACCGTCCGGGGCTTGAAGGTCGCTTCCGACGATGTCGCCGAATACGTCGAGAAGCTGATCCGACGGTACATAGCCTCACGCGAAGAAGGGGAAACCTTCGCTCGCTGGGCCAAGAACGCCGACGAAGAGGAGCTAGTATGACCGCCACCTCGGAGACTGAACTTCGGTCCCTTGCCCGCAGTGGCGAGGAACGCCTCGAATGGGACTCCTCGGCCCAGGACGTCATCTCTTGGGTTGCGGAAAACTTCGACACCGCCGATATCGCCGTGGCTTGCTCGATGGCAGATGCCGTCCTGCCCGCGCTGGTCGCAGACCAGGTGCCCGGCGTGGACGTGCTTTTCCTCGACACCGGATATCATTTTGCTGAAACCATGGGAACGCGCGACATGGTCCAGGAAAGCTTGGACGTCAACATCGTCGACCTCAAACCCGAGCTGACGGTTGAGGAACAAGACAAAACCTATGGCAAGGATCTGTTCGGATCCGATCCGACCGCGTGCTGCCGCATGCGCAAGGTCGAGCCTCTCAACAAGGCGCTCGAAGGCTACAAAGTATGGTTCACCGGAGTGCGCCGGGAGGAAGCGCCCACCCGGACGAATACGCCTCTGGTCACGTGGGACGATACGCACGGTCTCATCAAGGTGAACCCCTTGGCTCCCTGGTCCTTCGACGAATTGGTCGACTACGCCAACGAGCACAAAGTGCCGGTGAATATGCTCCTGACCGACGGGTACCCCTCGATCGGGTGCCAGCCGTGCACGCGCCGAGTAGCAGAAGGCGAGGATCCGCGCGCCGGTCGTTGGGCCGGTCAATCCAAGACAGAATGCGGGATCCACCTGTGACCGCAAGGATCGAAAGAGCGACTGACGTCATGAGCACCGACATCACATCCGGCACGGCCCGCGTGGCCGAAAGCTACCTCGAGAGCCAGCCCACGGGCCAGAACCTGACCGACCTGGACATTCTGGAGTCGGAGGCCGTGCACATCATCCGTGAGGTGGCCGCGGAGTTCGACCGGCCCGCAATGCTCTTTTCCGGGGGCAAGGACTCTGTGGTCATGACCCACCTTGCCGCCAAGGCATTCTTCCCGGCCAAGATCCCCTTCCCACTGGTCCACATAGATACCGGACACAATTTTCCCGAGGTGCTGGATTATCGCGATCGGGCGGTTGCGCGGCTCGGAACACGACTCGTGGTCGGATCCGTGCAGGAGTACATCGACAGGGGAGAACTCGAAGAACGAGCGGACGGAACGCGAAATCCGCTGCAGACGATCCCCCTCCTCGACACAATCTCCCACAATGGCTACGACGTGGTCTTCGGTGGGGGCCGCCGCGATGAGGACAAGGCCAGGGCCAAGGAACGCGTTCTGAGTCTCCGAGACGACTTCGGTCAATGGGACCCTCGTAGCCAGCGGCCCGAGCTGTGGAACCTGTACAACGGGCGCCACACACCGGGACAACACGTTCGGGCGTTCCCCTTGTCCAACTGGACCGAATTGGACGTGTGGCGTTATATCGAGCGTGAGGGGATCGAGATCCCGAGCCTGTACTACGCGCACGAACGTGATACTTTCCTGCGCGACGGGATGATTCGGGCCGTCGGGGAAGTCTCCCAGCCGGAATCGCACGAGGAGGTCGTGCCTCGCGTGGTTCGATACCGCACCGTTGGTGACATGTCGTGCACGGGTGCCGTCGAATCGACGGCGTCGACCGCCTCCGACGTGGTCCAAGAAGTCGCGATCTCGACTCTTACCGAGCGCGGTGCAACGCGAGCCGACGATCGCATTTCCGAGGCGGCCATGGAAGACCGCAAGAAGGACGGGTATTTCTAAATGACCATCACCGATACGCTCGCGGCTTCGAGCATGAATACTCGGACACTGTTCCGGTTCGCGACCGCCGGGTCCGTCGATGACGGAAAATCGACGCTGGTCGGGCGGCTTCTCTTCGATTCCAAGGCGATTCTGGCCGACCAGTTGGAAGCCGTGGCCCGCACATCGGCTGAACGCGGCTTCGGGTCCTCCGGAGAGGAACTCGATCTCGCGTTGCTGACCGACGGGTTGAGAGCCGAGCGCGAACAGGGGATTACGATCGATGTCGCCTATCGGTACTTCGCGACCGACACGCGAAATTTCATTCTCGCGGATTGCCCGGGCCACGTGGAATACACCAAGAACACCGTCACTGGAGCATCGACGGCCGACGCGGTGGTTCTGCTGGTCGATGCACGGAGCGGGGTCCTCGAACAGACCAGGCGACACCTGGCCGTGGCCCGTTTGCTGCGCGTGCCGCATGTGATTGTCGCGGTCAACAAAATCGACCTGGTCGATTACGCTGAGTCAGCGTATCGAGGAATCGTCGAGGATATCCGCCGGGTCGCGACGGAGCTTGGCATCGACACGGTTTTGACCGTGCCCGTGTCCGCCCTCAAGGGCGACAACGTGGTGAGCCCGTCCGCAAAGACCCCGTGGCACACCGGTGAGACCCTTTTGGGTCTCCTGGAAGAATTACCGGATCGAGACCGCAGCCTCCAGACGGCTGAGCCCTTCCGCATGGCCGTGCAGACCGTCATCCGGCCGCAGGGATCTTTGGCCCAAGGCTTGGACGAGGACGAATTCCGCGACTTCCGGGGATACGCGGGCCAGATTTCGGCCGGGTCCATCAACGTAGGCGATCGGATCGCCGTCGCGGCCACCGGCGGGAGGACACGCGTGACCGCTATCTGGAGCGGGTCGGACCGGATCGTCTCGGCTCGTTCTCCTCAGTCGGTCGTGCTCGAAATCAATGACCAGCTGGACCTGACACGGGGATCCATGCTGACGGACGCCGAAGAAGTGCCGACCGCTCACCGAGAATTCGGGGCGCGGATTGCCTGGTTGTCGAGCAATCCGTTGGTTGCCGGGTCCAAGGTTCTTGTCAAACACGGCACAGCCACCGTCAAGGCGATAATCGAGGAGGTACGGGGGCGACTGGACCTTACGAATCTGGCGGATATCCCGTCGGAGACGCTCGACCTCAATGATATCGGTTCGGTCAGGCTCAAGACCGCGTCGGCGTTGCCGGTGGAAGACTACGAATCACACCGTCAAACGGGAGCTTTTCTGGTTATTGACCCTCAATCGGGGGACACCCTGGGAGCGGGCATTGCTGCACCGGAGCAACCCGAGGCCGAGGCGTCCGCCGACGACTGGCTGATGGCCGAAGGGTAACGACACGAGCCCATGACCTACCCACTCGGCTTGCAACTGCGCGGGCGCGAGGTGCTCGTCGTCGGCGGCGGTCCCGTCGCGACGCGTCGCATACGTGCGCTCGTGTCCGACGGAGCTCACGTCATCGTCGTCGCCCCAAGCGTCAGCCAGGAGATACGAGAACAAAGTCATCGCGGAGAACTCGTATGGCACGAGCGAGGCTTCCAGAGCTCCGATCTCGATCAGGTCTGGCTGGTTCTTGCCCACACGTCAGAACCGTTCGCACAGGATGAGGTGGCCGTGGAAGCCGAGCGACGAAGGATTTTCTGCGTCAAAGGCGGCGATCCCCACGCCGGGACCGCCTGGGTCCCGAGCGTTGCGAAAGCCCACGGAGTCACGGTTGCGGTCAACGCGGGCAGGGACCCCCGACGTGCCAAGGCCGTCTCCTCGTGGGTATCGGCTGCTCTCGACGCCGGTGAGGCGCCCGTCAGGCCACGCTCGGGGGCAGCCGCACTGGCGGCAGACCAAGTGCCCGGGACCGTTGCGCTGGTCGGGGGCGGCCCCGGAGACATGGATCTATTGACGGTTCGGGGGCGGTTCCTCGTCGCCATGGCGGACGTCGTGGTCGCGGACCGACTCGGACCACGCGAGGTCCTGACAAGGATCCGAGAGGACGCCCGCGTGATCGAGGTCGGCAAGAAAGCCGGCCACCATCCGGTTCCTCAGGGCGACATCAACCAAATCCTCGTCCAGGAAGCTCGAAAGGGGTTGCGCGTCGTACGTCTGAAAGGCGGCGACCCGTTCGTGCTCGGCCGCGGCGGCGAGGAAGTTGAGTATTGCGCTGCTCACGGGATCGAAACCGAGGTCGTTCCAGGCGTGACTTCGGCGATTTCCGTGCCGGCTGCCGCGGGGATACCCGTGACGCATCGAGGCGTGGCGACGGGGTTCTCAGTGATTACCGGACATCAGCACATTGCCGAAGTACCCGGGGGCGCCGAGCACACCTTGGTATTGCTCATGGGAGTCACGCGACTTTCCGAGACCGCAAGCCGCCTGATCGATGCGGGAAGAAGGCCGAGTTCGACACCGGTTGCCGTGATCGAACGCGGCTGGACCCCTGAACAGCGTACGACCTTCGGGACTTTGTCGACGATCGGTAAAGTTGCACGGGAACGCGGGGTTCGGGCGCCGGCGGTGATCGTCGTGGGCGACGTCGTCCGCTTATCCCCTGAATTCGTCTGAAACGGATCGTCGAGGAATCCGGTCAGCGCGCGTGCCGAGCAATTTTGAGCGCTGAGGTGATCAGAGGCAGCTGGAGCGGAAGCCTGCCGAAAGCTCGTACCTTGCGGGCAGGCTCCTCATGGCGGTAATCCCAGGCCATCTTGAAGTTCCCGGGCCACACCCCCAGGTACAGGGCCGTGGCTGCTTGCCCTCCGACGCGACGAGTGTGGGGAATCAGCAGCAAGGCCGACACGCCGAGCTCCACGACGCCTGAGCCAAGGGTCCATGTCCGCGCCGAGCCGGGGAGGCGGGGCGGAACCAGCCCTTCGAATACTGTAGGGCGGAGGAAATGCAGGGTCCCCGCCGTGGCCAAGAATGCGCCGTGGAGGAGAGCGGACCGACGTGCACTTTTGCGTTGCTGATAAGTCGTCATACGTCGAGTCTAGGACCGTGAATCCGATACCCCCGCAATCCGCCTCGGTAAGGCTCGGGACAATGGTGGCCTGAATGGTCGTATTGGGTATCGAACCACCCGCTCGGCGCTCATACCGCGCCCCGATTTTAATCACGGTCAGGGGTTAGACAGGGATGTCACTACTGCTTAGACTGAGAGGTAGTGCGAAGACCCGGCCATCACCGGCGAGCAATCCGGAAGAACGGGCAGTACCTGTGATGTCCCACCTATGCGTTGCGGCGCGGGAATTCACGGAATAGATACAGCCTTATTAGACCCGGACGGGTAGGCCCGAGACAGCCGTCATGAAGCGGCCGAGTCCGCTGAGACACTCCCGCGGTGGCCTTTCCATGGCCACCGCGGGCAGTCCCAGTTGTTCGGCAAGTGAGGTGGTACCGCGTCGTTTCGGCGTCCTGACGCAACCGAATGTTCCATTTCGAGATCCAGGATGACCGCGTGAGCACTCACTATCCCAAGGCCACCAGCAACTCTTCGGATGCCGTTCCGGCTTCCCCTTCTTTCCCTGCCCTGGAGGAGGGCGTCCTCGAGTATTGGCGCGAGGACGGCACCTTCGCTCAGAGCATTGAGCAGCGTGACCGCGGTCAAGGTTCTACCGAAGAATTCGTGTTCTACGACGGTCCTCCCTTCGCGAATGGGTTGCCGCATTACGGTCACTTGCTCACCGGTTACGTCAAGGATCTCGTCGCCCGCTATCAGACCCAGCGCGGAAACAAAGTCGACCGACGCTTCGGCTGGGACACTCACGGCCTGCCGGCTGAGCTCGAAGCGATGAAGCAGCTCGGTATGACCGACAAGCAGCAGATCGAAGAGATGGGCATCGACAAATTCAACGATGCGTGCCGGTCTGCCGTCCTCAAGTACACCGACGAGTGGCAGAAGTACGTCACCCGTCAAGCGCGCTGGGTCGACTTCGAGAACGACTACAAGACGTTGAACGTCGAGTACATGGAATCGGTCATCTGGGCTTTCAAGCGCTTGCATGACAAGGGACTGACGTACCAGGGGTTCCGGGTCCTTCCATACTGCTGGAAGGACGAGACTCCTTTGTCCAACCATGAGCTGCGCATGGACGATGACGTCTACAAGGACCGTCAGGATCCCACCGTGACGGTCGCGTTCATGCTCAAAGACGGTGACTCCGAGATCAGCCATGAACTCGCCGGAGTTGCGGCCATCGGCTGGACCACTACTCCTTGGACGATCCCCGCCAACCTTGCCCTGGCCGTCGGACCCGAGATTGACTACGTCGTCGTCCCCGCCGGCCCCAACGGGACCGCCGCGGAGGCGAGCCGCTTCTTGCTTGCGGCCGAACGTCTGGCCGATTACGCGCAGGATCTGGGTTACGAGGACGTCGAAGCGGCACAGGGCGCCGTCGAAACCCACTACCAGGGCAAGGATCTGGAAGGGATTCGCTACGAACCGGTTTTCGATACTTTCGCCGACACCGACAAATACCCGACCGAAAACGCGTGGCAGATCCTGCTGGCCGATTACGTTACGACGACGGACGGCACCGGGATCGTTCATCAGGCCCCGGCCTACGGTGAAGACGACCAAGCAACCTGCGAACGCTACGGAATCCCCGTCGTCCTGACGATCGATGAGGGAGCGAAAGTGCTGCCCCTCTTCACTGGTACCGAGCTCGAAGACATCGTCGGACTGCAGGTCTTCGAATCCAATACGCCGATCGTCAGGCACCTGCGTTCCAAGGCCGTGCTGTTGCGGGAGAAATCGTATGTTCACTCCTATCCGCATTGCTGGCGGTGCCGGAATCCTCTGATCTACCGCGCCATCACCTCGTGGTATGTCTCCGTCACCGAGTTCAAGGACCGGATGGTCGAGCTCAACGAGGACATCAACTGGATCCCGGAAAACGTCAAGCACGGTCAGTTCGGCAAGTGGCTGGACAACGCTCGCGACTGGTCGATTTCTCGAAACCGGTATTGGGGCTCGCCGATCCCGGTATGGGTCTCGGACGATCCGAATTATCCGCGGACGGACGTCTACGGATCGCTCGCCGAGTTGGAGGCAGACTTCGGCAGAATGCCGCTCAACCACGAGGGGAAGCCGGATCTGCATCGCCCGTTCATCGACGAGCTGACTCGTCCGAACCCCGATGACCCCACCGGGAAATCGACAATGCGTCGTGTACCTGACGTGCTCGACGTGTGGTTCGATTCCGGATCGATGCCGTACGCGCAGGTTCACTATCCATTCGAGAATAAGGAATGGTTCGAGAACCATTACCCGGCCGATTTCATCGTCGAATACATCGGGCAGACCCGTGGATGGTTTTACACTCTGCACATCCTCGCTACGGCGCTCTTCGACCGCCCGGCTTTCACCAATGTGATCTCCCACGGCATCGTTCTCGGCTCGGACGGACAGAAAATGTCCAAGTCACTGCAGAACTACCCGGATGTGACCGAGGTCTTGGACCGAGACGGATCCGACGCGATGCGCTGGTTCCTGATGTCCTCACCGATCCTTCGCGGCGGCAATCTGATCGTCACCGAACGCGGAATTCGTGAGGGCGTTCGGCAGGTCATGCTGCCTCTGTGGAACGCCTATCATTTCTTCACGTTGTACTCGAACGCGGCTTTCGACGGTCGTGGCTACGACGCTCGCTTCCGGTATTCGTGCGAGAACGTGATGGATCGTTTCATCTTGGCGAAGACGCGGCAGCTCATCGAAGAAACCACGGCGGATTTCGAGCGGTACGACGTCTGGAGCGCGTGCGAGCACCTCCGCGTCTACGCAGATGCCCTGACCAACTGGTACGTGCGTCGCTCACGCGAGCGCTTCTTCGACGAAGACATCGCGGCATTCGACGTTCTGTACACATGCTTGGAGACCGCGTGCCGTATCGCAGCCCCTTTGCTGCCGATGGAGGCCGAAGAGATCTGGCGCGGGTTGACCGGAGGCCGTTCCGTACACCTCACGGATTGGCCGAAGGAGGGGGTCCTGGCGCAGGAGCACGATCTGATCGACCTGATGGAGACCACCAGATCCATCTGCTCGGCCGGCTCGGCTCTGCGGAAGGCCGAGAACCTTCGTGTTCGTCAGCCCTTGGCAACCATGACGGTCGCAGTTCCCCGGGGCAAGGAGCTGGCTGGCACATTCGCCAGCATCATCGCCTCTGAACTGAATATCAAGAAGGTCATCGTTTTGGAGTCCGAGGAGGTTTCGGCGGAGTCGTATGGCATTTCGCGCAGTCTCAAGGTCAATGCTCGGGCTGCGGGACCTCGTTTGGGAAAACAGGTCCAGGTCGCCATCAAGGCTGCGAAGTCCGGGGACTGGAAGGTCGAGCAGGATGGCACCGTCGTCGTGGGCAGCGAGACGCTGGAATCCGGCCTTGCCCTGCACGAAGGTGAGTACGAACTGGAAACCGTGGTCGCAGAGGGCAACGACGCGGACCAAGCAGTCTCAGTCATCGACGGTGGTTTCATCGTGCTCGATACTCGACTCACGCCTGACCTGCAGGCGGAAGGAACTGCCCGCGACATGGTTCGTGTGATCCAGCAAGCGAGGAAAGACGCAGGTCTTCAGGTCTCCGATCGGATTCGGACGGTCGTTCGTGATTCGGCTGAGGTCGTCCAGGCGCTGCGTGCGAATGAAAAACTGGTCGCGGGGGAGACTCTGACGACCGAACTGGTCTTGGAAGAAGACTCACAACCGTCCGTGACCGTGGAAACGGTAGCCGACGAAACCGTAAAGAGTGATGCATGAGCGACCAACCTTTCAACGACGACGATTCCCAGGACCCGTCCGAGGACCTTCCCGAGGAGCTGAGCCCGTTGGGCCCGGAGGACATCGAGGAAGCAGAAGACATCGACCTAGACGAGGACGCCGATGTGGCCTCGCCGACGTCGGATGATTCAGGGGAGACGAGTGACGACGCCTTTTCGGTCGAATCCATCTTCGCGGAGCTCAAGGGAAGAGCGCCGGAGACTCAGATCGCTCCGCGGCTGGATGCGATGCGGATGGCCATGGATTTCCTCGGAGATCCGGCACATAGTGCCCCGGTCATCCACATCACCGGGACCAACGGAAAGACGTCCACGGCTCGTCTCGTGGAACGGCTTCTGATGGCCCATGATCTGCGCCCCGGCCGGTACACCTCGCCGCATCTTGAGCGCGTCAACGAACGTATTTGCGTGGACGGCGAACCCGTCGATGACCGCACGTTCGTCCGGGTGTGGGACGAAATTCGTCCTTCCCTGGAGCTCGTCGACCAGCGTTTGGCGGATCAGGGCGATGTACCTCTGACCGAGTTCGAAGCCATGACGGCATTGGCGTTCGCGATCTTTGCCGATGCCCCGGTGGACATCATGGTCCTGGAAGTCGGCCTCGGCGGAGAGTGGGACGCCACGAACGTTGCGAACGCGCAGGTTTCCGTGGTGACTCCTATCGATCTGGATCACACTCACATGTTGGGAGACACGGTTGAGGACATCGCCTCGGAGAAGGCCGGCATCATCAAAGCCGCCGGTTTCCTGGTCTCGGCCGCCCAACAGCCTTCGGTGGCGGAGATTCTCCTGGGTCGGGCCCGAGAGCGCGAGGCCGAATTCCGTTTCGAAGGCGTCGAATTCGGCGTGACGGAAAGGACCCCGGGGGTCGGCGGCCAGGTCGTGACGATACAGGGGTTGGCTGCTCGATACCCCGATGTGGCCCTCCCACTGTTCGGAGAGCATCAGGCCGAGAACGCGTCCCTGGCGATTGCCGCCGTCGAAGCGTTGTTGGGAGGCGGGGAGAAAGAGCTGTCTATTGATCTCATCCGTACGGCTTTCGAAGAGGTCACCTCACCCGGCCGGCTCGAGGTCGTCCGAACCGCCCCGGTCGTGGTGCTGGATGCAGCGCACAATCCCCATGGAATAGTCGCTTCCGCTGCCGCGGTTCGTGAATCCTTCGATATCAGGCAACTGAACCTTGTCGTAGGAATCCTGAGAGACAAGGACGCGCTGGGGATGCTCGAGATCATGCGGGAACAGTACGCGGAGTCCACGGATTTCGAAACGCGGTTGTACGTGACGGCATCGACGTCACCACGGGCCATTCCCGCCGAGGAACTCGCTGATCTCGCGTTGACCGCAGGTTTCGACGAAGACGCGATCGAAATCCATCAACGCATCGACGACGCATCGGTTGCGGCGATTTCGGATGCCGCAGCCCGTGAAGAGTTGGACGCCGCCGTGCTGATCACGGGTTCGGTCACCGTCGTCGGCGAAGCACGCGTACTTCTCGGACGGTAGGAGGATCACATGGCACGCCTGACAAAGGCACAACGCGAGTGGCGTCCCGGCCAGGTCAAGAAACCCGGCTCGGTCAAAGTCATGTTCGCCTCGACGGTGCTTCTGCTAGAGGCCTTCGTCGTGTTCTTCGGGACATTGGCGTATTTCGGTCTTCAACACCTGCATTCTGGTACCGGAACCAAGATCACGGTGATGGTCGGGGGAATCGTCCTGGCTGCGGCATTCGTCTACAACTGTGCGGTCCTGAGGAAGTCGTGGGGGTACGCGATGGGCTGGATCCTCCAATTGCTCTTGGTTGCTACCGGCTTCCTTCTTCCCGCGATGTTCATCGTCGGTCTCTGCTTCCTTGCGGCATGGTGGTACTCCATGGTTACGGGTACCAAGATCGACAGAGAGAAGAAGGAACGCTGGGAAGCCGAGCAGGAGTGGGAGCGCACCCACGGGCAGGCCTGACCGGATGAACCCATGGGTGGGCGGCGACGCCGGAGAACCCGACCCCGCACAGATCGATCTGGAGCTCGAATCAGAGGCAATCTTCAGATCGTGGGGGCGGAAAAGGCCTGGCCTTCATCGTGATGTCGCCGCTGCCCGGTCCGTGCTCGAGTCCCTTGGCGGCACGCAGTCCACACCTACCGTGCTCGTCACGGGATCCAAAGGCAAAGGCCAGACGGCGGCGACCGCCGCGGCGTACCTGAGCGCCGCAGGTTTCCGGACCGGTTTGGTCGCGTCCCCGGGCATTCTGTCGAATCTTGACCGGTTCAGCCTGGACGGAATGGTAGTCGGTGTAGACGAGTACAACCGGTGGCTCTGGCGAACCGAAGACGCCGTTCGTCGCGCTTACGTCGAGCCCGACGGTTACCTGTCGCCGACGGGCCTGTTCACGGTTATGGGCCATGCGATGCTTCAGGCGAACGGAGCGGATGTGATCGTCCATGAAGCCGGGATGGGCGGCTCGCACGACGAAATCTCCGTTTTCGACCGCCTGGCCGTGGGTTTTACGAGCGTATTTCCCGAGCATCTGGATGTATTCGGACCTACTCTGGCCGATGTTGCGCGAGAGAAGTTCGGCCTGATCCGACCTCGCGACATTGTTTTCACCGTTCCGCAGGACAGCGTTGTGACAGACGTGATGCGCTCTCTTTGCGCGAGTCGTGCTGTTGAACCGCACGAGATTCCGGCCGGAGATTTCCTGAGCCAGAATCAGAATTTGGGGTGTGAACTGGCCAAGTACGCCGCGAGGGTACTGGGACGGGAACCGTATTCGGGCACCGTTGAATTGGACCGGCCCGGTCGAGGGCAGTTTTATGTGACTCGGAATGGGGCCGAATTCTGCCTCGACGCGTGCATCGATCCGTCAGGTCTGGCGGCGGCGGTCGAACGGGCCGAAGAACGCTGGGGCGAGGTATCGACAGTGTACTGGTCGGTTCCCACGACCAAAAATATTGAGGGGATGGCTCGGTGGCTCGAGGACCGGAGCGTCGAGCATTTCTTCGTACCCCTTGTGAGCGATCATTTGGACTACGATCTCTCGGCCGAAACGGAGGGTCGCCTACGGATCGCATCTCGGGACCGTCTTCTCGAGAGACTGCACCCGCATTCGCTGCTTGCTGGAACCATAACTTTCGGCACCTCCGTCTTGAATGAGATCGGGGTCACGGCAACGCGCCTCTTCCGCCCCGTTAGGATCGAGAGCGGAGACTTACCCCATATTTAGGAGTTCATTGATGTCCGAACGTTCGCTGGTCCTGGTCAAACCCGATGGAGTCGAGCGCAATCTCATCGGCGCCATCCTGTCCCGCATCGAAACCAAGGGTTACAAGATTGTTGAGCTCCAGAAGCTCACGCCAACCCGTGAGATCCTCGAGCAGCATTACGAGGAACACAAGGGCAAGCCCTTTTATGAGCCTCTCCTCGAATTCATGATGTCCGGCTCCGTGGTGGCGGCAGTGGTTGAGGGCGACCGCGTCATCGAGTCCGTTCGGACCTTGATGGGACCGTCGGACCCCACCGCTGCGGCCCCCGGAACCATTCGTGGGGATCTCAGCCGGGACTGGGGAGAGAAAGTCCAGAAGAACTTGGTTCATGGTTCGGACTCGCCCGAGTCTGCCGAACGCGAGATCGGCATCTGGTTCGGCTAGACACGCCCGGGCGCGACGCCCTATGGAAATTAACGACGAGGCCCCCGCAGACGCAGTCTGCGGGGGCCTCGTCGTTGAGAGACTGGCTCAAATCATTGAAAGAATATTAGAGAAGAACCGGATGAAGATGATTCCGAAGAGAACCAAGAGAATCATAATGACGAGGAACCAGGACCATCCGGGCAGCGACTCGGCCAAGCGGGGAGATACGGGAATCACCCCTGTTCGGATATTCCGCATGGTGACATTGA
Organism: Kocuria sp. TGY1127_2; assembly: GCF_013394385.1. Classification (NCBI taxonomy): domain Bacteria; kingdom Bacillati; phylum Actinomycetota; class Actinomycetes; order Micrococcales; family Micrococcaceae; genus Kocuria; species Kocuria sp. TGY1127_2. The sequence goes on from NZ_AP022834.1 coordinate 1,356,733, forward strand.
CCGCCAACGCGGTCTGAACGATCCAAACGATCATGCAGTAGAGGCACAGAGCGTCAATCTGGAAGGTGGTCTCGTACCACAGCCAAAAAGTGAAGAGTGACCCCAGGAGCACTCCCACTTCGACGCAGATCCAGTACCAGCGTGCGAAGCGAGCTCCTGCGAAGAGTCCCACGCCGATCGTAAGGATGACGGCGTAGGCCACGATCCCGATGAAAGGGTTGGGGAACCCGAAGAGTTCGGCCTGCGGTGTACGCATCACGGTTCCGCAGTTGAGAAGTGCATTGATATCGCAACTGGACTTGTGTCCGGCGTCGAGAAATACCTGGAGCCTCTCGAAGACCAACGCCGCGGAGGCTATGAACCCAATAGCGCCTGTGGTGACCAGAAGCCAAGCAAATGGTTTTTCACGTGCATCGGTGGTGCTCGAAATCGACGGATTCGCGCGACGCCGTGGCGCGGGATCGACGCTGGATGTGCTCACTGGTCATTCCTTGGGGTCGGTTCCGCACAGTAACCTTCTGTGCACGTACGGATTCATCTTATCGAGGCAACGTGAATGTAGTACTTGAGGTGTTACGAATTCGTCTCAAAGGTCGCTGGCAATTCAATGAACAGCGAGCCAAGGCTTGGCTGTGCGATACTGAGAGAGGTGAGAGCCGCGCCGCACGCGGCTCGAAGCCCAATGTGACGCCGACAGGTGCCGTGCACCGCTTCGGACAACGAAGCGAAGACCACCTTTGCACAAGACTTCAGCGAGATGCGAAGCTCGGCGGATCCATTGGCCCGTGTGGAGCCCTTCGCCGGCATCTCCACAGCGCAGGCTCGATGAGCCCCACCCGGGTAGAGAACGACTTCCGGTCGTCGCGTAGATCGCGGCAGGACCGACTTGAATGGCCAGATCGCGGGTGCGGCTCGGGATCGGCTCCATAGGAGTACTAACTAAACATGAGCATGCAGAACGAAGGCACCGCCGCAGAAGGCGGGGCCGAAGTGGACGAACCCACGAACGCCCCCGAAGCGAATTCGCAGGAGACCGCCGAAACCGACGTCGAGCGCCAGGAATCCGGAACGCCCGAGGCTTCTCAGCCGGCCGAATCCGATATTTCGGGGCAGGGACAAGAACACCAAGCGGGGGAGGAAGAAGAACCGAGCACTCCAGTAGCTGCGTTGTCTCCGACTTCTCTTCTTTTCCACGCTCCGGACCTCGACGAAATCAAAGCCGCAGCCTCGGCCAAGAAAAAGCACGAGGACTCCGACGAAGACGACGAAGAACCGGAGGAAGACGACTCGACCGAAGACGGCGAAGTCGTTTCCCGCCGCCGTCGCCGTCGACGGCGGGGTGGAGAAGACCTCGAACTGACGGGCGGGAACGACGACGACCCGCCCAACACCGTGACCAAGGTCCGGACGCCGCGTCTGACCGAGGGGGCGGCCTCGAATAAGGTCACTTCGGTCAAGGGTTCGACGCGGCTCGAAGCGAAGCGTCAGCGTCGCCGCGATTCCCGCGCCTCCGGACGGCGTCGTCATGTGATCACCGAAGCGGAGTTCCTAGCCCGTCGTGAATCGGTTGAACGCCAGATGATCGTTCGTCAGAAAGACGATCGGATCCAAATCGGCGTTCTGGAAGACGGCGTCCTGGCGGAGCACTTCGTGTCCAAAACCCAGCAGGACTCGCTCATCGGCAACGTTTACGTAGGCAAGGTCCAGAACGTACTTCCGTCCATGGAAGCCGCATTCGTAGACATCGGTCGCGGGCGCAACGCCGTCTTGTATGCCGGCGAGGTCAATTGGGACGCCTCCGGACTCGATGGCCAGCCTCGCAAGATCGAGAACGCGCTCAAATCAGGGGACTCGGTTCTGGTCCAGGTGACCAAGGACCCCATCGGGCACAAGGGTGCGCGTTTGACCTCCCAGGTCTCTCTCCCCGGCCGTTTTCTGGTCTACGTACCGGGCGGGTCAATGACGGGCATCTCCCGTAAATTGCCGGATACCGAGCGGGCCCGTCTCAAGAAGATCCTCAAGGACAAACTGCCGGACGGGGCGGGAGTCATAGTCCGCACGGCCGCAGAAGGTGCTGCCGAAGAAGAGCTGGCCCATGACATCAACCGATTGCGCGCGCAGTGGGAAGACATCGAGTCCAAGTCCAAGTCCAAGAAGACCTTGGCTCCGGAGATGCTCTACCAAGAGCCGGACCTGACCATCAAGACGGTTCGCGACGTCTTTAACGAAGATTTCTCCGCCATGGTCGTTCAGGGCGACCAAGCGTGGGACAGCATTGAGGCGTACGTGACCTATGTGGCACCGGATCTGATCGACCGACTCAAGAAGTGGGATGGCGAGGAAGACCTCTTCGACCATTACCGCATTGAAGAAGGTCTTTCCAAGGCACTTGATCGCAAGGTCTTCTTGCCTTCCGGAGGCTCCTTGGTGATCGATCGCACCGAGGCGATGACCGTCATCGACGTCAACACGGGAAAGTTCACCGGTTCCGGCGGAAACTTGGAAGAAACCGTGACCAAGAACAACCTGGAGGCCGCCGAAGAGATCGTCCGTCAACTGCGTCTGCGCGACATCGGCGGAATCATCGTCATTGACTTCATTGACATGGTTCTGGAATCGAACCGCGATCTTGTCCTGCGTCGACTCATCGAATGCCTGGGTCGGGATCGGACCAAACATCAGGTCGCCGAGGTGACCTCGCTTGGTTTGGTCCAGATGACGCGCAAACGCATGGGTACGGGCCTTCTGGAGGTCTTCTCCGAGACGTGCGAGCACTGCGCAGGCCGGGGCGTCATCGTCCACGACCAGCCGCTCAAGGGTCGCGCCGGCGGTGCAGGGACAGAGCACAACGGTCGAAACGACCGCAAGCGCAATAAGGACCGCGGCAAACAGCGCAATCACGACGAGCACCCGAAGCAGGACGAGGCGAAGGCCGAGGCCGCGCGCAATGCTCTGGCGAATATAGCGGCAGCTTCCTCTCATCAGGAAGACTCAGAATCCTCCGAAACCGGTGAAGATTCACTCAACCGTGGACAGCACACACCCGAATCGGGCGAATCGAAGTCCGCGAAGAAGCGCAAGCGCCGCAAGCGAAATAAGGACCGCAGTCCCGTGACTGGGTCCAACGAGGCCCAGGCCTCCGACAACGCTTCCGGCCAGGACCGTTCGAGCGGTCACCAGAAGGGTGTAGCCGAGGGTGAGCCGGACGCCGTCGTGACGATTCAGGGTGAGGTCGTCAGCCTGCCTCAAGGCTCCAAGGTGGACGAGGAGCAAGAGTCCTACGGCGAGCAAGGCTCGTTCAGTCTCGATTCTCTCGCGGCAGCTTTCGAAAACAAGGGGGCCTCAAGCAACCTCGACAATTCGGAGGAGCCGGTTTCCGAGGCGGAGGCTTCGGAAGAGGACCAGCAGGATCGTGAAGTTCGTCCGGTCCGACGCGGACGTCGTGATGCTGCTCGGAACCGCTCAGGTCGAGAAGGCGCAGAAGCGGCGCGTCGTGCGGCACTCGAGGCGCTTCAGGACATGAAGCCCGGTGGCCGCGGCGGACGTCGTAAGAAACCTGCGCAGGAATCGAATCAGGACAAAAAGGCTGATCAACAGCGTTCCGACAAGCCGCAGCAGCGAGATACTCCGCGGCGCAAGACGTCACGGGCGGTTGTGGAGCCGGAGAATGATCAGAATCTGACCGGCGTTGCGACGCCCGGGCAGCCGTCGAATACGCCGGAACCTGTTGCTGAGAAGGCCGCAACCGCGCCCCAGGCCACTCAACCGAAGAAGCGACGGAGTCGGCGTGCGGCCTCGAGCACGGGAGTCGGGGGAACGATCCAAGCGGGTGAGAGCGGAAAGGCCCAGGGCGGATCCGTGTCCACAGCCTCGTATTCGGCTGCCGCCGAGACCTCGTCGTCGAATGAGGATGTCCCGATGCTGGGCGTAGGAGTCAAGGCTTCCGAAATCCGGCGCCCGGAGTAGAGGAATGTGATGCGGGTCGCCCATGAACGACGGCGACACGCATCACCTCCACTTGCCCGTCTTCGTGCGGTACCGTAGGCTTGTTAGTCGGTGCTCATTGCCACCTCATGACGGGCGTTATGGTCCGGGCCGTTCGAAGCGGGCTGAGACGGGAGATGAGCATGAGAGCGCAATGCCCGCGGTTTATGCCGTTGGAAGCGAGAAGGCCGGCCCTCCGTCTCAGTGAGGGGTCGTCTGAGCAGGCGCCCTCCCTAGAAACTTTGTACATATAACGTCGAGAGAAGTGAGTTCCCAAGTGGTGTACGCGATTGTCCGCGCTGGCGGCCGCCAAGAAAAGGTTTCCGTCGGAGACCTCGTGACCCTTGACCGCGTCGCCGGCGAGGCCGGCAGCACCATTGAGCTGCCCGTGCTGATGCTGGTCGACGGCGAGTCGGTCACTGCAGATGCCAAGAGCTTGGCATCCGCAAAGGTCACTGCAGAGAAGGTCGAGGACCTGCGTGGTCCGAAGATCGTTATCCAGAAGTACAAGAACAAGACCGGTTACAAAAAGCGCCAGGGCTTCCGTGCTGATCTGACCAAGGTCAAGATCACCGGCATCAACGCCTAGTAACCGACAGCACGGTTTTCCGTCAGAAAATTTTAACCGAAGGTAGGCAGGTATGGCACATAAAAAAGGTGCAAGCTCAACCCGTAACGGTCGCGACTCGAACCCCCAGTACCTGGGTGTGAAGCGCTTTGGCGGCCAGGCCGTCAACGCCGGCGAGATCATCGTCCGCCAGCGCGGTACCCACTTCCACCCGGGCGACAACGTCGGCCGCGGGGGAGACGACACGCTCTTCGCTCTGGCCGCTGGCCAGGTCGAATTCGGCCGTCGTCGGGGTCGTAAGGTCGTCAACATTTTGGAAGCGGCCGAGTAACTCACTCGTTGCTTCACTGCCCGGCCATTTTGACCGGCAGAGATGAGAGGGCATGTGCTCATTCGCAGCGCACGCCCTCTTTTCTCGTTTAAAATCGTTAGAATCACCAAAAGCGCACGTGTCAGTTCGAGGAGTTTGTGTGGCGAATTTTGTGGACAGGGTCGTTTTGCACGCCAGCGGCGGGGCGGGCGGCGACGGCTGCGTGTCCGTGCGTCGAGAAAAGTTCAAGCCTTTGGGCGGACCTGACGGTGGCAACGGTGGTCACGGTGGCAATGTGATCCTCCGGGTTGACGGTCAATCGACCACATTGCTGGAATACCATCACTCCCCGCATCAGACGGCTCCCAAGGGAGACATCGGGCGCGGCGCTCTCAACCACGGTCGCCACGGTGAGGATCTTATCCTTTCCGTGCCGCAGGGGACCGTCGTCAAGACGAAAGAGGGAGAGGTCCTGGCGGATCTCGTGCGTGAAGGCGATGAATTCATCGCGGCCCACGGCGGAATAGGCGGCAGCGGAAATGCCGCGCTGGCCTCCGTCAAGCGCAAGGCTCCTGGTTTCGCTCTCCTCGGTACGGACGGCGAGACGCGGGACATCGTTCTCGAGCTGAAGTCGATCGCCGACGTCGCCTTGGTTGGCTACCCGTCTGCCGGCAAGTCCTCGCTGATCGCTGCGATCAGTGCTGCTCGCCCCAAAATCGCCGACTATCCGTTCACCACGTTGGTGCCCAATCTGGGCGTTGTGGAAGCGGGGGATACCCGCTTCACGGTGGCCGATGTACCCGGCCTGATCGAGGGTGCCTCGGACGGGAAGGGCCTCGGCCACCGCTTCCTGCGTCACGTTGAGCGCTGCGCCGCCATCGTGCACGTGATCGACTGCGCGACCCTTGAACCCCGTAGGGACCCCATCAGCGATTTCGAGACCATCAACGCGGAACTTTCGCGATATGAGGTGGATCCTTCGGCGGGAACCTCAACTCCACTGGTCGAAAGGCCTCACATTGCGGTTCTGAACAAGATCGATGTTCCGGAAGCTCGTGAATTGGCCGAGTTCGTGAGAAACGATCTTGAGGACCGCGGACTGCGGGTCGTCGAGATTTCCACGGCCTCGCACGAAGGGCTGCGCGAACTGACTTTCGCCATGGCAGAGCTTGTCGAGGAAGCTCGCGCCCATCAAGCCGAGACGGAGGTCGAGGAGCCGGCCCCGGCCGTCATCCGGCCCCGAGGCCACCGCCGCAAGAGAGAATCCGAGTTCACGATCCGTCATGAAGAACGGAATTTGGAGCCGCTCTTCCGCGTGCTGGGTGAGAAGCCGGAGCGTTGGATCAAGCAAACCGATTTCTCAAATGATGAAGCAGTGGGGTTCTTGGCCGATCGTCTCGCTAAGCTCGGTGTGGAAGACGAATTATTCAAACAGGGCGCCAAACCCGGCGACGCCGTGGTCATCGGATCAGAGGCGGACGCAGTGATCTTCGATTGGGAGCCGACTATGGTGACCGGTGCGGAGAATCTGACGAGTCCACGCGGATCCGACGTCCGTCTCGAAGAACTCATTCGGCCCACGCGTGCTGAGAAGCGCGAGGACTACCAGCAGCGAAAGGACGCACGAGCTGCGGCACGTGACGAGCTGGAATCCGAGCGCCTCGCGGGCAAATGGACCGAATCCGTGGAACAAAGGCGGGAACGCAAAGCACGGGAGTCAGCGGCCGGGACGAGCGACACGCAAGGAGACGAATCAGGGCATGAGCAAGGCTAGAGGCAAACTCAAGAGGACTGAGGTACAGCGTTCCGCGGAAAACCGCGGGAAGAACCGAATCAGCCCCATTGAGAGCAGGTCGGACATTCCCAAGGCGCGGCGCGTGGTGGTCAAGGTCGGCTCATCGTCTCTGACCTCGATCGCCAACTCATTGGACGAGTTGGCAGTCGCGACGATCACGGATGTCTTGGCCAAAGCCCATGCGCGCAACGTCGAGGTGGTGTTCGTGTCCTCGGGCGCCATCGCAGCGGGTCTGGCTCCCTTGGGGTTGAGCCGTCGTCCCAAGGACCTCGCCACACAGCAGGCTGCAGCCTCGGTGGGGCAGTCACTGATCATGACCCGGTACACCGAGCTCTTCACCAGGTACGACGTCACGATTTCGCAGGTCCTGGTCACGGCCGAGGATCTCATGCACCGCAACCGCTACCACAACGCACACCGGCAGTTGGAACGCCTGTTGGACCTCAACGTGCTTCCGATCGTCAATGAAAACGACGCCGTCGCGACCCACGAGCTGAAATTCGGGGACAACGACCGCATCGCTGCGTTGGTGGCCCACACCATCAAGGCGGACGCCTTATTGCTCTTGTCGGACGTGGACGCTCTCTACACCAAGCACCCTGCGGAAGGCGGAGAGCGGATTCCGGAAGTGACGGATCCGGAAAAGGACCTCGAAGGCGTGGAAATCGGTACGATCGGTCGAGCCGGCGTCGGCTCCGGCGGCATGGTCACCAAGGTTGAGGCAGCCAAGATCGCCTCCAGCTCCGGGATTCCGGCGCTGGTAACCTCCACGGCCAATGCAGCAGCAGCTCTCGAAGGCCAGGACGTCGGCACTTGGTTCAAGCCGACGGGCGGGCGCCGCTCGGTCCGACTGGTGTGGTTGGCCCAATTGGCCAAGACCAAGGGAGCCCTGACTCTGGACGACGGTGCCGTCAAAGCCATTCGTCGCCGCACCTCACTGCTCGCCGCCGGTGTCACCAAAGTCGAAGGCATCTTCCGGCCGGGAGAGGCCATCGCGCTCAAGGCGCCGAACGGGAAGACTATCGCCCATGGCATCGCCGCGTATTCGAGCGAGGATTGCGCCAAGACGGCAGGCAAACATACCGATGACGCCCTCGACGAGCTCGGGGAGGGATTCGACGGTGTGCTGGTCCACGTCGACAATCTCGCTCTTTTACGCCGTAAGTATTGAACCTCTAGGGGATGCGCTCCGCCCGTGAGGGGAGGGAGAGTGGCGTCGTTGGGGAGGGCAGTGGCTTTTACTCAGAGTGAAAGCGGCTGATTCCCAACGACGCTCCCGCTAAGGTTGGGGTCATGAGCCAAAACGTACAGGCACAAGAGTCCACTTTTTCCGTTCCGGACGACATCCAGTCTGCGGTCAATGCGCTGGCCGATGACGCCCGCGCGGCTTCACGCACGCTGGCCACCGCGGACCGAAGCCGGAAAGACCGGGCGTTGCTCCGTATCGCCGAGGCGATCGATGCCCAACGCGAAGTCATCCTTCGCTCGAACGAGGCTGACGTCGCCCGTGGCAAGGAGAAAGGGCTCGCCGAGAACCTAGTTGACCGGCTGACGCTCAACAACGACCGCATCGACGGTTTGATCGAGGCGCTCAAGAACTTGGCCTCGCAGGTCGATCCGATCGGCGAGGTCCTGGACGGCCAGATCCTGCCCAACGGACTTCGGGTTTCCCGGGTTCGCGTCCCGCTCGGCGTCGTCGGAGCCATCTACGAGGCTCGCCCGAACGTCACGGTCGATATTGCTGGCCTGGCCCTCAAGTCCGGAAATGCTGCCATGTTGCGGGGCGGCTCCGCAGCGCTTGAAACCAACAAAGCCCTGGTCGGCGTAATCCGCGATGCCCTCGACTCCGCGGGCCTGCCCATGGATTGCGTCCAATCGGTCGACGAGTACGGCCGCGACGGGGCCAACGCTTTGATGCTCGCGCGCGGCAAGGTCGATGTGCTGATTCCCCGAGGCGGCGGAAACCTCATCCAGTCCGTCGTGAACAACGCGCGCGTCCCGGTGATCGAAACCGGCGAGGGCAATGTGCACATTTACCTTGACACCACGGCGACCGAAGAAAATGCTGTTCCGTTGGTTGTGAACTCCAAGATCCACCGTCCCTCAGCCTGCAACTCGGCCGAGACCCTGCTGATCCAGAAGGACGCCCCGGCGGCTGAGGCCGTGCTCACAGGCCTTCTTGATGCCGACGTCCGCCTGCACGTCGACGAAGCCGCCGCAGCGCTTGCCGGAGGATACTCAGGTCAGGTCGTTGCAGCGGAAGACGGCGACTGGGACTCAGAGAGTCTCGCTTTGGAAATGTCCGTTCGTGTCGTGGATTCGATGGACGAGGCCCTGGATCACATTCAGCGGTACTCGACCGGTCACACGGAACTCATTATCACCAATGACCTCCGAAAGGCTGATGAGTTCGTCGCTCGCATCGATTCGGCGACCGTGATGGTCAATGCATCTACGCGGTTTACCGACGGAGGCGAGCTGGGGCTCGGAGCCGAGGTCGGAATTTCGACGCAGAAGCTCCATGCCCGCGGGCCGATGGGTTTGGCTCAATTGACTTCCTCACAATGGGTTGTGCGAGGAGAAGGCCACACAAGGGGCTAAACTAGGGGTGACTTCATCGCACCGGAATTAAGCGGCGGTCGCCCTGGGCGGCACGCCGGAAGGGATCATTAGGCACATGCTCAACTCAGCCATTCTGGCCTCCGCAACCGTCGCGGAAGAAAGCGCCGGCTACGACCTCGGTATTCCCCATTGGTTGGTTGCCGTGATCTTCTTCTGCCTCTTCTTGCTCATGTTGTTGGTCGTTGTTTCCTTCTCGGGCCGTGGGGTCCGTCGCGATGGCTTGTCCAATCCCGCCGAGATCTCACCGGATGAACAAGACGCAATGACCGAGTACAACGAAAAGCACCACCGTTAGACGACGGTCATAGGGAGACCGGGGCCCGCGCAGGCGTTCCGCAGCGCGCGGTCCCGGTTCTGTGTTCCATGAATCCTCAGCTCAAAGCCACCACCGCCGACGGCCTGCCCGTTCCCCCTCGCCGCCCGGGGCGTACTCGCCTGGGCGTCATGGGCGGCACGTTCGACCCCATTCACCACGGGCACCTTGTGGCCGCGAGTGAGGTCGCATCCGTCTTCGATCTCGACGAAGTCGTATTTGTGCCCACGGGTCAACCGTGGCAGAAAGCGGACAAACAAGTTTCCTCGGCGGAACATCGGTACCTCATGACCGTGGTCGCGACGGCCTCGAATCCTCGGTTCACTGTTTCGCGAGTCGATATCGATCGTCCCGGACCGACCTACACGGTCGACACCCTCCGCGACTTGCGTGAGATTCGCCCCAATGCCGATCTGTTCTTCATCACCGGGGCGGACGCGATGGCGCAGGTTCTGTCGTGGAAGGACGCCGCAGAAATGTGGGATCTCGCCTACTTCGTAGGAGTGACCCGGCCTGGCCACGAGCTGTCTGCGCCGTATCATGGGGATGGAGTCGGGCTTCTGGAGGTCCCAGCCATGGCGATCTCTTCTACCGACGTGCGACGACGGTCCGCAGCGGGAAAACCCGTGTGGTATCTCGTGCCGGACGGAGTCGTCCAGTACATCAACAAGTACAACCTGTATGATCCGCACGAGGATTCCGGTGACGACAACAATCGTCGGAATCCTGATCGCCTGCCGGGGGATCACGATGCTATGACAACCCCGGTAGACTCGAGAAGAGCACATTAACATGCGCGACGAGCGGACACGTCAAGGAGTTTCAGCTGAGTAGCAATCTTCCCACCACCACCGATATTTATTCGGATCCGGAAAAGGTGTACGTGGCGGAGGACGGAACGAAGGTCCCTCCGGCACCGGAGGCGTATGGTCCGCGTCGCCTTGCCCGCTACCGGCGTCAGCACCTGTCTGAGGTCAGGGGAGAACCGCCGCTCCACACCCAGGGCGTTCCGATTGTTCCTGTCCACGAGCCGCCGCCAGAGGTTCTGGAGATTCAGCACCGGTTCGAGGCACTGGCCGGGGCACTGAATGAGAACGGCGAGTTCGTGGAGCTCAGCGAGGACGACGAATTCGAGACCTTGATCGCCGCGGACGCCTCTGCGGTCCAGTTCCAGGAAGAGGACGTCCTCAACGCCGTCCAACGGCACATCCTGGGGGAGTCCGGCACCGTTGCGGACACACCTAGTCTGTCGATCAACCCTGCGCACCTTTCCGGATTCAGCAGTACAGATATCAAACGCGACTACGATGAGCACATTCTGGGCCCGGTGACTATGGGGGTTCCCGTGGTCCTGGGACCGGCAAGTTCTTCTACTTCGCAAGGGTCCGTCTCCGGTCAGGGTGCGGCTGCATCCCAGGTTGAGGCAGCTCCGGACAACGTGGAACCCTCTCCGGCCGCCGAATTTTCGGTCGCTTCGCAGGATGAGCCCGTGGGCGGTCGGTCCAACACGACCGAGGTCGAGGACGCGGAGTCTTCGTCGGCTGACAGTCCTTCGTCTCGTTCACAGGGCGATGCCGATGTGGCGGAGCCGAGCCAATCGACGGTTGCATCCGAGTCGGAGCCCGCGGACGTCAAGCCCGTCCGGGCGATGGATGCCCACGGGCTGGACCTGTCCGGAATGGACCGTAAGGCTCCGAAATCCGGTGGGCGGATCGCTTTGATCACCGTTGTTCTTCTACTTCTCATTGTGGCCGTGGTGTTGGGAATCATCTTCCTCATCTGACGAGGCCGCACAACCGTCCCGAAAGGACACCATGACCGCAACACAAGAATCAGTCGATGCCATCAAGCTTGCGGCCCGTGCCGCAGAGTCCAAGCAGGCTACCCAACTCAACGCGTATGACGTTTCTGAGATCATGGGCCTGATCGACGGCTTTCTAATAGCTTCGGCCTCGAACGAGAGGCTTGTCGACGCGATCGTCGACGAGGTCGAGGACCAATTGCGCGAGCAGCTCGATATCAAACCGCTGCGTCGGGAAGGAAAATCCGGCGGACGCTGGGTGCTTCTCGACTTCGGCGACATCGTCGTGCATGTTCAGCACGAGGAAGAGCGCGCGTTCTACGCCCTGGACCGGCTCTGGGCCGAAGCTCCCCGCATCCCGTTGGGCGTGGAGAGCGAGCTCGACGAGGTCGAGGAGCTGCCGGACGCGAGCGAGCTTGCACCTGAGCCTCGCTCCTAAACGGAACCCGCTCAGGGTGGGGCACATCACGTTCCGTCGGTTTGCGCCCCGCCCCACGGTGTTCGTATAGTAGAGGAGTTGCCGACGCTGGCAACAAATAAATCATTGATTGTCAATGAAAATATGGGGCTGTGGCGCAGCTGGTAGCGCATCTGCATGGCATGCAGAGGGTCAGGGGTTCGAGTCCCCTCAGCTCCACTCGTGGATACCATCCCCCGATGACCAAAAAGGTTATCGGGGGATGGTTTTTAATAGTGCCCGACTCTGACGCTTGCGGACCTCGTTCATGGCCCGTCGCGGCCGGAGGCGACCAGGACGTATATGTCGGATCCGGCCTAAAATGGACGTATCAACGTACAAGGAGGCCGACGATGACCGTCGTCAAAATCAACAAATTGTCCGTTCCATCCGGGGCCAACGAGGAACTCGAGCGTCGATTCGCCGAACGCAAGCATTCCGTGGATTCCGCCCCAGGTTTCGAAGGATTCGAACTTCTCCGCCCCGCCGGCGAACAGAAGGAATACTTCGTGGTGACGCGGTGGGCCGATGAAGCGAGTTTCCAGGCGTGGGCCTCGCAACGCCAACCCAGGGACCCCAAGTCCACGGTTTCGAACTCCGAGGGACTGCTCGAGTTTGAGGTAGTGGACCTGGACTGAGACCGGCTGGCTCGTCGCCCGGATTCCGCATCCGGCGACGAGCTCTGCTAAGCTATAGAAGTTCTTGGGGCTGTGGCGCAGCTGGTAGCGCACCTGCATGGCATGCAGGGGGTCAGGGGTTCGAGTCCCCTCAGCTCCACGTAAAGTACAACGAAAGAACCTTGCTCCGCATCATCGCGGGGCAAGGTTCTTTCGTTGTGTGGCTTGGGTTTCGTGGCGAGGATCGTCTGGATCGCTTCGTTGGGTTCGAGGGTAGCGTCGTCCTCGTCATCGATGGTGATGCGGTCGAACAGGGACCGGTTGAGCATCCGTCGTTCGGACGGTTCTGCCTTGGCGTAGACCTCGTCGATGTCGGTGAGGAGGCCGAGGACGGCATCGAGTGCGACCTTGGCCTTGTCGTAGGTCGTTTCCAAGGTGCCGAGGAGGCCGGTGATCGCTTGGAGGCTGGCGCGGATGCGGTCTCGTTCCGTCTTGAGTAGGTCGATGGGAATCGCGTCGGCGTAGTGGGCTTGGACGAGCTTGAGGCGTTCGGCTTCGAGCTTGGCCTTCTGGCCTGCGAGCAGCTTCTGCTCATCGTTCGTGGACTCCGCGAGGGTGCCGCATACCTGCCCGAGCACGCCCTGGATTTGTGCTACTTCGGTCGAGGGCTTCTACTGTGAGGCGTTCGAGTTTGTTTGCGGCTTCGCTGCGGATGCGTTCTTAATCGGGGGTGACCGAGCCTCAGGCCCCAACGTGTCCCAGCTCGGTGCGCCTGTGCTTGCGGAAGTAAGCGGGGCGGGTGGGGTCAGCGGCGGCGTTCACCGCGCTCGCACCGCGCCTCACGCCCGGTGAAGACCAGGCCGATCCCGCAGCACAACTCGCCACGATGCTCGACCAAGCCACCCAGCAACCACGACTTCTGTTTGTGTCCCTCGGCGATGTCTTCGGGCCGCTCGTTGTTTTCCGCCTGCTGCCGGTGGAGGGTAGCGAGCACGACGTGCTCGATGCGCTCGCGCTGGTGGGGGCAAATCGATCGTGCGGTACAGGGCTTCGACTCGTTGCTCGACCTGAGCGGTTGGCCGGGCTTTGCGTCGCCGGCGGAGAGAGTCGCGGCGGCGGTGGCAGACGAAGTATTGTATACGCGGCCGGTCTTGGTACGGGAGTCCTGCACGATCAGCCGCCGTCCGCACTCAACGCAGAACACCCATGAAATGTCGAGGCTAGCTAGCCCCGTCAAGGGCGCTCTTTCAGTCCCTCAATCATAATCGTGGAGAAGCGTCGGCAACGCGCTCTGGCATGGGTATGCCATCTCATTGCGATCGTTCGGACGCTCGCAATGAGGAGTTCTATGTCCTTACCGACGAGGTCAGTGCGGGCCCGTCCCACATCGCGGAGACGAGTGGCGAGGAGCGTAAGGTCCTGCTGCACGCGACGGTCAAAACCAACGAGTAGGGGCGCGGACCGCTCACTGCCAGCGATCCGGGTCGCGAGGCCAGGGACGGCGAGTTCGAGGTCGACAACTGCATCGATTGCCTCACGCAGTCCCTGCCAAGGGTCTGAGGACCTGGCGGCGTCGGCGAGTAGAGACAAGCAATGCTCGACCTCTTGGTCAAACACAACATCGATCAGGTCGAGACGCGTCGGGAAATGGCGGTACAGCGTAGCGGTGCCGACATGGGCTTGACGCGCGATCATAACGGTCGAAGCGTCAAGCCCATCGTCGGCGAACGCCTTGCGTGCTGCGGCCACGATGCGAGCGCGGTTTCGACGGGCATCCTTGCGTCCACTTTTTTCAATCACGAGAGCCTTCAATCTGAGAGGGTTGACAGCGTCATTCTCTCGCTTTGCTAGGAAAGGGGCACCTTGCCCACTTCTCTGGCTAGTGTCACATGTACGAAGGACATCGAGACGAGAGTGAGATCAAAATCGTGACGATCGAAGCGGCAGGATTCCGGCGCTATGGAGGCCCAGAGGTGTTGGAGGTGATGCGTATACCAACTCCTGAGGCAGCGAGCGGGCAGGTTCTTATCCGAGTCGCGGCGACAACAGTGAACGCCGGAGAAATCTGGCAACGTCAGGGCAAGCTGCGGACGATTGCTCGCGTGTCTCTTCCCAGGTTCGTTGGCATTGATTTTTCCGGGCAAGTCGTCGAGCTCGGCGACGGTGTCACGGGGTTTTCCGTAGGAGATTGGGTATGGGGAACTGTCGATGAACTCGGCTCAGCCGGTTCTGCTGCTGAGTTGGTCGCGGTTGACTCGGGGAGGATCGCACGGATGCCTCTAGAGTGGAATGCAACCCATGCAGTGAGTCTGTTGTCTGGTGCAACAACTGCCCTCGTCGGACTTCGGGACAAAGCACAACTGCGCCGTGGTGAGCGGTTACTGGTGCGTGGTGCTGCGGGCGGAGTAGGAAGCATCGCCATACAACTCGGCCATATGTATGGCGCGCACGTTACAGCCTTAGCTAGTCCCACAAGTGAACAGTTCGTGCGCGCTCTCGGGGCGGACGAAGTAATTGACTATCGCACATCGCTGGCGTCGATTGGAACGTACGACGTAGTTTTCGATGCCAGGGGAACCGATTTATGGGCATTGCGGCGACTGATCCCCTCTCACGGGCGGCTGGTCACAATCTCCTTCGACATAGAACATAAGATGCGAAGCCTGGGCGGAATCGCCGTCTCCCGCATATTCGGCAAACGCCGTATCCAGTTCTTTCGAGGTCATCCGACCGCCGCATTAGTTGAGGAGGTTGCCCGGTTCGCAGAGGACGGACACCTGCGACCGGTCATTGACAGCGTTTATCCCCTTGAGCGCATCGGCGACGCGCAGGCCAGGCTTGAGGCTGGGGGAGTCCAGGGCAAGATCGTCGTCACAATCGGGTCCCCGGCGGACGCTGGGTCAGTTACCTTGACGGGCGGGCACGACACCATTTTCTGAAGGTGGACGGCAGTGCCCTTTTCTGCACGTTGATCCCGAACGGAAAAAGTGTCGTGCACCTGGAGATCGGTGCCCAGCCTTTGACTCGCAGGCGAACCAGCAGTGTGTTAGAACTCGATCACTTCGTGCTTGAGTGCGGGCCCGGGTTTTACTCTCGGATGAGAGGAAATATGGGCTCAGCGGTGACCAAGAAGCCGAGGCCGACTGGCTTTCCGGTGAAGTGCTCATCCCCAACGACGGCGCCGGGTTCGTACTCGACGGCACTTCGCGATTCGTCGCCAAGACCGACTTTCGCCTGCTCCCAGAGGGAACCGAGCCGCTCGAACCTCTGCCAGGTGTTCGGTATGAGTCCACCCGCGTCCACCTAGACGTATATCGCAGGACTGATATCAACAGCTCCGCTCGTGGATTCACGGGCGGGGCTCTTCGATGTGGCCTGGCATCGGGGCGCTGAGGCTTTCGACCGATACGCGCACTGGCAGTGCCTTGTTCGTATCTACCTTCCCTTCTAGCCTCAAAGGAAGAGGCCTCCGCCGCGATCGGCATCAAATACGTACGTCCAGGGGCGCAGTTCCCCGAAAATTCTCGCGGATGGTCAAACAGTGAAAGCAGGTATGCGATGGAAAACCGTCTTCTCGGCCGTACCGGTGTATCGGTCAGTCCTCTGTGTCTCGGGGCAATGATGTTCGGCCCTTGGGGCAATGATGACCGCGACGACGCTACCCGTATCATTCATCGAGCGTTGGACGCCGGCATCAACTTCGTCGATACCGCGGACGTCTACTCCGGCGGTGTCTCAGAAGAGATCGTCGGCCAAGCTCTCAAGGGTCGCCGTGACGAGATCTTCCTGGCCACGAAATTCTTCATGCCGATGAGCGAGAACCCGAACGCGCGAGGCGGGTCACGTCTTTGGATCATGCGGGAAGTCGAAAATTCCCTCCGCCGGCTACGAACCGACCATATCGACCTCTATCAGGTGCATCGTCCGAGCCCGCACACCGACGTCGAGGAGACGCTCGGCGCGCTAACCGACCTTGTGCGGCAGGGGAAAGTCCGATACATCGGCTCGTCCTCCTATTCGGGATCGCAGATTGTCGAGGCCCAGTGGGCCTCGCGCGAGCGGAATCTCGAGCGTTTCGTCACCGAACAGCCGCCCTATTCGATCCTCGTTCGGGGCATTGAAGAGGACGTGCTTCCGACAGTGCGCCGCTACGGTATGGGCACTCTCTCCTACAGCCCTCTTTCGGGTGGTTGGCTGTCGGGTCGTTGGCGCGAGAACAGCGCGTCCGTGCCGGCCTCTCAAGCACGCCCCGGCGCCAGGTTCGATATGTCCGTGGAAGCTAACCAGCGGAAGCTCACCGTGGTCGAAGACCTGGCATTGCTCGCGGAGCAAGCGGGAATGTCGCTCATTGAGATGGCGATTGCTTTCGTTCTGAACCATCCAGGGATCACGAGCGCGATCATCGGACCGAGAACGATGGAACAGCTCGAGACGTATCTTCCCGCCGCCGACGTCACTCTTCCAGCGGACGTCCTGGACCGGATCGATAAAATCGTCGCACCCGGGGTCACGGTCAACCCGGAAGACAACAGCTACGGTGCGGCCGAATTGTCTTCCAAAGCGAGAAGGCGTTAGGCAAGCAAGCCAGCGGCCCCGCCTCCGCCCAAGCTACGCGCGAAGGCAGGGCCGCCGGTCCTTCTCGTCACAGTTGTCGGAGAATCCATATCCGCATGGAACAACGCTTGGCACAGTCGGGGGTAGTAACACTCGTGACCCGTGTACTGACAGTTCCTGCCAGCGCGGATCGGTCGAACGCCAGCCTTGATCTATGGATCACAGAATGCAGGTCGCGGAATTCCTGAGATCCCGCCGGGACAAGATCGCTCCTGAATAGGCGGGGATCATCGCCGGCGGACGACGCCGCGTTCCGGGATTGCGACGCGAAGAAGTAGCGATGCTCACCGGAGTCAGCGTCGAGTACTACGCCCGGATGGAACGCGGAAGCATGGCCGGAGTATCTCCCGAGCTTCTGACCGCGCTGGCACGGGCGCTTCAACTCGACGAAGCCGAATACGATCATCTGGTCGATCTGGCTGGGTCCGCGGGACCATCCTTGTCACGAGGCAAACGGGACCACGAACAGACTATGAAACCGCTCGATACAGCGGTTCCTGGATGCTGTCACGGGAGCCCCTATGTGGGTCCGAGATCGAAAGATGGACTTCGTCTCCGCGAATTCCCTCGGCAAGGCCCTGTACTCGCCGCTGTTGAATGATCCAGCAAACCGCGGCAATACTGCCCGCTTCACTTTCCTGAATCCGGCGGCACATGTATTTTTCCCCGACTGGGAGCAGAATGCCGACAACATTGTTGCGACATGCCCGCACTGGGTTTCGGCGTCTTCCAAACACCACCCGAAACCACCGCTGCAACCGTCGAGGATGCTCTGCGTGCCGGATATCGACTCATCGACACCGCAGCCTCATACTTCAATGAACGTGAAGTCGGCCAAGGTATCAAACAATCGGACGTCGACCGGTCCGGCGTTTTCATCGAAACCAAGCTGTGGATCAGCGACTACGGCTACGACGATGCCCTGCACGCCTTCGAGAAGTCCGCGACTACGGCGAGCGCCGAATCCTTCGGCCCCAATATTCCCGAAGTCTGAGCCCGCTTAGGGCGCCGCCCCCACTGTGGAGGCGTGGCTGACTTCGGTCAACCTTGAAGCGGCAGCCGGAGGACAACTTTTTCACCAACTACGTGCAACTGGTAGTGGAAAGTTCGCTTAGTCGAACATATGATGTTGGCAGGCGGGTGGGCACCCCGAGGGGTACTCCTTGAAAATGATCCAGCTCCAACTCATGGACACGCCCACCCGCTCTCGCCCGCACCCATACTGAGGCAAGGAAGCCAAGATGCATCGAGAGCAGTCACCCGACCAACCCCGCCCTGAGATCCCGGCTCCTCGTCGTCGCCCCTTGTTGTCACGACTGTTGAAAATACCGGCGCTGCTGGCGGTGGTACCCGTGGTCGCGTCATGCGCCGGGGGAGAGGACAGCAAGGCAGCCGGTGACGACAAGAAGCCGGTCGTCCTCACGACGTTCACGGTGTTGGCCGATATGACACAAGCCATCGCTGGCGACCACCTCCAGGTGGAATCGATTACCAAGCCTGGGGCCGAGATCCATGAATACGAACCGACCCCGGAGGACATCAAGAAAGCTTCGAAAGCCGACCTCATCCTCGAAAACGGGATGAACCTCGAAGCTTGGTTCGAAAAGTTCACACAGGATTCCAGGGCGACCAAAGCGACGCTCTCTGATGGAGTCGAACCCATATCCATCGGCGAGGGCGAAGCCGAGGGGAAGCCGAATCCACACGCATGGATGAGCCCGGTGGCCGCGGAAAAGTACACCGACAATATTCAGAAGGCCCTCTCAGAACTGGACCCCGATCATCGGAAGGACTTCGAGAAAAATGCCTCGGCCTACAAAGAGCAGCTGAAAGATATTCACGATCAACTGACCTCGACTCTTCACGCAATTCCGGAAAACCGTCGGACCCTGCTCACCTGTGAAGGTGCATTCTCCTATCTCGCTCGCGATGCCGGTCTCAAAGAGCAGTACCTGTGGGCGGTCAACTCCGACGCGGAACCGTCGGCACAACGCGTCTCCGAAGTCACACGAGACGTCAGAGCCAACCAGACACCAGCTGCGTTTTGCGAATCAACGGTTTCCGACAGCACCATGCAGCAGGTCGTCAGGAGCACAGACGCTCAATTCGGCGGAACACTCTACGTCGATTCGCTCTCGGATAAGAACGGACCGGTCCCCACATACCTCGATTTGCTCAGATACGACGCCCGCGTGATCTCCGACGGACTGACCGGTCGGAAACACGAGGCAAGCCATTGAGCGGTTCGGCGGAAGCACCGGCCATCGAAATCAATGGAATCAACGTGGATTACGGAAAGTACCGGGCACTGCAGGACGTGACCTTCACCGTCCGGCAAGGAAGGGTATGTGCCCTCCTCGGGATGAACGGGTCCGGCAAGTCCACGCTCTTCAACGCGATCTCCGGCGCCCTCAGCCCGACGGCGGGATCCGTGAGAATCCTTGGCCGCACGGTCAAACAAGCTCAGAAATCAGGATTGTTAGGCTATATGCCTCAGGCCGAGGCCGTTGACTGGGATTTTCCCGTCAGTGTCCACGACGTCGTGATGATGGGCAGATACGGATCAATGGGACCTTCCAGACGCCCCCGGGCCCAGGACAAGGACGCTGTCAATCGTTCGCTCGAACGCGTGGGTCTGGCCGAATTTGCGCAACGACAGATAGGTCGCCTCTCCGGAGGGCAGAAGAAAAGAACCTTCCTCGCGCGAGCACTTGCTCAGAACGCCCAAGTCCTCCTCCTCGACGAGCCGTTTGCCGGGGTGGACCGGGTTTCCGCTCAGACCATGACGGAGGTCCTGCGCGATTTGGCCCATGATGGAATCACCGTACTCATCACCGTGCACGAGATAGACAACATAGCCCAATGGGCCGACGAAGCCATCCTCCTGCGACGACGTGTGGTCTACAGAGGCGAGGCCTCCGACGTGCTGAGACCCGAGAAATTAGCGTTGGCATTCGGAGGCGAAGAATGAGCCTCGTCCACATTCTCCTCGAACCGTTCGAATTCGAATTCATGGTCCGAGCCATCTCGGCCACGCTCTTGGCCTCGGTCCTCTGCGCGGTGCTGTCCTGCTGGCTGATACTTACGGGATGGTCATTGCTGGGCGACGCGGTCTCGCACGCGGTACTGCCCGGCGTCGTGCTCTCCTACGCGCTGGGACTGCCATTCGCCCTTGGCGCGGCGATCTTCGGGCTGCTCGCGGTGGCCCTGATCGGAGGCGTCAAGGAGACCACACGCATCAAAGAGGACGCATCCATCGGGATAGTCTTCACAACTCTCTTTGCCCTGGGACTCGTCCTGGTCTCCGTGACACCGTCCCAAGTCGACCTCAACCACATCATTTTCGGGAATCTGTTGGGTGTATCGCCTTCGGATCTCAGGCAGGTCGCTGCGCTCGCCGGCGTGTGCTTGGCGGTGTTGATTTTCAAAAGACGCGATCTGAGTCTCTATGCGTTCGATCCGGGACACGCCAGAAATATCGGCGTCAACCCACGCATTCTTGGTGCGACGTTGCTTGGCGTTTTGGCGTTGACCTGCGTGGTCGCGCTTCAGGCCGTGGGCGTGGTCCTCGTGGTCGGGATGCTTATCATCCCTGGAGCGACTGCCCGTTTGCTGACCGAAAGAATGTCACGGATGCTTGTGGTCGCACCGGTGTTGTCTTCGTTGTGCTCGCTGGTGGGTATCTACACGAGTTATTTCGCGGATACTTCCACGGGAGGAACGGTTGTTCTGTGCCAAGGGGCTCTGTTCCTCGTCGTCTATCTTCTGGCGCCCAGGAACGGCCAGTTGGCACGGCTTCTCGTCGCCCGAGGTCGCCGACCCGGGGTAGAGCGAATCGACTGACGGTGCAACGAGACTACGAGAAGTCTTCCGAGACGAAGATGGCGTCGGTGGCCTCGCGCCCCAAACTCAGCGAGGCCCCGTCGCCGTCCACGGAGACGTCAAGCGCACCCGAGAAGGGGGCACCGGCAGATGTGTTGAGTTTCGTCCCGACGGCAAGGCCCTGGGCCGAAAAATACTGGAGCAGTTGTGGGTCCGAATCGGAAATCCGCTCTACCTGGACCGACTGACCCGGTCGTACGTCTGTCAGTCGAGTGGCCGACGGGGACTTGACCGTGCCATCTGCCGAAGGGATCGGATCACCGTGGGGGTCCCGTTCCGGATGGCCCAAGAGTTCGGCAACTCGCTCAATCATGAAATCCGAGACGGAGTGCTCGAGGACTTCCGCCTCGTCGTGGACTTGATCCCAGGTGTACCCCAGAGTCTCTACGAGGAAAGTTTCCAACAGTCTGTGGCGCCTGACCATGGCGACGGCATGTTGACGGCCTTGCTCCGTCAAGTCCACGGCTCCGTACGGGGCGTGCTTGAGGAAGCCTTGGTTGGTGAGTTTGCGGACCGCGTCAGAGACCGAGGACAACCGCAACCCGGTTGCCGCGGAGATCGCGGAAGCCGTGACGGGTTCGTCGGACCACTCGTTGAGCGACCAGATGGTCTTGAGGTAGTTCTGCGTGCTTTCGGTCAATGACGTGACGGACATGTCAACCATCGTACGGAATCAGTCTGCAAGCCTCGACATGGACCGTGAATCGGTGCCGCTCATTCCACATTCCGATCACGAACATCCATGCGGAGCCGATAACCGTCCAGATCAGGCCGTTGATGAATGAGGCGAAGAAACCGGCCCTGAACCATTCTGCGGTGGTGACGTGCCCCGGAGCTGTAGATCACGCCGGCCGGGACGGAAGCATAGTGCGACAGCCCTCCGACCAGGTTTTCGATGAAGCCCAAGGGCAGTCGTTGCAATCGGTTCCGTTCGCCACATTCAGGGGTCACGTACTCGCCCCGGGCGCACGGGTCATATGACAAACTGGACCCATGCCTGACTCCCGGCCTCTGGCCCGACGATTCGTCCCACAGAAGCGCCGATCGCCCTCGGTAGGGCGCGAGGCCGTGAATATCGCGTATCGGGTCGCAGACCGTATTCACGAGCGACGCGCCAAGTCCGCGGTCAAAGCCGGCAACGAACCGGTCATCGTTGCCTTTGTCGGATACGGAACGACCAGCTGGGTTCGTGTCCTCGGCAGGGCGTTGTATAAGACCATGTTGTTCTCTGACATCATCGAGTCCTTTGCGGGGGACCAGCGGGCAACCAGCCCAGCCCGCGGGTGGCGGTCATTCACCTCCGTGCCCATCTCCAACGCTGAGATCGACGTCGTGATCGCGGATCGACATTTCCAGGTTTCTGCCGATCGAGGCGGTGTCCTCGACGTGCAGCTCGATATTGAGCTGCCTCCCGGAATACACGAGGTCAGAATGAGTACCGCGGGATCAAGGACTGTCTCGTCCAGCATTTACGTGGTTCCGGATGACGAGAAGATAGGGATTATCTGCGACGTCGACGACACGATCATGGTCACGGCGCTTCCGCGACCGCTTCTCGCGGCATGGAACTCTTTTGTTCTGTCCGAACATGCTCGAATGCCCACGCCGGGTATGCCCGTTCTGCTCGAACGCATTCACCGTGCCCACCCCCAGTCGCCGGTCATGTACCTGTCGACGGGCGCGTGGAACGTGGCACCTACTCTTCGTCGCTTTCTGTCGAGAAATGCGTATCCGGAAGGTACCTTGTTGCTCACCGATTGGGGGCCGACTCGAACGCGTTGGTTCCGTTCCGGCGCTGCCCACAAGGTCGATTCGCTCAAACGTCTCGCGAAGGAGTTCCCGGATATGAAGTGGATCCTGGTGGGTGACGACGGCCAGCGTGATCCTGATATCTACAACGGGTTCGCCCTCCGGTATCCGAAGAACGTGGCGGCGATCGTGATCCGTAATCTATCCGTAGGGGAGACGGTTCTCGCTTCCGGACGGGTCTGGGGAGATGATCGGGCACGGGAAATCGCCGCGGGATCGCTCTGGATGGAGGCCAACGACGGCGGCACCCTTTCGGACAAGCTCAAACACTCGGGATTGCTCTAGGTTTCTCTTCGCGACACGTTCATTCTGAGCACGACGGAAAATTTTCCGCCCTCGTGTCTGTGGACAATTTGTGGTCAGAACGCGTTCTGGAAAGCTTCGTCCGCGTGTTTCCGCGGTACAACTACACCGGTGTCATTTGCACAGGCTGGGGATAACCCATTTGGTGAAAAACCTAATATGTTGTGGGGCCTTTTTCCGTGCGACACTAGATGTAGTATTGGGCCGAGCCCTTCAACCGGCCCCACTCCACGGTTCTCCATAGCGAAACCGTGGATGGGAACAGAGGTTGCCACACCACTGCAAGAGGAGATTGCATGTCCATCACCGTTTACACTAAGCCTGCCTGCGTCCAGTGCAACGCGACCTACCGCGCCCTGGACAAGCGTGGGATCTCCTACGACGTCGTCGACGTGACCGAGGATGCCCAAGCACTCGAACACATCAAAGGCCTCGGTTACATGCAGGCCCCGGTCGTCGAGACCGAGAACGATCACTGGTCGGGATTCCGCCCGGACAAGATCGGCACCCTCGAAGCCGCTCTCGCCTCCTGAGCGAGCGCCACAACGCGTCCACCACCGTGTGGAGGCGTTTGGGCACGTCCGGTGGCGAGCAGCGGAACATTTCCGCGGCCCCGGGCGTTAAATATGTCAGCGGGGCATCATTCGACTAGGCCCAGTGATGTGAAAACCACGCATCAGATCACAAGCTTTTTTTGGGGGCGCCCTACATGGAAACCGTGCTTGAAGATCAACGCGGCAAGCCGGTGTCGGCAAACGAGCCCGTGCTCGTCTACTTCTCCTCCGTCTCCGGCAACACGCACAAATTCGTCGAGAAGTTGAATGTCGAATCGATTCGACTTCCTCTGCGCACCGCAGAAGACACTGTCCGCATGGACCGTCCTTTCGTGTTGTGCGTTCCGACCTACGGTCGTCCCCGCTCGGGCGGGGCCGTCCCTCCGCAAGTCATGAAGTTCCTCAGAGAACCGAAAAACCGAGAAATGTTGCTCGGCGTCATCGGGGCCGGGAACACCAACTTCGGGGAGCTGTACTGCATCGCGGCAGACAAGATAGCGGTGAAATGTCAGGTCCCCGTCCTGTACAAATTCGAGCTCATGGGCACCAGCGATGATGTTGCCCGCGTCAACGAAGGATTGAAAGCGTTTTGGACACAAAACTTCCCGCACCCGGAGTGAACGCCGAACGCGGTCACGATGACCCCACCATCCCGGAGAAGTACAAGGGGTTGGGCTACCACGAGCTCAACGCGATGTTGAACCTGTACGACTCGAACGGTCGGATCCAGTTCGATGCCGACCGGCAGGCTGCCCGCCAGTACTTCCTGCAACACGTCAACAACAACACCGTGTTCTTCCACGACCTCGAGGAGAAGCTCAAGTACTTGGTCGAGCACCAGTACTACGAGCCCCAGGTTCTGGAACAGTACTCGATGGACTTCATCAGGTCTCTGTCCAAGCTTGCTTATTCCAAGAAGTTCCGGTTCCCGACCTTCCTGGGGGCGTTCAAGTTCTACACCTCCTACACCCTGAAGACCTTCGACGGTCAGCGGTACCTTGAGCGCTTCGAGGACCGGGTGGTCATGGTGGCTCTTTCCCTGGCACGCGGTGACGAGGAGCTGGCCACCAACTTGGTCGAGGAGATCATCTCGGGTCGATTCCAGCCGGCCACGCCGACCTTCCTCAACGCCGGCAAGAAGCAGCGCGGCGAGTTGGTCTCCTGCTTCCTGCTGCGCATCGAGGACAACATGGAGTCGATCGGTCGTTCGATCAATTCGGCTCTCCAGTTGTCGAAGCGAGGCGGCGGCGTCGCTTTCGCTCTCACCAACCTGCGTGAGTCCGGTGCGCCGATCAAAAAGATCGAGAATCAGTCCTCCGGCGTGATCCCCGTGATGAAGTTGCTCGAGGACTCGTTCTCCTATGCGAATCAGTTGGGCGCGCGTCAAGGTGCGGGTGCCGTATACCTGCACGCGCACCACCCGGATATCTACCGGTTCCTCGATACCAAGCGCGAGAACGCGGACGAGAAGATCCGCATCAAGACCCTCTCGCTCGGCGTCGTGATCCCGGATATCACTTTCGAGCTGGCCAAGCGCAACGAAGAGATGTACCTCTTCTCTCCGTACGACGTTGAACGCGTCTACGGTATGCCTTTCTCCGACATCAACGTCACCGAGAAGTACTACGAGATGGTCGATGACTCGCGCATCCAGAAGAAAAAGATCAACGCTCGCGAGTTCTTCCAGACCCTTGCGGAGATTCAGTTCGAGTCGGGCTACCCGTACGTGATGTTCGAGGACACCGTGAACCGGGCCAACCCGATTGACGGCAAAGTCATCATGTCGAACCTGTGCTCCGAAATCCTCCAGGTATCCCAGCCCTCTGAATACCAGCCGGGGCTGGACTACGAGACCATCGGCAAGGACATTTCGTGCAACCTCGGGTCATTGAACGTTGCCCGTACCATGGATTCTCCGGATTTCGGCCAGTCCATTGAGACCGCGATCCGCGGTCTGACGGCCGTGTCGGATATGTCGGATATCGAATCGGTTCCCTCGATTGCGCGAGGAAATGCGATGTCCCATGCGATCGGCCTGGGTCAGATGAACCTTCACGGGTATTTGGCCCGTGAACGTGTGTTCTATGGATCCGAAGAAGGCATCGACTTCACGAATATCTACTTCTACACGGTGCTCTTCCACGCCTTGCGCGCTTCCAACAAGTTGGCGATCGAACGCGGCGAGACTTTCGCGGGCTTCGAAAAGTCGGATTATGCTTCGGGGGAATTCTTCGACAAGTACATCAAGCAGACGTGGGAGCCCCAGACTCCCCGGGTGCGTGAGATGTTCTCCGAGGTCCACATTCCGACCCAGTCGGACTGGGAGGACCTCAAGGCCAGCGTGATGGAACACGGTATCTACAACCAGAACCTGCAGGCTGTCCCGCCGACCGGTTCGATTTCCTACATCAACGGCTCGACCTCTTCGATCCACCCGATTGCTTCCAAGATCGAGATCCGCAAGGAAGGCAAGCTGGGTCGTGTCTATTACCCGGCCCCGTACCTGGACAATGACAACCTGGAGTACTTCCAGGATGCCTACGAAATCGGCTACGAGAAGATCATCGATACCTACGCCGCTGCCACCCAGCACGTGGACCAGGGACTGTCCCTGACGTTGTTCTTCCCGGACACTGCGACGACGCGCGAAATCAACAAGGCCCAGATCTATGCGTGGCGCAAGGGGATCAAGACGATCTACTATGTGCGCTTGCGTCAGCTGGCTTTGGAAGGCACCGAGGTCGAAGGCTGCGTTTCCTGCATGCTGTAGTGCCAATCGAGGGTCGGTGCAGGTATCGCCGGCCCTCGTCAGGCCCTGGCGTCCCATTCTCCGAGGGCGCTGCCCCTATACATTCCGAATTCCACGCGACGAGGCGCCGCGAGCGCAAAAGGAGTCATGCCCGTCATGATGAGCGAAAAGGTCGAACTGGTCCACAACGTCGAGGCCATCAACTGGAACCGCATACCCGACGAGAAGGACCTCGAGGTCTGGGACCGGTTGACCGGTAACTTCTGGCTCCCCGAAAAGGTCCCGCTGTCCAACGACGTCCAGTCCTGGGCGACGTTGAATGACGAGGAAAAGCAGCTGACCATGCGGGTCTTCACCGGCTTGACCCTCCTGGACACTATCCAGGGCACCGTGGGCGCCGTCGCCCTCCTGCCGGACGCGTTGACTCCGCACGAGGAAGCCGTGTACACCAACATCGCCTTCATGGAGTCTGTGCACGCCAAGTCGTACTCCTCGATCTTCTCGACCTTGTGCTCGACGAAGGAGATCGACGAGGTCTTCCGCTGGTCCCGTGAGAACGAGTTCCTGCAGAGGAAAGCCAATATCGTCATGGACTACTACCAGGGAGACGACCCGCTCAAGAAGAAGGTGGCCTCCACACTGTTGGAGTCCTTCTTGTTCTATTCGGGCTTCTATCTGCCAATGTACTGGTCAAGCCACGCCAAGCTGACCAACACCGCGGACCTGATCCGCCTCATCATTCGCGACGAGGCCGTGCACGGCTACTACATCGGATACAAGTACCAGCGCGGGCTGGAGAAGGAAAGCGCCGAGCGTCGCCAGGAGCTCAAGGATTACACCTTCGATCTGCTGTACGAACTGTACGAGAACGAGGTCGCCTACACCCACTCGCTCTACGACGGCGTCGGCCTTTCCGAGGACGTCAAGAAGTTCCTTCACTACAACGCGAACAAGGCTCTCATGAACTTGGGTTACGAGGCTATGTTCCCGTCGTCGGTGACCGATGTTTCCCCCGCGATCCTCTCGGCGCTCTCGCCCAACGCGGATGAGAACCACGACTTCTTCTCCGGATCCGGTTCCTCGTACGTGATCGGCAAGGCTGTGAACACCGAAGACGAGGACTGGGACTTCTAAAGACGACCGTTCACGGGCTTGCCCCCGCGCGGGGTCTTTCCTGTCGCAAGTCGCGGAAGCGGTGACCGTTCAGTCGGGGTTAATTCCTTTTTCCGACCGATAACCGCTCCGCGGGTGAGCGCCAGCTTGAGATCTGTGGATTCCGCGTGCCCTCGTCGCCTGGGCGCCTGCGGTGACCCCCGAACCGGTTCCGGCGTCGGAGTCGCGATGAGCGCCATCGCGCCGTATTCTCGGAAGGGAAGCACATCGAGGTTAGGAGTCTCACCGTGGCACATACCGCAGCACCCGTTTCGGAACCCCAGGACGAGCGGGCCGAGGAGCGCAAGGATCCCTTCGCTCGGTCAACCAAGCCCCAGCATCCGGCGGAGTTGCAGCTTGAGCGCGTCTACCGACAGGTCGGCAATAAGGAAAACCACCACGTCATCGTGGTGGAACAAACCTTCACCAACCCTCCCCAGGAAATCTGGGCGGCGCTGACGGAACCGGAGAACCTTGCCGTCTGGCTCGAGCCGGTAAGCCTGACCTCTCAGGAAGATCGTCGGTTCAAGACCGAGAAAACGGGGACCGAAGGAAGCATCCAAATCTTCGATCCTCCGCGGCTACTTCAACTGACATGGGAAAACGGCGACGAGGTCGGGGAATTGCAGATCTCGATCACTCAAACCGCGGCCGGTTCCTCGTTGACCCTGAGACACCGTGTTGCCGCCAATGATCATTGGGACAAATACGGTGCCGGAGCGACCGGCGTCGGCTGGGACGGAGCATTCCTCGCTCTTCACGCATTCCTCAACGGTCGCGCGGCCACAGTCCGTCAGCGGATGAGCGAACTCGAAGGATCCGAGCAAGGTCACCGCTTCATCGACGCGACGTCGAAAGCGTGGGAAGAAGCACAGGTCAAAGCCGGAACGGATGAGGAGACCGCCCGCGCACAGGCCGAACGCACGGCAGCTTTCTACAAAGGTTCCGAGGCCTCCTAGAACGACCCCGCAACCACGGTCAGAGGTTGCCGCTCAGTCGTCCATGAAGGTGCGCGGACGTGGGGTCCAGGCCAACCACCTGGACCTCATGTCCGTCTCTTTCGTAACGGTGGGTGATCGAATCGACCGCAGCCACCGTGGAAGCATCCCATATTTGAGCGTCATCGAAATCCAGGACTATCTCTTGAGGATCGTCCGCATACCGAAACGAGTAGTAGAGATCGTTCGATGATGCGAAGAATAACGTCCCGTGGATCGAGTACCTCACGCTCAGGGGTGTTCCGTCTGCATCGGACGTGAGTCTCCGAGTCACGTTTACAACGTGCGCGACTCGTCGAGCAAAAGCGATCATTGCGGCGATGACACCAACGCCCACGCCGAGAGCCAAATTGTTGGTCAGCACCGTCACCAGGACCGTGAGGATCATGATCAGGGTTTCCGCGACGGGCATTCGTTTGAGCAAACGTGGGCTGATCGAATGCCAGTCGAAGGTCGTGAAGGAAACATAGATCATCACGGCAACGAGCGCGGCCATCGGAATGATCGCCAGAACCCCGTGGAGGCTCAGGATCAGGGCGAGCACGGACAATGCTGCGACAGCGGAGGAGAGCCGTGTACGCGCGCCCGCTTTGACGTTGATCATGGTCTGGCCGATCATCGCGCACCCGGCGGAGCATCCGAACATTCCCGAGATCACGTTGGCGACGCCGAGGGCCCATGACTCCCGCGTCTTGTGCGAATGCGTATCCGTCAGATCGTCGACGAGCTTGGCCGTCAACAATGATTCGATCAGGCCGACGACCGCCATGGCGAAGGCCACGGGTGCCACTGTAGTGAACGTATCGACGGTCCAGGGTACGTTGGGCAAGCCAAGGGTAGGCAGTGCATCGGGGAGGGCCCCTTTCTGACCGACGGTCGGGACGCCGCCTCCCGCGAGGAGAGCGGCCCCCGTGACCGCAACGATGGCAACTAGCGGAGCAGGCACCACCGTCGTGAACCGGGGGAGGACGAAGACGACCAGGAGTCCCAAAGCCACGAGCGGATACACGAGCCAGGGGACGCTCATCAGTTCGGACAACTGTGAGCTGAAGATGAGGATGGCCAGGGCATTGACGAACCCCTTCATCACGGACCGCGGGATGAAACGCATCAACTTGGCCGCACCCAATGCGGCCAGGAGGATCTGGATGACCCCCGACATGATGACCGCCGTCAGGTAGTACTGGAGACCATGGCTCATGATGAGTGGAGCAGCGACGAGGGCCACCGAGCCCGCGGCCGCCGACACCATGGCGGGGCGACCGCCCAATACCGAGGTCACGAGTGCGATGATCACGGCGCCGAAGAGTCCGGTGCGCGGGTCCAAGCCGGTGACAATCGCGAATGCGGTAGCTTCCGGGATCAGGGCCAAGGAAGTGACGACGCCCGCTAGAACTTCGGTGATACCGCGGCGGGGGTTGCGCAGCGCGGACATCACGGTGACGCGATGTGAAGGGGGTGCGGACGAAGATGCCACAGGGATACGCTCCTGACCTGGAGTTACAGCAGAACCAAGAATATCGGACCCGTCCTGATTCCCCGGAACGAAGACGTCGTCGGAAAACGGTAACCTCGTAGAGTCGGATTCCAGAGCGGAGCAGAACATGCTGTTTGAACGTCACTTCGATTCCGTCGTCGAGGACTACGAGTCAACTTTGAGCCGATTGCGTCGGATCGCTGCTGGGCAGGAAGAACCTTTGCTCAGGATCTCGCGGCCGAACCGCATCATTGGTTTCGGTCGACGGGACGAACTCAACCCGGGTTTCGACGAAGCCCTGTCCGCCTGCGAAAAGCACGGTTTCACCCCATGGGTACGGAAGGTTGGAGGACGTGCTGCGGCTTATCACGAGGATTGCATGATCGTGGACCACCTCGCTCATGACGCCGACGCGACGAGCGGGAACAAGCGGCGGTACCGAGAATTCGGTGACCTCTACGTGCGTGCACTCGAAGGCCTCGGGGTGAGAGCCGGAATCGGTGAGCTGATGCGCGAGTACTGTGCTGGGGAATTCAGCGTCCACGGGGTTCTCGCGGGCGGAGAGCGGGTCAAATTGATTGGCACCGCTCAACGAGTAGTCGCCGGCGGGTGGTGGTTCTCGGCGGGAATCGTGATCGGTCGACCGGAACCTTTGCGCTCTGTCCTCGACGAGATATACCAGGCCCTCGGAATCCCCATGGATCCGCAAACGGTCGGAGCCGTGTCGATGACCGTGCCGGAGGTTCAGTGGGATGATGTTGAGGACGCGGTGCTGGACGAGTACGAGGAGTGGAATAAGCGATGTGCGGACGATACGTGATTGCGAGAGCCGTAGGCGACCTGCTGGGCGGCGTCGAACTGACCGAGGCCATGGGAAACTACAACGTGGCCCCGACGCAGACCGTGCCAATACTGGTCGATCACCAGGACCGGGAGTTCTGGACTCGTGAAATCCATTCGGCTCGTTGGGGCCTTTTGCCGCGCTGGGCCAAGGACGAGTCTTTCTCGTCGCGAGCATTCAACGCTCGTTCGGAGACCGTGGTCGAAAAACCGACTTTCCGCCATGCGGTCAAGGCTCAACGGTGCGCCGTCCCCGCCAACGGGTACTACGAATGGGCCAAAGCGTATCGTGATGATGGCTCGGCCAAAGGCAAGACGACCAAAACGCCGTATTTCGTCCACCCGGAGAACCCGAAAGACAGCATTTACTTCGCCGGACTCTATGAGTGGTGGAAGATCCCGTCGGGGGAGAACGAGGGACAGTGGCTTCTCTCGACCACCATTCTCACCACCTCCTCGCCTGATGAGGACCGGGTCCAGGACAACAAAACGTTGGCTGAACTGAGCCGACTTCACGACCGCCTCCCTATACCGCTGCGATACACAGGGGAGACCGAGGACGAATTGACGACCTGGTTGCGTGGCGTCCACGGTGCTGAGGAAGCCGTGGCGCGGATCCGGGATAATGCGTACGACGTCGCAGCGGGGTGGATGCTGACCGAAGTCGGCCGGGAAGTGGGATCGGTCGCGAACAACGGGCCGGAACTGACAGAGCCAGTCTCCCGACTGATCTAGTCCGGCCCGTCGAGGCACGTGATGCTAGAGCTCGGAGTCGTCCTCCGGGATCCACCGCTTGAAGTCCAGAGTGAGGTACAGGGCCAGCGCGGCAGAATTGTCTTCCGCAATGCGCAGTGCAACTTCCTCGTGTCCCTGACGATAAAGTTCATCGATTGCGATGCGCAGCAGCTGTTCCGCAAACCCTTCGCGCCGGCGCGAGGCAGCCGTGAACAATTCGAACACGTACGGGGCATTCGGGACGTCGTTGCCTACCCGGGAATCCAGTACCAGGGCAGCGGCCACGAGCCGGCCCGAGTCGTCGACGACCACTGGCGAAGCGGACTCGATGAGGTTGCCGTATTCTCCGGCAAAAACTTTGTGGATGATTTCTAAGGCCTCGGCTTGGCTGCCGATGACGTCCTGGTCGTCGTACGAGGTGAAAAAGAGCTTGGCGAGGCCATCCGAGTCCTCGGCCGTGACCGGTCGCGTCGTGACCTTCAGGGGGCGGGTGTTGGCCCACGTTTTTCCGATAAGTGTGATCGTGCCGCTCACGATAACCTCCCGAGTTTTTTTCCGTCCGGTCACGCCGTGTGACCGTGGGTCGTCAGATACTAGCCTAGCTGTCAGATTGCGTTTACGGGATGACTCAAAGAAATACGAGCCTACAAATCGTGTGGTGATGTCCTATTGCGAACGCTCAGACGGTCTTGTGATCGGTGAAAAGAACAGGGCTCTCTTCGAGCGCACCATCCTCCACGAGGATGCGGCCCAAATTGGCCAGAACCTCTTCCGTATTGTGCCCGAGCGCATCGTGGTGCATTGAATTCGATGTCCACGTATGCAGATTCGAAACGCTCGACGCTGTTTCCATCGCATGGTCGAAGTCCACATAGACGTCGTGACGGTAGGCGCTGGCGGCTACGGGGACGGTGTTGCGAGCCAACTGGTCCACGTCGTACAAGTTTCCCCAATCACTTTTGCGAGCCAACAACTCTGCCGCTTCGTTCACGGGCGAAAGGGCAGGGTCTTCGGCGAAGTACCAGGGATGGATCATCTCTCCTGTGAAGAGCAACGGATCGGCTTCTTCGGAATAATCCGGCCGGGACGAGCGGATCCGGTCCGCCGACCAGTTGCTGGCCACCCCCGGTCCGTCGCAATATATTGCTTCATGCATGAGGGCATACAACGGCTGGCCCGCAAAGGACACGGCGTTTCCGACGTCGGTCAGGAATCTCTCCGAGAGTCGTTCCGGTCCTTCTGAGAAGGCCGACTCGAGAAGGTAATGCAAGCCGTGGACGCGCGAATTTCCACCGAGGTGATGACCGAGCATCTGAAACCGATGGGCCGTGAGACGTTCGCCCGAGGCCAACCGGACGTCGTGGTTTTCGAGGAAGGACGCGATCCTCACGCCGCGGGCCTGGTCCTCGGGGTACCAGTCGTAGTATTGGGCATTGCGCTCCGCCACGCGGTCGAAAGTCGATCGGTACGTCTCTGCGGGTGAGCTGTTGATGGGAGCCAGTCCCGCGGTCATCCATGAATGAAGGAGAGAATTCGGTGCGAAGGACAAATACGTCAACGTGATGAATCCGCCGAAACTCTGCCCGAGGCTGGCCCAGCGTTTTTCCGACTCACTCGCTGTCAACGTCGCCCGCACGCATTCGGCGTCGGCCACGATCGAGTCCGCCCGGAAGTGCTCGAGGTACGCGACCTGCTTTTCGGGGGATCCAAAACGAGCCAGGCCACCCGCCGAGATCGGTGTGGAAAGACCCGTGCCTCGCTGGTCCAGAAGGACCACCCGATACGCCTTCGCCATGTGCCGGACCCAACCGGAATCCGTCATGGGCCGCGGCGAGGCCATCCCGGGACCGCCCTGGAGATAGACAAAGTACGGGCGTTCCTCCGGCTCACCTAGACCCTCTGGACCACGATGCGTTACGACGCGGGCGAAGAGATCGATCGACACACCATCTAGGCCGTGACGATCCACGTCGCTGTACTCGGTCTCGTGCCCCCACGACCAAGCGTGCGTCAACGGGACGCGGAACCGGTGGTCGGTCAGCTCCAGGTCACCAATGCGGTGGGTCGGGCCGGTGGAGTGAGGGACGGGGGATGTTCCGGGGTGAGCCATGGACCCATTCTAGGTCCCCGGGATCAGTCCCGCGGCGCATCCTTTAGGGCGCCCACGTGGTCAACACGAATCACGGGCGCCCCGACGTCGTCCGAGGACAGGAGGTCGACCTTCGCGGTGATTCCGAAGTCGAAATTGTCCTCAGGATCGGAAAAGGCCTGCCGTACCGTCCAAACATCGGGGTCGGACGTGTCCAGAGTGAGGTGGCGTGGCGAGCGGGCTTCGGCGTCGGTGAAGATGTCGTCGTACTCATCGAAGTATTCATCCATCGCCTCCGCCCACCGGTTCGCGTCCCAACCATGGTCGGCATCTAGTTCTCCGAGGAGCTTTTCCTTTTCCTCAGCGAAAAGTTCGACCCGCCGGAACATCGCGTTGCGGATCATGATCGTGAAAGCGCGCTTGTTGTCGGTCAGCTTGGGCGCGGACTCTGCCACCAAGTCTTCGAGGGAATCCTGCGTGGGCTCGACGTCCTCGCCTGAGGTCATCTTCTCCCACTCGTCGATCAGGGAGTTGTCGGTTTGGCGGATCAATTCACCGAGCCACGAGACGAGGTCCTCGAGCTCTTCGGTAAGAGCCGAGACCGGCACCGTCTGGCGCAGAGCACGGTAGGCATCGGAGAGATATCTGAGGAGGATACCTTCGGACCTGGACAGCTGGTAATACTGAACAAAATCGCCGAAACCCATCGCCCGTTCGTACATGTCCCTGACGATCGACTTGGGTGCCAATTCGAATTCGGCGATCCACGGTGCACCGGAGCGATACGTTTCGAAGGCTTCCTCCAACATTTCGGCGAGCGGCTGTGGATACGTGATGTTGTCCACCGCGTTCATCCGCTCGGTATAGTCCAGACCCTCGGCCTTCATGGCGGCGATAGCTTCCCCACGGGTCTTCTTCTCTTGGGCGTTGAGCACCTGACGAGGCTTCTCGAGGGTCGCTTCGATCACGGAAACCGCGTCCAGGGCGTAATTGGGGTCTTCCCTGTCAAGAAGTGAGAGAGCTGCGAGAGCGAAGGGGGACAACGGCTGGTTCAGTGCGAAGTTCTCTTGGAGCTGGACCGTCAACCGAACGGTCCGGCCTTCCTCGTCTGGTTCATCCAGCCGTTCGACGACTCCCGCCGCCAAGAGTTCGCGGTAGATTCCCAGCGCCTTCCGGATCAATTGAAGCTGGCGGGGCCTGGGCTCATGGTTCTCGGTCAACAATTTCTTGGCCGCGGCGAACGGGTCACCCGGACGCTCGAGGAGATTCAGAAGCATCGAGTGAGTGACAGTAAAGGTTGAGGTCAACGGCTCGGGAACGGCTTGCACGAGCTGATCGAAAGTCTTCCGGGACCAGGCCACAAAACCCTGGGGCGCTTTTTTCTTCTTCCCCCGAGTCGACTGCGCAATCTTCTTTTCATCGCCGTCGAATTTCTGCCTGGCCTTTTCCACGATCTTGGCGTTTTCGATGTCGTGTTCAGGCGCCTGCACGACGACGGTGCCAGCGGTGTCATATCCGGCGCGACCCGCGCGACCGGCGATCTGATGGAATTCACGAGCCTTGAGCCGGCGTGTCCGTTCTCCGTCGAACTTTGACAGGGCCGTGATCAACACGGTGCGGATCGGAACGTTGATGCCGACGCCCAAGGTATCGGTGCCACAGATGACCTTGAGAAGGCCGGTTTGAGCGAGCTGTTCGACGAGTCTGCGATATTTGGGCAACATGCCCGCATGGTGCACGCCGACGCCGTGGCGGACCATTTTGTTGAGGACTTTGCCGAATCCGGATGAGAACCGGAAGCCAGCAATCGACTCGGATATCCGCTCTTTCTCGTCTTTGCTGAGAATATTGAGGCTCATGAGCGCCTGAGCTTGGTCCATGGCCTGCAGCTGGGAGAAGTGAACCACGTAGACCGGTGCCTGGCCCGTGGCGACCAATTCCTCGATCGCCTCATGGACCGGTTCTTCGGAATAGTAGTAATGGAGAGGAATCGGCCTCTCCGAGCTGGTAACATATGCGGTTTCGCGGCCTGTCAGGTCCGTGAGCTCGCGCTCGAATCGGGAGACGTCCCCAAGGGTCGCGCTCATCAGGAGGAACTGGGCCTGAGGGAGCTCAAGGAGAGGGACTTGCCAAGCCCACCCGCGTTGTGGGTCGGAATAGAAGTGGAACTCGTCCATGATCACCTGTGTCACGTCGGCTCCGTCGCTTTCGCGCAGCACCACATTGGCCAGTATCTCGGCCGTGCAGCACACGATCGGGGCCTGCGCATTGACGGAAGAGTCGCCGGTGATCATGCCGACGTTTTCCGCGCCGAAGATCGCGCACAGATCAAAGAACTTCTCAGAAACCAGCGCCTTGATCGGCGCGGTGTAATAGGAACGCTGCCCCTGCGCCAGACCGGCAAAGTGGGCGGCAACCGCGACCGTCGATTTGCCGGATCCCGTCGGAGTCGCCAGGATGACATTCGCTCCTCCGGCAATCTCGAGAACTGCCTCGTCCTGAGCCGTGTAAAGCTCCATGTCCCGCGACGCAATCCACGTGGAGAAGCCTTCGTAGATCTCTTCATGACTCAGGGGATTCGAGGCGTAGTCCCCTCGGAAATAGTGATGGTCCGATTCAGCGAATCGAGGGTCCAGGGCTTCGAGAAGTTTCATTGCTCCCCATGATAACGGGCCCCACAGAGGGCTACGGCCGCGGAGACATGCGGTGTGGAGAACTTCGTCAGTTCTGGTTCTGCCGCGGGATAATGATTACGGTCATCCACGAAACCAGGAGTCACGCATGAGCGAAGCCTTTCCCACCGACCTCGAGATCGCCCAGGCCGCCACACTTGAACCCATCGCGGACGTTGCCGCACGCGCGGGAATCCCTGAGAGCCGACTCGAACCCTATGGCAGGCACGTTGCCAAAATCGAGCTCGATTCCACGCCTGACGCAAGGCGGCGGGGCAAATACGTGGTCGTGACGGCGGTTACCCCGACGCCGCTCGGTGAGGGAAAAACCGCCACTAGCGTTTCGCTGGCCCAGGGGATGTCCGCCACCGGCCGAAATGCGATGCTTACCCTCCGTCAGCCGTCGATGGGCCCGACCTTCGGAATCAAAGGCGGCGCTGCCGGCGGTGGATATTCCCAAATCGTTCCGATGGAGAAACTCAATCTTCACCTGACCGGGGATTTCCACGCGGTGACCGCGGCCCACAACATGCTCGCGGCCATCCTGGACAATCACTTGCACTTTGGCAACGAACTTCACATCGACGAACGAACCATCACGTGGCGTCGCGTCCTCGACGTCAATGACCGGGCGCTGCGCAACGTCGTCATTGGGCTCGGGGAACGGGCGGATGGAGTGACCCGGCAAACGGGATTCGACATCACCTCCGCCAGCGAAGTAATGGTGATCCTGTCATTGGCCAAGGGATTCGACGACCTTCAGGACCGCCTGGCGCGAATCGTCGTCGGTTTCAACCACGATGGCGCACCCGTTACCGCTCGAGACCTCAAGGCGGATGGTGCGATGGCCGTGATCCTGGCCGACGCGATCAAACCGAACCTCATGCAGACACTGGAGCACAGTCCGGCCCTGATCCATGCGGGCCCGTTCGGGAACATCGCGACGGGGAACTCATCGATTGTGGCGGATTACGTGGGCCTGGAACATTCGGATTACGTCATCACCGAAGCCGGCTTCGGCGCTGACATGGGAGCTGAACGATTCTTCAACGTCAAATGCCGCACCAGTGGCCTTCGACCCGATGCCGCGGTGCTGGTGGTCACCGTGAGGTCGCTCAAGTCCCATTCCGGCCGTTACAACATCGCTCCCGGCCGACCGCTGCCGGCAGAGATGCTGGAGGAGAGCCCGGAGGACGTCCTTGCCGGAGCCCCGAATCTTCGCAAGCACCTGGAGATTGTGCGATCCTTCGGGGTCTCGCCCGTGGTGGCCATCAACGCTTTCCCCACGGATCACGATTCCGAACATCAGGTCATCCGTGAGATCGCCCAAGAAGCCGGCGCAGAGGCCGCCATTCATCGGGGCGTGGCCTTGGGCGGAGCCGGGGCGACGGAACTTGCTGACTCCGTCGCTCGGGCTTGCGAGGAGCCGGGAGAACTTCAATTCACCTACGACGTGAACGACCCCATCCTTCACAAGATCGAGAAAGTGGCCACGAATATCTATGGTGCCGACGGCGTGGATCTGAGCGCGGCCGCGGCACAACAGCTCGACCGGTACGAAAGACTGGGCTTCGGCAATCTTCCGGTCGTTATCGCCAAGACGCACCTGTCCATTTCTTCCGATCCGGGGCTCAAGGGCGCCCCTAGCGGCTGGAGGCTCCCGGTTCGGGAAGTTCGCCTTGCCGCAGGGGCGGGTTACGCCTACGCCATCTGCGGAACCATGAGGACTATGCCGGGACTTTCGCGCCACCCCGCGGCGGAACGTATCGGATTCGACGACGCCGGGAGCATGCAGGGGCTCTTCTGACCCGAGGACTCCACACGCAACAGACCCCCGATCCGAGAAGTCCACTCCTTGCCCGGAACGGGGGTCTCACTTATGGATAGGTTGTACTACCAGCCGCGTTCGGCCCATTCCTGCAGGTGAGGCCGTTCGGCTCCCAGCGTGGTCGAATCGCCGTGACCGGGCAGGATCACGGTCGCGTCATCGTAGACGTCGAAAATCTTGGTCGTGACGTCGTGGAGGAGTGATTCGAACGCTTCGGGGGAACCCGTCTTTCCGACGCCGCCAGGGAACAAGGAGTCACCGGTGAAGATGTACGTGGGACCTTCTTCCGGCGTGTAAGCCAATGCTATGGAGCCGGGTGTGTGCCCTGACAGTCCGATCACATCCAACGAGAACCCCTCCAGATCGGCGGTGTCGCCGTCTTCGAACGTAATGTCCATCGGTACGTTGATATCGGACTCGTCCTCGGCTCCACATGCGGTCAGCGCCTCGGACCGAGATTTGATCTCGGGCAGGGCCCGGACGTGGTCCCAGTGCGAGTGGGTCGTGACGATCAACTGCACGTTTCCGCAGCAGGCACATTGGGCGTCGACGTCGTGGGCGCCGGCGGCCACGAGCCGTGATATTGCGTCGGGATCATCCGCCGCATCGATCAGGAGCTGAGTACCCGTTTGCTTGCAGGTCACCAGATAGACCTTGTTGTCCATCTCGGAGACGCTGATATAACGGATGGTGACGTCACTCAGATCGATCTTTTCGGTAGCGATTGCCATCATGCTCTCGAGTGTAGGTCGTATCCGGCTCTCGCGCGCAACCCGCGCGAGGGTGACGTTCACCCTGGGCCGATTCCAACCCCGAAAAGTCACAGGTTCGTTAGAATAAATCTTCGAATGGATGGGCCCGCGTTCGGATGCGGACTCCCGATCATTAGCAACCACGCAGACAGGCAGTTCATGACCACTCAGCACATTCAGGGACACGAACCCGGTACCCCACAAGACCTCACCCGTATCCTCGTGAAGGGCGCCCGGGAGAACAACCTCAAGAATGTGGATCTGGATATCCCGCGTAACGCAATGATCGTCTTCACCGGACTTTCGGGCTCGGGCAAATCGTCGCTGGCTTTCGACACCATCTTCGCCGAAGGGCAACGTCGGTACGTGGAGTCTCTCTCAGCCTATGCGCGAATGTTTTTGGGGCAGGTCGACAAGCCTGACGTGGACTTCATCGAGGGCCTGTCGCCGGCAGTGTCCATCGATCAGAAATCGACGTCCAAGAATCCGCGGTCCACGGTCGGAACGATCACCGAGATCTACGACTACATGCGTCTCCTGTGGGCTCGGATCGGGCACCCGCATTGCCCGATCTGCGGTGAGCCCATCGAGAAGCAGACCCCCCAGGCGATCGTCGACCAGCTGATGGCCTATCCCGAGCGGACTCGTTTGCAGGTTCTTGCGCCGATGGTTCGCTCGCGCAAGGGCGAGTTCGCCGATCTCTTCGCTTCCTTGACCCAACAGGGTTATTCGCGAGCCATCATCGACGGCGAGCAGGTTCAGCTCTCCGAGGCCCCCAAACTCAAAAAGCAGTACAAGCACACGATCTCCGTGGTGGTGGATCGCTTGGTCATCAAGGAATCGATCCACCAACGGCTCACGGATTCGATCGAGACCGCCCTCGGTCTCGCGGACGGCCGCGTTGTCGTGGACTTCGTCGACGACGAATCTGAGGACAGCCAAAGAACTTTCAGCGAGAATCTGGCCTGCCCCAACGAACATCCGATCGAGACCACGGAGATCGAGCCCAGGGCCTTCTCATTCAACAGTCCATTCGGCGCGTGTTCTGAGTGCGACGGCATCGGGTCACGCCTGGAAGTCGATGAGGGGCTGGTCATACCCGACCCGGAGAAGAGCTTGGGCGAGGGCGCTATCGCCCCTTGGTCCCAAGGAAAATCCACCACGGAGTACTGGCTTCGGTTGCTTGCGGGTTTGGGCAAGGAAGTCGGTTTCGACCTCAACACGCCCTGGAAAGATCTCTCCAAGAAGGCGCGGAACGCCATCCTGGACGGCAAGGACTTCAAGGTCGAGGTCTCATACCGGAACAGGTTCGGTCGCGAACGCCGCTATACGTCCGGCTTTGAAGGCGTGTACGCCTACATCAAGCGCAAGCATGAAGAAACTGAGTCCGACTGGGCCAAGGACCGCTATGAGCAGTACATGCGGCAGGTCGCCTGCCCAGCCTGCAATGGGGCACGGCTCAACCCGACGATGCTGGCCGTCACGGTCGGTGGGGCCTCGATTTCCGAGGTCACGTCCATGTCCATGACCGACGCACAAAGGTTCATGCAGGGACTCGAGCTGACCGAACGCGAGTCGAAGATCGCCGACCAGGTGCTCAAGGAGATTCATGCGCGTCTTCAATTCCTCTTGGACGTGGGGCTTGACTACCTGAATCTCGAGCGTGCAGCTGCCACCCTGTCGGGCGGTGAGGCCCAGCGCATACGTCTGGCGACGCAAATAGGTTCAGGGCTGGTAGGAGTGCTGTACGTGCTCGACGAACCCTCTATCGGTCTGCACCAGCGGGACAACCGACGTCTGATCGAAACCCTGACCAAATTGAGAGACCTCGGCAACACCCTGATCGTCGTTGAACATGACGAGGACACGATCAAGGAGGCCGACTGGGTCGTCGACGTTGGCCCCGGGGCCGGGGAGCACGGTGGTGAGATCGTCCACTCGGGCCCTTACGAGGAGTTGCTGACGAATCAACGGTCATTGACCGGTGCATACCTCGACCGACGTCGTGAAATATTGTTGCCAGCCAAACGCAGGAAAATCGACAAGAAACGTATGGTCAAGGTCGTCGGAGCCAAGGAGAACAACCTCCGGGGGATCGACGTGTCATTTCCGCTGGGGGTGTTCACAGCCATTACCGGAGTCTCCGGTTCGGGAAAATCAACCCTGGTCAACGACATCCTCTATACATCCCTGGCCAACCAACTCAACGGAGCGAAGCAGGTTCCGGGCCGACACCAGCGTGTCGAGGGGCTGGAGCATCTGGACAAAATCGTTCACGTGGACCAGAGCCCTATCGGTCGAATGCCGCGTTCCAACGCCGCAACGTACACCGGCGTGTTCGATCACATCCGAAAGCTGTTCGCCGAGACGAATGAAGCGAAAGTTAGGGGTTACCTTCCCGGGCGCTTCTCGTTCAATGTCAAAGGAGGTCGTTGCGAGGCCTGCCATGGCGACGGGACGCTCAAGATCGAGATGAACTTCCTCCCGGATGTCTTCGTGCCGTGCGAAGTTTGCCATGGCGCCCGCTACAACCGGGAAACCTTGGAGATCCGATACAAGGGCAAGACCATCGCTGACGTTCTGGACATGCCCGTCGAAGAAGCCGCCGAATTCTTCTCGGCCTTCACTCCTATCGCCCGTCACTTGAATACTCTCGTCGACGTGGGGCTTGGGTACATCCGGCTCGGACAGCCTGCACCGACGCTCTCCGGTGGCGAAGCGCAGCGCGTCAAATTGGCCTCGGAACTTCAGAAGCGTTCAAACGGGCGCACGATCTACGTGCTCGACGAACCGACTACTGGCCTGCACTTCGAGGACATCAGCAAGCTGCTTCATGTTCTCCAGGGGTTGGTCGAGAAGGGCAATACGGTGCTGACGATCGAACACAATTTGGATGTCATCAAGTCTGCAGATTGGATCGTGGATATGGGTCCCGAGGGAGGATCCGGTGGGGGCCAGGTCGTTGCGGAAGGAACCCCTGAGCAAGTGGCCGGTATCGAAAGCAGCCACACGGGCTACTTCCTGGCCGAAATTCTGGGTGAGCGATGAGTACGCGTGCGACTGCCACCGTCCTCTTCGACTTGGACGGAACACTGCTCGATCCGGCGGGTGCAATCACGGAAGGTCTATCCGATGCGATCGCTGCTCACGGTTTCGAACGGCCCACCCCGGAGATCCTTCGCAAATTCGTGGGGCCATCGACTGACCAGTCGTTGAACAGGTACACGGACATTCCGGGAAAATATCACCGGGAAATCCTGGCGACCTATCGAGGAGGCTACCTGGAGCGAGCTCGGGCCTCATCGAAGCTGTATCCCGGAATGCTGGAGTTGCTTCAAGATTTGTCCCAGCTCCCTGCGGCGATTGGCCTTGCGACGCAAAAGCCCCTTCCGACCACCGAGAAGTTGTTGGACGATTTTGACATCGCTCAGTACTTCGACGTGGTCTCGGGGTCCCGCGACGAACTCCAACCAGCCACGATGCATCTTCCTGCCGACAAAGCCGGGGTCATCGACCGTGCCTTTCGCCTTCTCGACCAGCGTGTTGGGCAGAACCCCGAGTACGGCGGGGCAGACCCGGAACGAGCGGTCATGATCGGAGACCGGGAGTACGACGTCGCTGGGGCAACGACCCACGGGATTCCGTGTATCGGCGTTTCTTGGGGCTTCGCCTCCGAAGATGAACTAGCCGGCGCGGGTGCCGTGACCGTCGTGGACGACGCCGCGCAATTACGGGCGGCCATTGCCCAAGAAACCGGCCTCGAATCGCTGGCCAACGCATAGTGAACCAGCTCGCATCGGTACATCATTTCGGCGACCGTGCATCGTCGGGGAAACGGGTACAGTAATCTCGACGATTCTTTGTGAGGGGAGCAATCCGTGAAGCTGTACCACTTGGCGCAAACCACCGTCACCGGCTTAATGAAGATCGGGTTCAGGGCCCGAGTGACAGGGCTAGAGGATTTTCCGAAATCCGGTCCGGTGATTGTGGCCTCGAACCACAAAGCGTTTTTGGACAGCGTGATCATATCTGCATTGATGCCGCGCAGAGTGGCCTTTCTGGCCAAGGCAGAATACGTCAATTCGCCTGGTATCAGGGGAAAAGCCATGAAGGCACTGTTCGAATTGATCGACATCATTCCGGTGAACCGGTCGGACCAGACGGGGCGACTCAAAGCACTGGAAAAAGGTTTGGAGCGTTTGGACCAGGGGCAGGTTTTCGGAATCTATCCCGAGGGAACGCGCTCCAGGGACGGGTTTCTGTACCGCGGTCGGATCGGGGTGGCTTGGCTTGCCCACAAAACCGGAGCCCCCGTGGTCCCGGTGGGGCTCATCGGCACGGACAAGCTGCAGCCCTCGGGGTCTCGGATGATCCGTCCGGTCCGATTCACCGTTCGCGTGGGAAAGCCCTTGTACTTCGACAAGCTCGGAGATCAGCAGACGGGCAAGCAACGACGCGAAACCACGGACATCATCATGGACCATATCGCCCAGCTCTCCGGCCAATCCCGCAAGGACGAGTACAACACGTCGCCGTCGCTCGAGAAGGATGCGGGAACCACCGACTGAGTGCAGGAGAAGGAGGAAACAGAGTAGATGGCAAACCCGGCAAGCTATAGGCCTGCCTCGGGCGAGATCCCCACCCAGCCGGGTGTGTATCGCTTCCGGGACGAGTTCGGACGTGTGATTTACGTCGGCAAGGCCAAAAATCTACGAAACCGCCTGAACTCTTATTTCCAACGTCCTCAACAGCTCCCGCCCAAGACCTATGCCATGGTGCATACCGGAGCGAGCGTCGAGTGGACTGTTGTCGGCTCCGAAATGGAATCGCTCCAGCTGGAATACACATGGATCAAGCAGTACACGCCGCGATTCAACATCATGTACCGGGACGACAAATCCTATCCTTACCTTGCCGTCTCCATGGGGGATCGTTTTCCGCGCGCCCAAGTTATGCGCGGGGCCAAGAAAAAGGGCACACGTTACTTCGGCCCGTTTTCACAGGCCTGGGCAATCCGAGAAACCCTGGACTCTTTGTTGCGGGTATTTCCCGTTCGAACCTGTACCAGGGCCGTTTTCAAACGCGCCGAGCTTGCGGACAGGCCCTGCTTGCTGGGTTACATTGATAAGTGTTCGGCCCCTTGCGTCGGTCGCATCAGCGAAGAGGACCACAAGGATTTGGCCGATCAGTTGTGCAAATTCATGGCGGGGGATTCCGAGAAGTACATCAAGAAACTCGCCACCGAC
Organism: Kocuria sp. TGY1127_2; assembly: GCF_013394385.1. Taxonomy (NCBI): domain Bacteria; kingdom Bacillati; phylum Actinomycetota; class Actinomycetes; order Micrococcales; family Micrococcaceae; genus Kocuria; species Kocuria sp. TGY1127_2. The sequence continues at coordinate 1,400,900 of NZ_AP022834.1, forward strand.
ATGCAGAAATCCGCGGAGAACATGGAGTTTGAGCACGCTGCGAAATTGCGGGACGACATCGAAGCTCTTCGCAAGGCTTTCGAACGAAACGCCGTCGTGCTCTCCGATTCCGTGGACGCTGATCTGTTTGCGTTCCACGAGGATGAGCTCGAAGCCGCCGCTCAGGTTTTCCACGTACGCGGTGGCCGAATCCGAGGTCAGCGCGGGTGGATCGTGGAACGAGTCGAAGACCTGTCGGCTCCCGAAATGGTTGAACAGCTGCTGCAACAGGTCTACGGAGAGTCGGCCGTGACCATGGCGAGCGCGCCGGATGACGCGGAACTCAATCTCAACGAAATTCCCCGGAACGTCCTCGTCCCGGTCATGCCGGAAAACGCCGAGCAACTTCAGGAGTGGTTGTCCGGCCTCAGAGGAAGCAAAGTAACCATCTCGGTGCCCCAGCGTGGAGAGCGTGTCCAGTTGATGGGGACCGTGGCGGACAATGCGAAGCAAGCACTGACCTTGCACAAATCTCGGCGGGCCGGAGACCTCACCACACGCAGCGCGTCGTTGCAGGAGTTGCAGGAAGCACTCGACCTGCCCGATCCGCTCATGCGCATCGAGTGCTACGACATCTCGCACGTCCAGGGCACCAATGTCGTGGCTTCGATGGTGGTTTTCGAAGACGGCCTTCCCCGCAAATCGGATTACAGAAAATTCTCGATTCGCGGAGATGCGGCACGAGACGATACGGCCTCGATGTACGACGTCATATCGCGACGCTTCAAGCGGCACCTTGCGGATCAGGAAGCACGTCAGCATTCGCCCCAGGCTTCGGGCGAGGTGGATAGTGGGACCGAAAAAGAGCCGGCGAAGTTTGCCTACCCGCCCAATCTGGTGGTTGTCGACGGTGGACCGCCGCAGGTGGCCGCGGCCCAGCAAGCCCTCGATGATCTTGGGATCACCGATGTCTACGTCGTAGGGCTAGCTAAAAGACTCGAAGAGATTTGGGTTCCGGAGGACGAATTCCCGGTGATCCTGCCGAGGTCTTCTCATGGGTTGTTCTTGCTGCAAAGACTTCGCGATGAGGCCCACCGTTTCGCCATCACGTTCCACCGAACCAAGCGCGGCAAAGCCATGCTTGTCTCCGCCCTGGACGGCGTCGAAGGCCTGGGCAAGGCAAAACGAGAAGCTCTGATTGCGGAATTCGGGTCGCTCAAGGCGATACGGGAGGCCACGGCCGAGGACCTGACGCGCGCCAAAGGGATCGGCCCCCAGCTCGCCGAGAAAATACGAGCCCACTTGTCCACAGATTCCGAGGAATCCGGGGAAAGCAGCGAGACATCCGGGTAGTCTGGACTTGTACCACGCTTCGCTGGGGTGCGCGGTCGAGCGCACCCTTGGGCGGGCATTTTTGATTCGTCGCGACTCCGGGAGCTCTCCAGTGACCCAAGAGAATCCATCGTTCAATCCTGAGGACTTGACGCCTGAGAAGCCTGAGCAGACGGAAATGCTGGTCATTACCGGTATCTCTGGCGCTGGTCGTTCAACGGCGGCTCACACCCTCGAAGACGCGGGTTGGTACGTTGTGGACAATATTCCGCCGAACTTGCTGGGACCACTCGTGGATCTCGTTGCTCGTGCTCCGCAGTCGATGCCCAAGTTGGCCGTCATCATCGACATTCGTGGCAAGGCTCTGTTCGCGGATTTCAAAGAAGCTCTGGACGTGCTGCAGAATGCGCCGGTGGAATTCACCATGCTGTTCCTGGACGCTTCGGACGCGGCCATTATCGCCCGGTACGAGGCGCAACGCCGTCCGCACCCCCTGCAAGGAAACGGGCGCATCCTGGAGGGTATCCAGGCCGAACGTGACTTGCTCTCGGATCTGAAGAAGCGTGCGGATGTCGTGTTGGATACAACGGGCTACAACGTCCACGAGCTCTCCCACGTGATCTCGCAGACGTATTCGATGGAAGGTCCGTCGGTCGTCAATATCACGGTCATGAGTTTCGGTTTCAAATACGGTGTTCCCGCGGACGCGAATTTCGTCGCTGATGTCCGTTTCATCCCTAACCCCCATTGGATACCCGATTTGAGACCGCACACGGGACAAGACGAACCGGTGCGCAAATTCGTTCTGGGCCATGACGGAGCGAAAAAATTCGTGGACCTGTACGTTGACTCCCTGACACCCGTAATCGATGGGTATCGCACCGAGAATAAGCATTATGCGACCATCGCGATCGGTTGCACGGGCGGCAAGCACCGTTCAGTGGCTGTCAGTGAAGAAATTGCGCGCCGACTCGGAACACTGGATAACGTGACAGTCAACGTCCAACACCGCGATTTGGGTCGCGAATAGGAGCCCGCAATGACACGTTCTCGTCACCGTCCGGACCGGAGAATCCCCGGCTCTCGGCATTCACCCAAGGTAGTTGCCCTGGGCGGTGGGCACGGTCTGTACGCTTCCTTGAGCGCTCTGCGCCTCGTCACTCCGCACATCACTGCCGTCGTGACAGTGGCCGATGACGGAGGCTCCTCGGGCCGGCTGAGGGAACAATTTAACGTCTTGCCACCGGGCGACCTGCGTATGGCGTTGTCGGCTCTCTGTGATGATTCGGAATGGGGCCATCTGTGGCGAGAAGCGATCCAACATAGATTCTCGGCACTGCCCGACGCCCCACGAGAGATCGATGGGCACGCGATGGGCAACCTTCTGCTCGTCAGCCTGTGGCAACTGTTGGGGGACCCGGTAGCCGGTTTGGAGTGGGCCTCACGTCTCCTCGAAGCGCGGGGGCGTGTATTGCCGATGGCATTGGATCCACTCGTGATCTCGGGGGACGCCATTACTGGCGACGGGGTCCGTGAGCGACTGGTCGGGCAGGCCAAGCTTGCGAAGGCCGAACGCGTGGAGAATTTGAGCTTGGAGCCTCTCGACGCACGAGTCTGCGAAGAATCGGTTAGAGCCATCATGGATGCCGACTGGGTGATTTTGGGTCCGGGATCCTGGTTTACTTCTGTGATTCCGCACCTGCTACTGCGCGAGAGCCGAAAAGCCCTGTGCGAGACTTCCGCGAAGATCTGCGTATCTATGAATTTGGGCCTCGAAGAGAAGGAAACCGCGGGTCTTGGGGCTACGGGTCACCTCGAAGCTCTCGAAAGGTACGCCCCGGAGCTCAGCATCGATGCAGTCATCGCGGATCCCAGTTCTATTCAAGAGAAACAACTTTTCGAACAGGCCGTCTCCGAAAGAAACGCAAAACTCGTGTGGAACCGCCTGCGGGCTCGACGAAAGGAAAACCTGCACAACCCTCTGAGACTTGCGGCAGCCTACCAAGAGGCCATGCGGGTTCCGGACAACTCCTTCGGCGTGGAACCTGACGCGCCGAGCGTGTAATCTCGCGTAGTGACCCAAAGCCCCTGCGAGGGCGTGGTCACCGCTCCAAAACATCCAGCCTGGAGGAATACTGAATGGCCCTGACGGCTCTCGTAAAAGACGAATTGGCGAAGCTCGAGGTTCCGAAGTCCTCGACCCGCCGGGCCGAGGTGGCGACCGTGTTGCGTTTTGCAGGCGGACTGCACCTCGTTTCAGGCCAGATCGTCATCGAAGCCGAGTTGGATCACCGTGCAGCGGCGCAGCGCGTCCAGACCGCGATCGAGGAACTCTACGGACACCGCTGCGAATTGATGACGGTTTCGGGCGGAGCTCTCAAGCGGGGCGGACATTACATGCTTCGCGTCCAGCGCGGAGGCGAGGCCCTCGCACGCCAGACCGGGTTGTTGGACACACGAGGTCGACCCGTTCGCGGCCTGCCTCCCACGGTCGTCAACGGTTCCTTGGCCGATTCGGAGGCCGTGATGCGTGGAGCATTCCTTGCGCATGGTTCCCTGACCGAACCCGGTCGATCGTCCGCTATGGAATTTACGTGTCCCGGCCCGGAAGCGGCCCTGGCTCTCGTCGGCTCGGCACGTCGCCTCGATATCTTCGCCAAAGCCAGAGAAGTCCGCGGCGCGGATCGAGTGGTGGTGCGCGACGGTGAAACCATCGGGCAGCTACTGCGTCGTATGGGTGCTAGCGATGTCCTCTCGCAGTGGCAGGACCGGAGAACGCACCGAGAAGTACGGGCCACGGCCAACCGATTGGCTAATTTTGACGATGCCAACCTTAGGCGTTCGGCCCAGGCGGCCGTCGCGGCGGGCGCCCGAGTCGAACGGGCATTGGAAATATTGGGTGACGACGTCCCAGAACATCTTCACTACGCCGGTCAGCTCAGGCTGGCCCACCGCCACGCGAGCCTTGACGAACTAGGTCGTCTCGCGGATCCGCCCCTGACCAAGGACGCAATCGCTGGCCGCATCCGCCGGCTCCTGGCCATGGCGGACAAACAAGCTTCGGCCGAAGGTATTCCGGGTACAGATACCGCACCCCAGGGGAGCTCTCGCTAGCCCGTTCGCGCCGACGATACCGACGAAGCGCACATCCGAACTCACCGTCTCGTCAGCTGATAGCGCAAATTAGCCACATATTCCCACAAAAGACCACGAAGAGGCCCGCGATGAAGCGACATCTCGGGCCTTTCGCATGTCCCAACTATTGATATTTCGTGCGAAGGCGTGGGTGCATTTGGAAATTTTTCCGCAAAACACACCCAAACACACATAAAATCACGTAAACTAATAACAGAACCGAACGGAACGCGTTGACGAGGAGTTCCACGAGTCGCGGAAACCTGACGGCGCGCCAGTTCGGCGGGATGGACTCCATACGGAGCCGCCCTCAACGATAAACACTCAAACTGAGGAGTTTGATCACAAGTGACTGTACGTATTGGTATCAATGGTTTTGGTCGTATCGGCCGCAACTTCTTCCGCGCCGTCCGTGAGCAGGGCGAGAACATCGAGATCGTTGCTGTCAACGACTTGACCAGCCCTGAAACCCTTGCTCACCTCCTCAAGTACGACTCCATCCTTGGGCCGTTGAAGGCTGAGGTGGAGGTCAAGGACGGAAGCATCTTCGTCGACGGCAAGAAGCTCGAGGTCCTTTCCGAAAAGAACCCTGCTGACCTTCCGTGGAAGGACCTCGGTATCGACATCGTTCTTGAGTCGACCGGTCTGTTCACCGATGGTGAGAAGGCAAAGGCTCACCTCGAGGCCGGCGCCAAGAAGGTCGTTATCTCCGCACCAGGCACCAACCTGGACGGCACCTTCGTCATGGGTGTGAACGATGACACCTACGACAACGACACCCAGCATGTCGTGTCGAATGCTTCCTGCACCACCAACTGCTTGGCACCGCTGGCCAAGGTTCTGGATCAGAACTTCGGTATCAAAGCCGGACTCATGACCACCATCCACTCCTACACAGCTGACCAGCGTTTGCAGGACGCCCCACACAAGGACCTGCGTCGTGCTCGCGCCGCGGCCGTCAACATGATCCCGACCTCGACCGGTGCCGCTCGTACCGTAGGCAAGGTCTACGAACCGGTTGCCGGCAAGCTGGACGGCATGGCCTTCCGCGTTCCTACCATCACTGGCTCGATCGTTGATCTTTCGCTGTCTTTCGAGAAGGACGTGACCGCCGAAGAAATCAACGCGGCCGTCAAGGAAGCAGCAGAAGGCGACTACAAGGGAATCATCAAGTACACCGAGGATCCCATCGTCTCCACGGACATCGTGGGCGAAGAGATCTCCACCGTGTTCGATGCCGAGCTCACCTCTGTCCTCAACGGTCAGGTCAAGGTCTTCGCCTGGTACGACAACGAGTGGGGTTTCACTTCCCGCACCGTGAAGTTCGTCAATAAGCTGGCTGCAGAGCTCTAAGATAGGGAATGGCTCACTTTCCCTACAACGAGGTTTGGAGAAAATCACCATGGCACATGCTCTCGATGAGCTGATTGCCGATGGTGTCGAGGGCAGGCACGTTCTGGTCCGTTCGGACCTGAACGTGCCTCTCGACGGCACCACGGTGACCGACGATGGTCGAATCAAAGCGTCATTGCCGGTCCTGAAGAAATTGTCCGAAGCGGGCGCTCGGGTGATCGTGATGGCTCACCTCGGCCGACCCAAAGGCCAGGTTGACCCGCAGTATTCGCTCGCCCCTGCGGCCGCAAGGTTGGCGGAGCTAGCCGACTTCCGGGTCGCCACGGCACATGATGTTGTGGGCGACGACGCTCGTGCCAAAGCCGAGGAACAGAAAAACGGTGACATTCTCGTTATCGAGAACGTACGCTTCGATCCTCGCGAGACAAGCAAAGACGATGCAGAGCGGGCAACATTTGCGGACGAGCTTGTTTCTCTTGCAGGCGAAAACGGCGCATACGTCGACGACGCATTCGGTGCTGTTCACCGCAAGCACGCGTCGGTCTATGACGTCGCCAAGAAACTTCCTGCCTATATGGGTGATTTGGTCAAGACGGAATTGGATGTTCTGTCGACTTTGATCGAGAACCCGGACCGACCCTTCGTGGTGGTCATGGGAGGGTCGAAAGTTTCCGACAAACTTGCCGTTATCGACAACCTGATCGGAAAGGCCGACGCTTTGTTGATCGGCGGTGGCATGGGTTATACCTTCGCGGCGGCTCAAGGCTACAACGTCGGCAAATCGCTCCTGGAGAAGGATCAGATCGAGAACGTCAAGAAGTATCTCGAACGCGGCTCAGCCGAAGGCACCGAGTTCGTCTTGGCCACGGACGTGGTGTGGGCTTCAGCCTTCGCCGCCGACGCACAGAACGAGATCCGACCTATTGAATCGCTCGAAGAGGGCGAGATCGGGCCTGAGGGCTTGGGATTGGACATCGGGCCCGAAACGCAAAAGGTCTTCGCCGAATACATCAAGAAGGCCAGGACCGTATTTTGGAACGGGCCGGTTGGTGTCTTCGAGATGGAGGCTTTCGCCGGCGGCACCAAAACCGTCGCTCAGGCCCTCGCCGACTCGGATGCAATGAGCGTCATCGGCGGCGGGGACTCCGCTTCTGCTGTACGCAACCTCGGTTTCAAGGACGAGGACTTCGGGCATATTTCCACCGGCGGTGGCGCTTCCCTCGAGTTCATCGAGGGCAAAGAGCTGCCCGGCCTCGAAGCTCTCGGAGCCTAGCCGATCTCGGGCGGACCGACCACATCGTGGCCGGTCCGCCTCTTTTCACTCCACGGGCTCTGTGTCACCTTCACGGTGCTGAGCCCGTTTCCTGGCATCACGGACGATGCCCCACGGAAAGGACACGATCTTGACGACACAAACCAACGGTTCCTTCGACCGCACACCGCTGATTGCCGGAAACTGGAAAATGAACATGGACCACGCTGAGGGTGTTGCACTGGTGCAAAAACTCGCGTGGACTCTCGACGACGCCAACTTCGACTACGACCGGGTGGAAGTCGCGGTCTTCCCCCCGGCCACGGATCTCCGATCGGTGCAGTCGCTCGTCAATGGCGACAAACTCAAGATTGAGTACGGTGCCCAGGATCTTTCCGACCAGGATTCCGGCGCCTACACCGGCGACATCTCCGGCGCGTTCCTCAAAAAGCTCGATTGCGAATACGTTCTGGTCGGCCACTCTGAACGACGGACAATTCACCACGAGGACGACGAGCTGTGCTCCAAAAAGGTCGAGGCCGCATACCGCCACGGTCTTACCCCCATTCTCTGCGTGGGCGAGGGGCTGGACGAGCGTCAGGCCGGTAACCACGTGAACTACACGCTGGAACAGCTCCGGGGCTCCCTCAAGGGATTGTCTGCGGAAAACGCGAAGTCCGTAGTCGTAGCGTACGAACCGGTCTGGGCCATTGGCACCGGCGAGGTCGCTGGTCCGGAGGACGCCCAGGAGATGTCGGCAGCCATCCGCGCGGAGCTGGAAAAGCTGTACGATGCGGAAACTGCTGCCGCGGTCCGGATCTTGTACGGAGGTTCAGTCAAGGCTGCCAATGCGGCGGCCACGCTCTCCGAAAAGGACGTCGACGGGGTTCTGGTCGGTGGCGCTTCCTTGAAAGCAGAGGAATTCGCGAATATCGCGCGCTTCGAGAAGCACGTCGTCTCGGAATAGGAACGGATACGTGCGCGGCCCCGTGGGCCCCGCACGATCTAGGCCCTATGTGCGTCGGCCGTCTCGAACTCGGCGCGTCCTTGACCCATGGCGTATAGTCGGGTCGGAAAAAGAAATCGTTTGGCTCCTCAACAGGAGACACCAAGCGCCCTAACGTAGGCACCGAAAGGTCGAAGTGGATATTGTACGTTGGATCCTGCTTGGGATCATCGCGCTGACCAGCATCTTGACGGTCTTCTTTGTCTTGCTCAACAAGGGCAAGGGCGGCGGCCTCTCCGACATGTTCGGAGGAGGCATGACGAGCTCATTGAATTCATCCGGGGTCGCTTCCAAGAACCTCGTTCGATTGACGGTCACCACGGCCATCATTTGGGTGCTTGCGATTATCGGATACGCTCTCTTCTTGCGCTTCACAGCCATCTAGGTCGGTTCGCCGCACAGCCGGAGACTGCAAAGGGCCCGGTCACCACCTCAGAGGTGGTGACCGGGCCCTTGTTGCGGGTGCTTCCTCGTCAGCCTTCCGGACGCGAATCCTTAGCGATCAAGTACAGGGTTTCGGAGAGACCGCGTGCCCCTGAGGCGGGTGTTTCGGACAAGCCGTCTCGGTCGGGATCCTGATCCCGGGCCGCCCAGACTCGTTCGAACGCGTCCCTCTTGTCGGAGCCCGCAACCAGGAACCACATTCGATCGGAATTGTTGATCATGGATCGAGTCATGCTGATTCGTTTCGGGGGAGGCTTGGGGGAGTTCTCCACCCCGACTACGCCCTCGTGCTCCAGGTGGATTTCTTCCTTGCCGGGGAATAGCGATGCAATGTGCCCGTCAGGCCCCATTCCCAAAAGCGACAATGCAAAACGGGGGGAGCTGTGGCCCTCCTCCGCAAAACGTGACAGCTCATCCGCATAGGCCCGAGCAGCCGCATACTGATCGGCATACTCTTCCGCCGCTCCCATGACGTGCAGGTTCGACCCAGGAACAGGCCCGTTGCGGAAGAAAGCGTCGAAAACCTGCTGTGCATTGCGCTCGGGATCGCCGGATGGCAGGAACCTCTCGTCCGACCACCAGATATGCACCAAAGACCAGTCGACGGTTCCGACGAGAATGTTCTGACTCACGGCTTCCCAGATTCCCGTGCCCAGGGAACCACCTGTGATGCTGATGTGGACGACGCTGCCTTGGGCCGTCTGATCGCCGAGGCACAGGAGCAATCTTGCGGCTGCTGCCTCGGCCACCAGATCTTTCGTCGGGTACGCAACGGCGTGAGGGCGAGGATCAGGCATCGTAGACCTCCGTGTAACGTGACGGGTCTCCGGCGGGGACCGGAGCAGCTCCTTGTGTCAGGGTGACTTCCGAGCGGCTCAGCGCCTCGTTGAGCACCTCGCCGAAGACCTCGTCCGGATCCAACCGTCTGAGTTCCTCTGCAAGACACTCCGCCAGAGAACGAACCGGCAGAGCTAGCTGCTGATCTGCGCTCTTGGGGATGGATAGCGTCGCAATATTGCGGCCCGGGCGATAGATCGTGACTTCGCCATCTTCTCGGCACAATGTGACCCTATAGAGGCCGCGGGGCTGCGGACTTTCCCGAATCTCGACTTGTGCATCGAGCCGGTAACCGAGCCAGGTGCCCAGGAGAAGGACAGACGGCGATTTCTCGGATCCCTCGACAATGACCTTGTTGACCGTGTGTTTCTTCGGATCGTCCATGACTGCGGCGAGCTGGATACGCCACAAAGTGAGTCGGGTCCAGGCCAAGTCCGTGTCACCGGGCGCATACCGTTTGCGCAGATTATTCAGTGAGTCCCACGGAACCTCGGCCCGAGCCGAATCGGTGATTCGTCGGTGAGCGATCTTTCCTATCGAATGCTCGGCGGGGCACTCGGGCAGGGAATGAGGCCACCAGGCGACGATAGGAGCGTCGGGCAGCAGAAGAGCGGCAATCAAAGATTCGCTCGGGTGTGCAGACTCTCCCCACCCGCGTAGCACGACGATCTCGCTCGCTCCCGCGTCTCCGCCCATGCTGACTTCCGCGTCCAAGCGGTTCTTGGCGTTCGGGTCGTGCGTGATGTGGACGATGATGCGGCACGGATGCTCGTGGCTGGCCGTAATGGCGGCATCGATCGCTTTCTCCGAGTGGCCCATGTCGGCCATGATGACGAGAGTCAGTACGCGTCCGAGCGTGCGAATGCCGGTCTCCTCGCGCATCAGCGCGAGGGCCTTGTCGACCTCTGAACTGGTGGTGTCTTTGAGAGTACGGATCATTATGGCCTCCTCCAGGCGCGCCCATCGCGGGCCAGTAGTCGATGCGCGGATTCCGGACCCCACGAGCCTGGAGCGTATTCCTCCGGCCTGATCCCGCTCTCTGCCCAGTACTTCTCAAAGGGATCCAGGATCTTCCACGAGAGCTCAACTTCTTCGTGCCGGGGGAACAGCGGCGGTTCGCCGAGAAGGACATCCAGAATCAGGCGCTCGTAGGCTTCAGGGCTGGATTCCGTGAAGGAATGACCGTAGCCGAAGTCCATGCTGACGTCGCGCAGTTCCATCTGCGTACCCGGCACCTTGGAAGCGAATCGGATCGTCACTCCCTCATCGGGCTGGATACGAATCACGATTGCATTCTGCCCAAATTCTTCGTACGAGTTCTCCCGGAACAAGAGATTGGGGGAGCGCTTGAAAACGACCGCAATTTCGGTGACGCGACGTCCGAGACGTTTGCCGGCACGCAGGTAGAACGGCACCCCGGCCCAACGCCGGTTATTGATATCCAGTTTGATGGCAGCGAAGGTTTCAGTTCTGGAATCCGCAGGAATATCCTGTTCTTCCTTGAAGCCTTTGACCTCCTCGCCTCCTTGGAAGCCGTCCGCGTACTGCCCGAGAGATGAATAGCCCTCCACGTCCTCGGGAAGCGTCACGGCTGCCAGAACCTTCGCTTTCTCGTCGCGTAAGTATTCCGCGTCGAAGCTGATCGGCTCTTCCATCGCGGTCAGAGCCAGGAGCTGCAACAGGTGGTTCTGGATGACGTCGCGTGCCGCCCCGACGCCCTCGTAGTAGCCCGCACGCGAGCCGATACCGATGTCCTCGGCCATCGTGATCTGCACGTGGTCCACGTAGTTGGAGTTCCAAAGCGGTTCGAACATCTCATTGGCGAAGCGGAGCGCCAGGATGTTCTGTACCGTTTCCTTGCCCAGGTAGTGGTCGATGCGGAAGACCGAGTCCGCGGGGAAAACGCTTTCTACGATCTCATTGAGCTCGCGAGCGGATTCCAGATCGTGGCCGAAGGGCTTCTCGATCACGACGCGGCGCCAGCCGTCGGCTTGTTCGTGCTCCGCCAGGCCGTTCTCAGCGAGCTGGGCGCAGACCGCTTCGAACGCATTTGGCGGAATGGAGAGGTAGAAAGCATGGTTGCCGCGGGTTCCGCGTGTTTTGTCCAATTCTTCCAGAGTCTCTTTGAGACGCCGGAAGGCATCCGCATCGTCGAACGCGCCTTGGACGAAACGAATTCCGGCGGTCAACTGGTTCCACACGTCCTCGCGGAACGGGGTTCGCGCATGCGCTTCGACGGATTCGCGAACTTGGCCGCGGAAATCGTCATCCGACCAATCGCGACGGCCAAATCCGACGAGGGCGAAACGAGGAGGGAGGAGGCCGCGGTTCATCAAATCATAAATCGCAGGCAGAAGTTTCTTGCGAGCCAGATCGCCCGTGACCCCGAAGAGAACCAGAGCAGACGGGCCGGCTACCCGCGTGAGCCTTCGGTCTTGGGGATCGCGCAGGGGGTTTGATTCTTGTGGAGCGGACACACCAATCCTTTGTTCGAAAAGTGAATCGGTGACTCATCACCGATCGGGAGGGGCCGTGGAGGGCCTGCTCCCAGGCCCTCCACGCGATCACCCTTACTTGCCGAGAGCCTTGGAGACGGTCTCGAGCAATTCTTCCCAGGAATCCTCGAACTTTTTGATGCCTTCTGTCTCGAGCTTCTCGACGACCTCGTTGTAGGAGACACCGATCTTCTCCAAAGCATTGATGTCTGCTTCGGCCTGGTCGTACGTCCCTGAAACGGTGTCGCCCGCGATTTCGGCGTGATCGGCGGTAGCCTCAAGGGTCTTCTCGGGCATGGTATTGACCGTGTTCTGGACGACCAACCCCGTCACGTACATCGTGTCCGGGTAATTTGGGTCCTTGGTGCCCGTCGAGGCCCACAACGGCCGCTGCGGCTTCGCTCCTGCTTCCTCAAGGCGCTTCCAGCGTTCGGTCGAGAATGCTTCCTCGTATACCTGGTAGGCGAGACGAGCGTTGGCGAGACCGGCCTTGCCCTTCAACTCAAGGGCCTCATCGGTACCGATCTTATCCAACTGACCGTCCACCTCAGCGTCGACTCGGGAAACGAAGAACGACGCAACCGAATGGATCTTGCTGAGATCATGACCGTTCTCGAGTGCACGCTCGAGCCCGATCATGAATGCATTGATCACGGCACGGTAGCGCTCAAGGGAGAAAATCAGGGTCACGTTGACGCTGATACCTTCGGCGATGGTGGCCGCGATCGGTTCGAGACCGGCTTCCGTCGCGGGAATTTTGATCATGACGTTCTCACGGCCCACGGACTCGTGAAGACGTTTCGCCATGGCCACCGTCTCATCGGCCCTGTGTGCCAAACGCGGATCGACCTCGATCGAAACGCGCCCGTCCACACCCTGCGACGAATCGTAAATGGTTGCGAAGACATCGCACGCGTCGCGGACATCGTCGGTAGTAACCGTGAAAACGGCCTCCTCGACGTCGGCACCGGCCTGGGCGAGTTCACTCACCTGGGCGTCATAGGCATCTCCCTTGGAGAGAGCCTGCGCGAAAATCGTGGGGTTGGTGGTCACACCGACGACGTTGCGGTTCTCGATGAGCTCGTCAAGGTTGCCCGTGCCGAGCCGTTCGCGGGACAAATCGTCTAGCCAGATCGAGACTCCGGCGTCGGATAGTTTCTGAGTTGATGTTGACATGTTTTTCTCCTCGTGACGTTGAAGGCGTTGGCCAAAAGCACCGGGGCCGCTCATCAAAGTGAGCGGCCCCGGTACCGCGGTCAGGCCTTCGAAGCGTGAATGGATTCCTTGGCCGCCTCGGCGACGGCCTCGGACGTGATTCCGAATTCTTTGTACAGGGTCTTGTAGTCGGCCGATGCGCCGAAGTGGTCGAGAGCGACGGCCCGTCCTGTGGTGCCGATCAGATCGTTCCACGACATTGCGGATCCGGCTTCCACGGAAACGCGCGCGGTCACGCTGGCGGGGATCACTGACTCGCGATATCCGGCATCCTGGCGGTCGAACCATTCGCGGCAGGGCATTGAGACTACTCGGGCAGCCACGCCCTCTGTGGCGAGGGCTTCGCGAGCCTCCAGCGCGAGCTCGACCTCCGAGCCTGTCGCGATCAGGATGACGTCGGGAGTCGAATCCGTGTCCGCCAGAACGTACCCACCACGTGCGGCACCCTCTGCCGAGGCGAACTTCTCGCCCTCGACATCGGGATGGATGTCCACACGGGGCACCGTCGGCAAGCCTTGACGGGTCAGAGCCAGCCCGGCAGGACGTTCCTTCTGCTCCAGGATTGTGCGCCAAACGACTGACGTCTCATTGGCATCTGCGGGCCGAACGACGTCGAGGTTCGGGATGGCACGCAAGGTCGAGAGCTGCTCGACTGGCTGGTGAGTCGGCCCGTCCTCGCCGAGGCCGATCGAGTCGTGGGTCCACACGTAGATCGAGGGTACGCCCATGAGAGCCGACAGGCGGATCGCGGGACGCTGATAGTCGCTGAAGATCAGGAAGGTTCCGCTGAAGGCGCGGGTCGGGGAGGAAAGAACGATTCCGTTGACGATGGCCGCGGCAGCGTGTTCGCGAATCCCGAAGTGCAGAACCCTACCGTAAGGATTAGCGGTGAACTTTTTGGTCGAACGGCTCGACGGGTTGAAGGAGTCTGCCGATTCGATCGTGGTGTTGTTGGAGCCGGCCAGGTCGGCCGAACCGCCCCAGAGCTCGGGGAAAGTTTCAGCGATCGCGTTGATGACCTTGCCGCTCGCTGCGCGGGTCGCCAAAGAGGCTCCGGCTTCGAAGACAGGGAAGGACTCCTTGTAGTCCTCGGGCAGCCCGCCCTCGGACAAGCGCTTGTACAACTTTGCCGCTTGCGGATTCTCTTCCTGCCATTCGCGGAAGGACTTCTCCCATTCTTCGCGCTCACGGTGAGCACGTTCCTTGACTTCACGCGTATGCGCAAGGATGTCATCTTCGATCTGGAATGACTTCTCAGGATCGAAGTCGAGGATTTCCTTGACGGCCTTGACCTCGTCGCCGCCCAAAGCGGAACCGTGGATGCCGCCGGTGTTTTGTTTATTGGGAGCAGGCCAGCCAATGATGGTCTTCAATGCGATCAGCGTCGGCTTGTTAGTGACTTTCTTGGCCTCGCGAATCTGGTCGAAGAGCTCCTCGACGTTCTCGGCGTAGCCGCTACCGCCATTGGTCCAATCGACGGAACGAACGTCCCAACCGTAGGCCTCGTAGCGCTGGGCGACATCCTCGGTGAACGCAACGTCGGTGTCGTCTTCGATCGAGATCTGGTTCTGGTCATAGAAGACAATGAGATTGCCCAACTGCTGGTGCCCGGCGAGTGAGGATGCCTCTGAGGTGACGCCCTCCTCCAGATCGCCGTCGGAGGCAATCGTGTAGACGGTGTGATCGAAGGGGCTCGCGCCTTCCGGAGCCTCGGGATCGAAGAGCCCGCGCATGCGACGCTGCGCATAGGCGAAGCCGACGGAAGAAGCCAGACCCTGACCCAAGGGACCCGTCGTGATTTCAACGCCCTTGGTGTGCTTGTATTCGGGGTGGCCGGGAGTCAATGAGCCCCATGTGCGGAGAGCCTCAAGGTCTTTGAGTTCCAGGCCGTAACCGGACAGGAAAAGCTGAATGTAGAGGGTCAATGATGAATGCCCGGGGGAGAGCACGAACCTGTCCCGCCCGGCCCAACGATCGTCGGTCGGGTCGTGACGCATGACCTTTTGATGAAGGAGATAGGCCAAGGGGGCGAGGCTCATGGCCGTACCCGGATGCCCGTTGCCGACCTTTTCCACGGCGTCCGCCGCCAATACACGGACGGTATCGACCGCGCGCTGGTCCTTTTCCGTCCATTCGAGCTTCCCATTCAGATTCGGCACGAAATGCCCCTTTCTCCGCAGACATCGGCGATAACCATCACGTCGAGCGTGATCCTGGTCCCGCCACTTCTGTCTACAACCATAATTGACTGGCCCCTTTGAGGTCAGCGGTGTGAGCCGACAGCGGAAGACAGGTTCACAATCGGCAGACGAGACGGAAATATCACGGTTTCCTCTAGGGAGGGAACATGGGTCCGTTATATGATGAGAGTTGCTTTCAACCCCGCGGACCACTCGTTGTACCGCTCGCGCCGCGGGATCCGGTTTATCGCCGGTCACCGGAGTCAATCATGAAGGGTCGATGAGTGAAGCGCCAAAGTTTTAGCGACACATCGCCCGCCGCGCGCACACCTACTGATGCCGCCGCGCCGGGCTCTGATTCCCGCGTTGCGTCGCTTCCGGGGGGTTCCAGCGCCAGTCCGCTCGATCACGGTCCCTTCGGCAACCGCAAAATAGGTCTTGGACGAAAGCTCAAAGCTTTCTTCCTTTTGACCAAACCGCAAGTCATCGAACTTCTCCTGGTGACCACGGCCCCGACCATGATCTTTGCCGCGGGTGGGTTGCCCAGCCTGTGGCTCATCCTCAACACGATGATCGGTGGAGCGATGGCTGCCGGAGGTGCCGGCGCTTTCAATTGTTACATTGACCGTGAGGCCGATCGCCTCATGAAACGCACTGAACGGCGGCCCCTGGTCACCGGAGAGATCACCGACCGCCAAGGGTTGATCTTCGCGTGGGGACTCTCGATAGTTTCCGTTGTTTACTTGACGCTACTGGTCAATCCTTTGGCGGGCGCGCTCGGCCTCGCGGCGATCCTGCTTTACGTCGTCTTCTACACGATGATTCTGAAGCGTCGCACCGCTCAGAACATCGTGTGGGGCGGTATCGCCGGGTGCATGCCGGTCTTCATTGCGTGGGCAGCCGTTGAGAACAAGCTCAGTTTCTCGTCCCTCGTGCTGTTCGTCATCATCTTCCTGTGGACCCCACCGCACTACTGGCCCTTGTCCATGAAGTACGCGGAGGACTATCAGCGGGCCGGAATTCCTATGCTGGGCGCGATTGCCTCGGCAAAGGCCGTTTCGGTTCAAGTCGTCCTGTACGCATGGGCTACCGTCATCTGCTCTTTGATGCTCATCCCGGTCGGCGGTGCCGGCTGGGTATACGGTCTCACCGCGTTGGTTTCCGGCGCCTGGTTCATCTGGAAGTGTCACCAGTTGCACCAGCAAGCGCTTGCCGAAGAGGCTACTTCACGCACGGCAATGGTGGTATTCCATGCCTCCATCACGTATCTGACGTTGGTTTTCGTTGCACTGGCCATTGACCCATTCGTCGGAGGCCCCGTCCTCTAATCCATTGCGCGAGGAAACAACGCCTCAGTTGGATCGAGAAGCCGCATCGCTGCGTATTAAGCGGTGCGGCTTCTTCATTGTGGACCGCGCTCCATATGTGGAGATCACCAGGGCCCGTTCGGCGCCCACGGAGCGGACCAGGGCCCGCATGCGCCTCAGGTCTCCCTGAGGCGCATGCGGGCCCTGTGGTGGTGGAATGGTGCTCGGCTCCTAGACGATGCCGTTGGCCTCTGCGATCTCCACGCGGCTTTCCGCGAGGTTCCTGAGCGTTGGAGTCCCTAGCACAACCATGCGCTCGAACAAGCAGGTAACGGACCAGATCAGCAGTCCGGCACCGATCAGATGGAACCACACCAATACCCCTGGCGAGCCCGTGAAGTACTGTGTGTAGCCGATCGCGCCCTGGAAAAGCATGACGATGACGATGGTCCAAGCGCTCTTGGATACGGCAGGGGCCCAATTCTTGCGCTTCGCAAGGACCAGGATAGCGACGATGAGCAGCAATAGTATCCAGACCGGAATGGTGTGGAATCGGGTGACCACCTCCGGATTGAATGCATGGCGGGCACTGTCGGTGTCACCGGAGTGGGGGCCGGTACCGGTGACCAAGGTTCCCATGTAGACGGCGATGGTGGTGACGACAGCGATCACAACGCCAAGGAACCTCTGGAGATTGTCCGGGCCCGGACGGTCACTCAAACGTTCGGTCTCGATCACGCGACGCATTGAATACCGACGGACGCGGGCGTAGAAGATCGCGGCCATGGCGACCATGACACCGGAGAGCATGAAGTGCACACCAACCATCCAAGGATTGAGTCGCAGCCAAACGGAGACTCCGCCGACAATCGCCTGGACGATGACTCCGAGGCCAAGGGCTAGGGCAATGTAGAACAGGTCCGTGTAGCGCCCACGCAGTCGCCACACTGAAATGAACGTCAATAGGGCCACGATGCCGACCGCGCCGGTGAGCGTCCGGTTGCCGAATTCGATGAATCCATGAATCCCCATGGCGGGGACGTTCGTCCAGGTCTCCGACGTGCAACGAGGCCACGTAGGGCATCCCAAGCCAGAGCCGGTCAGGCGCACCAGGCCACCCGTCAGCACGAGCAAGAAGTTCACCAAAATCGATGCGATTCCCAGAAGTCGTACCCAGGCGTTGACATTCAGGGGAATGAAACGGTCAATGAAAGAACCTCGGGTCGGGAGGGATCTCGTGGTCATGGTTGAACCTCAAATAGCTGGCGATGGTTTCGGATATGCAATGCCCTTCTCATTATTCGCTTTCCGCCCCTCCGGATGCGAACGCGCCGACCGTGGTCATGACCACTTGAACCACCGCTTGGCGGCGAGGCCAGCGACGAGAATCCACATCACCAGAACCAAATGCGGCCACCAAGCAAATTGATGGTTGAGCATGTCAGAGCGAAGCGCGGCGCCCAATGCACCAGAAGGAAGCAACTCGATGAGCCATGAAGCGGCGCCGGGGAATTGATGCGCGGGGATCAAAGAACCACCCACGGTGGCCAAAACCACCCAGACTGTGTTTACCACGGCGAGTGTCGCCTCGGCTCGGACCACGCCGGCTACTAGAAGGCCGATGGCCGTGAAAGCGGCGGCGCCTACAACCAGGGTAGGAAGAGACAAGAGGAAGCCCAGAACGCTGGGGTTCCAACCGAGGGCGAAACCGACGACGCCCATCACGACGTACTGAATGACCACGACCGAAAGAACGGCAACTCCTTTTCCCGCGATGAGTCCGCCGCGACCGAGCGGCGTCGTCGAGAGGAATCGGAGCACACCATAGCGTCGGTCGAATCCCGTAGCGATTCCCTGACCTGAGAGCGCCGTCGACATCGCACACAACGCGAGCACGCCGGGCATTGCGACGTCCACCCGGGAGCCGCCGAAATGCTCGGCCCAGGTATCCAGGAATCCGGTGAACGCCAGTCCGAAGAGGGCCATGAGGGGGAACAGGATCAGGAGCATGAGCTGTTCGCCGTTCTTGAGCATCGAGATGGTCTCGTACCGACCCTGCGCGAGGATCCTGCTCCAGGACGATGCAGGCTGGCGTGGTGAGGATTCTGGGGCATTCCATGCGGTGCTCTGCGAGTCCGCCATGGTGGCATCTTGGCTCATCGGAGGGTCCTCCCGGAAATATCTAGGAACAGGTCTTCCAGGCTGCGGGGCTTGAGCTCGAGGCTCGTGGGCAGCTCCCCGTCCGTTGCCCACGTATCTGCGAGGTGTGCCAGGTGCTGGGGACGAATTGCGCCCGAGATTTCATACGAACCCGCATGCTCTTCCTTGACCGTGAGACCTCCCGAGAGGGACTCGGGGAATAGGTCGCACAGTTCAAGTCCGGGACGCGAGATCGAGAACCGCAGCGTCTGACGGTCCTGACTGCTGTAGAGCAATTCGTCGACTTGCCCCTCGATGACGTTGCGGCCTTCATCGACGATGTATACGTAGTCAGCGAGTCGCTGGGCATCGTCCATGAGGTGGGTGGTCAGTACGATGCAGGTCCCAGCCTCTTTGACTTCCCGGACGAGATCGAAGACGACGCGCCGGGATTGAGGATCCAAGCCGGCGGAGGGCTCGTCAAGGAAGAGGACCTCGGGGTTGCCCACCAGGGCCGCGGCCAATGCGACACGTTGTTTCTGCCCGCCGGAGAGACGGCGAATATTGGTTCGGTTGAACGAGTCGATTCCCAACCGGGATACCAAGGAATCCAGATCCGCAGGATACCTGTACATCGACGCGACGTGCCGAAGAAGCGGAATGGGCCGGATGGCCTGGGGAAGCCCACCGTCCTGAAGCATGATGCCGACCCGGGCCCTGAGCGCCGGACCTGCCGCCCAAGGGTCTTCACCCAGAAGACGAACCGACCCGGCGGTGGGTTTCTGGAGCCCCTGTGCGCAGGCGAGAGTCGTCGACTTGCCCGCGCCGTTGGCCCCCAGAAGTGCCGTGACTTTGCCGTGGGCCGCACGTAGACTGATCCCATCGACGGCCCGGAATGTGGTCGGACTCACAGGGTTCGAGGACGGCTGGACGCGGCTCCTGCGAGGTGCAGGGAATTCCTTGCGCAGATCGTCGATCAGAAGGGCGGAATCGGTCACCGAGGAGGGGGATCGCCGTCGGTGGTCTTCTAAATGTGGCACTTTCACAGTCTACGATGTGGCTCGGCCACCCCGGTGCATTGTGATCCAAGCCGCTACTCGCTTCGGGCAAGGTCTCCCTTACTAGAAGGACCGGAATAAATTAGGACATAATTTAGTTGTGTATTTCGTGAAGGAAAAAGCCCAAGCCCAGGGCGCCTCTCCGCAGGGAGGTGCCGAGACTGAGGAAAGGACCCGGGATCGGGTCCTCCAAGGAGTGCTGGCACACGGTCCAGTGTCCGCGGCAGACCTTGGTCGGAACCTCGGTCTCACACCTGCCGCGATCCGGCGTCATCTCGAAGCACTTGAAAAAGACCAACTCATCGAAATCACCATGGTTCGTAAGCAAGGGGGCGGCGCCGGGAGGCCTGCCCGCCGTTATGTCATTGCCCCGCAGGGCCATGCCCGGCTCGGCAACGACTACCTTGATATAGCGATCGATTCGTTGAAAACGATCCGCGGAGCTTTGGGGCATGAAGCCCTGGAAAACTTCGCGCACCAGCGGTTTAAGGAGATGGAACGGCGTTACCGTCCCATCGTCGATGCCGCCGGTCCGGATATCTCCGATCGTGCCAAGGCTCTCGGCGATGCCATGACCCGTGATGGATTCGTGGCCAGCACCTCAGTGATGGCCATGGGGAAAGCGGCCAAGACGGTCGAACTGCCTGAGCATCTGCTGTCCAGCATCCAGTTATGCCAGGGTCATTGCCCCGTGCGCGATCTTGCCCAAGAATTTCCCGAGTTCTGTGATGAAGAGACTCGCGTCATCGCCTCCCTTCTGGGGGTCGATGTCCGAAGACTTTCCACCATGGCCGGGGGAGCCCACGTCTGCACCACACACATCCCGTTGGCTCGCGGGACACATCAAGCCACCGCTGCCTCTCGGGGAAGCGACACTCAGTAAGGAAAGGTCTCAATGACTGAACAAGTTGAGCGCAATGCCGACGGAAATGTCATTTCCGACGTTCTGGAGAGGAACCCGGAGCTCGAAGGCATCGGAACGTACCAATACGGTTGGTACGACTCCGACGACGCCGGCCAATCTGCCAAACGCGGTCTGAACGAGGACGTCGTTCGCGACATCTCGAACAAGAAGAGCGAACCGGAATGGATGCTGAACCTCAGGCTCAAGGCCCTGAAGTTCTTTGATCGCAAGCCCATGCCGACGTGGGGTGCAGACCTCACCGGCATCGACTTCGACAACATCAAATACTTCGTCCGTTCGACGGAGCGTCAGGCTGAGTCCTGGGAGGACTTGCCGGAAGACATCCGCAACACGTACGAGAAGCTGGGCATCCCGGAGGCCGAGCGGAACCGCTTGGTTGCCGGCGTCGCGGCTCAGTATGAGTCCGAGGTCGTATACCACCAGATCCGTGAAGACCTTGAGCGCCAAGGCGTGATCTTCATGGACACGGACACCGCACTCAAGGAACACCCCGAGTTCTTCGAGGAGTACTTCGGTACGGTCATTCCCGTGGGCGACAACAAGTTCGCCGCCCTTAACACGGCCGTATGGTCGGGCGGTTCCTTCGTTTACGTTCCGCCGGGAGTCCACGTCGAGATCCCGTTGCAGGCCTATTTCCGTATCAATACGGAAAACATGGGTCAGTTCGAGCGCACCCTGATCATTGCCGATGAGGACTCATACGTTCACTACATCGAGGGTTGCACGGCTCCGATTTACAAGTCGGATTCGTTGCACTCTGCGGTTGTTGAGATCGTGTGCAAGAAGAACGCTCGCGTTCGCTACACGACCATTCAGAACTGGTCGAATAACGTCTACAACCTGGTGACCAAGCGCGCCATTGCACACGAGGGCGCGACCATGGAATGGATCGATGGCAACATCGGTTCCAAGGTCACACAGAAGTACCCGGCCGTTTACATGGTCGGAGAGCACGCCAAGGGCGAGACGCTCTCGATTGCCTTCGCGGGCGAGGGCCAGCACCAGGACACCGGTTCGAAGATGGTTCACATCGCCCCGAACACCTCCAGCTCCATCGTCTCCAAGTCGGTGGCTCGCGGCGGCGGACGTGCCGCCTACCGAGGGCTCGTCCAAGTCAGAGAGGGCGCCAAGCACTCGAAGAACAATGTGGTTTGTGACGCTCTGCTCGTCGACACGATCTCGCGATCGGACACGTATCCCTACATCGATATCCGCGAGGACGAGGTGACGTTGGGACACGAGGCGACGGTTTCTCGTGTGTCCGAGGAGCAGCTGTTCTACTTGCAGCAGCGCGGTCTGCCCGAAGACGAGGCGATGGCCATGATCGTTCGTGGCTTCGTCGAGCCGATTGCCCGCGAACTGCCGATGGAGTACGCGCTCGAGTTGAACCGTCTTATCGAACTCCAGATGGAAGGATCCGTAGGCTAAAACATGACTGATCAGATCAAACAGGAGCAGACCGAGGCTCCCGAGAATGTCGACGGCGTTCATGTCGGCGAAGCACGTCCGGCCATTCCGGGAATGGATCAGGAAGGCGAAAAGCTTTCCCCGGACCTCGCAACGGATGACACCATCCGGGCCCGGAAGTCCGCGAACGCGGGAGATACGGGATCCCAGGTCATGCATTCCCGGGCGGAGCGCCCATGGAGCTTCGACGTCGCGGATTTCTCGTTGCCCAATGGGCGCGAGGAGGAATGGCGTTTCACCCCGATCAAGAAGATTGCGCGCCTGTTCGAGGATGCGGCCAGCGAAGAGGTCGACGGAGCTCCGGCAGCGAAAGTTTCGTTCGACGGGCCGGAATCATGGCTCGCCGGGAAACTGGCTCAAGGAGAGTCTCCGCGAGACACCGTTCTGCGGCCTTCGGACCGCGCGGCGGTCGTCGGTTCCGCCAACGCTCCTGAAGCCTTGCACGTTCGCGTGCCGGACAACGAGGAGCGACGAGAACCAGTAACGGTTCGGATCGTGGGACAGTCCGCATCGGCGCGCTCGAACAACCACCTGGTTGTCGAGGCCGGGGCGAACTCGCACAGCACAGTTGTGATCGAGCACACCGGTTCGGCCGTGCACAACGGGAACGTCGAGGTCATCGTCGGCCAGGGTGCCACGCTGACCGTCATCTCGTTGCAGCGCTGGAATAACGACACTCTGCATGTCGGACAGCATGATGCCGAGGTCGGCAAGGATGCTCACTACAAGCACATCAACGTGACGTTGGGCGGTGACGTCGTTCGACTCAACTCGAATGTGCGCTTTGCCGACGAAGGGGCGAATGCGCAGCTTTTCGGCTTGTACTTCGCCGATTCGGGTCAGCACCTCGAGCATCGCTCGTTCGTGGATCACAACGCTCCACGTAATACCTCCAACGTCCTGTACAAGGGCGCGTTGCAGGGCGAGAAAGCCCATACCGTGTGGGTCGGAGACGTGCTCATCCAGAAGGCCGCAGAAGGAACGGACAGCTACGAGAAAAATCAAAACCTCGTGCTGACCGACGGTGCGCGGGCAGACTCGGTGCCCAACCTCGAAATCGAAACCGGCATCATCGAGGGTGCAGGCCACGCCTCGACGACTGGTCAGCTCGACGACGAGCACCTCTGGTACCTCATGGCTCGCGGCATTCCGGAGAAGCAGGCCCGCCGTCTGGTCGTGCGTGGCTTCCTCTACGAAATCATTCAGCAGATCCGCGTATCCGAGCTAGAGGACTCCCTGATGGATGCCCTCGAGGACGAGCTGGCGATCAGCAACAACTAATGCCGTTTGGCGACGGAAGAACTTCACAACCTTCAGAGGAGAACAATGTCCACTCTTGAGATCAAGGATCTGCACGTATCCGTCATCCTCGATGACGAAAACACCAAGCCGATTCTCAAAGGCGTCAACCTGACGATCAAGTCGGGCGAGATCCACGCGATCATGGGGCCCAACGGCTCGGGCAAGTCGACCTTGGCGTCGACGATTGCCGGGCACCCCAAGTACAAGGTCGACTCTGGCGAGATCTTGCTCGATGGCGAGGACGTCACCCAGATGTCCGTGGATGAGCGAGCGCGCGCTGGCCTGTTCCTGGCCATGCAGTACCCGGTTGAGATCCCCGGCGTGACGATGTCCAACTTCTTGCGTTCCGCGAAGACCGCAGTCTCCGGCGAGGCTCCGGCGCTGCGCACGTGGACCAAGGACGTCAAGGGCGCAATGAACCAGCTCAAGATCGATCCGGACTTCGTGTCGCGTAACGTCAACGAAGGTTTCTCCGGCGGCGAGAAGAAGCGCCATGAGATCCTTCAGCTCGAGCTGCTCCAGCCCAAGTTCGGGATCCTCGATGAGACCGACTCCGGCTTGGACATCGACGCGCTGCAGGTCGTCTCCGAGGGCGTCAACCGCGCCCACGAGGCCAACGATCTCGGTGTCGTGCTCATTACCCACTACACCCGCATTTTGCGCTACATCAAGCCCGACTTCGTCCATGTGTTCGTTGACGGTCACGTCGCCGACCAGGGCGGCCCAGAGTTGGCCGAACGACTGGAGGAAGAGGGCTACATCGGCTACCTTCAGGGAGCAAAAGCATGAGTGAAACCGCAACCGAAGCCCCGGAAGGGCAACCCACTGAGCAGGAAATCGAAGACGCTCTCGCGAACGTTATCGATCCCGAGCTTGGCGTCAATATCGTGGACCTCGGGCTGCTGTACGGAACGCGTTGGGATGACCAGGGTGGTCTGATCATGGACATGACCCTGACCACTGCGGCCTGCCCGCTTCAGGACGTCATCGAGGAGCAAGTGGCCCAGAACTTGGAGCCCTTGGTCGACGAATGGCATGTGAACTGGGTTTGGATGCCGCCGTGGGGACCCGAACGCATCACGGAAGAAGGTCGCGACCAGATGCGCGCCCTCGGATTCAATATCTAGAGAATTCCTCTCCGGCGAAGATCAGGGCCGGTGCCAGCTTGATTTCAGGCAGGCACCGGCCCTCATGCGCGTCGTGAGGACCGCGCGTCGACACCGTCTCTGGCGAGGAGGAATTTCTGTTCATTCCACAGGCTCGTGCTTGCGGAGGTGTCCCACCTCGTGCAACCCCTTGCAGGGCGGCCCGCCGGCTTCAGACTCCGATACGGCCGTAGTCCTTCTTCCACACGACCGCCGTTGACGGGCGCGCGACGGACGTCCCGCCGTCGGGCCAGTGCGACGTCGTCGACTCGACGGTGGCTTGATCGTCTTCACCCGGATGCTGCACGTTGATCAGAACACGCTTGTCCTGGATGACCGGCCCGCAGGTTTCGGCGCCTTCGGGGACCGTGAGGAATTGTTTGGTCAGCCCCCGGTTTTCTCCTTCGAGGGACACCGCGAACAAACCATCATTGGATTTGAGCGCGTTCCCATCTGTCGAGATCCACAAGTTACCGTGCGGATCGAAGGCGAGATTGTCAGGACAGGAGATGGGCGAGACGCTGGATTTGTCGAACCCTCCGAAATAGGTTTCGGCATCATTCGGGTCGCCGCACACCAGCAACAGGTTCCAAGAGAATTGCTCACCCGTGTGGTCATCGTCCACCTCCAGGACCATGCCGTTCTTGTTTTCCTTGACGGGAGCGTACTCGGCAGTGGGAGCGTCGTCCTTGCCGGGGCGATTGGCACCACGGTAGGAGTTGTTGGTCAAGGCGGCGTAGACCTTGCCTGTTTTGGAGCTGGGCTGAATGTCCTCCGGCCGATCCATCTTAGTGGCACCCGCATGGTCGGCAGCCAAGCGAGTGAAGACCAGTACTTCTTCGCCCTCCATTCCGTCCACATGCGATTCGACTTTTCCGTCGGCGGTGCAAGTCGCCAATTTGAGCCATTGGCCGTCCCCGTCGTAAGCACTGTCTTCCGGAAGCTCACCTTCTACGAAGTCCTCGGAGTTTCCGCTGAACTGCGCAGCGTACAGAGTCCCCTCGTCCAGGGCACGCATGTTTTCCTGCCGGGCATGATCCGAATTCCCGGGGACGATAAGGCGGGAGGAAACGAATTTGTAAATGTATTCGAAGCGGGAGTCATCGCCCGAATAGGCCACGATCGTTCCGTCATCGGTCACGTGAATTGTGGCTGCCTCGTGTTTGAAGCGGCCCAGGGCGGTGTGTTTGATCGGTGTCGACGTGGGGTCCCAAGGGTCGACTTCGATGATGTAGTTGAAACGGTATGGCTCATTCGGCTCTTTTCGGATGTCGAATCGATCGTCGAAATCCTCCCATCGGCGAGCCGTTTCGGGATCTTCCATGCCGTAACGCTTGTAACGTTCTTTGGCGCTCTCGTCGTCGACGTCGCCGCCGCCAGCAAAGTACTGGTCGACGTTCTCCTCTCCCGAGAGGACGGTTCCCCACGGGGTGACGCTGCCCGAGCAGTTGTTGAGAGTGCCTCGGACCCTCGTACCGGTCGGGTCCATCGAGGTCTTGAGCAAGTCCGATCCCGCCGCAGGGCCGACTAACCGGAACTCGGTCGTCCCGGTGATGCGCCGGTTGTACTTACCCATGACCGGCTCGAGCTTGCCGTCTCGGTCGTTGCCCGCCACCTCGACAATGCTCAGACCATGTGACTCCCATTCCGTTCGAACCTGCTCTTCGGTGGGGGCCTCGGCGTCATAACCGGGGAACATCTGCTGGGGAGTGGTGTACTCGTGATTGCTCACCAGCAAAAAGCGATGGTCCTGACCTTCAATCGGAATAAGCTCGGCGAAATCGCAGTTGAATCCGAATTGTTGAGCTGCGGACTCCGGGGATTGATGGTTCAGATCCCATGTGGGCGCCCCGGGGACTACCGGGTCGCCCCATCTGATCACGACGTCGCTCACATATCCTTCCGGGACCGTGATGGCGTCCTCTGTGTTGGGTGCAACCATCTCAAAACGCAAGCCTTCCGGGGTCTTCGCTCCCATCCCGGCCGAGTTCTCGGTGGAACCACCACCGGCCGCTCCTGATGCCGGCTCTTGACCGCAAGCAGCCAGAAGACCGGCGCCACCGACCGTCATCGCGGCAGCGCCGAAGCCTTTCAGCATGGACCGACGGTCGAATTTCTGGCGTACGACGTCGCGGAAATAATCGTTGTTAGAGGTATTGGACACTGGTTTGGCGCAAGCATTACCACACTTGTAAACGCAAGTACGGTGCGAGCGACCAGAGGTGAAGTCGAGAAGGGCCAGTAGTTTACGGCCTTGAGGAGCCAAATTTTCTCCTGTGTGCGATGGATCGGTTAGGCGGACGTGGCACATGCCATAGTTTGAACCTAGGCGTCTTGGATGACTCCGAACCTGCCGCGCCGTAAAGGGGGTGGCAACGCGAGGTTAACTTGTCCGGGGCGGAAGAGAGTTCCCCGTCTCACGGTGACCAAGTGGCTGCACAGACACCGCTGTCCCGTAGGATGGAAAGGATGCGTGATTGAGCACCAGGCACGTCGGGAACCAACGACCCGGTCTCACGCTCCGCCGAATAGTTTGAAAGGCTCTTGCACTCCATTGATTACCGTTTCCAACCTTGAACTGCGCGCCGGCGCCCGTCTTCTCATGGACGAGGTGAATTTCCGTGTGAACAAAGGCGACAAAATTGGTCTGGTCGGGCGCAATGGTGCAGGCAAGACAACCATGACCAAGGTTTTGGCGGGCCAGGACCTGCCCGCGAGCGGGGAAGTGTCACGGAGCGGGAGCATCGGATACCTCCCTCAGGACCCCAAGGTCGAGGACATGGAGCAGACCGCCCAGGACCGAATCTTCTCGGCTCGCGGTCTCGCCGGCGTCGTCGGACGGATGCGTCAGGCGCAAGAGCAGATGGCTTCGGAAGACCCCGCCGTGCAGGCCAAGGGTATGAGGTCCTATGACCGCTTGGAAGCTGAGTTCATCTCTGGTGGAGGTTATGCTGCCGAGTCGGAAGCTGCCACCATCACGCACAACCTCAACTTGCCGGACCGGCTTTTGGCTCAGCCTCTCCGTACGCTCTCCGGTGGCCAACGACGCCGCGTCGAGCTTGCCAGGATTCTGTTCTCGGATGCTGACACGATGCTGCTGGACGAGCCGACCAACCACTTGGACGCGGATTCGGTCGAGTGGCTCCGCGAATTCCTCCGCAGCTATCAAGGCGGTCTACTGGTCATCAGCCACGACGTCGAGCTCATGGAGCTCGTGGTCAACAAGGTTCTCTACCTGGACGCCATGCGATGCGTCGTCGATGTCTACAACATGGACTGGAAGCACTACCTGCAGCAGCGTGAGCAGGATGAACACCGCCGTAAGCGTGAGCGGGCCAACGCCGAGAAAAAAGCCAACTCCTTGATGGACCAGGCCAACAAGATGCGTGCCAAGGCGACCAAAGCCGTAGCGGCACAGCAGATGATCAAGCGAGCCGAGCGCCTCATGCGTGAAGTCGAGCCCGAGCAGGCCCATGACAAGGTTGCGGCCATTCGATTCCCAGCACCGGCACCGTGCGGCAAAACCCCTCTGCGAGCGAGCGGGCTTTCGAAGTCATACGGCTCGCTGGAGATCTTCACCGACGTGGATCTGGCGATCGATCGCGGTTCGCGCGTGGTGGTGCTGGGCCTCAACGGCGCGGGCAAGACAACCCTGCTGCGTATGCTGGCCGGGGTCACCGATTCGGACTCGGGCCAGGTCGAGCCGGGGCACGGGCTGAAACTGGGATATTTTGCGCAGGAGCACGACACCCTCGACGGCGATCGATCCGTCCTGGAGAACATGCGATCCGCCGCTCCGGATCTTCAGGACACCCAGGTCAGAACCATTCTGGGGTCGTTCCTTTTCCAAGGCGACGACGTCAACAAGCCGGCCAGCGTACTGTCCGGCGGCGAAAAAACGAGGCTGGCGTTGGCTACCCTGGTCGCCTCGAGCGCGAATGTTCTCTTGCTCGACGAGCCGACGAACAACCTCGACCCAGCCAGCCGCGAGGAAATCCTCAATGCGCTCAAGAATTATGAGGGCGCGATCGTCATGGTCTCGCACGATGAAGGCGCGGTCGAGGCTCTGGACCCGGAACGGGTTCTGATGCTTCCGGACGGCATCGAAGATCATTGGAACAAGGACTATCAGGACCTGATTACGCTCGCATGATGTGAACCAGCTCAGAGAGGAGAGCGCGGAACAACCGTTCCGGGCTCTTTCTATTTCCGGAAACGCTGCTCCTCAGCAGCGTCCAGGTAGGCATCTTCCAACTCCTCGTCGGTCACGCGTTTGCGCTTCTTCTGAGGCTTGGGCCGCACAATGGCCTTCATGTGCGACGGCATGTCGTCCATCATCTCCATTTGGCGCAGGATGATGGACTCGTCGACGTCACCGATGTATCGGCCTTCTTCGTCGTAGAACGTCCCATAGTAGACGTCGAGTTCGGCGGCCAACTGGGCATCGAGGCGATCGTTCCTGACCTTTTGGCGTGCGCACCAGGCATATGCCACGTAAACCAGGATCGCGAAGGCGTACCACTGCATCGAATACGAAAGGTTGGGGCCGGCATCCTGCTCCGGCTCGCTGAGCCGACTCGGCGAAGTAGCGGGTGCTGGATCTTCCGAGGACATGATCCCGTATCCTGATTCCGCCATCGGGTAGGACAACTGTTCTCCGAATTTCTTGAGGTTGATCGAGGCGATTTGGCCTTCGGGAGCGTCCTTACCCGTGTCTGCCTCGCCTTCCTGCAACCGGGCCGTCACATCCACCTCGCCCGCGGGCGGAGGCGGGACAGCGGAAGCCGGTGATGCGTTCGAATCTCCGGCCCCGACCCAGCCACGGTCGATGAGTACCGTATGGCCGTCGGTCGTGGTGAATGGTACGAGCACCTCGAAACCTACGCTACCGTCGTGGGGCCGGTTGCGGACGAGTTTCTGGTCTTCGGGGTGGTAGGTGCCCTTCATGGAAATCGGGGTCCACTGTTTGTCAGAACTGTAGTCAGAGAAATATTTTCCCGCCTCGTCAAAGGACTCGGGCTCAGCGTTGTAGTTCTGACTGATCCGGCTGTTGCGGTAGTCGAGGGCTTCCTTGCGATCCATTTGCCAGCCCGCAAGGTAAACACAGATCAGGGAGAACAGAATGCACAGGGCAAACGCACCGATCCATTTGCCGGACAGTAGGAATTTGTACACGTAGGATCTCTCTCACGGTGGCCCATATGAGGGGCCTGGTCAGTCTTGGGCATCCTCGAATGGCACGACGTCCTTCAAGAAGCCACGAGCCTTCAGGAAATCCGCAAGCCAGTCACGGTGCTCCGGGCACGCCAGCCATACTTTACGCCTATCAGGTGTGTGAATTTTGGGGTTGTTCCATTCGACCCGGAAAGCGGCCGGGTGCGAGCAACCCTTGCGTGAGCACAGTGCTCGTTCGGGCTCTTGCGCGGTACCCAAGAGATCGTCGAGGTTCACTCATGGCTCCTTGTCGTCGAGTGCTCAAAAATGCAGACGAGTCATCTTCCCCGTGAATCGTGACCGGGGCGGTATTCTCCTTCGATGACTTCGTCCTCGTAGATCGGGGAATCCTCGCTTGCGGGACGTTCACGCGGTGGTTCGGCCGGCTCGTCCCCGGAGGGGGACTCGCGTTCCTTGGCATAGTCCCTGCCCGGGATTAGCTCCCTAGGAGTCGCGCCCGGTACGTAGGAGACATCCTTGACTTCCGCCCTGTCGTTGCCATTGGCCAAAACCACGGCAATCCAGGGGAGTACGGCGACGCCGACCACAGCGACCCAGCGTATCCACCCGTCGAAGATCACGGCGATGATGAGGCAGACAATACGCAGGCCCATCTGAAGCGCGTACCGTTTCATCCGATGATCGATGCCCTCGCTGTGCGGGGCTTGGGCCTCCGTGATGGTGTGGAGGTCCTCCGCTTCTTCTTGAGGGACATGAGGTTGACCGCGTCGAGCCATGGTGCGTCCCTCCTCTCGAATTCTGTAGTGCGAAGACCTTTCGACTACCCATTCTTCCACCCCGGTCAAGACTTTGTTGACGCGATCCGGCAGGCGATCGCGCTTCGCATGCGACGTCCGGTAGGGCCCCTCCGCTAGGATGGCTGATTGAATACTTTAGGCGGACATTAGCTATTCAGCTGGTCAAATTCCGGAAGGACACCATGACAGCAGAGAACACTACCGGCGGCTCCGAGGAAGGCTTTCAACCTCGTACCGTCTTGGTGACGGGCGGAAACCGGGGCATCGGCCGAAGCATCGCCGAGGCCTATCGTGACCAAGGACATAACGTCTGTATCACCTATCGGTCGGGCGATGCTCCGGATGGCTTCTTCGCGGTGCAGGCCGATGTGACAGATTCCGCGTCCGTGGACCGGGCATTCAAGGAAATCGAGGCCCAATACGGTCCCGTCGAGGTCTTGGTCGCCAACGCAGGCGTCACCCGCGACACTCTCCTGCTTCGCATGAAGGAGGAAGATTTCACGGAGGTTATCGACACGAATCTTACGGGCGCGTACCGCGTCGTTCAGCGCGCTGCCAAGGGCTTTCTTCGCAAGAAATTCGGCCGCGTCGTGCTGATCTCCTCGGTGGTCGGTCTTTACGGATCTCCCGGCCAGATCAACTACTCGGCGTCCAAGGCCGGGCTGGTCGGTATTGCCCGTTCGCTCAGCCGCGAGCTTGGCTCACGGAACATCACGGCCAACGTCGTGGCGCCTGGGTTCATCGACACCGACATGACCGCGGTGCTTCCGGAAGAGACCCAAGCGAAGTACCTGGACGCGATCCCTGCTCACCGTTTCGGACAGCCCGAAGAGGTTGCGCGTGTGGTCCGTTGGATCACGAGCGACGAAGCCGCCTACATCACGGGCGCAGTGATCCCGGTCGATGGCGGCATCGGTATGGGTCACTGACAACAGGCA
This sequence comes from Kocuria sp. TGY1127_2, assembly GCF_013394385.1. Classification (NCBI taxonomy): domain Bacteria; kingdom Bacillati; phylum Actinomycetota; class Actinomycetes; order Micrococcales; family Micrococcaceae; genus Kocuria; species Kocuria sp. TGY1127_2. Next base: position 1,432,381 of record NZ_AP022834.1, read on the forward strand.
CACCGGCCTGCCTGCGTGGCCGAGACGAACGAGAACTGGCAACGGCCTACGTTGCACTCAGACGAAAGGACAACATGGGAAAGTTGGACAACAAGTCCGCTATCGTAACGGGTTCCTCCCGCGGGGTCGGAGCGGACACCGCGAAGATCCTCGCCGGCGAGGGAGCTGGCGTCGTCGTGAATTACCGGCAGAAGGCCCCCAGAGCCAACAAAGTAGTGAAGCAGATCGAGGAAGCCGGTGGGCGCGCCGTCGCCGTCGGTGCGGACATCACGGAACATGCTGACGTGCAGAATCTTGTCGATACGGCCGTGGAATCCTTCGGTGGTCTCGATGTCCTGGTTCTCAACGCGTCGGGCGGGATGGAAACTGACCTGGGGGAGGACTACGCCCTACGCCTGAACCGGGACGCCCAGTTGGATCTTCTGCGGACAGCAGCAGAGGCCATGAAGCCAGGATCGCGGGTGGTCTACGTGACTTCCCACCAGGCCCACTTCATCAAGGACGTCGAGACAATGCCCGAATACGAAGCAGTAGCTCGCTCGAAGCGCGCCGGTGAAGACGCCCTGACGGCCGAGATTCCGGCTCTCACGGAAAAAGGCATCGAGCTGGTCGTCGTATCCGGGGACATGATCGAAGGAACCGTTACCGCGACCCTCCTCAATCGGGCGCGCCCGGGAACGCTCGAGGAACGACGCAATGAGGCGGGCAAACTGTACTCCGTCGAAGAATTCGCTCGGGAGGTTGCCAAGATGGTGACGGCCGACGTCGAAACCGGACACGTCGAACTCGTCGGTGGGGCACAGGGCTTCTTGGACTGAGCCACGATCTCACCATGCGTTGGGGCGGCCTTGTAATCGAACCGATTCCGGGGCCGCCCTTTCGCGTTCCACGTTCGAACCGACTAGAGATTCACGAAATGACGAACGGCGTCGAGCCGACGGATGTTGATCTGCGCGTCGGCATCCTGGCGCAAAGCTTCTTTCGCGTTGAACGCAACGCCGAGGCCGGCCGCGTCGAGCATCAGACGGTCATTGGCTCCGTCACCCACGGCAATCACGTTGTTGGTTTTCACTCCGCACGACTTGGCCCATTCTTTGAGCGAATGCTGTTTGACGTGCGCGTCGACGACGGTGCCAAGGCAGCTTCCCGTGAGCTGCTCGTTCTCGATCTCCAGCCGGTTCGCCCGGGCGAATTCGAGGTCCAGCTGGCGGGCAATAGGCTCCAAAACCTGGATGAACCCACCCGAGACGACGCAGACCGGGAAGTCTCGCGCGTGAAAAGCGTCGACGAGCTGTTTGGCACCCGGCGTGAGTGTCAGCGAGCGAGAGACGGCAGCCAGAACCGAGACTGGCTGACCCTTCAGCGTGGATACTCGGTGTTCCAAGGATTGAGCGAAGTCCAGTTCTCCCCTCATTGCTCGTTCGGTGACTTCGGCCACCTCGTGGCGGACACCGGCCCGGGCGGCCAACTCGTCGATGGCTTCCTGACAGAGCAGTGTGGAGTCCGCGTCAAGGATCAGCATGAGCTTTTCGGCACGTGACAGAGCAGGATCCACGACGTTGATGTCGTAGCCGGGGACTGCCTGCTGCAGGGAATCTGGCCTGAGAGTTTTGCGCAGCTCCGTGATGTCATTTTTCCACGCGACGTCGACCAGCACCGTGGTGTACATGTGACCGCCAGCCTGGGGGAGGCGCTTGCCGTCCCTGGGTATCTCCGACAGCGCGGCAGATGTCAGGGGAAGGGCGTTCTTGATGGTGGCGCCGGTGCGCTCAATGAAAGCGTACAGCGACCGGTGATCATCGGTCTGGACATGCTGTGTGGTCGCGACGACGCGGAGAGTTTTGCTCATGGTCTCCATCATATGGAGGTGCCGCCGCACATCCCAGGGCTTGCCATGACGCGCCGGTGAAAGCGTCACAGGTAGCCCGAGCCCCCTTGAGTGCCTTAAAGTCGTGACTATGAGTGCTGTTTTGGAGTTGGTCGACGTCTCGGTGGTCCGCGGAGCGGGTAACCGATTGATTGATGGAATCACATGGACCGTCAACGAAGGCGAACGTTGGGCGGTGCTCGGCCCGAACGGTGCAGGCAAGTCCACGTTGATGAGCGTTTGTGCGGCTCGACTCCACCCCACGACGGGAATGGTCGATATTCTCGACGAAATCCTGGGAGCCGTTGACGTATTCGAACTCAGGCCCCGTATCGGCTTGACCTCCGGAGCCATCGCTCAGCAGATCCCCCACGGAGAGAACGTGCGTGACGTCGTGGTGACGGCTGCGTACGGGGTCACCGGCCGCTGGCGTGAGGGATACGACCGGATGGATCATGAGAGAGCCGCGGAATTGTTGGACCAGTGGGGAGTCGCCTCATTGGCCGATCGGACTTTCGGGTCCCTTTCAGACGGGGAACGAAAGCGCGTCCTGACGGCACGCGCGCTCATGACGGACCCCGAGCTCATGATTCTCGACGAGCCCGGTGCGGGCATGGATATCGCGGGTCGGGAAGATCTCGTGTCACGTCTCACCGATTTGGCGCGTGACCCGGATGCTCCCACGACGATTCTGGTGACACACCACATAGAGGAATTGCCGGAGGGGCTCACCCACATGTTGTTGCTCAACCACGGACGTGTGGTCGCCAAAGGCCCCATCGATGAGGTTCTGACCAGCGAAAACCTATCCGCAGCGTATGAGACTCCATTGAAGCTGACCAACATCGACGGGCGGTACGCGGCCTTTTCTGCTCGCTCATGACGTTGCTCGAAATATGCATCATCCTGGTTGCTGGACTGTGGGCTGGTGCGATCAACACGATCGTCGGGTCCGGAACCTTAGTGACTTTCCCGGTGCTGGTCTCGATGGGCGTTCCGCCGGTTACGGCCACAATCTCCAACGCCATGGGGCTGATCGCCGGGAACTTCACTGGGGCATGGGGATATCGCAAAGAACTCCGCGGGCTGGGCAAGACCCTATGGAAGCTGCTGCCGTGTTCCCTCGTTGGCGGAATCATCGGTGCGTACCTTTTGCTGCACTTGCCGGAGAGCGTCTTCGAATCCATCAGCCCTGTTCTGATCGCCGTGGCGCTTCTGTTCGTCATCTTTCAACCGAAGTTGCAAGCGGCCGTCCGCAAAAGACAGGAACGATCCGGAACGGCGTCCCATGACGATGAGCACCAGCCTTTTACTCTCTACGCTCTGGTCTTCTTCGCAGGAATCTACGGCGGCTACTTCGTGGCTGCCCAAGGTGTACTCCTCCTGGGGATCCTCGGGGTATTCCTCATGGCGTCACTGCAGGGATCCAATGCGATCAAAACCGTATTGGTCGCCGCCGTCAATCTCATCGCCGGTATCTCGTACCTGCTCTTCGCGTTCGACCGCATCGATTGGTGGGTCGTCTTGCTTATCGCGATCAGCTCAATGATTGGCTCTTTCGCGGGGGCAAAGATTGGTCGTCGCCTCAAGCCCGTCGCGTTGCGGACCATCATCGTGATCCTGGGTCTCGCCGCGATCATCAAGATGGTGTTCTTCGACTGAAGACCCGCCGCCTTATCTCCAGGACGTTATGAAGAATCCTCAATACTCCGCCGAAGACCTCGCTCTACGACGAGAACGCGTCAGCGCGATCCCAAGCGTGGTTCGTGTGACGAGAGAACAGCTGTCCGCTTCGGACGGTCGGGCCGAAGACCGGGTGCTCCGGGACCTTCGATTCTACAGGGGCCTGACGGACGTGCGGATGCGCACGTCGCGGGAGTCCGAATGGGGCGTGTACATCGCGGAATCATCCAAGGTGCTTCGCCGGGCGCTCGAGGCCGGCCATGCGCCGCTGTCATTCCTGACATCGGACAAGTGGGCTGTGGATCTCGAGGACGTGTTGCGCGGTCATCCTGATGTGCCGGCCTACGTGGCCGAGGACGATGTCCTCGAACAGCTGACTGGATTTCATCTTCACCGTGGCGCGCTGGCTGTCATGCGCCGGCCCGAGCCGAGACCGTTGGAAGACGTCGTCAGGAACGCACGACGTATCGCGGTCCTGGAAGACATTGTCGATCACACCAACGTGGGCGCCATTTTCCGATCGGCCGCCGCTCTGGGGGTGGACGCGGTCCTGGTCACACCACGATGTGCCGACCCGTTGTACCGGCGGTCCATTCGAGTCTCGATGGGAACAGTGTTCCAGGTGCCGTGGGCGCGGCTGGAGAATTGGCCGGAAGATATCGGTGCCTTGCATCATCACGGGTTCACCACAGCGGCACTCGCCCTGACTGAGGATTCGACTACCATAGATGAGCTCGCCGCCCGCAATCCGGAAAGACTGGCCCTGATATTGGGGACGGAAGGGGACGGATTGGCCCGGAAGACTATTGAGGAGGCCGGAGAGGCGGTCATGATCCCCATGGGACACGGAGTCGATTCTTTGAACGTTGCTGCGGCATCGGCGGTCGCGTTCTACGCGACGAAATAGATTCAGATTCTCGTGAGGATGCGCTTCCATGCGTAGGCCCTTGGAGTTCGGGACAGCCGCTCGCGTTGTGTCTGAACTGGGGTAAGCCGATACTTTCGACGTGAAGGACCAGTTGCCCGTCAGCTCCTGCGCGAATCGCGAGAATGTCACTGGGCCGTCTGAGGCACGTGAGGTTGTAGACATAGCGACAATTCGCGAATTGCAATACCGATATTGCGCCTTGTGATGACCATGCGTCGGTCCTACCGAAGAGCCCCGCAGGCCGCTAGACGCACGCCACATGAGAATCGCGCCGGCTTGCTTCCTCGTCATGACGGGGCGTGGTAGCGTAGGCGGGTCGTCGGTCTTCGACGACATGGTTCGCGTTGGCGCCCAAAGCGCCTGACGAATCTCACAATCCCAAGACCCGAGGCCTGGCAAAATCCAGTCCACAGAAGAGGCACACACTATGCAGACCGATATTCATCCGGATTACCACCCGGTTCTTTTCCGCGACCTCGCGTCCGGCAAGACCTTCCTGACCCGTTCGACCGCTACCAGCTCCAAGACCGAGACCTGGGAAGATGGCAACGAGTACCCGCTGATCGAGGTCGAGATCTCCTCCGAGTCCCACCCGTTCTACACGGGCAAGCAGCGCATCATGGACTCCGCCGGTCGCGTCGAGCGCTTCAACGCTCGCTTCAAGAACTTCGGCAAGGCCAGCAAGTAAGGCCTCATTCCACGAAGAGGTGCCGGGAATCATGCTCGATTCCCGGCACCTTTTTGTATACGCGCTGTAAAATCAAACGGAATCTGAAAGCCAGATTGCCTTCAACCCGACGGAGTCAGCCCCATGTCGCTCTCGAACGACCTCATGGACAACGACGAACAATCTCCTACGCCTCGTCGCCGCAAAAAGCACCGCAAGGGGCTAATCGCCCTGGGAATCGCCGGAACGCTATTGCTCGTCGCTGTGATCGCCGTCGGCGCATATTTTGCCAATTTGGCGCATAATTTCGACGCCGGAACACAAAAGTTCAACAACGCCATGCCTGCCGACGATGATGATCGTCCTTCCGAAACCGGCTCCTACAACGTTCTGATGCTCGGAAGCGACTCCCGAAAGGGGGAAGACGATGAGGCCAAGGTTTCCGGCGAACGTGCCGACACGATCATGCTCCTTCACGTCCCGGCAGACGGGGGACAGGCCTACGTCATATCGATCATGCGCGATACATGGGTCGATATCCCCGGACACGGTCAGGCGAAGATCAACGCGGCCCTGGACGACGGTGGCATTCCGCTCGAGGTCAAAACCATTGAAAATCTTCTCAACACCCGCATCGACAACGTTGTCGGAATCAACTTCGAAGGATTCAGGGACCTCACCAACGCATTGGGAGGCGTGACTGTCGATGTGCCGGTCGGATTCACGAATGATCATGGAGAAACCTTCGAACAGGGGCCGCAGAAGATGAATGGCGACCGTGCCCTCACGTTCGTGCGCGAGCGGTACAGCTTCACCGACGGTGACTACCAACGCGTACGGGACCAACGGGCCTATATGCGCGGAGTCCTGAAGGAAATCGGGGACCCGCAGACGTTGGCCAATCCCGCCAAGGTCAACGATCTCGTCAAGGAATTCTCGCCATATATGCAGGTCGACGACTCGATGACCGCTTCTCGAGCCGCCAAGATCGCCACGAAGATCGGGCCCAGCGGACTCCGCAACATGAAGATGATGACACTTCCGAACTCCGGAACAGGCTGGTCACCGGATGGCCAATCCATCGTCAACGTCGATCAGAACGCGACCGACAACTTGAGCAAGGCGATGGAAAACGGCACGATGGAGGACTTCGTCAAGACCGCCGACACCGACTGATCGGATGATCTCTAGCGGCTCCGCAAGCTCCGGCGACGTCTGGGGTTGCGGAGCCGCAGTTTTACGGTGCTCAGCAGGTAGCCTCCCAAGAGGCCCGCACTGCCCGCACTGCCGCCGATCAGCATTGTCCGCCAATTCTTGAAGCGGTCCGGCTGATAGGAAATAACTTTCGCGGAACCGTTGATCACCGCCGCGAGAACGGCCCCGGCGACGAGCCTATTGCCAACCACCTCCACGCGATCGATGAGCTCTTCGAGCTCATCGGCCCGAAGGTGCACGTCAAAACCACCGTTTTCGACGACGCCCATGATCTTGCGGAAAGAGCTGGGCACTTCGACGCCGAATTCGACGGCTTCGCGCGTCAGCTTGGACAGACGTTTGGCCAACGCGTCCACGGAAATCCTGCTGGTCACGAACGCGGAGGCATACGGAGACAAGACCGCGATAAAGTCAAAATCGGGGTCGATCAGTTCGCCCAGCGATTCGGCCGTCGCGATCATCCGAATCAACAACGCCGCTTCGGGCGGGAGGCTCAGCTGGTGGCGGTGCAGCATTCCCATCACGTCGGCCAGAACACGGCCGATATTCAGGTCCTCGAGGCTCTGGCCGGCGTATTGACGGATGAGACGTGAGACCTCAGGTTCGAGCTCTTGGGGCGTGACGCTACGGCCATGCGAATCCGTGAGGCGGACGATGGCTCTGCTGCATTGACGTGGGTTCTCGGTGGTGACGCCGATGAAGAGCGGCAGCATATTGTCACGGAATTCTTCGCTGAGCTCTCCGCACATGCCGAAGTCGATGAGGTTGATCGTTCCGTCCGGGCGTACGAAAAGATTCCCCGGATGCGGATCCGCGTGGAAGAGTCCGAATTCGAAGACCATGCGGCACATGGCCCCGGTTGCGTTAACCGCCAAGCGATGCCGGTCGACCCCTTGGGCCTCAAGCCGTTCGACGTCGCTGATCTTGATGCCGCCGACACGTTCCTGGGTCAGGATGCGCGAGGTCGTGGCTTCCCAGTAGATCTTGGGTATATGCAATTCGGGATCGTCGTCGAAAAAACTTGCGAATCGATCACAATGGGCAGCTTCGACCGTGTAATTGAGCTCCTCGCGTAGCGTCCGGGCGAACTGTCGGCTGAGCTCGACGACGTCGTACTGCTTGGCGATCGGTACATAACGGCTCAGCAACGCGGCGATGTCGGCGATGATGTCCAAATCCTGCTCGACATCCTCGAGGACTCCGGGCTTTCGGAATTTGACCACTACTTTTTCGCCGTGGAGGACTCCGGCGTGCACCTGTCCGATGGAACCGCTGGCCAGTGGTTCTTCGTCAAGGGAATCGAACTGGTCCAGCATCGCTTCTTCAGGCTGGCCGGCAAGCGTTTCGATCAGACGCTCAAAAGGAACCTGAGTCGAATCGTCCTGAAGTCTGGCGAGCTCATCGGTATAGGCCGGTGGCAGAAGATCCTGCCGCGTCGAAATCAACTGGCCGACTTTGATGAACGTGGGGCCAAGTTCCTCCAAGGCCATGCGAAGGTGCTCGGGCTGAGTGTGACGAGACTGAGGGTCCAGTCGGCGCACCCGTCGCAATGAGCTAGCCAGCGGCGAGCCCAGACCCTCGACGAGAAAGCCCAGGCCGTGTTTGACGAAGACCTCGCCGATCTGGAGAAATCGATCGGTCCGAGAGCGGGCCCGCTCGAGCATAGAAATCAATCAGTCCCTGTACTCGCGTTGAGACGCGGAAGAGGACTCCTGGCCGATGGTTTCATAACCGTCCGAGGAATCCAGGCTCGTCTGATCATGGAAGTAGCGAGCCGCGTCCAGATGACGTCCGTGCCCGCGATTGGCGTCCGAGACGGCCTCCACGTCGTATTCCTCAGCGGCTTCGGCCTCGAGGTCTTGTTCGGGGCCGTCTGCCTCCGGCAAGTCCATCGAAGATTCGTCGTCGAACGTGCCCTCGGCATCTGGATACGTAGCCTCGACGTCTTGGTCATGCGGGTATTCGGAGTCGTCGTCCTCGGGCTCCTGCTCATCGTCTGAGTAAGGTTCTTCATAGGTGAAGTCCTCGAGCCGCGCGGGCCCTTGAATACGGCCGATGTAGAGCCCGACGAACGCGATGGAGGCTCCGATCAGAATGCCCAGAACCCCAAGAACTGGTTTGAAGAAGACGAAAACGATACCGAGGATCACCAGGAGAGCCCCGAGCGCGCCCAAGCCAATCGCCGTCCGGTAATCGCCATGCCGCGACGAACGACCCCCGCTTGCGGCAGTGCTGCCGTGCGTCAACGGATATGCACGGTAGGGCTCCTCACCGGGCTTGGGAGGACGTTTGAGATCGGGGTCGGCTTCTGCTTCGGTCGGAACGTATGCAGGGTCGAGTTCATAGGTTTCTTGCCGCGGCTTGAGCTGCGGAACCGAATTCGGCAGGTCAAGATACCAAGAACGTGGAATGTCGTCGGCTCGCACGGCCTGTACAGTCAACGACAACTCGTAAGAGCTACCACGGATGGTCCCCCATACGGCGGTCAGCTTGTTGTTCTCGAAAGCGTAGCGGACTACGGGAGCCAGTTGCTCGGACATCTGCGTGCTGAGGCGCCCGACGACGCGTCGATCATGGAGGACGTCCACCACATCGACCTCATGGCCGTCAACCATCTTGTGACGGTTCGCTTCGAGTGTCAGAATCACACGCCCTTCCCCGGAAACAGGCAGAACATCGTGCAAGTACTCGGCATAGTCGTTCTCGTCGAGCACTTTGACGCTCGGGCCTTGGGGGAGGAGGGCGGCACGTACGGGTGAAGAGTTGATGGGGAACAGCAACTCCGGGCGCGAGACGGAAAGCACGGCTTTGGTCTCGAGGCGGGAATGACCGTTTTCCCTGCGTTGCGTTGCCCAATATCGAATCGGAGCTACCGGGATGTAGCCGGAGACCACGATCCGGGCCAGAGGCTTCCAATATCGCTCGGAGTCTTCCGGAGTCATACGAGCAACCTTGTGCCCAGCGACCCAGACGGCGACGCTGCCGGGGAACCATGGGTTGTCCGGTTCCGGCACCAAATGGGCCACGGCGTCCAAGACCTGCTCTCGATCCAAGCGACGACCGTCAAACATCCGCAAGATCTCGGCGTCGTAGTAGTCCTCGGTGACAAGCTCCAAGGATCCACGATCATTGAGCGCGTATTCAGTCACGGCGATACTCCTCTAATGTCCCTCAATACCCGAAGCAGGTTTTACTAGAATCTCACAACTTCGCGCCGTGGCACCGGTATTGCCTCGTGAGATGCGGGGTCGTGTTGCTCGTAAAAGGCCCAACGGACGTTTTGGCGTGGCCTGCCTGAGATCTTTCAGCCCCATAATGACCGGATCCGAGCTGCCCTCTTGGCGTCCTCGAGCCTTTCGGTCAGCTCTCGACGCAAAGCCCGTGGCGCGTCGGGGTTTTCTGAAAGCCAAGTCTCCGTCTCGACCTGTGGGTCGACGTCGTCGTCCAGCCCCGGGTACAGCCCTTTGACGATCCTCGTGGCCATTCCGATCGAATTCTTCTCCCATACGTCCCCCAGCCGTTCGAAGTAGTCGGCAGCGAGGCCATCGCGCAAAGCCGGTGTTCCCGTGCGAATACCTGCTGCCGTTGCCGACAGGATGTCGTTGGACAGCTCGTTGGTGAAAATGCTGGTCCAGGCTCGATGCTTTTCCTCGATATGAGGAAGCGCGGCTTTCGAACGGGCCGCACCGATGGCTGCATGCTGGCTTCGGTGGGAATCGAGGGCACGGTCTAGATATTCACCAGACACGACTCCTCGGGCCGCGAGCGCGGTACGTGCCGACCACACGAGTTCGTCGCTCAGTTCCAAGCCGCCCCACTCGTTGCGACCAGGGTTCTGCTCGGCGAATTCGACGAGCTCTTGCGCAAAGCCCAGAAGATGCGCATCTTCTCTCGCGAGACGCAGCCCGTGGCGCGTCAGGATACTTTGTCGATCGCTGCCTGGCTCACACAACGGAAGTTGCTCGGCTACCGCGGTGGAGAACTTGTGAAGGCAATCGCTGCGACCGTCCGGGGACATATAGAGGAAAAGCGCGGTTTCTGCGTGAACCAGTACGGTATCCAGGAGAGTTGCCGAGGTCTCGACTCCGAGTCCTGCGGCCACGTGATCCGTGTAGACCCGAGGGTCGAGCTCGCCAGCGCGGACCATGTTCCAGAGTGCGCTGCCGAGAACGGCTCGGTCAATCGGCTCAGCAAGCGTGTGCCCGTAGTTTACTGCGATTCCGATCTCTGCGGAATTGAACGAGGTCAGCGCGTAGGTCTGATCGTCCTGATTGACCAGTACGATTTCGTCGTCGGCCTGGCCGCGACCGAAGTCGGTGAGCTCTAGAGCGAGTCCTTCGCGACCGGACGGGATATCGGCCTCTTGCCCTTGTTTCTTCTTGAGAACCCCGTTCTCGAGGACGAATGAGGCCACATTCAGGACGTGGGGGCGGCCGAGGTCTTGAGTCACCGAGTCCGGGAGACTCTGCTCAAGGACGCCGCGATCCGGGTTGTACTTCAAGGAGGTGACGCCTTGGGACTCGAGCCAGGCCCGAGACCACTGGCCGAGATCCCTGCCGCACGATTCTTCGAGGGCGCCCAGAAAATCGGATAGCTCGGCCGTCCCGAATTCGTGGCGGGCAAAATACGATCTGGCCGCGGTGACAAAACGATCAAAGCCGACGTAAGCAACCAATTGTTTGAGGACCGATGCGCCTTTCGCGTAAGTGATGCCATCAAAATTCTGCTTGGCAGCTTCGACGTCCGGTATCTCGGCCACTATGGGGTGGGTCGTCGAGTAAAGGTCTTGAGTGTAGGCCCAGTCCTTGCGACGGTGGGCGAAAGTAACCCACGATTCGTTGAAGCCACCGACTTCTTCGGCTGCGAGGGCGCCCATGAATTCGGCGAACGACTCCTTGAGCCACAGATCGGACCACCAGCGCATGGTCACGAGGTCACCGAACCACATGTGCGACATCTCGTGCATGATGACGTTCGCTCGCCCTTCCCGCTGGGCCAGAGTCGAACCGCCGGGGAAAAGGTACGACTCCGTGAACGTCACGAGTCCGGGATTCTCCATGGCCCCGAGGTTGTATTCGGGCACGAAGGCCTGGTCGTACTTTCCCCACGGATAGGGGTAGGCGAACAGTTCCTGGAAGTAGTCCAGTCCCTTGGCGACGAGATCGAAGATTGCTTCCGATTCCATGTATTGGGCCATCGACTGCCGGCAATACAAAGTCATGGGAGCGACCGCGGAATTCTCTATCGAGGGCCGGTACAGCTTGCTGACCGCGTGGTACTGCCCTGCGAGCAATGTGGTGATGTACGTGGACATTCGGCGTGTTGGGGCGAAAATCCTTTTGCTGAAGCCCTCAAGGACCGGATCTTCCTGGGTGGACACGACCTCGGTATTCGAAGCGACTTCCCAATCGCTCGGCGCCGTTACGGAGAAGCGAAAAACTGCCTTCAGATCAGGCTGTTCGAAAGTTGGGAAAACGCGTCTACAGTCGCTGGGTTCGTATTGGGTGTAAAGATAAAGGCGGCCGTCTTCGGGATCGATGAAACGGTGGAGTCCTTCCCCTGAGCGGGAGTACAAAGACCGTCCGTGAATGACCAGACGATTGGTAGGGGCCAGACGGGGCAAAAGAATACGACTGCCTTGGACGACGTCCGAGATCCGCAGTTTCTGTCCGTTCAGTTCAACGGAATCGACGCTGTGGTGGATGTACTCGATGAACGTTTCGGCTTCACCGGACGTCGGGACGTCGGCTCGGAAGGTTACGGTTGTCGTCGTCGGAAAGGCGGGCATGCCGGGGTCCGCTGCATAGGTGAGATCCACGTGGACCTCGTATTGCTCGACATCGAGCATCTGGGACCGTGAGCGGGCTTCTTCGTCAGTGAGGTTGTCGTTACGCACCATCAAAGTATAGGTGCCAAAAGTGTTTCAGGTCATTCCCTCGGCCGCGGCCGAGGAGTGAAAAGCGGACCGCCTCAGCAAAAAGACGGTCCGCTTCACCACCGTGTAGTTCCGGTTCAGCGCTTTTTCTTCGAGGAATGCTGAGTCTTCTGTTTGCGCTTCATCTTGTTCAAGGTCTTTTCATCAACGGGCGCATCTGATGAAGCCCTGAGCTTCCGGAAGTACTCCGAAGCATCGGACTGGCGCACGGCCTCGATTCCGCTCGAAATCTCGGCTCGCAAATGTGCCTGTTTGAAGCCGAAAGCCTCGACCAATTGCAACGAAAATGGTTCGATCTTCTCGAGCAGGTGATTGATGTATTCGCCCAGGGCACGTCCGCGCTGCGTGGAAACCAGGCCGTAGGAAATATACCAACCCAGGTTCTTCTCGATCAGGGTCATTCCGAAGAGATCTCGCAGAGATGTCATAACTTCGGCAGTCTTGCCCTCGAGTTTGGTCAGGGACTCCGTCATGGCCTCCCACTGAAGCAGCTCCGCGTGCGATCGAGCCGCCTCGATCAATTTGACCTGTTGCGTGTTGAAGACTTGGGTCGCCTCCTCGGGGCGCATCTTCTTGGCCGGACGCAACGCATCCGCAGCCTCTGCGATCAACGTGTGGACCCTGTCGCCCAAGAGATCTCTCTGCAGCTTTGGATCTTTGAGGGCCTTGGCAGACTTCCTCTGGTCTCCCGTGTCCTGAAGTATTTGTGCGGCGCGGCGCAATCCTGTCCGATTGACCGCGAGATCCTCGGCGCGGGACGACACGTATTTGGTGATGGTCCCGAAATCGAGTGCGGCGAATTCCTTGGAATAATCGCCGAGTAGACGCTTGGCAACGAGCTGGAGCAGAACGTGGTTGTCACCCTCGAAGGTCGCGTAGACGTCGAGGTCCTGGTACAGGGATGTGAACCGGTTCTTCGTCATGAACCCGGATCCTCCGCAGGCTTCCCGGCACTCCTGGAGAGTTTCCAGGGCATTCCATGTCGACATCGGTTTCAACGCCGCCGCCAAGGTTTCGAGTTCGGCGCGGTTCTCAGGGGTGTCCTGGCGTCCTGAGAACACTTCGTCGAAAGTCTCCAACAGATCGTGGTGGGCTAATGCTTGCGCGTAGGTCGTGGCCAACAAAGGCAGGAGTCGGCGACGATGCAGCTGGTAGCTCATGAGCGTGGCTTCCGCATCCCCGCCCGCGGAAAATTGACGGCGTTCGTAGGCGTACCGAATCGCAATGCTCAGCCCTATCTTCGCTGCGTTGATCGCCGACCCGTCCAGCGACACACGGCCCTGAACCAAAGTGCCGAGGGTCGTGAAGAAGCGGCGACCTGGCGAATCGATGGGGGAGGAGTATGTACCGTCTTCGGCGACGTCGCCGTATCGGTTGAGCAGATTGGTCCGGGGGATTCTGACGTGGTCAAAAGCGAGCCTGCCGTTGTCCACGCCGTTCAGCCCTCCTTTGCGGCCGTCGTCCTCCGAGGTGATTCCCGGTAGGTTATAGCCCTCCTCATCCCGAATGGGGACGTAGAAAGCGTGTACGCCGTGGTTCACGCCGCGAGTGATGAGTTGCGCGAAAACCACCGCTGCCTTGCCGTCCTGGGCCGCGTTGCCGAGGTAGTCCTTCCAGGCGGCTTTGAACGGTGTGTTGATGACGAATTCGCCGCTTTCGGCGTCGAAGGTCGCCGTCGTACCGACGGAGGCGACGTCCGATCCGTGACCGATTTCCGTCATCGCGAAAACACCGGGTGTCTTCAAGGACATGATGTCCGGAAGCCATTTCCGATGATGCTCTTCCGAGCCGAGTTGATGGACCGCTGCCCCGAACAATCCCCACTGGACCCCGGCCTTGATCTGCAGAGACGGGTCTGCGGCAACCAATTCCTCGAATCCAGCGATGTTGCCGCCCGGGTTTTCCTGCCCGCCGACGTACTTCGGGTAGGCGCGGTGAACGACCCCTTTGTCGACAAGGACCTCGAGTTGCCGAGAGACGCGCTTGCGCTGATCCTGGTACGAATCGGTGTCGATCTTGTGAAGATCCGGATCCTCGATGATGTCCCGCGTGTACTGACGGATGTCCTTCCACTTGCCCATGAGCTCGTCATGGATCGCTGTGACGTCAATCGTGCCGGCGGCTTGCGGATCCTGCACGGCCTGAATTTCTTCGACCGGTCCTTGCGAGAGGGGCTCAGGAGAACCTTTGTGTGGCGCGCGCTGCTCCGAGAGGTTGTCTGTTTCGTTCCCGCCGGTCGAGACGTTTTCGTTGAGGGGCATGGTTCCTCCTGTGGTCTTGGGGCTGTCTGTGTGTTCGTGGATTGGATGAGTGGGTTTCATCGAGAGTCCTGGAGCGGCATGAGAATCCATTGGGTCAGTCTCTCGACGACGATTTCTCGTGGAGGTCCCTCTCCCAGCGCGTTGGAGCGGCTCCACTTGTCCGTCACCGAGTTGACCATTCCAACGACCGCGCGGGCCCAGTAATCCAAAACCAACTCATCTTCGATGGATGTTTTGTTCAACCCGTTGGGTATGGAACGGAGGGAGCCGAGGAGCAGGGTCGCCATGTGGTCGGCGAAATGGCCCAGGGAAGCGGTGGGATTCTCGTCGTCTTCGGCTCGCGTCCAGCCCAATCCCGCCTGAGTTGTGACGAATTCATGAATGGCGGGTGATCGCTGGACCATCGTCAGGTACACATCGATCATGCGTTGAACAACATCCTGAGGCGTGGAGCCGCTGCGGGCGGCCTCCGCGATTTTCGGCTCGATTCCGGCCAGAAGGAATTCTCCCAGCGCCTGGCTGAGTCCTGCTTTGTCCGTGAAGTATCTGTAGAACACCGACTTGGATGTTCCCGAATGCTGTGCAATCTCTTCCATCGAGGCCTGAGGCCCGAGCTTGTGGATCGCCTTTCTGGCCTCACGCAGAAGCTGCCGACGGCGGACACGCCGATGCGTGTCCCACCGTGTGACCCTGCCGTCCAGGGAACTTGCCGGAGCGGAATCATCTTTCCGCTCATCAAGGCTCTCTTTGGTATTCACGATACGCAGAGTATCAGGTACTCTTGTATTTTGTAACCCCAGTCACAAGGGCGATGCCGAGTGGTATCCGACCGGAGCACGATGACGAGCCATTCGGCCCGTCGCGGCACGATCGCCCTGCATCTACGATCCGGAGGATCCATGTCTCAGGCCTACGTACTCGGCGGCAACCGAATTCCTTTCGCGCGTTCCAATGGGGCCTATGCCTCGGCAAGCAACCTCGATATGCTCACCACCACGTTTGACGGGTTGGCCGCTCGTTACGGACTCGCAGGTCAGCAGGTGGGCGAGGTCGCTGCTGGAGCCGTCCTCAAACATTCGAAGGATTTCAATCTGACCCGTGAGGCCGTGCTCGGTTCGGCGTTCGCCTCGTCGACGCCCGCGTATGACGTCCAACAGGCCTGCGCAACGGGGTTGGAGACCGTCTGGGGTCTGAGCAATAAGATCAGGCTAGGCCAGATGGACTCCGCGGTTGCCGGCGGCGTGGATTCCGCCTCCGACGCGCCGATCGTGGTCTCCGAGGGACTCCGTCGCGGGCTCTTGGAGTTGTCTCGGGCCAAAACACTGAAACAGCGTTTGGCTGCCGTATCCAAGATCCGCCCCGCGGATATCAAGCCTTCCGCCCCGAGCACCGGGGAACCCCGCACAGGGCTGTCGATGGGTGAACACCAGGCGATCACCACGGCCGCCTGGGGGATTTCGCGTGAAGACCAGGACGAGTTGGCTCTGACCAGTCACAAGAACCTGGCTGCCGCGTACGAGCGGGGATTCTTCGATGATCTCCTGACGGGTTTCCGCGGGCTCAGCAAGGACAACAATCTTCGTGCGGATTCGACCCTTGAGAAGTTGGGAAAATTGAACCCGGCTTTCGGGCGCAGCCTGCCGGAAGAAGCAACCATGACCGCCGGAAATTCCACGCCGTTGACCGATGGTGCCTCGGCGGTTCTTCTGGGAAGTTTGGAGTGGGCGGAAGAGCGCCAGCTCACGCCGCTCGCGCGCATCGTCGATGCCCAGGCGGCTGGGGTCGACTTCGTCAATGGAGAAGAAGGCCTCCTCATGGCCCCGGCGTACGCCGTCCCGAAGTTGCTCGAGCGGAACAATCTTGAACTGGGCGATTTCGACTACTACGAGATACATGAGGCATTCGCCTCGACGGTCCTGTGCCATCTCAAGGCTTGGGAATCGGAAGAGTTCGCCCATGAGAAATTGGGCCGCGACTCTGCCGTGGGATCGATCGAGCGGAGCAAGCTCAACGTTAACGGATCCTCCTTGGCCGCCGGGCATCCTTTTGCCGCGACGGGTGGACGCATTGTCGCAACACTTGCCAAACAACTACACGACTCGGCCCAAGAGACAGGCAAATCCCAGCGCGGCCTGATCTCGGTGTGCGCCGCCGGAGGTCTCGGCGTGACCATGATCCTCGAAGCGGATCAGCCTGCCAAGTAGCCAACCAAAGAATTCTGCGAGGAGACAGCCAAATGATGAAGGATTCATACGCACAGATCGTGAACTCGTCCGTGGGCAAGAAAGTGGCAGGGGCGTTGGGTCTGCCTCAGCCGGTGGAGCTTCGACGCTACGAGCCGCACCAGGACTTGCTGAAAGACCGCAAAGTTCTTGTCGTTGGAGGTCAGAGCGTCGATGGGTTGGCCGACAAATTGCTCAATTGGGGCTTGGAGGTTCGCCGACATCCGGAAACGAACACCCGTTACGGTGCGATCATCGCTGATTTCACCGAGGCAGAGAAGCCTGGTGACCTACAAAAAGGTGCCCTGACGGTCGGCGCTGCCTTGCGAAGCCTCGGCAGTTCGGGCCGCGTGATCGTGCTCGGTCGATCGACGGAAGGCATCGAGTCCCCGAACGCTGCGGAGATCACTGCAACTCAAGCGGGCGTGGTCGGGTTCATGCGCTCCTTGGCTCACGAGATGCGCAAGGGCGCGACGTGCAATCAGCTGAATCTCTCGCCGGAGCTCAGGCCCGATGACGAGAGCGTCGAGGGGCCACTTCGATTTCTCCTCTCGGCGCGTTCGGCCTACGTCAGTGGTCAACCTGTGAACGTTGAGCCCGCGAAGCCACATACGGTCGACCCCGAAACTCCGGTCAGTGGACAGGTCGCCGTGGTCACGGGCGCGGCTCGCGGCATCGGCGAGGCGATCGTGCGTCGACTCCACGATGACGGTGCAAGCATTATCCTGGTCGACGTCCCGGCCGCGGGGGAGGCGCTGTCCAGAGTCGCCAACAGCGTTGGGGGACTGGCGCTCCAGCTGGATATTACCCAGGACGATGCCGGTGCAAGGATCGCGGAAGCCGCCAAGAAGCACTTCGGTCGCCTCGACATCGTGATTCATAACGCAGGGATCACCCGCGACAAGATGCTGGCCAATATGGACGAAGCGAAATGGGGATCAGTCTTGACCGTCAATCTGGCCGCCCAGCTGGCCATGAACCGTCAACTGCTGGACTCGGGCGCCTTGGGGCCCAATCCGCGCGTCGTGTCCTTGGCATCGACGAGCGGCATCGCAGGCAACCGGGGGCAGACCAACTACGGGGCATCCAAAGCTGGAATCATTGGCATGGTCTCTGCTCTGGCAGTCGATTTTGCCCAGGCTGGCGGCACGATCAATGCCGTCGCACCCGGTTTCATCGAAACCGAGATGACCAAGGCGATGCCCACTGTGACCCGTGAAGTTGCTCGGAGGCTCAATTCGATGCAACAGGGCGGAAAGCCCGAAGACGTAGCCCAGGCGGTTGGTTTTCTGGCGTCGAATGCTGCGGCCGGCATCAACGGGCAGACTCTGCGCGTCTGCGGACAGTCCATGGTGGGTGCGTAATGAAACTCCCACGCATTTCTGCGAAGCAGCTCATAGGGCGGGACGTGCCCGCGTTGAATCCGAAGTACCTCCGAGACAAGGCCGGCCCTGCAGGTATGTACTTGAACATACTGGGGAAAGAGCTGGGGAGCGCCGTTGAGAAGCGGCGACCAGGTCACGATTCCGAAGCATCGTCTCCTCGGCAAGTGCTGCCCAGCCCGTCCGCGTTACCCGCGATCGATCACCGCATCAGACTGGGCTCGGCCGATAATCAGAAATTCTGCGAGGTGGTTGGAGCCAGCGCTACAGACCACGCGCACGGCGGATATCTACACGCCGTCACGTTCCCGTTGTCGACTGAGCTGATGACGAAGAAATCGTTTCCTCTGCGCCTGCTCGGCCTGATCCACCTGAAAAATTCTGTGGTCCATCATCGAGCGGTCGCGGTAGACTCGACCGTCAAAATCAGGGTGCAAGTCAAGGGATTCGGAAAACACCGTCGCGGCACGACCGTCACCATTCTCGCCGAGATCTGGGATGAGTCCGGTGAACTGGCGTTCACGGACGAATCCGTCTACCTGTCCAAGGAGGCTCCCGCGTCGAACAACCGGAAAAACGGCACCTCAACTTCCGACATTTCGGAAGGTCGAGAGCAACGGCCCGACCCGCGCGACGGATTCACCCTGATCGGAATGTGGCGCCTGCCCTCGGCGACTGGACGTTCCTACGCGAAAGCCTCAGGTGACGCCAACCCGATCCATCTCAGCAACGCCACGGCCAAGATCTTCGGAATGAAGAGCGCAATCGCTCACGGCATGTACTGCGCGTCTCGCGCTCTGACTCAGGCGACTCGAGATCCGGCTGCACCCTGCTCATGGAGCGTTGAGTTCGGCTCTCCTGTCTTCCTGCCGACCAAGGTCGGAATATGGCGCGACCTGGATCATGGGACTCGTTCAGAGGTCGTCCTGCGGGGTATAGGCCAGAAGAACCGCAAGAACTTCGATTTCTCGTGGCGCGGCCCAGAAGCTCACCCGGACCAGGACTGACCCCAAACCGGGAGCTTGTGTCGAGCGTCACCGTCCCGCGTGGCCCCAAGGATTTGCGCCCAACCGGAGCATCAAGTAAGTTATTACTCGTTGCCCGGAAGCCAGCTTCCGAGGTCACCTGCGCGGGTGGCGGAATAGGCAGACGCGCTAGCTTGAGGTGCTAGTCCTCGTATTAGAGGGTGGGGGTTCAAGTCCCCCCTCGCGCACAACAAGGTTGGGCCGTGATATCACAGCGATGTCACGGCCCAATTCGTTTTAAGCGGTCCTACCTCTCGGTCGAGTTTCATTCGGCATGAGTGAGGGCGAGGATAATCGCAACCATTCACACGTTCCGGACCGAAAGCTGATGCAGCCTAAGCGGCACCTCCACATGGTCTACGCGCGTTCCTGAGGAGAAGACCGCCTCAGGGGCTCGCTCCGATAAGGTCGAGTCCACCTTTTGAGCCTGACGGGCAATCCTAGGCTCCTATGAAACATGCCTCCCCAAAACCCCTCACAATCCAACATAAAACCACCCAAAGAATCGAAATACGTGGGATACTGGGAGCGGATCCGGTTCCCGGGAGAAGGGACCGGAATGGCGAAAGGAAATCCATCATGGGATCCGCATCGGAAATGGCACGCACCAAGCTCGGCATCGTCGGTGCTGGTGGCGTCGGCAGCGCGATGGCTTATGCATCAGTGATACGAAATTCAGCCAGCGAGGTTGTTCTCTACGATGTCGCCGCCGACCGCGCTGAAGCGGAAGCGCTCGATATCGCTCATGGTTCGATGTTCGCCGGAGGAACACCGGTGGTCGGCGGGGGAGACCTCGAAATACTTCGCGGCTGCGACATGATCATTGTGACCGCGGGTGCGCGTCAGGCGCCGGGGCAGCCCCGCCTCGAATTGGCTGGCGCAAACGTCAGAATCCTGGAGAGCCTCTTGCCGCAGCTCATGAAGGTCTCGCCCGAAGCGGTTTACATGTTCGTGACGAACCCCTGCGACGTGCTCACCGTGGTCGGTCAACAGGTCACGGGTCTGCCTCGGGAGCGGGTGTTCTCATCCGGGACCGTCCTGGACTCCTCCCGTTTGCGGTGGATGGTCGGCCGCGAGGCCGAAGTGTCCACCAGTAGCGTGCACGCGATGATTGTCGGCGAGCACGGAGATTCCGAATTCCCGTTGTGGTCGCAGGCGAATATCGGGCAGGTTCCTATCGATGAGTGGACCACGGCCTCCGGGGAACAGCTCTTCTCCGAAGAGAAAAAATCCGCGCTGGCGGAACAAGCCATGCGTGCGGCGTACCGGGTCATCCAGGGAAAAGGGTCAACCAATTACGCGATAGGTCTCTCGGGTGCACGTATTGCCGAGGCCGTACTCATGGGCCAGAATTCGGTGCTACCCGTCTCAACCGTTCTGGATGACTACTACGGTGTTTCCGATATCGCCCTTTCGGTCCCCACCTTGGTCGGTTACGGCGGAGCCCAAAGGACTCTGCAAGTGCCCATGGATGAGCGGGAAATCGAACTTCTACAACGTTCAGCTGAAACATTGGAGTCCTCGCTGCGCAGCCTCGGCTTCAGCTCTTAGCCACACGGATGATGTGAGACTCACCACCGAAGCGGAGTCCGGGCGGGTAGGGCAGGGCCGCAGGCTGCCCTGCCGGGCATCCGCCCGGGCACCGGTGTTTCCACGCGGGGGAAAGTCGGATAGTTTAGAGGCATGACTACCGATCCGCGCGTCGCGCTCAACTCGCTCATCCAGGCATTCGAAGAACACCTCACTGCCTTGGCCGCCAAGCGCGGCGAGCAGGACACCGCCGTCGAAAACGCCTATTTGGGCATCGCGGATGCGTTCGAAGTCTACGAAGACGCCATCTATGTTGCCTTCAACGAGGTCACTCCTCTCGAAGTATTCGTCGAAGACGAAGATGATGAGGACGAGGAAGACAGCTTCGACGAGGACTATGAAGATCTCGAAGAGAACGAAGACGACGACCTCGACGAAGATCTGGACGATATCGAAGGCGAAGATCTCAAATAGACCGGTTGAATGAGACCGGCTGCCCTGTGTAGCTCCCCCGAGTTGGCTGTAACTTCCCGCACAACCGGGACTGCCTGGAGCGGGTTCACCGCGCCTTTATGTAGAGTCGAACCGTGGCATGGTTTCAAGCAATTATCCTCGGTCTAGTACAAGGCCTCACAGAGTTCATCCCGATTTCGTCATCGGCACATATCAGCATTGTTGGGCAGTTGCTCCCCAATACGCAGGATCCGGGCTCCGCATTTACGGCCGTGACCCAGTTGGGCACGGAGGTTGCGGTTCTCCTGTTCTTCTGGCGGGACATTGTCCGCATCATCTCGCGATGGTTCGGTTCTCTCTTCGGCAAGGTCGAGAAGTCGGATCCGGATGCTCGGATGGGTTGGTTCATCATCATCGGGTCCATTCCGATCGGTGTCCTCGGGCTGCTTCTGCAGGATTACATCGACACCGAATTTCGTAGCCTGTGGATTACCGCGACGATGCTGATCGTCTTCGGCGTATTCCTGGCGATTGCGGACCGCATCGGCAGAGAACAGCTCGAGGTCAAGGACCTCACGATCAAACACGGTATTTTCTACGGTCTGGGTCAGGCACTGGCCTTGATACCCGGCGTTTCCCGTTCGGGCGGAACCATTATGACGGGCCTCTTCATGGGATACACCCGTGAAGCTGCCACACGGTATTCCTTCTTGCTGGCCATCCCGGCCGTCTTTTTGTCCGGCCTGTACAAACTGGCGAAGTCGCTCTCGGGGGGCTTCGATGACTTCTATTCCTTCGGGCCGACTCTCCTCGCGACAGTCATCGCCTTCGCGGTGGGCTACGTCATGATCGGTTGGCTGCTGAAGTTCATCTCCTCCCACAGCTACAACGTCTTCGTCTGGTACCGCATCGCGGCCGGCGCCATCGTCTTTGTTCTGCTGGGAACCGGCGTCATCGCAGCCTAATGAGCTCGCCTCACCACACACGTCTTCACTTGAAAGGTACCTATGCGCGCCTGGTCCGCCCCCAACATCCCAGCGCTCGACGATCACGCTCCAGTTCCGTCGATCTTTGACTCCCGCCTCAACGAGATAGTTCAGCTTCCTCGAGAACGCTCCTCGGCCTCCTTGTACGTCTGTGGGATCACTCCCTACGACGCAACCCATATGGGTCATGCCGCAACCTACGTTGCTTTCGACCTCTTGAACCGTGCGTGGCGCGACGCCGGTTTTGACGTGAACTACGTACAGAACGTGACCGACGTCGACGATCCGCTGCTCGAACGGGCCGAACAGACCGGAGTCGAATGGGAGGCATTGGCGGAAGGTCAGACCGACCTTTTCCGTGCCGACATGGAAGCGCTCGAGGTGATCCCTCCGCAGCATTACATCGGCGCCACTGAATCGGTCGACTGGATTGTTCCGTGGGTCGAACAAATGCTCGCCGACGATTTGGCGTATCGAGTCGAAGGCTACGTCGACGACGAAGGCAACGAGCACCCCGGCGGAGACGTCTACTTCAGCGTGCGGAAGGCCGCAGACACTCGCAACGATCCTGCCCGATGGTTCCTTGGATATGTTTCCAACTATTCGGAACGCGAGATGGCGCCGCTCTTTGCCGAACGCGGGGGAGACCCGGATCGGCCCGGCAAACATGACCCGTTCGACGCCTTGTTGTGGCGTGCGCACCGTGATGGTGAACCACAATGGAATGGCGGATCCCTCGGGCCAGGCAGGCCCGGGTGGCACATCGAATGCACCGTGATCGCCGAACGCTATCTCGGCATGCCGTATACGGTGCAAGGAGGCGGTAACGACTTGCGGTTCCCCCATCATGAGATGGGTGCCGGACACGCATTTGCAATGACGGGCGATCTCATGGCCGAGCATTACGCTCATACCGGAATGGTGGGGCTCGACGGCGAAAAGATGAGCAAGTCCAAAGGCAATCTGGTGCTCGTTTCGGCATTGCGCCAGCAGGGTGTCGACCCCGCAGCAATTCGTATGGCTATCCTGGCCAATCATTATCGATCCGACTGGTCCTGGAGCGACGAACTCTTGAACGAGTCGACTCGACGACTCGAGTCCTGGAGAAAAGCGCTTCGAACATCCGGTTCAACTGCTCCAGAAGACACCGGACCCAGTGACAAGTTGGTCGATGAAGTACGTCAGGCCTTGTCGCAGGATTTGGATGCACCGACCGCGCTACGGGCCGTTGACAACTGGGCTTCGAAGGCACTGGCCGGGGAGCCTTCCGGTGATCCAGAGGCCGTATCTGACTTGATTCGGGCGCGTCTCGGCGTAGCAGTCTGAGAACCATGAATTCAGCTGAAGGGCTCTTCATCGGGCGAATTGCGGGAATACCCGTGCGTCTTTCTCGCTCCTGGTTCGTTCTCACGCTTCTGATCGTTTTCGGCTACGGAAGCTACCTTACGAATCGTTTCTCGTGGCTGGGACCCGGAGCCTACCTCGCGGCCCTGGCCTTTGCCGTTCTCCTTGCGGTGTCGGTCCTGATCCACGAACTCAGCCATGGCCTGACGGCGAAGTCGTTCGGCTGGTCCGTCGGTGGCATCAACCTGACGCTGATGGGCGGACACACGACTTTTCAGTCGGGACGTTCGGACGCAGGCCGATCCGCCCTGGTATCTCTGGCCGGGCCAGTCGCGAATCTGATACTCGCTGGTATCGGTTGGGCCGCGATGGCCTGGACCGGAGTCAGCGGTTGGCCCGCCCTCGTGCTCTACCTTCTCACCACATCCAATGGATTCGTCGGGGTATTCAACCTGCTCCCGGGCATTCCGCTCGACGGTGGTTACGCCGTCGAAGCCATCGTGTGGAAAATGACGGGCAAGAGAGACACCGGGACCCGCACAGCGGTGTTTTTCGGGTTCCTGACGGCCGCCGCACTTCTGGCGTGGCTTGTACTCTCTGGGGCTTGGCATAGCGTCGGAATGGTCGTCCTGACGTTCATGGTTGCATTCATTGTGATGACCGGATCTATGCAGGCCTACCGCAGTATCAAGGTACGGCAGGCAGTCGGAGGCTTGTCGGTTGCGGCTCTCGCCCGCCCGACCACGCCCGTCGCCGCGTCCCTGCCGCTCAGCGAGTTCCCGCCCCTTCCCAATGCCAGGGGCGTCTTCGCTGTAACTGATCAGGACGGTCGGGGGCTCGGAGTCGTGGACGGTCAAGCGATGATGGCCGCCGATGCCGCCGGAGACGCTTCGGCCACGGCAGAGACCCTGATGGTCGCCGTTGCCTGGGACCGTCCCGTACCGGCCGGACTCAACGGGCAGGCACTTGTGTCGCACATTGCTCAGCTTCCCGGAAGAATCTGGCCTGTGGCCTCGTGGAACGGTCAGAACGCTGTCCTGTTCGAGTCCGATGTCATCGACGCCGTCAAAAGAGCGCAGCCAGGTCAGCAGTAGAACTCTGGGGCTGCGACAGGCGACATCGGTCGGAACCAAGCGTGAGAGAATGTTGCTCGATCTTCAATGACTTACCCCCAACTGAAGGAGTCGCACTTTCATGGCCTCAGGAACCTCGGAATACCACGGAGAAATGGCTACCGGCGCTCAGAACCGGCGAGGTCCATTCAGACCCGGAGAGCGCGTCCAGCTGACGGATGAACGCCGCCGTATGAACACCATTACCCTGGTGGACGGTGGGGAATTCCATACTCACCGAGGCGTTCTGGCGCACGACGACCTGATAGGCCAGCCGGAGGGCACCGTGATCGCCAACTCGGCCGGTATCCAGTACCAGGCTCTACGGCCATTGCTCAAAGACTTTGTCCTTTCGATGCCCCGTGGCGCCGCGGTGGTCTACCCCAAAGACGCGGGACAGATCATCACCATGGCCGACGTTTTCCCGGGCGCCCGGGTCATCGAGGCGGGCGTCGGATCGGGAGCACTCAGCATTTCTCTTCTTCGCGCGATCGGCGATTCCGGACATCTGCGTTCTTTCGAAAGGCGGGAAGAGTTCGCTCAGATCGCTCAAGGAAACGTGGAAACCATGTTCGGCGGCGCCCATCCGGCATGGGAATTGACCCTGGGCGATCTGGCGGAACAGTTGGGTGAATACGAATCTCCGGGTACCGTCGACCGCGCGATCCTGGACATGTTGGCACCGTGGGAATGCGTTTCGACGGTCGCTACGGCTCTGGTTCCCGGAGGCGTCATGATGTGTTATGTGGCGACCGTGACGCAATTGTCGCGTGTAGCCGAGGCCATTCGGGCCGATGGTCGCTTTACGGAGCCCGAATCATTCGAAACCATGGTTCGAGGTTGGCACGTCGAAGGTCTCGCGGTCAGGCCGGACCACCGCATGGTCGCACACACCGGATTCTTGATCTCTGCCCGTCGCCTAGCGGATGGGTCTCAGAGGCTGGCCCCGAAACGGCGCGCGTCGAAGACTGACTTCACCGAGGAAGACATGAATGCGTGGACTCCAATGGCGTTGGGTGAAAGAAATGTATCCGATCGGAAGCTTCGGCGTGCCGCTCGGGACGCCCAGAATCTTGCGGAACGTTCAGCCGAAAGCGGCCACGATGCGGACCCGAGTGGAGAGTAGCCTTGCCTCAGTGCAATGCTTAAGCCATGGCCGAGTCTGACTCAACAATTAACCCGCGAGATTTCGAGATGACGTTGCGACAGGTGAACACGCTGCGTGACCAGCGCATAGAGCTCAATAAGCAGCTCAAAGACACCAACGTGCGCAATGAGAAGCTCGTCCACGCTCTCCAGACCGCACGAGGGGATATTCAGCGCCTCAAGCAGGTCATCTCCCAGGACCTTGAGGCCCCTATGAACCAGGCTCAGGTTCTCAGGGTGAACAAACGGAATCTATCGGCAGCTTCGTTGACGGAAGAAGCCCCGCCGCTCGTGACAACTCAAGCGAGCCTCGACGTCGTCATGGGCGGAAGGACAGTCAGAGTACCGGTCAGCCCGGTGCTGAATATCGACGACGTCCAAGTAGGCATGACGGTTCTGTTGACCGAAACCGTGGGCGCCTGCGCATGTGTCGGTTATCGGCAGACCGGTGAGATTGCGAGCGTTCGCGAACTCATCGGATCCGACCGTCTGGTCCTGGGAACCGGTGCCAACACTCAGATCGTGGTGCTGCGCTCCGGTCAACTCGCGGGTCAGGACATCAAGATCGGCGATGCCGTTGCCTATGATTCCAGCAGCGGGGTTGCATTGACCTTAGTGCCGAAGACGGAGGCCGAAGAGCTGGTACTCGAAGAAACACCGGACGTTTCTTACGAGAACATCGGCGGGCTCTCAGCTCAGATCGAGCAGATCCGCGATGCCGTCGAACTGCCTTTCCTGCACCCCGAGCTGTATCGGGAACACGATCTCAAGCCGCCCAAAGGGATCCTGCTGTACGGCCCGCCCGGAAATGGCAAAACCTTGATCGCCAAAGCGGTAGCCAAGGCACTAGCGGATCGTATGACCAGCGAACAACCGGACGGCAAACTCAGGGGTTACTTCCTCAATATCAAGGGCCCCGAGTTACTGGATAAGTTCGTGGGAGAGACGGAACGTCAGATTCGCGCGATCTTTTCCAGAGCCCGAGACAAAGCCACGGCGGGCAATCCCGTGGTCATTTTTTTCGATGAGATGGAATCCCTGTTCCGCACGCGCGGTGCCGGTAAGTCCTCGGACGTCGAGACCACCATCGTCCCGCAGCTGCTGGCCGAGATCGATGGCGTCGAATCCTTGGACAACGTGATTGTCATCGGGGCAACCAACCGTGAGGACATGATTGATCCGGCCGTCCTGCGTCCCGGTCGGCTGGACGTCAAAGTTCGGATCGACCGTCCGGATTACCGCGGTACAGGGGAAATCTTCGGTCTTTACGTCCACGCTGGCCTGCCGCTGGGTGAACACGAAGTGGCACAGCACGATGGTGATCGAAAGGCCACGGTTGCCTCGATGATCCAAGATCTCGTTGCGGACGTTTTCACTCGTGACGAGGAGCACCGCTACCTTGATGCGGTCCTGACGGATGGCCGCCGAATTCAGACGTACTGGTCCGATTTCCTCTCGGGTGCGCTCATTCGGAATATCGTGGATCGAGCCAAGAAGCTTGCCATCAAGAATTACTTGGATCATGGATACAAGGGCTTGACCTCTGAGCACCTGAAGGAAAGCGCTCGGGACGAATTTGAACAACAGCGTGACTCCGCCTCCCGCGGGGACGTCGAGGACTGGCTGAGCTATATCGGTTATTCCGTGCCGCTTGCGGGCATCGAACCGCCGGAATCGGCGACCCGAGCGCGCGAGGACGAGAGGGCGGCATCGTGATTTTCGACCGAATCATGGGAACCGAAACCGAATTCGGGGTGATCTGTCCGGCCAAACCGGCGGCGAATGAATCGGTGCTCTCTACCCTCGTGGTGGACAGTTACCCGAACGCGGCGGCCGACGCAGGGTGGGATTACGAGTCGGAGAGTCCTCTCGAGGACGCCCGCGGTTTCCACATGGGTGCTTCCGAGGCGCATCCAAGCCAATTGACTCATCAAGGTCACGTGTTGACCAGTGAAGACGTCGCTCGGGAACTGTACGAGGAATCGCCGGACATGCTCAGTCCGGCCTTCTGGGACAGGGCAGTTATGAACCGCATACTGCCCAATGGGGCCCGGTTCTACGTGGATCACGCGCATCCTGAGTATTCAGCGCCCGAAACGACTAATCCGTGGGCCGCCACGAGATGGGACCTCGCGGGAGACAAGATCGCCGCGGCCGCGGCGGGGTCCGTTGCTCAGAGATACGCCAATACGTGGCCTGAAGCGATCCATCTGTACAAGAACAACACGGACAATAAGTCAGTCTCCTATGGTGCCCATGAGAACTATCTCGTTCCTCGGAGCCAGGATTTTCAGGTTCTGGCCCGGGAATTCATCCCTTACCTGGCCACCCGTCAGGTCATGACGGGTGCGGGCAGAGCCGGCATCGGGGCGGACAGCGTGCGCCCGGGCTACCAAATCAGCCAGCGTGCGGATTTCTTCGAACGTGAAATCGGCCTGGAAACCACCATCCGGCGTCCCATCGTCAATACGCGGGACGAGCCACACGCAGATCCCGAAAGGTACCGTCGACTTCATGTGATCACGGGTGATTCCAACCTTGCCCACACATCGATTCTGCTCAAGCTCGCCAGCGCAGCCGCCGTACTGACATTGATCGAACACAGAGCGCTGCCCGATCTCCAGCTCGCGCGACCTGTCGAAGCCATGAAACTGGTCAGCCACGACCTGGAACTGACCACATTGCTCGAACTTCGCGACGGTCGGCGCATGAGCGCGGTTCAAATCCAACGGACCTATGCGGAAGCCGCCCATAACCTGGCCGACAGGGAAGGTTGGCGTTCGGAGAAATCCGCAGCAACGTTCCGAATATGGTTCGAAGTTCTGGAAGCACTTGAAACGAATCCCATGTCCCTCGCAGATCGGCTGGACTGGGTCGCGAAATTGGCGCTGATACACCAGTACGAGGGGAGGGGAATCGGCGTGGACCACCCCAAAATCCAGGCCTTGGACCTCCAATATGCCGACCTCAGACCGGAAAAGAGCTTGTATTCCAAATTGGTCGCCCTCGGCCGTATCAAGACGCTGGTAGATTCCGAACACGTCGACGAGGCCGTGACTACGCCGCCGGAAGACACACGAGCCTACCTCCGCGGCAAATTGACCGCTCGCTGGCCGCATCAGGTATCGGCCGCGGGTTGGGAAGTTCTGTCCGTGACCGACCCCGCCACGGATCGAACTCATCGGTGGCTCATGGACGAGCCCGCCGACTGCACCAAAGCCCGCGTACAAAGGGCGCTCGAATCGAGCGACAACGCTCATCAGGCCTTGAACAAAATCGGCCTCCGTAGAATCCCGTGACCCGAAAGGAACCTTTGACATGGCGCAATTCCGCGATTCATCGCAAGAAACGCACAAGGAACAGAGCAACCAGCAGGAACAGGAACTGATCCGGAATCAGCAGCCCGTCGACCAAGGACTGGTTGGCGAGACCGACGACATTCTGGATGAGATCGACAGCGTTCTCGAGGAGAACGCGGAGGACTATGTGCGCGGTTTCGTTCAGAAGGGCGGACAGTAAGCTTCATGCAACGAAGAATCTTCGGTATCGAAACCGAATTCGGTATTCGGTACTCGATGAGCAGCTTAGGCCACCTTGGCCCTGAAGAAGCAGCGCGCAAGTTGTTTCGGCCGGTGGTGGAGTGGGGCCGTTCCTCGAACGTATTCCTGGAGAATGGGTCCCGGTTGTATCTTGACGTCGGGTCGCACCCTGAATACGCGACCGCCGAGTGCTCGGATCTCACGGACCTTGTCCGTCAGGACAAGGCCGGTGAACGACTTTTCGAGAAACTCGCGGTTCAGGCCGAGGACGCACTCAACCAGCAAGGCATGAAGGGCAAACTGCATCTCTTCAAGAACAACGCCGATTCGGCCGGCAACTCGTTCGGTTCTCACGAGAACTACCTTTTGTCCCGCAAAGCAGAGTTCTCCCGGCTTGTTCGCTTCCTCGTCCCTTTCCTGGTGAGTAGACAACTCGTCGTAGGTGCAGGACGCGTCCATCCGACCGGCCCACCGCAGACCAACGGCGCGCCGGGGGATGGGGAGGCCACATATTCCTTCTCCCAGCGCGCCGATTACGTGTGGGAAGCGGCGTCGTCAGCCACGACCCGTTCTCGTCCACTGATCAATACCCGCGACGAGCCGCATGCAGATGCCTCCCTTTACCGCCGTCTCCATGTGATCGTCGGGGATTCGAATATGTCGGAGACGACGACGCTGGCCAGAGCCGGTATGACGGACATCATTCTGCGAATGATCGAGGACCATCAAGGGCTCGAGGACCTCGAATTGGCTAATACCGGCCAGGCGTTGCGCACGTTGTCCCATGACATGACCGGACGTACGCCGGTCGACTTGAAGGACGGGCGACACATGTCCGGTCTGGAACTTCAATGGCACTACCTGGACGCTGCGTCGAAATACATTGATGACGCCGGCTCGTCCCGGCCGGAGACCGAATACATCCTGGATCTGTGGGAAAGAACGCTGGACGCGATCGAAATCCAGGACACCTCGTCGATCGATACGGAGATTGATTGGGCTATCAAGAAGAAGCTCCTTGACCGCTCGGCGGACAAGCTCGGAACCGACTATGCACATGCACGAATTGCTCAGCTCGACCTTGCTTATCACGACATCAAAAGAGATCGCGGCGTGTATTACCTTCTTGAACGCAAGGGGCTTGCACGACGTTGGGTTGACGAGGAGTCTGTGACGCAGGCGCAGTCCGAGCCTCCCCGAACAAGGGCAGCATTGCGGGGACGCTTCATCGAAGCTGCGCGTGGGGCCGGCCTCGATTACACGGTTGACTGGGTTCATTACAAAATCAACCAACAGTTGGCCTTGTCGCATGTATGCCAGGATCCCTTCGCTACGACCGATGAGGACATCGAAGAGTCCATTCGCGTCATGCGGGGTGCGACGCGCCGGGCCCAACCGGCCATGCCGCCTTTGATTTGATCCGTATCTGGCACCCACGGGTGCCTGTAATAGAGTCGGTGCGGTGTCTCGACAAAGGATGCACGCACCGCCCACTCACGACAGCGAGGAATACAGAAGTGCGCAAATCTCTCAAACTTTCGGCCGCGGCCGTCGTTCTCACCCTGGCCTTGGCAGGCTGCGGGGGAGGCAAAGACCTGGATTCCGTGGATTTCAAGGACCAGGGCGCGGGCAAGGCCCCCTCAGTCTCCTTTGATACTCCTTTGTCGGTCAATGACGACGAGACTCGGATTCTCAAAGACGGTGATGGCGATGAGGTCCATGAAGGCGACACGGTCTTGGTGGATGCTGCCGTCTTCAACGGCGCCGATCAGAAGAGCGAAGGCGATACGTACTCGGGTTCTCCGATTACCATTACGGTCAACGACCAGCTCAAGGAGAAACTGCCCAAGGTCTATGACATTCTCAAGGACACCAAGGTAGGCACCAGCTTCGCCTATGCGAAGAAACCGAGTGACGAAGCTTCGGGCGGGGCCTCAGGCAGCTCCGAGGATGCCAGCGCCGTCGAGGTCTACACTGTGTCCAAGAAGTTGCCCAAGTCGGCCGAGGGGGATGCAGTACCGCCGCAGGAGGGCTTGCCGAACGTCACGATGAAGGACAGCGGCCCCGAAATCAAAATCCCGGAAGGACAGGACGAGCCCAAGAGCATCACGGCCCAGAACCTCATCAACGGCAAGGGCGATGAGATCAAGGACGATCAAAAAGTCTACGTTCATTACTCGGGCGTGAAATGGTCCGACGGGCAGCAATTCGATTCCAACTGGACCAAGGACCCCACCGGGTTCCAAATGGATCAGGTCATCAAGGGTTGGTCCGAGGGTCTCAAGGGGAAGAAGGTCGGTGACCGCGTATTGCTCGAGGTCCCCACGGACAAGGCGTACGGAACGCAGGAACAGCTAGGGTCGGATTCCCAGCAACCGGCGGGACCTCTGGTCTTCGTCGTCGACATTCTGGGCACATCCAAGGCCGACCCGCCACAGAGTTCGCAAGGCGGGACCGGGGCCCAGCAAGGCAACCCCCAACAATAGGAACTACCCACGCGGTGCCCAGAAGCCTGGTCACGCAATTCCAACACCAGCTTGAACTTCCGAGAGGAAAACCATGTCATTTGGACAGCGAAACCTTGATCGTACAAAGCCTGAAGTCGACTTCCCCGAAGGGCCGGTTCCGGAAGAACTGCGCATCACCGACATCATCCAAGGGTCCGGGCGCGCGGTTGAACGCGGCGACCAAGTGCAGTGCCATTACGTCGGCGTGACCTTTGAAGACGGCGAGGAATTCGACGCCTCGTGGAATCGCGGAGAGCCATTGGCATTCCAAGCCGGCGTCGGCCAAGTGATTCAGGGATGGGATGAAGGTTTAATCGGCATGAAGGTCGGTGGCCGTCGTCGGCTCGAAATCCCGTCCGAGCTGGCCTACGGGAAAAGGGGTGCCGGCAGCGTTATCGGCCCGGATCAGGCGCTGGTCTTCGTCGTGGATCTCGTTGACGCACGCTGAAGGACGCGCACGGTGACTGAACCTCTCGATCCCAGGTAGCTCGAATGCCAGCTACGGTCCCTGAACGTCTATTCGCTCTCTACAGCTTTTTGCTCTCGCGTGAACGACCGGTTACCAAGGACCGGATCCGTGAGGGCATAGAAGCGTATCGGCGTGCCGGGTCGGATGCAGCATTCGAGCGCACCTTCGAGCGAGACAAGGCGGCTTTGCGCAGCCTCGGCATGCGCCTGGCGACAACCCAAGACTTCGGCGAGACCGTCTATCAGATTGAGCGCGAGAACCTGTGGCTCACGAATGACGAGTTCACCCCGGCCGAGCGCCTGACCCTGGGTATCGCCGCACGGCTCTGGTCGGATCCTAGTTACGCGCGCGACGTCGAGCGAGCGGTCCGGCGTCTGGGCTACGGCGAAAGCGACGTCGTTGGCTCCGGAGGACTCGAACACCTGACGCCGCGGCTCAGCTCCGGGGGAGAGCAGTTGGAAACCATTCTTGGTGCCTTGGCCCAGGGCGCCGAGATGACGTTCGACTACCGGGCGTCGACGTCACTAGTTTCGGTACCAAGGCGCCTCCGGCCGTGGGGCGTCGGACAACGGTTCGGCCATTGGTACGTCAGCGGGTGGGACGCCGACCGAAAGGCCTTCAGGAATTTTCGACTGTCCCGTATGACAGGTATCTCCACCAAGGACAGCGATCTACCGAGAGCACCCCGTGAGTTTTCGATGAGCAAGGCGCTCGAGAGTGTCTCCGAGGCTCCGGCGCCGTCGGTACAACTGGAGTTCCCTTCCGGAGCTTTGCCCGTGGTTCTGGATTGGTCCGAAGCGGGGACAGGAGTACGTATCCACTCCGAAGCCTTCCCCGCCGGAAACGGTTCGACGCTGATGAGCGCCGAGGCAACGGTTCCGGACGTGCATGAACTGGTCCGGTGCCTCGCCGAGCTGGGGTCTGGCGTCGCTCTCGGTATTCCCCGGGCGCAGGGCCTGGACGCCGAGGGTATCCAGCAGGCAGTCGACCGAGCGGTCGCGACAGCAATGAGCCTTCAGGACGACGTCTCGGCTTTGGTTGCCAGCGACACGGCGCGCATCGTCGAACCCAAACGCGCCAGAAACCGGGAGTCCAATGATCGCCGCTTCGTGCGCCTCGTGGACCTCGCCTCCTTTCTGGGCAGTCATCCAGGCTGCGGAACCCGTGAAATCGCTCGTCATCTCGGAGTGTCGGCAGGTCAGGTTCGCCAGGACCTCGAAGCGATTGCCAACGCTGGCGAGGAGCTTCTCGGCAGCGCATATTTGCGGATCGACGCTTACGAGGACGAAGTCTTTGTGCAATTGCCAGAAGAACTGGAGCAACCACTCAACCTCGCTCCGGATCAAATCATTCGTCTGCTCCTGGCCGTTCAGATGCTCGAGCAGATATCTCATCAGCATGCCCAAACCGCCTCCGATATCTCCCGCAAACTGGTTCGGATGGCCAACGGTGCCGGGGTATCGGTGGATCAGTTCTCGATTCGCCTGGAACCGCACCTTGCTGAAATCGTTGACAAGCTCAGGCAAGCCGCAAGCGAACGGCAAGCGGTCTCGATGACTTACAGGTCTCGGGGGCAGGCGTCCGCAACCGAACGGAAAGTTTTACCGCTGGACGTGTACTCGAGCGGTAATACCTGGTACCTCGGGGCGGAGAGCCTGGAGCACCGTCAGGTGCGGACCTACCGGATGGAAGCAATCCGCGACGTCCGTCCGTTGCACGCCCCGGCAGCACAGCTCTCCATGGGCGCCGAAATCAATGAGCATTCAGAGCCGTCACGGACGACCGTGTGGGTTGCCGACCGCGCGAGGGCGCTGGCGGCGGCGCTGGGCGGAGAGGTCGTCGGGCACGTGGATGTGCCGCGTCACGCAGAGTGCGAAGGCCAACAGGTATCGGGGCAACTGCTCGAAGTCTCGGTGATCGATTGGTTCGGCTTATACCGACTCATGCTCCATCACGCCGGATCGATGGCCTTGTGGCAGTCGGCATCGTGGCAGACCGACTGGGCAGACACCGCACGACGCCGTGGGATCGACATCGGAGACTCCAGGTGACGAGATCGACCGGAATTCGAGGTCAGGGAATCGTTATCGATGCTTATAATGAGATTATGCCTTGGTGGTTTTGGATACTTTTGTGGACGGTGCTCGTCTTGGTATCTGCGGCGATTCTGGCTTGGTTGGCCTGGCGAACCGTTCGACGGTTTTTCGGCGCTCTCAACGAGGTCGGCACACTCGGGGAAGATATGACCAATCGGTGGGATAAATCATCGAGTTCCGTGGCCACAGGCATCCGAAAGGCGCCGGTGCCGGGAATTCTCATCCCCATCCACCAAGCTCGCGAGGATTATCTTCGCGAACGCTCGACGCGACAACAACGCAAAGTCGCCCAGCGCATCGCGCGGCGTGACCGCCTCGGTCAGCCCCAGAACATCAGGGATCTGATACGAGGCGACAAGAAAGGAAGAACTCATGTTCGGTAGGCTCTTTGACCATCCTATTTATCTCTTGATCCTGCTGGTGATCATTCTGTTGCTCTTCGGTGCTCCGAAGCTTCCGGGCATGGCCCGCAGCCTCGGCCAGTCGATGAGGATCTTCAAGTCCGAGGTCAAGGAAATGAAGGACGACAAGGACGAGGCGTCCAACAAGAAACATGTTGTCAATGGTGAGGTCGTTGACAACGGCAACAGCAGCGGCTCGCACAGTGCCGATGGTGCGGCTGGGGATTCAGATGTCCGCGATCAGGGCAAGACAAAGAATTAGCCGCTGTTTCTTCGGCCGCCAGGGCCTGCCTGTGATGACTCGCAGGGCTGCCTTGGGCGGCCGGAATTTCTTGCTGACTCGAGGACACGGACCGAAGCATGGCAACTAAGTACAGCCGGAAAGGCAACCCACAGGCGCAGATGGCGTTGCGGGAGCACTTGAGAGAGTTCCGCAATCGGCTCATCAAGGCCGCCATAGCAACCGTGATCGGTGCTGTTGCCGGATTCTTTTTCTATTACCCGGTCATGGGCGCCATCACCAGCCCCATAGCCGATATTGCGCGTGATCACGGGCGGAATGCGACCATCAATTTCAATGGTGTCGCGTCAGCCTTCGACATCATGGTCCAGGTCTCGCTCGCCATCGGTTTGGTCCTGGCATCACCGGTATGGCTCTACCAGTTGTGGGCCTACATCATGCCGGCCCTGCACAAGAAGGAAAAACTCTACGCCGCGAGTTTCTTGTGCGTATCCGTGCCGCTTTTCCTCTTGGGCATCTGGATCGCTTGGCTGTGCATGCCGGCTGCCGTCAAGACCCTGACGGCATTCACCCCCGAGGGGGAATCCAACTTCATCGAGGCGAAAACGTACATTTCCTTCGTGGTGAAGCTGATCCTTTCCTTCGGTATTTCATTCGTCATCCCGGTCGCTCTGGTCGGCGTCAACATGATGGGGCTGATTCGTGGCCGTACCATCTTGAAGTCTTGGCGCTGGGTCGTGGTGATCGTTGCATTGCTGGCCGCAATGACCGCCCCCGGCACGGATGTCATGACGATGTTCTACCTCATGGCGCCCCTCCTCGTTCTCTTCTTCCTGGCCATTGCCATCTGCATGTACAACGACAAGCGGCGGGACAAGAAGCGCGCGAAATTGGCGGAAACATACAGCACCGAAGCCGACGAAGCCACTCGGAGCGACCAATTGGAAGGCTTGGGCCGATAAAACGTAGGGGCTCGTGGCCTCGTAATGGTCCGGTGCGGCGCAGAGCTGAATCGACAGTCTATGCTCAGCCGCGGCGGCTAGGCTGGTGTCATGCCCAGTTACGCCGATAAGTATCAAGCGGCTAAGGCCCGCAATCAGTATCTCAAGAGTCCTTTAGGGCTCTTCGAGAGCACGTTGGATTTCCCTCTCGACGAATTCCAACGGGAAGCCTGCGAAGTCCTTCAGGAAGGGGACGGCGTTCTGGTGGCCGCTCCGACGGGCGCAGGCAAAACCGTTGTCGGCGAATTCGCGGTGTTCTTGGCCCAGCGCCAAGGCAAGAAAGCGTTCTACACCACGCCGATTAAAGCCCTGTCTAACCAGAAATTCCACGACTTGGGGCGCATCTACGGTTCGGAGAACGTCGGTCTGTTGACGGGGGACATTTCCGTCAATTCCGAGGCACCGATCATGGTCATGACGACCGAGGTCTTGCGCAACATGTTGTATGCGCAATCCTCGACGCTGGACAAGCTCGGCTTCGTCGTCATGGATGAGGTGCACTACCTCGCCGATCGATTCCGCGGCGCTGTATGGGAAGAGGTCATGATTCACCTCCCCGAGTCGGTCGCCGTTGTGTCCTTGTCGGCGACCATCTCCAATGCCGAAGAATTCGGTCAGTGGCTGGACACCGTCCGCGGGTCTACCGAAGTGGTGGTTTCGGAACATCGGCCCGTACCCCTGTGGCAGCATGTTATGGCCGGGCACAGACTTTACGATCTCTTTGCGGACAACACGACGATCTCCAAGGCCGCGGACATAGTGCGCCGAAGCGGCACCGAGAAGATCAAGGTCAATTCAGAGCTCCTCAAGGCCACTTCTCGCCGTGGCGCTCCGCCTCGTCGCGGCCGACGGCCGGGAAAAGGGCAAGGAAAAGGGCGCTCCGGCTCGCCGGCCATGCGTCGCGCCCCTCGTCCCGTCGTCTTGCATTCGCTCGACGAAGACGGGCTCCTGCCAGCGATTTACTTCATCTTTTCCAGGGCCGCCTGCGACGACGCCGTTCTGCAGTGTATCGACGCGGATATCCGGCTGACCGATCAGCGGCAGGCGCAGCTGATCCGAGCCTATATCGCTGAAGCGACGGCAAAAGTCGATCTCAAGGACCTGAGGGTCCTAGGGTTTGACGACTGGCGCGAAGGCCTTTCGAGGGGCGTCGCTTCGCACCATGCGGGTATGCTTCCGCTCTTCAAGGAAATCGTGGAGCATTTGTTCACGCAGGGACTCGTCAAAGTCGTGTTCGCGACCGAGACGCTTGCGCTGGGCATCAATATGCCTGCACGAAGCGTCGTAATAGAAAAGCTCTCCAAGTTCAACGGCGAACAACACGTGGACATCACCCCCGGTGAATACACCCAGTTGACCGGCCGGGCCGGGCGGCGGGGGATCGACGTCGAAGGACATGCCGTTGTCCTGTGGAACGACGGAATGGACGCGAAGGCCATCGCCGGCCTGGCTTCTCGACGAACATATCCTCTCTACTCGAGCTTCAAGCCGACGTACAACATGTCGGTCAACCTTCTGGACCAGTTCGGCGCCGATCGGGCCATGAGCATTCTGGAATCATCGTTTGCCCAGTTCCAAGCGGACAAGTCGGTCGTGAGCCTCGCGTCGAAAGTGCGCAAGCAAGAGAAGGCCCTCGCCGGTTACGAAGAGTCCATGACATGCCACCTCGGGGACTACGTCGAATACGCCAACTTGAAGTACAAGTTGAATCAAACCGAAAAGCGGTACTCTCGGGATCGCAAACGGGTCAGCCGCTCCGCAGTCGAATCCACGATGCAGCTCTTGGTCCCGGGGGACGTTGTCGATATACCTCGTGGGCGAAACTCGGGACCGGCCGTGGTGGTGGGAAAGCCCCAAGGCGGCTTCGAGACACGAATCGGGGTTGTGACGACTTCCGCGCATTTGCGTGTGATCGGCCCGTCCGACTTTGATGGGCCCATTCAACCTGTTTCGAAGGTCAAGGTCCCTAAGCACTTCACGGGCCGGACTCCGCAGGACCGCCGTGATATGTCTGCTCGGATTCAATCTGCCCTGGACGAGGGAAAGCCTCCGCGAACCGTCAAGCCTCCGCGAACACCCGATTTCGAAGCCCCGAACCGAGAAAAGCAGGAAATCGGCGATCTGCGACGTGCTGTTGAATCTCATGCCTGTCATGGTTGCTCGGAAAGGGAAGACCACGCTCGCTGGTTCAATCGTTGGGTGAAGTTGAAGAAGGAGACCGATTCGCTGCGGCAGCAGATCGACTCGCGGACCAATACGATTGCAAAGAGGTTTGCCAATATCCTCGAGCTCTTGGCCGATTACGACTATGTGGCCCCCGACGCCGGAGGCGAACCTCGGCTCCTTCCCCGTGGCGAGTCGCTGCGAAAAATATATGGTGAGCGCGACTTACTGGTGTCCCTCGCGTTGAGAGACGGCTACTTCGAGGGGCTGGATCCGGCGGCGATGTGTGCGGCTGTCTCTCCTCTGGTGTTCTCTGGTAAGCGCGATGAAACCGTATTCCTAAGGACTTACCCGGCTGGTTTGGAAGACAAGGTGACAAGGCTGCACGGTGTGTGGACGGAGTTGACCGGACGTGAGCGACATCATCGTCTGCCGGAGACCCCTGTTCCCGATGTCGGCCTCATGTGGTCCATTTATCGGTGGGCGAGGGGCGAGTCTCTCTCGAAGAGCCTGGAGGGTTCGGGCCTTGTTGCGGGAGACTTCGTGCGAGCCACGAAGCAGGTGATCGACGCCTTGGACCAGCTGGGACACGCGGTTGACGATCCCATGTGGCGTACCGGATGCGAAGCAGCGATCAACTTGATCAAACGCGGGGTCATCATTCACGAATTGGACACGCCCGTGGGTACCGAGAACGACTCCTCGGGCATCGACTACGAAGAATCGGAAGAGGTATGAGAATCTCAACTCAGAATCGCGGTCAGGAGACCGTCATGTACCGGAACGGATCCGTGTACAGTCCTGCGGACCCGTTTGCGACGGCCGTGCTTGTCCAAGGCGACCGCGTGGTTTGGGTCGGTGAAGAGGCCGGTGCCGATTCCCTGACTGATAACAAGGTCACAACGGTGGATTTGGACGGGCTCGTCCTCGTACCCGGTTTTGTTGCTCGCGGTGGGGGAGATGCCCCCGCCGAGGACGAGACCAGGGCCTTGGTTTCTGCCGGCTACACCGCCTGTATTGTGGGCGAAGGAGACGAGAAGCCGGCTTTTCATTCATTTGCGGAAGACTTCGGCCATGACTTGCCGGCGGGGGTCGAAGTCCGCCGTGCCTCGGACACAAAATTTTCACATTCCGAGGCTGGTCTATTGGTCGAGGCGAGTCTCGAGGATCAAGGTTGGATCGACGTGATACGCGAAGAATTGCGCGCAGGCACAGCGGTCGGCCTCGTCCCTGCTGAAAAATCCACGCAAGAGGACCCGATTATCAACCCGTGGGCATGGGCTACCCAGGGGCTCCGGTTGCTCTCGGATGAGACAGGCCTGCCGACTCGGGCGACTTTCACAGCTCAGACGAGAGGTCTCAGGAGGCTTTTCCGCGTCGGCGGGCCCTTGGGCGGGCAGATCGTTCCGGATGCCAATGCCGACTTCGTGGGGTGGCGTGCAGAAGCTCTCATGGTTCAAACCGCGGATTCGCGAATAGCAGCGTGGAGCACCGATCCTCGTGCTCGTACTCCGTTGCTTCCAGAGCTCGCAGGGGAGAAGTACCCCCAGGCCGAAATCGCAAGGATTGGCACCCTGGAATACGGGTTGTAGGGGCGTCCGCCAAGTCACTGCCGCGCTCGAGAAATCCCGAAAGAGTTGGGATAGGGTAGCGCCGGTACTATTAAACCGATAAGCGTCATGAGGACAACCTGAGTGACTTCAAGATCTCCGCAGGAGCATTCACAGTGGAACTAAAGACCCTGACAGTGATACCCACGTACAACGAGCTCGAGGCTCTTCCCGTGGTGATCAAGCGACTGCGAGCCGCGCAACCGGAGGTACACGTCCTCATCGTGGACGACAACAGCCCGGACGGCACCGGAGATTTGGCCGACGGGCTGGCAGCGCAGGACAGCAAGATCCATGTGCTTCACCGCAAGGGCAAGGGCGGACTCGGAGCAGCGTATATTGCGGGATTCAAATGGGGCCTGGACCGCGATTACGAAGTCCTCGTCGAGATGGACGCGGATTCTTCGCACCAGCCGGAGCAATTGGGCCGGCTTCTCGAAGCGGTGGATAACGGCGCCGATCTGGCCATTGGATCCCGTTATGTACCCGGCGGCCAGACCATCAATTGGCCGTGGCATCGCCAGTTCCTGTCCCGGGGTGCAAATTTCTACGCGCAGACGATCCTCGGAACCAGTGTCAAGGACATCACGGCCGGATACAGAGCGTTTCGTCGGGGGACCCTTGAGCGCATTGATCTCGATACCATCGAGTCCGTCGGATACTGTTTCCAGATCGATTTGGGCTGGCGAACCGAGCTGGCCGGACTGACCATAACGGAAGTGCCAATCACGTTTGTCGAGCGTGAGCTGGGGGATTCCAAGATGGACTCGGGCGTCATCCTCGAGTCCATGTTCAAGGTTGCCCGCTGGGGTCTCGGGGCTCGCGCCAAGACCCTGAGCAATAAGGCACGGGCTTTAGGCTCAAACCTCTAGACCTAGGGAAGAGGCCAAAAAGGACCGGGGCAACACCTCACAAGGTGTTGCCCCGGTCCTTTTGCCTCGGGTCATCATTTCCCGACTCCGATAGGCGCGCTATCGACTAGCTTTCCTGCTCCGCCGGAAGCTCGTGGCGTTCCCGGTAGTACTCGATGCGCTTCTGGAGCGTTTCTTCCAGCTCTTCCATCGAGCGGCGTTCGAGGAGCATGTCCCAGTGCGTGCGAACAGGCTTTTCGTTGCCGACCTCAGGCTTGGATCCGTCCATGAGAACGGCTTCCTTGCCCGATTTGGCGGTCCAGGTGGACGGAATCTCGGCCTCGGCGGCGAAGGTCACGAAAACCTGTTCGCCGTCCTCGGTACGGTATTCGACGCGCTGACGCGGGGCGGGCTGGACACCCTGCTCGGATTCCATGGACTGCGAGCCGAGGCGCATGCCTCGAAGGCTACGGTCACTCATTGATTTATTCCTTCCCAGGTGAAAGCGCGGTCACGACACATGATTCAGCGCCAACGCACTCACAATTATTCCCACCTATGTTCTCATCCTCAGTAGCCGGACTCGAAATCCGTCACCGCCGTTGGCGAGACTCGTCGAAGCCTGAAGCCCACGGCGCCGCACCCACCCGGTTACGGTGTGCGTGCGGCGCCGCAAGAGTCAGGGAAGAGCCGCTAGGGGCTTGGTTCCTGCTACTTCTGACCGGGAATCCCGTAGGTGCGTCCGTTGTCGTTATTCTCACGCTCGGGTGATGGCTCATCTGCCTGCTCGGACAAATCCGAGTCAGGTTGAAGCGGTTCATCGGGATCGATGCTCGACGGAGGCATCTCGAATTCGTCGGGATCCACGCTGGTCTGATTGATATTGGGTTTGAGGTCCTCTTCAGTAACCTTCAGATCCGGCGTATCGACGATCGGGCCGTCATCGTCAGGAACATCCGGGGCGGGCTCTTCGTCCGCGGAATTCGGCGTGAATGGGTTCATGGGGTCGACACCTTGGCCGTCTCCAAAAGCCTTTCCGATTCCGCGCAATGCGTCACCGAGCTCGGTCGGCACGAACCACAGTTTGTTGGAATCGCCCTCGGCCAGTTTCGGCAGGGTTTGCAGATACTGATAGCTCAACAGCTTCTGCGTCGGATTTGCCTTGTGAATGGCGGAAAAGACCTTGTGGATGGCCTGAGCCTCGCCATCGGCACGCAAGATTGCCGCTTTCGCGTCGCCTTCGGCGGAAAGAATGGATGCCTGACGCTCGCCCTCGGCCGTGAGGATTGACGACTGCTTGGCGCCTTCCGCCGTAAGAATCGCCGCACGGCGATCACGTTCGGCGCGCATCTGCTTTTCCATCGAGTCCTGGATCGACAGGGGCGGCTGGATCTCCTTGATGTCCACGCGTGATACCCGCAGACCCCAGCGGCCGGTCGTGCTGTCCAGAACACCCCTGAGTTCGGCGTTGATCTGGTCTCGCGAGGTCAGAGCTTCCTCGAGATTCAGCCCGCCGACGACATTGCGCAACGTTGCGCTCGTCAGCTCATCGACGGCGTGAATGTAGTTGGTGATCTCGTAGGTCGCTGCCCGAGGATCCGTGACCTGGAAGTACACGACGGTATCGATACCTACGACGAGGTTGTCCTCAGTGATGACGGACTGCGAGGGGAACGAGACGACTTGTTCGCGCAAGTCAATGAGCGGAAGGACGCGGTCAATGAAGGGGACCACGAAATGCAGCCCGGGGTTCAGGGTGGTCTGGTACTTTCCGAGTCTTTCGACGATACCTGCCTTAGCCTGAGGGATGATGCGCACAGCCTTGAATAGCGCGATCACCACGAACAGGATCAGGAGTACCAGCACAACAATAAGTGCTGTCATTTTCTGCACCTTCCTTGGTGGTTCTTGGGTCGGATGGGCTTTCTAGGATTCTCGGTCGATACCGGGAGAGTCCGCTGCCTCGACCATGGCCGTGGCGCCAGCAATACTGCGTACAACGGCAAACGAGCCCGCGGGAATAGAACCCTCGTGGTTAACCATACGTGCTGTCCAATGGTCACCTTCGAGTCGAATCAGCCCCGAGGTATTGGAGATCGTCTCGAGAACCTCAACCCGCTGGCCCAGGAGCCGATCCACATTGCTCGAGCTCTGAGGCGCGTTGCGACCCAAACGTCGCACGATAATGGGCCTCACGACGAAGATCAGCAGAACAGATGCCACAGCGAATACGACGACTTGAATCGTCCAGCTGTGTGTTATCAAAGCCGTGATCGTTGCGGCGAGACTGCCGCCCGAAAGCATGAGGCAAAAGAAATCGAGAGACAGCATTTCGATCACTGCGAGCACGATGACGGCAATCAGCCACACCGCAAATGGATTTTCTGCGATCCAGGTCAGCACGAGTGAGATTCCTTCCATAGGTTGTATTCACCATGGTGCCCGCAAAGTTCTATAGGGCCAAGGAATCCACGGTCGGCTGAACATACATATAACGCCGATAATCTACATTATGTAAAGTAAACGACTTGGCCGCTGCCCCGTCGTGGATTGCATGGCCGCTCCTCGACTAGATTCGAAGCATGACTCAGAATGCCAGCGTCAATCGCAATAATGCCTCAAGCCACCCTCGCATGCACAAGGCCCCGGTGTGGCTGTTCCTCGTGGCCGATATCGTCCTCGTCGTTGTCTTTGCGGCCATTGGCAGAAGCTCTCACGGTGAGAACCTCTCAGGCACGTTCTCCACAGCCTGGCCGTTTCTCGCGGGTGCAGTCATTGGCTGGCTGATCGTCCGCGCTTGGCGAGCCCCTCAGGCGGTTTTCCCGACTGGTATTACGGTGTGGCTGGCCACGGTCATTGTGGGAATGGTCCTGAGGGCCATAGTCGGCGAAGGAACGCATTGGTCCTTTATCCTCGTTGCAACCATTGTCAACGCTGTATTTCTCATCGGCTACAGGTTGCTGGTGAAGCTTTTGACCAGAAGGGCGGCAACTCGCCACTAGGAGTCCAAGAATAAGAGAACTCCCCCAAAAAAAACTCACGTAACTTTAACCTTTACTTTAGGGTTAACCCATGAGGAATTCAATCCATTTGGTCAATACCTTCTGGGCACCCCCCGAGTCGATCGATTCCTGCGCACGACCTATTGCGTGATTAATTCGCTCGATCAGCGGTGAAGAAGTGTCGTCGGAGGCGGCCACCAGTCCGGCTGCGGCGTTCAGAACAACGGTGTCGCGAATTGGGCCGCCCTCCCCTGCTACAAGGCGGCGAATGACGTCTGCATTGAATTCCGGATCCTTGCCAGTGATGTCCGCGAGGGTGTTGGAAGGCAGGTTGATATCTGCGACTTCGATGACACTCTCTTCCAGTGTTCCGTCATGGGCCTCCCACATCTGAGTGGGTCCGATCAGACTGAGCTCATCCAAATTCAACGGGCCGGTGAAAACGAGGGCGTGATTTCCGCGACGTGCGAAGACGTCCGCCATGAGAGGCGCTATGCGGGCACTTGATACGCCGATCACCGAGGAAACCACGCGTGCAGGGTTGGCGAGGGGGCCCAGATAGTTGAAGACGGTAGGGACTCCTAGAGTCCGGCGAATCGGACCTATGTATCGCATGGCTGGGTGGTACGTGTTGGCGAAGAGGAATGAAATGCCCACTTCGCCCACTGAGGCCTCAACCCGGTCGGCTGGTGCGTCAAGAGGCAGGCCTAGTCGCTCGAGGGCGTCAGCAGACCCTGTCGAGGAGGAC
This sequence comes from Kocuria sp. TGY1127_2, assembly GCF_013394385.1. Classification (NCBI taxonomy): domain Bacteria; kingdom Bacillati; phylum Actinomycetota; class Actinomycetes; order Micrococcales; family Micrococcaceae; genus Kocuria; species Kocuria sp. TGY1127_2. Next base: position 1,476,765 of record NZ_AP022834.1, read on the forward strand.
GAAGCCCGGTTTCCGTGTTTGACCACCTTGACCCCGGCCCCCGCCATGACCAACGAAGCCATCGTGGAGATGTTCACCGTGTTGTGCTGATCCCCTCCGGTGCCGACGATGTCCACCGCTTCGCGAGGGCCGCTGTATGGCTCTGCCATGTCGAGCATCTGCTCCGAGAGCCCGTGCAGCTCCTCGGCTGTCTCCCCCTTGGTGTGAAGACCCACCAGGAACGCAGCAACGTGAACCGGATCTGCGGCCCCGCTCATCATCTCCCGCATGGCCCATGCGGCCTCATCGTAATTCAGGTCTTCGTGACGCTCGATCGCGTTGATGAGGCTCTTCCAGGTGGGCTGATTCGTGGGGTCTTGGGTGTTGCTCATAGGGCAACCCTAAGCGATAAAACCCTCCCCCCTGTGACCCCTAGACCCGGAACCTGACTACAAGCTGTGAATAGCCTGGGGGGATAATTGTGGTGATCGTCCCACCATTACGTGACTTTAAAAGCCAAGAAGTCCTATCTGCCCTGGAAAACCGCGGATGAGCGGGGTTTTGTGGATCGTCTCGTGACACGCCGGGAGCCTCAGAGGGCGTTGCTGTTGGTTCGGCGAGAGTTTTACAGACATAATGTCTATGTGACAACTGCAACCCATACTCCCAGTAAGTCGGCACAACCGACGCTCAATCGTCCCAACATCGTGTCCGTAGGCACGGTGGTCTGGTTGGCGAGTGAGCTGATGTTCTTTGCCGGACTGTTCGCCATGTACTTCACCCTGCGCGCCACAGCGCCTGACGTGTGGGCGGAAAACACTCATCATCTCGAAGTGCCATTGGCTCTGGCGAACACAATTGTGCTCGTCCTGAGTTCAGTGACCTGCCAGTTCGGCGTATTCAAGGCCGAGCAGCTCAAGGCCCGCCGCACCGGCTCCATCTGGCAGGTCGGCAAATGGGGCATGACCGAGTGGTTCCTGCTGACCTTCGTCATGGGCGCTGTTTTCGTCAGCGTCCAGGCAATGGAGTACGCGACCCTCGTCTCAGAAGGCGTGTCCATCGCGGCGAGTGCCTACGGTTCAGCGTTCTACATCACGACGGGCTTCCACGCCCTGCACGTGACCGCTGGCCTGATTGCATTCCTGTTCATTATCGGACGCGCGTACGTCGCAAAACGATTCGGCCACTATGAGGCGACTTCTGCAATCGTGGTGTCTTACTACTGGCACTTCGTCGATGTCGTCTGGATTGTGCTGTTCATCGTTGTTTACTTCGTGAAGTAGACACGAGGATCGCCGGCCCACACATCAATCACACACAGACAAAGGAACTCTTGACGTGAAGGCACTTTCCCAGAAGCGGCGTCATCCGCTGGCGGCCATCATTCTTTTGGCTGTCGCCCTCGTCCTGACTGGCGGCCTCTATGCAGTTGCCTCCGCCACCAATCAGGCCAAGGCCGACTCCAATCAGAGCTATACGGCCGATGACATCGCCGCTGGACAGAAGCTGTTCCAGTCGAACTGCGCTACCTGTCACGGAACTAATGCCGAGGGAACCGAGAACGGACCCTCGTTGGTCGGCGTCGGCGCAGCCGCAGTCGACTTCCAGGTCGGCACCGGCCGTATGCCCATGCAGATGCAGGGGACTCAGGCTCAACTCAAGCCCGGCCAGTTCAACGAAGACCAGACCAAGCAGCTTTCTTCCTACGTCGCCTCGCTCGGCGCTGGCCCCGGTGTCCCCGATGAGGAGTCACTGGACACCAGCAAGGGTGATGCCGCGAATGGCGCCAAGGTGTTCCTCGCCAACTGTGCAATGTGCCACAACGCAGCCGGTTCGGGCGGTGCGTTGACGCGGGGCAAATTCGCCCCGACTCTCATGGGTGTTTCAGAGCAGCACATTTATGAGGCCATGGAGACCGGCCCGCAGAACATGCCTGTCTTCAACGATGCCAACATCACCCCCGATGAAAAGCGAGATGTCATCACCTATCTGAAGGCGCAGGACACCAACGGCTCCCCCGGTGGGTTGGCCCTTGGCTCCCTCGGACCGGTTTCAGAGGGGTTGTTCATCTGGACCATCGGCTTGGGCCTTGTCATCGGTTTCACCGTTTGGCTGACCTCGCGGTCCGCGTAAGCTCGCTCGAGCATCACACACCTACCAGCAGCTCGTACCAAGGAAGTTAGAGGATCACATGGGCAACCATCGTGACGGAGCACCGGAGCGTTCCGGCGCCGTTGCTACCTCAGGAGACCAGAACCAGGAACAGTTCCCGGATCCGGGTCTACCGCATCACGAACCGCGTCTGACCGACCTGGATCCCAAGCGCGCGAAGCGTGCTGAGCACCAGGTTTCCTGGCTCTTCGTTCTCTCCATCGTCGGAGCGTTCGTGTTCTGGATCGGATTTTTCGCGATCAAGGCCAGCGGCGACATGTACAACGTCAATAACCCGGACCCGACCAGCAATCTGCGTCTGCAGAATCTGTTGCTCGGATTGGGTATTGCCTGCACGATGTTCGGCATCGGTATCGGGATCGTTCAGTGGGCCAGAACTCTGATGCCCGACCACGAGATGGTCGAGATGCGTCACGAGATCAGCTCGGAGGATTCCCGGGCGGAGGCCCAAGAGATCGTCGAGACCATCATCGACGAGTCCGGGATCAAGCGTCGTCCCTTGCTTCGCAACACGATGATCGGGGCGATCATTCTTGCGCCGCTCACCTTCATCACCTTGTTCCGCGAGTTGGGTCCGATCGATACGAAGGTTCTCTCGCACACGCTTTGGGACAAAGGTATTCGTCTGGTGCGTGACCCGTCCGGGACGCCTATCAAGGCAGCGGACGTCACGATGGGTTCTGCGTACCACGTTCTGCCGGAGAATATCTTGGACATCTCTCACGAGGACGGGTACCTCGAGGAGAAGGCCAAGGCCGTGGTCCTGTTGATGCGTATGGATCCCGAAGAACTGCACGTTTCAAAGGATCGCGAAGACTGGAACGTCGACGGCATCATTGCTTATTCCAAGGTCTGCACCCACGTTGGTTGCCCCATTGCTCTCTACGAGCAGCGCACCCATCACCTGCTGTGCCCTTGTCACCAGTCCACGTTTGATGCCGCCAACGAATGCGCCGTCGTGTTCGGTCCCGCAGCACACGCGCTGCCCCAGTTGCCGATTACGGTCGATTCAGAGGGCTACCTCGTGGCCCGCAGCGATTTCCACGAGCCGGTCGGTCCGGCTTACTGGGAACGCGGCAAGCAGAAGCAAGAGATGGCGAGTGAGGCCTAAACATGTCTAATGCTGTAAACGAATACCAGGCCTCGACAACGCCGGGGCGTATCGCTAATTTTGTCGACACCCGCGTCGGTCTTTCCGGAATAGTCCGTGAATTCGGCCGGAAGATCTTCCCGGACCACTGGACGTTCATGTTCGGCGAGGTCGCTCTTTATAGCCTCGTCATTCTTATCCTTTCCGGCACGTATCTGACGTTTTTCTTCGACCCGTCCATGACCTCCAAGGTCTACGACGGCAGCTATGTGCCGATGAAGGGCGTCGAGATGTCGGCTGCCTACGCATCCACGCTGCACATCTCTTTCGATATCCGCGGTGGCCTATTTATGCGCCAGGTCCATCACTGGGCCGCGCTGATGTTCGTCGTGGCAATCGCCGTGCACATGATGCGTGTGTTCTTTACCGGCGCGTTCCGGCGTCCGCGTGAGCTCAACTGGGTCGTCGGTGGGATGCTCTTCGTCCTCTCCATGGCGGCAGGCTTCACCGGCTATTCGCTTCCCGACGACGTTCTTTCGGGCAACGGCCTGAGGATTATCGACGGGGTGATGAAAGCCATCCCCTTGGTCGGTACGCACCTCTCCCTCTTCTTCTTCGGTGGAGAGTTCCCGGGACATGCTGTCATTGGACGCTTGTACACCCTGCACATCATGATCATCCCGGCATTGATCTTGTTGACGGTTGCGATCCACTTGTTCATGGTCGTCGTCCACAAACATACGCAGTACCCCGGCCCGGGACGCACCGAGAAGAACGTTGTCGGTTTCCCCGTGGGGCCGGTCTACGCTGCCAAAGCAGGCGGCTTCTTCTTCATCGTCTTCGGCATCATTGCGATCATGGCCGGCACGGTCACGATCAACGCGATCTGGAACTACGGCCCCTATGATCCCTCCCCTGTGCAGGCTGGTACCCAGCCTGACTGGTACATCGGCTGGGTCGATGGCGCGCTTCGCCTGATGCCTGGGGCATGGCCCTGGCATTGGCAGGTGCAAGCCGGTGGAACTTGGGTCCTGGCCGTCCTCCTTCCCATGGTCCCCGCTGCGATCTTGCTCGGATTGTTCTTCACCTGGCCCTGGCTTGAACGCTGGGTCACCAAGGACAATCGCGAACACCACATTCTGGATCGCCCGCGTAACGCTCCGTTCCGTACCGGCGCCGGGGCCGCAGGCGTGACTTGGTATTCCATCATGATGATGGCCGCCAGCTCGGACTTGATTGCGACCCACTTCCATGTGGCTCTCAATGACGTGGCATACGTACTCCGTTTCTTCTTCTTCTTTGGTCCGTTCATCGCATTCGAGATAACGCGACGAATCTGCTTGGCCTTGCAACGGAAGGACCGGGAACTCGTACTCCACGGCATCGAGACCGGACGTGTTGTCCAGTTGCCTCACGGTGAATTCATTGAGGTTCACGAACCCCTCAATGAATACGACCGGTATCGCCTCGTCAACTTCAACGCGCCCCAGGTTCAGCCTGCTGAGCCGAATAAGAAGGGCAAGGTTACCGGAAGCGAGAAGATTCGTGGCCGGATTTCCCGCCTATTCTTCGAGGACCGGGTTGCCCCGGTCTCGCCGGCAGAGCTGGAGGCAGCGCATGAGCACCACGAGTTGGAATCTGGTGACCACTAAGCCGGTCTGTCACTGACCTGAAACCCCCGGCCCTCGATTGTGAGGGCCGGGGGTTTTCTCTGCCCGGAGGCCCCCCGTAGCCCCTCCGCCTGTTGTACTGGGCCAGGAATTGATTCTCTGGGTTGTGTGAAGAACGTGTTCTTCTCAA